>JAEEJK010000043.1 GCA_016281815.1 Prevotella sp. | reverse complement strand
GCTTACGCAACTCTCCAGGCATGTTGAACGTGTCTGGCAGGGGATTCCTTGTATAAAAACCTGAAAAACTGTGCAAAAATGAACATATAACCGTTAAACAACACTAAAATATGACCCAATTATTTGGATTGCAACATAGAAGAGATACAGAGATACAGAGAATAAAAGATTAATGGGAATTTATATGGCAATTACTGGTTATCGTCGTTTTGCGTTTTTGATACCAGTTGATATTCCTTTCCTCTATTGTTGACGATATCCAAGTCTGACTGTTGGTGGAGAGAGGTTTTCAGACGGCTGATGAAGGTGTAGAGGGTATCTTCTGGTCTGTCTTTCTTAGGCCACAGTTCCGAACAAATCGTTTCCTTGGAGAGGACATGACCGGGAGCAGAGGCAAACAGATGAATCAGTTGCTCCTGCATGGGAGTCAGACGCATGGAAGGAAGAGCCAACCGATCTGGTTCGACAACCGCAGGAACCGCCCCCATGTTCTTTCTGAAGGCCAAAGCCATCAGTCCCAACAAGCCCATCATGATGCCGGTCAGTGGAAGACGCTGCTGGGAATGCCTCATCACCGACCACCAAGAAGGATTGGCAAAAGCCTTGATGGCGATCGTCAAATCACCTATGCCCGCACGGGATGGGACACAAAGCAAGGTGTCACTGCTGAGCATGGCACGCTCGCAGAATGGTTCATGTTGTCCGTTCCTGACCAAGCACAAGGAGACATGCGACGTATCCTTCAGGGAAGCGATGGTCAGTTGCCGGCAAAGCATGTCCTGTGCCTGCCCCAGTGTCAGCACCGCATCTCCCTGAAGTGCAGCAACCGAATCCATCAGTGCTTCTCGTTGTCCGGCATCCATCACCATCATGCGCAGGGCCTGATTGAGGTCGTGCTGCATGTCGGTCTTGGCCTTCTCATAATTGTTGCACCCCATGATGACGGAAACCACCATCAGCAACAGGGGTGCAAAAGTCATTTTCTGCAGTCCAGTCATGAATCCAAGAACAAAGTATGATTAATTGCGGAAAAACCGACGTCCCTGTCCGGGAGTTGGTCCCTGCTGAGGTCTTTGGGGATTGCCCTGCCCCTGCTGAGGCCGCTGTGGAGGATTTTGTCCCTGTTGTGGCCGCTGTGAAGTGGTTTGTCCGGGACGATAGCCATTGTTGGGCATGCCCTGTCCTGGACGATAACCGTTGTTGGGATTGTGGATACCCTGACCTGGCCGATGACCATTCCGAGGATTTGCTCCGGGAATATGACCATTGCCCGGCCTTCCCCCATTAGCAGGTGCGAAGTAATTGCGTCCCATATAGAAACTCCTTGTCCCCACATTGCGACCGCCGCGGAAAGACACCCACGCTCTTGGTCGGGCATAATAAAAAAGGTGTGGGTCGGTGTAACGCCCATAGATAGCCAACCTCCATGCTCCCCTGATCCAGTTGAGCGGACGGTAGAAATAGTTGGCACTCATGTATGCCTGAAACTGATAAGGATTCAGCACATACTGCAGGTCAAGGTTGCGGCGTTCCCAGAAGATGCTGTAAAGGTCGCTGCTGCGGTTGACATTGAGCAAGTAGTCGAGATTGATCTCATATACAGCCTCCATTTGCTCTATGGAGAGAGCCAGTTCATATGCCATCTTGTCGGTGAGGTAAAGAGCCTCATGACGTGCCTCGTCGAAAGAGAGCGCACTGGCGTTGATGGCCATTGTAAGGAATGTGAAGAATGCGAAGAAATGTTGCTTCATAAGGTTAATGAATTGTTGATGGATGATTTTAGTGCGAAGATACACTTTTTTTGCGTAACAGGAAAATTTGCTATCATATTTTTCCATTTTTTGAGAAATATTTGTAATTTTGCGTTTCACAACAAACCATCTATCAAAAACACGACATCATGATACAAGTAGGAGACAAGGCCCCTGAGGTATTGGGGCACGATGAGAACGGCAACGAGATCCGTCTGAGCGATTTTGCCGGCAAGAAATTAGTTCTTTATTTCTATCCCAAGGACATGACTTCCGGCTGCACCACCGAGGCCTGCAACCTGCGCGACAACATGGGTGCACTGAGTGAGGCCGGCTATGCCGTGCTGGGAGCCAGTGTAGATGATGCCAAGTCACATCAGAAATTCATCGCCAAGCACGAACTACCCTTCCACCTCATCGCAGACACGGAAAAGACCCTCGTGGAGCAGTTTGGTGTCTGGGGCGAGAAGAGCATGTATGGCCGAAAGTATTTCGGTACGTTCCGCACCACCTTCATCATCAATGAGGAAGGTATCGTGGAGCGCATCATCGGGCCGAAACAAATCAAGACCAAGGAACACGCCAAACAAATTATTGAAAATTGAAAATTGAAGATTGAAGATTAAGGCCATGATCAACAGACAGTTATTACAGCCAGAGAGCATTGTGGTGATTGGAGGCAGCAACAACATCCACAAACCTGGTGGCGCCGTTGTGCGCAACCTTCTCAACGGAGGCTACAAGGGAGTGCTGCGTGTGGTCAACCCCAAGGAAGACGAGGTGCAGGGCATCAAAGTGTTCCACGACGCCAAGGAACTCCCTCCCACCGATCTTGCCGTCGTGGTGATTCCAGCCAAGTTGTGCCCAGCCACTGTTAAGTTGCTCGCATCGGAGAAAGGCGTCAGGGCATTCATCATCATCTCAGCCGGTTTTGGCGAGGAGACCCCCGCAGGAGCCGCGTTGGAGAAAGAGATTCTTGATATCTGCGAGCAATATGGCGCCGCTCTGATCGGTCCCAACTGCATCGGACTGCTCAACTCGTGGCACCACAGCGTGTTCACCAAGCCGATACCCCATCTCAACCCACAAGGCGTAGATTTCATCTCAGGATCGGGAGCCACCGCGGTGTTCATCCTCGAGTCTGCTGTCATCAAAGGCTTGCAGTTCAACTCAGTCTGGAGCATCGGCAACGGCAAGCAGATTGGCATTGAGGATGTCTTGCAGTATATGGACGAGAATTTCGACTCAGATAAGGACTCCAAGGTCAAACTGCTCTACATTGAGAACATCAGCAATCCTGACAAACTGCTCTTCCATGCCGCATCACTCATCCGCAAGGGCTGCCGCATCGCAGCCATCAAAGCCGGCAGTTCGGAGAGTGGCAGCCGTGCCGCCTCCTCACACACCGGAGCCATCGCCAGCAGCGACTCCGCTGTCGAGGCTTTGTTCCGCAAGGCCGGTATCGTGAGGTGTTTTTCCCGTGAGGAACTCACCACGGTGGGCTGCATCTTCACCCTCCCCCCCATCAAGGGCAAGAATGTTGCCATCGTCACCCATGCCGGTGGTCCGGGCGTGATGCTCACCGATGCCCTTTCCAAGGGAGGGCTGTCGGTGCCTCCTGTCGACCCTGCCGTGGGAGAGGAACTCAAGGAAAAACTATTTCCCGGAGCCTCCGTGGCCAACCCCATCGACATCCTTGCCACAGGCACCCCAGAGCAGTTGGGCACCGCCATCGACTTCTGCGAGAACCGTTTTGACAATATCGATGCCATCATGGTGATATTCGGCACACCAGGCCTCGTGCAACTCTACGAGACCTATGATGTGCTGCACAAGAAGATATTGGAGTGCAAGAAGCCCGTTTTCCCCATCCTTCCGAGTCTGCACACCGCCGGTCCCGAGGTGGAGGAGTTTCTCAAGAAAGGCCATGTGAACTTCAGCGATGAGGTGACGCTCGCCACCGCACTCACCCAGGTGATGCGCACTCCGCCACCCGCCCCGCCAGAGATCGAGTTGTTCGGTGTCGACGTACCGCGCATCCGCGACATCATCTCAGGCATCCAAGAGAGCGGCTACATCTCCCCCACCCTCGTGCATGAGTTGCTCGACTGCGCCCGCATCCCCATGGTGCCAGAGATGGTGAGTGAGAATGTGGACGACCTTGTGGCATTCGCCGAGCGTATCGGCTACCCAGTGGTTGCCAAGGTGGTGGGACCTGTCCACAAGAGTGATGTGGGCGGTGTGTCGCTTGACATCAAGAGCGCGAAGCACCTGCGGTTGGAGTTTGAACGGATGATGCAGATTGAGGGTGCCACCTCGGTGATGGTACAGAAGATGATCAAGGGAACGGAACTATTTGTCGGTGCCAAGTACGAACCGAGGTTCGGTCATGTCGTTCTCTGCGGTCTTGGCGGCATCTTCGTCGAGGTGCTCAAGGACGTGAGCAGCGGTTTGGCCCCACTTTCATACGCCGAGGCCTATTCAATGATCAAGTCGCTGCGTGCCTACAAGATCATCAAAGGAACACGTGGTCAGGCCGGCATCAATGAGGCCCGTTTCGCAGAAGTGATCGTCCGTCTGTCCACCCTGCTGCGCTTTGCCACCGAAATCAAGGAGATGGACATCAACCCATTGTTGGCCGACGAGACCAGCGTCACCGCGGTGGACGCTCGAATCTTCGTGCAAAAAGGATGATTTCAATTGAAGATTGAAAATTGAAAATTGAAAATTGAAAATTGAAAATTGAAAATTATAATCCGAATGTCTAAAAAACTTAACTCCTTCAACTCGGTCGAGTTGAAGGAGTTAAGTTTTTATCCGCAGTGGAAATAAGTTTGGACGAGGTTGAGCACCTTTTTCAGGTCATGTCCGATGTCCTTGCGGAGAGTGCGGTCATTGTATGACCTGAGTTGGCTGATGATGCTGTCGATCATCGCCGGACTGAACACGCCATCGCGCTCATAATACTCCCGCTGCTGCTCCAGACAATCGGCTGAGGCGGCACAACTGTCGGGCAGTTGGGCGAGTTGGGCGAGTTTCTCACGATTGGCTTCATCATGGATATTCACATTGACGTAGGTGCGCTCAGCCACCTTCAGGGCATCTTCCATCTCAAATCCCCAGCGGCATGCCACGCATAGTCCGGCAATCAACTGGTAGAGGTCAGCCGACCCGTCGGGCGAGCGCATCTCCACGGTCTGTTTCATCGAAGTGTCCACCTGGCTGACCTGCTGTGCAGGATTGGCTGTGTGGCACATGTCAACTCCCGAACTCCAACCCAGTGGCACCCGTACGAGCACCGACCTGTTGCGGTCGCCCCAGCACACATTGGTGGGCGCCTCCTGATGAGGTACGAGGCGGAAATACGACATGGGATTCTTGTTGCCGAATGCGGTGATGCTGGGCGCCAGTTTCATCATTCCAGCAATCATACGGCGAGCGTCATCACTGAGTCTGCCCTCATGCAACATGCAGTTGTGCCCGTCGCGCATCATCCGCATGTGGATATGCAGACCTGAACCCGCCTTCCCTGCCGTGATCTTTGGGGCGAAAGTGACTTCCAACCCCATGCGGTAGGCCAAATTGCGGATGACCCATTTGGCGAGCATCAACTGGTCGGCAGCCTTCTCTGCCCTGACCGGCAGAAACTCTATCTCATTCTGTTCATACACCTTGTCGTTGAGGATGAAGTTGCCCACCTCGGAGTGACCATATTTGATCTGTCCACCGGTCTGGGCGATGTAGAGCATGCACTTGGCACGGAACTCGTTTGCCTTGGCGTAGGGAGCAGACTCATGGTAGCCATGCTGGTCGATGGCGGGGAAGCGTCCGTCATCGCCGAAAATGACGTAATACTCCAGTTCGCCCATGGCATGAAACTCCATTCCCGTCACTTTCGTGAACGACCGGCATGCTTTGGCCAGTGTCTGTTCCGGAGCGCTTGCCAGCAAAGCCCCATCCTTGTCAAAGAATGAGCAGAGCATGCAAAGCGTGGGAATCTCTGCAAAGGGATCCAGAAAGGCGGTCGCATATCTTGGAATCACATAGAGGTCGCTGCTTCCAGCCTCAACAAAGGAGAACAGGCTGCTGCCATCCACCCTCTCCCCACAGGTCAGGATGGTATCGAGGTATGCCCCGTCGGTGATGACGAAATTGAGTGTCTTGAGTTTTCCGTCTCCGCCCGGATACATGAAATTGACCATCCGGACCTCGTTTTCAGAAATGAAGCGGATGATGTCGGACTTGGTGAACTCTTC
Organism: Prevotella sp.; assembly: GCA_016281815.1. Classification (GTDB taxonomy): domain Bacteria; phylum Bacteroidota; class Bacteroidia; order Bacteroidales; family Bacteroidaceae; genus Prevotella. Next base: position 89,199 of record JAEEJK010000043.1, on the reverse strand, counting down.
GGGATCTTTTTGCAGGAATGCCACCACTGGGTTAGCATTCATCTTCAGGTGTAGTTGGTCCATAGTGCGTTATGTCAAGGTTTGTAGAATAATTTTTGCAAAATTATTAATTATTATTGAAACGGCCAAATTTACCAGCAGAAGAAATAGGAGAAAGAAATCACGCGCATTTCGGATTATTTGAATGATTGTTGGGAGATTGTCGCAAATCAGGTGTCAACGTAAACATTTTTTAAGGTTGACAGGGATAGAAAAAGCATTTATTATTGGAATTTTCATAAAATCTTTGTAATTTCGCAGCCGCTAAAGCAAAAAACACCCATCATGCGATACAAGATAACGGCACCGGAGGCACTTGACACCTCCATCAAGTTGCCAGCCTCAAAAAGCATCAGCAACCGTGCGCTGGTGATACATGCTCTCACCGGAGGGAACCAGATGCCCGCCAACCTCTCCGACTGTGACGACACGGAAGTGATCGTGCGCGCACTGCGCGACATGCCTTACACCATTGACATCAAGGCAGCAGGAACAGCCATGCGTTTCATGACCGCCTATCTGGCTGTCACCGACAGCGGTGAGCACGTCATCACTGGAACGGAGCGTATGCAGCACCGTCCCATCGGCATCCTCGTGGAGGCCCTCCGCCGTCTCGGAGCCGACATCGAGTATGTGGGAGCGGAGGGTTATCCCCCACTTCGCATCCGCGGCAGGCAGTTGGAAGGCGGTGCCGTCGAAATGGAAGGCAACGTGAGTTCTCAGTTCATCTCCGCGATGCTCATCGCCGGAGCCGCGATGCGCCAAGGCATGGAACTTCGTTTGACCGGCAGCATCATCTCCCGTCCCTATATTGACCTCACACTCTGCACGATGCGTGACTTTGGAGCCGAGGTAGAGTGGACAGGTCCCAATACCATTCGGGTGAGTGCCCGTCCCTACCGCCCCACCCCCTATTTCATTGAGAATGACTGGAGTGCCGCTTCCTATTGGTATGAGATGGTGGCATTGAGCGATGGCGAATATCAGGTGAAATTGGAAGGTCTCACCGACGGATCGCGCCAAGGTGACTCGGTGGTGCGTTATCTGATGAGTCTTCTTGGTGTTCGCACCAAGTTCGGTGTGCTCGACAAAGGAGTTCCCACCACCGTCACACTGAGCAGTCACCCCATCAAACTACCACGGATGGAATACAATCTCGTCAACCAGCCCGATTTGGCTCAGACCATGATTGTGACCTGTGCCCTGAAGGATATCCCCTTCCATTTCCGTGGTCTGGGCACCCTGCGCATCAAGGAGACCGACCGCATTGAGGCACTCAAGCGCGAGTTGGCCAAATTGGGGTATGTGGTGAAGAGCAATGCCGACAACGACCTCATCTGGGACGGCAGCCGTTGCCAAGCAGACATTCACCCGGTGATTGAAACCTACGATGACCACCGCATGGCACTCGCCTTTGCCCCCGCAGCCCTGCGTTTCCCTGATCTACGCATCAACAATCCATCTGTAGTGACGAAGTCATACCCCCAGTATTGGGACCACCTGCGATCTGCCGGTTTTGTCATTGAGGAAGAGGCATGAGCACTATCACGATGGTCATTTTTGCAGGTATAGGTGCTGTTGCCATCCTGCTCATTGCCCTTGTCCTCCTTGGAGGCATAGCCGCACTTTTGGGCTGGCTCTCCAAAGACGATGGCAAGAGCATCACCGAAGGGCCTTCGTGCGACACCTGTAACGGCCATGACACACGTTGCGAGCAGGTTTGCATGATGGAAGCCTCCGTGAAACCCATTGAATATTTTGAAGACGAAGAACTCGACTCCTTTGCCGGTCGCCGCAGTGACAGCTATACCGACGAAGAAGCCGAGTTGTTTGAGGAAGTGCTCACCACGTTGCGTCCTGAGGAGGTGCCAGCGTGGAACCGCAGCCTCATCCTTCGCGGCATCAGCGTGCCCGACCAGATCAAAGACGAGCTGCTGATGCTATTAGAAGGATGATTAGTGTTGTCCTGTAATTGCCTTGACCATCAGCATCACGTCGGCCACAGACAACCTGCCGTCATTATTCATATCGGCATTTCCCTCATTGAAAATGGAAACGGGATGTACCAACAGCCGGTTGACTGTCAACATCACATCAGCCACAGACAACCTCCCGTCTTCATTGACATCACCCATGGGAGAAACGATGAAATAGCCACTCTTCCACTTCATCCATTTGCCATCAGAATCTTCCTCCTCAGGTACAGGATTGAAGCCATCTGAACAAATCAGTATGCAGGGAGTTGTTTCTGTGCCTACACCCACACATGAGCCGGAATCAAAAGGATCGTTACCCGTGTCATAAGTGCGCAGGTTGGCTGCTGAAGAAGAAACATAAAGCTTGTTCAAGGAGGTGCAATCCTGGAACATGTTGTTGTTGATACAACCTTCCTTGAATTCGAAGTTGCTGATATTGGCAGAGGTCAGGCTGCTACAGTCTATAAACATAAATGCCATGTTTTCCACCTTGGAGGTATTGAAATGACTCAGGTCCACTTGTTGAAGATGGCTGCATTCGTAAAACATCTGATACATGGTGGTCGCATTCGACGTGTCAAACTTGTCAAGGCCTTCAATAGAAGTCAGCTTGTTACTTTTCATGAACATACAGCTCATATCCTCCACCAAGGAAGTGTCAAAATGACTCAAGTCGAGACTTTCGAGTGCTTTGCATCCATGGAACATAGCATACATGGTGGTCACCTTTGAGGTGTCGAAATGGCTCAGATCGAGACTTTCGAGTCGGGTGCACCCATTGAACATGTTACGCATAGTGGTCACCTTTGAGGTGTTAAAATGACTCAGGTCAACCTTGCCAAGTCGTTCACATCCATAAAACATGGCATGCATGGTGGTCACTTCCGATGTGTTCAGATTCTCAATGCCCTCAATCTTTTGAAGATTAAACATACCATAGAACCAGCTGCGGCATGAGACGGGTCTGGCACGTGCGAAAGACTCATCAAATATCACCTTGGTGACAACATTCCTGTTATTATACCATGCCGGGGCTGTTTCCGTGTCATTCAAGTCAAAGACCGTATAACCATCGGTTATATACTTTTGTTTCTTGAGATCATACATGAAGGTAAGCACATTGTCTTCCAAAATGGCGTATAGATCCTTCTGTACTGCCGTGAAATAGCCGCCCTTCCATAAAATCCAATTGCCATCTAGATCTGTTTCCTGAGGCTCCGGGGTGAAGCCGGCAGGACATATCAGTTGCCAAGGATTCTCCTGAGAACCCATACCCTGGCAGGCATTGGCGCTGAGGACTTCCGCGCATACTGGAACTGTCAGATAGTTGATAGAAGATTTTACGAACATCTGATCCGTGTTTTCTGTAGGCAAATCAAAATTGCTGATGTCCAGGATGAACAGATTCGAACATTCATAGAACATGTAGTTCATGTTTTCCACCTTAGAGGTATTGAAATGGCTCACATCAACCTCCCTCAATTTTTTGCAAGATGTAAACATCTGCTCCATGGTGGTCACCTCTGAGGTATTGAGGTACTCCAAGCCCTCGATGGACTTAAGTTTGTACATCTGATTGAACCAGTAAGCGCAAGATACAGGTTTTACCTTGGCGAAAGATGCATTGAACACCACTTTTGTCACATTAGCAGCTACGGATGGGTTTCGTGTCCAGTCCGGCAAATCGTATCCTTCATTCAAACTATAGACACTTGCTCCCTGACCAGAAAGCTCATTCTTTTTGGCATCATAGCGGAAGGTGAGCACACTGTCTTTCAGTGCGGCGTATGGCTCCATCTGCGATACGAAGAAGTAGCCGCCCTTCCACTTGATCCAGTTGCCTTCGGGATCCACTTCCTGAGGCACAGGAGTGAAGCCGGCAGGACAAATCAGTTCCCAGGGATTTACCTGATAGCCCAAACCTTCGCAGGCATTCTCATTAAGGATTTCCGCACACTCAGGGACAGTCAGATGGTTAATGGAAGATCCTTTGAACATACTATAAGTATTCCCCTCAGGCAAGTCGAAATTGCTGACATCCAAATTAAACAGGTTCCAACATTCATAGAACATGTAGTTCATGTTTTCCACCTTGGAGGTATTGAAATGGCTCACATCGACTTTCCTCAAATTATCACAGTAGGAAAACATCATGTACATGTTGGTCACCTCAGAAGTATTGAGATACTTCATGTCCGTGATAGAATCGAGTTCTGTCATGTTATAGAACCAAAAGGCGCACGACGATGGCCTTGCCTCTGCAAACGAAGGATCAAACACTACTTTGGTGGCACTGCATCCTCTCCATCCAGGCTGAACGAGAGCCTCATTCAAAGGATATACATCTGCCCCCGCACTGAAAAGCGCCATTTTCTGGTCATCATAGCGGAAAGTGAGAACATTGTCTTTCAAAGCAGCGTATGGCATCGCAATTAAGGATTCGGTAAAATAGCCACCTTTCCATTTGAACCAACCTGCACCTGTTTCCTCGGGCGAAGGAGTAAATCCGACGCAAATAAGATAGCATGGAGATAACTTTGTGCCTACGCCGATCAATGAACCTGAGTTCGGAGTATCATCAGAAGGTCTCAGATTGGCCGCTGTGGCAGAGACGGTCAACTGCGATAGTGCAGTGCAACCCATAAACAAATCATAAGAGTTAAGATCAGGAAAGTCAAAACTGCTGATATCGGCAGCAACAAGACTGGTGCATTCCGCAAACATAAATGACATGATCTCCACACTTGAGGTATTAAAGGGAAGATTCAACTGCTTCAAACCCGAACACCAGGCAAACATCTGCTGCATCGTGGTGACATTCGACGTATCGAAATTGTCGAGGCCAACGATTGTTTGCAATTTGTTGCATTTCATGAACATAAATCCCATATCCTCCACCAAAGAGGTGTTGAAATTGCCCAATCTGAGTGTGGTGAGGCTACTGCAATTGTAGAACATAGTTCTCATACTGGTCACCTTATCTGTGTTGAACTTGGTGAGATTAAGACTGGTCAAACTACTGCAATTGTAGAACATGGATGCCATCGTGGTCACATTCGCCGTTATGAATCGTGATTGAACATTGACTCTTTCATTATCTATCATGATAGAATGATCTGCCAAATTAAGGCTGGTCAAGGCCGAACAATTTTTAAACATGCCCGACATATCGGTCACATTGCTGGTACTCAGCCGATAAAGATCAGGGAGTGTTTCCAACTTTGAGCAGCCACTGAACATGCTGTTCATCGTCGTCACCTCTGAGGTATTGAGATTCATATAGTTGGTAGCGGAGGGGTCGGAAACCGACGGGTTCTTCATTTCGATGGTCGTCAGTTCACTCATCCCTTCAAACCATTTATAGCACGACGTGGGTGTTGCTTCCCTGAATGAGCTGTCGAAAACCACAGTTGTGATTGTTTCTTTATTCTCAAGCCAGCCAGGAGCCTCGGTACCAGAGTTAAGCATATATACCTTAGTCCTAAGGGGATTATACTTTTGATCGTTATATTCGAAAGTCAGAGTCTTCCCATCAAACGACAACACGGCTTTGGCAGTCTTTGTTGCCGCCTGGACACCAATGGCTCCCATGAGCAACATGGCCATGAGGAACAGTAGTTTTGTAGTCTTCATATTCTTATGGTTTTGGTTTTCTGAATGAATAGTTGGGTAAAGATTGTTATGTAATATGTGCAAAGATAGCATTTTTTACTTTTCATTGCAAATAATATGGGGATTTTTGTACTTATGCAGGTCACACAAGTCACCATTGTTGCCAAAATCTCAATGAAATCCAACCAAAAGGCAATAAAAAAGCCTTTTCCGTGTTATTATAAAAGATGCGAAAGACCAAAGCCATCATTCCACTGTTGCTGGCAGTCATACTGCTGGCGGGTGCGTCGTGCTCTTCAAAGAAGAACACGGCGAAGAGTCGTTTCTGGCAGGCGTTCACCGCGAGGTACAACACCTACTACAACGGCACACTCGCCTATATTGACGGTTCATTGGAAAAGGAGAACGGCAACAAGGACAACTTCACAGAGATCATCCCTCTCTACACAGTAGGCAACAAGCAAAGTCAGCAACTGGGGTCCGGCAACTTCGACCGCGCCATCGAGAAGAGTCAGAAGGCCATCAAACTCCACAGCATCAACAAGCGTCCTGAATGGACGAAAAACCGCCGCAAGACCGCCCGGGACATCGAATGGCTCAACCGCCGCGAGTACAACCCCATGATGTGGAAGGCTTGGATGCTGATGGGCCGCTCGCAATTCCATAAAGGTGCCTTCGACGAGGCAGCCGCCACCTTCTCTTACATGAGCCGCCTCTATCAGACCCAGCCTGCCATCTACGGTAAGGCCCGTGCCTGGCTCGCCAAATGCTACATCGAGCAAGACTGGCTCTACGATGCTGAGGATGTGATCCGCAACATGAGCCGTGACAGCATCGACTACCATGCCGTGAAGGAATGGGACTACACCTACGCCGACTACTATATCCATACAGGCGAGTATGAGAAAGCCATCCCCTACCTGCGCAAAGTGATCAAGCATGAGATGCGCAAGAAGCAGCGCGCCCGCGAGTGGTTCCTTTTGGGACAAATGGAGGCTGCCCTCGGTCACCGCGACCTGGCTTACAAAGCCTACAAGAAAGTGGTAGCCCAGAACCCCTCGTATGAACTCGCCTTCAACGCCCGCATCGCCATGACCGAGGTGATGGCAGCCGGTCAGGCGAAGAAGACCATCAGCCAACTGAAACGCATGGCCGCCTCGGACAACAACAAAGACTATCTTGACCAGGTGTATTATGCCATGGGCAATGTCTATCTGTTGGAGAAAGACACCGCCAATGCCATCGGAGCCTACGAGAAAGGCAATGAGAAATCCACTCGCAACGGGGTGGAAAAAGGCGTGCTGCTGCTCCGCCTCGGCGACCTTTATTGGGAGAAAGAGAAATTCGGCGATGCACAGCGCTGCTACGGAGCCGCCATCGGCATGCTCGACAAGGAACGTGAGGATTACGAGGAACTCTCCCACCGCTCCAAGATACTCGACGAACTGGCTCCCCATACCGAAGCCATTCACTTGCAGGACTCGCTGCTCGCCCTCTCTGAAATGCCAGAGAAGGAACGCAACGAAGCCATCGACCGCGTGATTGAGGCCCTGAAGAAGAAAGAGAAGGAAGAGAAGCGCAACCAGGCCGAGGCGGCTGTGCAGCAGGCACAGGCCAGGAACGGAGGCAACATGAACCGCCAGCAGCCCCCCACCACGCCCCAAGCCAACCAACAGCAAAAAGGCGAATGGTATTTCTATAACCAAATGGCCGTGACGCAGGGAAAGACCGCTTTCCAGCGGCAATGGGGCAAGCGTGAGAACGAGGACAACTGGCAGCGGGCCAACAAGACCGTGGTGAGCGGCCTCTTCGACGAGGAAGGACAAACCGAAGCCATCAGCGACTCCCTCGCCGCGCTGCAGACGGCCGAGGACTCCCTCGCCACCGTGCAGGACAGCGCACAGAACGATCCCCACAAACGCGAGTACTACCTCAAGGACATTCCCTTCACCGAAGAACAGAAAGAAGGGTGCCACGCCATCATCGCTGACGGACTTTACAACTCCGGCATCATTTTCAAGGACAAGTTCGACAACCTCCGCCTGAGTGAGAAGCAGTTCAACCGCCTCACCACATCCTATCCCGAATTTGAGAAGATGGACGATGTGTACTACCATCTCTTCCTGCTGTATTCCCGCAAGGGTGACACAATGACCGCAGATTCATACGTAACGCTGCTCAAGGAAAAATTCCCCGAGAGTCAGTGGACCACCATCCTCACCGACCCCAACTTCGCAGAAAACTCCAAATGGGGCGAACAGATAGAAGACTCGCTCTATGCAGCCACCTACAATGCCTTCAAGGCCAGCCGCTACGAGGAGGTATTCGGCAACGCCCATGTGTCGGAAACCCGTTTCCCTCTGGGCGCCAACCGCGACAAGTTCATTTTTATCCGAGGGTTGAGCCGCCTCAACAACGATGATGCCGACGGATGCCTGGAGGACATGAACGACGTGGTGAAGAACTATCCCAACAGCCGCATCAGTGAGATGGCAGGCATGATTGTCAACGGCGTGAAGGCCGGCAAGCAACTGAGAGGTGGGTCCTTCGACCTCAGCGATGTATGGAGCCGTCGCTCCGTGGTGCTGAGCGACAGCGATTCCATCGCCGCACGCACCTTCGTCGCCGACCGCAACAAGGATTTCCTGTTCATCCTCGCCTACCATCCCGATTCTCTCAACGAGAACCAGTTGCTCTATGAGATGGCACGTTTCAACTTCACCACCTTCATCGTGCGCAACTTCGACATCCAGTTGGTCGATGCCGACGGCATTCACCTCATGGAAATTTCCGGATTCCGCAATTTCGACGAGGCACACCAATATGCCACTGAAGTGCACAAGAACGCCAATGTGGTCAACAGGATGAAGAACGCACGAACCATCGTCATCAGCAGCGACAACCTTGAACTCCTGGGCAAGCAATACAGTTATGACGATTATGATGAGTTCTACGCCAAACATTTCGCCCCGTTGCGCGTGAACACCGAAAATCTACTCAACGAACCAGCAGAGATCGGCTATGAAAAGGAGCCTGACCTCAAAAAGCCACAGGCAGAGGAAGACGGCGACGGTAAACTACCCTCTGATGACGGGCAAGTCATCGATGAAGGCGGATTCGATGTCAACGAAGGCGGCGGTCAGGATGTCAACGTGGATGACGGATTGGACATCAATGATGAAGGCGGACAGAATGTGGATGTGGAAGAAGGGATAAATGTCGATGACAACGAGGTAAAAGAATCCAACCGCATCAAAGGAAACTTCGAAACACCCGGAAACACTGGAGCATCTGGAAACACTGGAGTATCTCGAAATACCGGGGTATCTGGAAACACCGGGGTATCATCTGGAAACAATCAACTGACCCTGCCCGATGACAACACAGGCATCACACTGCCCAATAACGACGACGGCTTTGTCATCGAAGACGATAGAGGAAACAATCCTAACAACAATGACGACGGCTTTGTCATTGAAGACAATGGCGGAAACAACCCCAACAACAATGACGACGGTTTTGTCATTGAAGACAATGGAGAAAACAACACAAATAGCAATGACGATGACGGTCTCATCATTGACGAGCGCCGTGAGGTGAAGAAGCAGAATCCCACCCTGCCTCCCACCATACAAAGCGACCTTGAGCAAAAGGCCATCACCCTGCCCACCTCCACCAAGAAGACTACACCTGTGGTGAAGCAGGAAAGACCGGTTATAAAGCAAGAGCGTCCAGTCGTGAAGCAAGAGAGACCGGTTGTGAAGCAAGAGAAGCCAGTCGTCAAGCAGGAGAAGCCAGTCAAGAAGACTGAGCAGAAGACTGAGCCTATCAATCCGGAGCGGGAGGATACGGGTATCGAGTTCGATGACGGTTTCGGAGAGGAACCAGTTCCTGCTACGCCAAAGAAAGAGAAGAAAAAGGAAAAGGAACTGGAGGACCTGTTCCTCGACGATGAGTATTACGAATTGGATGGTTTTTAAATCATCTGTACGTATCAGATAAATACAGTTATTACAGTCAGTATCAGACCATATCAGTTATGAGCAACGGACAATTGCTGTGGGTGGACGATGAGATAGAAGTGCTCAAGGCCCACATTCTGTTTTTAGAGAAAAAAGGCTATGACGTGACCACCGTGAGCAACGGGACCGACGCCATCGACCAATGCCGGCAGCAAACCTTTGACCTGGTATTGCTCGATGAGATGATGCCCGGCCTCTCGGGATTGGAAACGTTGCAGAAAATCAAGGAGTTGCAACCCTCCACCCCCATCGTGATGGTGACCAAGAGCGAGGAAGAGAACATCATGGACCAAGCCATTGGTTCCAAAATCGCCGATTACCTCATCAAACCCGTCAACCCCAACCAAATTTTGCTGACACTGAAGAAAAATATCCATCGCAAGGAGATTGTCACGGAAGTGACGCAAAGCGGATATCAACAGAATTTCCTTGATATCTCGACAAAAATCAGCGACTGCCGCAACATCAGCGACTGGATAGACATCTATCGGACGCTGGTGCACTGGGAACTCGAACTGAGCAGCACCGACAGCAACATGACAGAGATGCTGAAGACGCAAAAAGAGGACGCCAACAATGGTTTCGCCAAATTCGTCAAGAACAACTACCTCAACTGGGTCTCGCCGTCGCAAAAAGGCAGCGATACAGGTCGCCCGATGATGAGTCCGGATATCTTCAAGCAGAAAGTATTTCCCTTGCTTAGCAATGGCGAAAAAGTATTCCTCATCGTCATCGACAATTTCCGCTTCGACCAATGGCGCGTGCTGTCCGAGGAAATCGGCGACCTTTTTGACATCGACGAGGACCTGTATTGCAGTATTCTCCCCACAGCGACCCAATATGCCCGCAATGCCATTTTCAGCGGTCTGATGCCCGACCAGATAGCCAAGATGTTTCCCGACCTCTGGGTGGACGAAGATGAGGAGGAAGGCAAGAACCTCAACGAGGGTCCACTCGTACAGACCCAAATAGACAGATACCGCCGGCATCACAGTTTCTCATATCACAAGATCAACGACTCCGCAGGAGCAGAGAACCTCATGCAGCAATATCGCAGTCTGGAGAAGAACGACCTCAACGTGGTGGTCATCAATTTCATCGACATGCTGTCGCATGCCCGCACAGAGTCGAAGATGGTGCGCGAACTCGCCAGCAATGAGTCCGCCTACCGCTCCATCACCCTCAGTTGGTTCCGTCACTCTGTCATCTCCGAACTATTCAAAGTGCTCTCCCAGTCGGACTACAAGGTGGTGCTCACCACCGACCACGGCAGTATACGAGCCTCGAAGCCCATCAAAATTATCGGTGACCGCAACACCAACACCAATCTCCGCTACAAATTGGGCAAGAACCTGAGTTACAACCAGAAAGATGTCTTTGTGGTGAAGAATCCCAGGGCTGCACAGTTGCCCGCCCCCAACCTGAGCACCACCTACGTGTTTGCCACAGGAGCAGACTTCTTCGCCTATCCCAACAACTACAATTATTACGTGTCGTATTACAAGGACACATTCCAGCACGGAGGCATTTCTTTGGAAGAAATGCTCATCCCCATCGTCACCCTTACTCCCCGAAAACGCTGATGAAAACCACCATTCTGATACCCACTTTAGAGCGCATTCACGAAAGCGCCCGTTCTTTCATCGAACAGATGGGAGACCACACCATTTTCGCCTTCTATGGAAAAATGGGGACAGGCAAGACCACATTCATCAAGGCACTGTGCGAGGAACTGGGAGTGGAAGACGGCATCACATCACCCTCCTTTGCCATCGTGAACGAATACCATTCCCCCACCGTCGGTCCTATCTTCCACTTCGACTTCTACCGCATCAAGAAGTTGGAAGAGGTTTACGACATGGGATACGAAGACTATTTCTACAGCGGACACCTGTGCCTGATAGAATGGCCGGAACTGATTGAGGATCTGCTGCCCGACGATGCCGTCAGGATACATATTGAAGAACAGACAGATGGGCAGAGGGAGATGAAAATTGAAGATTGAAAATTGAAGATTGAAAATTGAAAATTGAAAATTGAAGATTGAAGATTGAAAATTGAAAATTAGGTCATTCTTTGTTAGGTTTTTTCGCAGAAAAGGATTTGCGATGCCGGTAGAAATAACAAAACACTTTATAGATACCAAAACCGAAGAGTGCCCAAATGCCAATTGAGATTATCCATGTCTTGGGAGAATCAGGAATGCTCAATAGGCTATGCAATAGGTCATAGAGGTCGTTTAGTCCGGAGAAAACTGCCAACAACAAAACGCTGAGTGTGATATACACCCCAAAACGCTCTTTGGCATCAGCATTCTGCTGACGCAATCTGTCAATATCTTTTTGCATCCTTTCTTTCTCCTCATCATACTCCTGCTGCAGGCATTTGCTGAGGATATTCATCTTATTGTCCACCTCATTGAGCAACAGTTCAACCCCCAAATTGTGAGTGCAAAGACGATAGAACTGATTATGCTGTGAGATGTCGGACACCGCAGAGTAGAAAGTGTTGACCTGAATTCTCGACAGGCGCTTGTAGAGGTCGCGAAGGTTGCGCAGCGGCACGATGATATTTCCGTCTTTCGTGTTGTCGATGCCTCCTAATTCCCGAACCATGTTGAGCAGCGACATCCGCTGCACATAAGCAAGGATATATATCCAAATGTAGCGCTTGTCTACTGACTTTTCCTTAAATCTCTCAATGAATCCGCCGTCGTCGATTTTAGTGCGGATGGTGAGGATGGATCCCCCCTCCACACTTGAGCCTACAAAAATATTCCTAAAGGTCTGCATATAGACCCGCTCATGCTCATCATCAATAATCTGGAAGTTGGCATGTTCGCCCCTGACGATACGGATGAAATCGCAGTGAAAATCGGCATTGCCCAAACCACCTTCCGGGACATCTTCTTCGTTGATTTGCAGATATGTGAAGATATGACTCTTTTTCTTGTTGAACCGATCATAACGGATATGCATCAGACTGAGCATGAAGTCGATGATGTCGGAAAAACTAAAAGAGAAGTTTTCATAATCTGAAACGCCATTTCCACTGGTAGGATTGTCCATATTGAGTACCTGATAGATGGTGTTGCAGGTATTCACCAATGCCTTTCTCTCTGCACTGAGAAACCGCTCCATCTGCGGGTTTCGCTCCATCTTCTCCATTATTTGGATGCCGCAGGAGCGAAGCGGCATCACACGTTTGCGAGTTTTCTTGCTCCGCACCAGCACATTGTTTGCCGCCATGAAATCATACATGGTGATGGGGGTCTTCAACTCATCAGGCATACTCAACTTGCTGACAATCTGTCCTTTAGTCGTATTGAAGGCAACAGGAATGACCAGCATCCCCACAGAGGCATCCGGATAAATCATCAACTTGGGTGAGTCGAAAGTTTGGGTTTTCATGTTCTCGGCAATCTTGAACGGAACGTATCGGGAATTGTCTCTTACATTTTTCCCTCCGACATGATTTCTGTCCTCAAGCCTCAGACAAAACACCTGCTCCAAGAGTTTGTGGACCATGATTTTCTGCAATGCCTGCGCATCGTGCTGGAGATAATAGTCCATGAGCACCTCTCTTCTGACCGACTTGTCAATCGCTCCCCATTTCTCATACAGCATATCGGAATCCTCTGGCGTCAGACCGAGCGAGGGATGATGAAGCATGAAATCCCTGAACTCAGCATCACCCCTCAGCATTTCGGTAATATCCTTTCTCATCGGTGACTCTTTCAAGGAATAAACAAGGAATTCATAATTTGGGCGTTCTCCCGTGCTCATTCCTTCAGTGACCGAAGACATCAGGAAATCCTGTATGTGTCTGTAGAAAACATTGCTGTCGAGTCTAAGCGGAGTGCGCTCCCAAAAGGAATCTTCGGGCATGGTGAAATGATCGGCACCAATCTTTCCGTCAAGGGCGAAGGGAATGATATGGTAACTGATGGCCTCATAGGCGACTACATTCTTCAAATCATAACTCATAGGATATGGTCTTTTCATGCAAAATTAAAGAATAAAAACGAGAGGCCAACTTTTTCCACCAATTATTTTGTCATACGGCCAAAATGTTTTAACTTTGTCAACTTGTAAAGCAAGTAAAATCATCAACATCTACTTTTACAATCATGTCCCCATCCATCAGAGCGACATTATTTACCCTTCTGCTCAACATCATTGGCATCTCGACCTCCATCGCTCAGGTATCATGGACTGCCGACAACGGCAACGGCACCTTTACCAACCCACTGTTCTACGACGAGTTCAGCGACCCCGACATCCTCCGCGTAAGCGACGATTACTACCTCGCCGGCACCACTATGCACAGTGTGCCGGGGCTGGTCATCCTTCACTCCAAGGATTTGGTCAACTGGGAAAACATCTCTTACTGTTTCGACCGCTTCGATTTCACCGAGGACCGTTTCTCGCTGAAGAACCATGAGGAGATCTATGGGCAAGGCGTGTGGGCACCCTGTATCCGCTATGCCAACGGCCAATTCTATGTCTATACAAACGTCAACGGGAAAGGTCTGCAGTGCTATACCTCAAAAGACATCCGCGGACCATGGGAGCACCACAACATGAAAGGCAACATCTATGACCTGAGCGTGCTCTTCGACGATGACGGGAAGATCTACGCCATCCACGGTTATGGAGAAGTGAAATGCACCGAACTGGAGCCAAACATGAGCGGTCCGAAGGACGGCACCACCAGAACCATCATCCCAGAGGGCAACGGAGTGGGCGAAGGACACCACATGTATAAAATCAACGGTATGTACTACCTGATTTCCACCGACTACCGACCCAACGGCCGCACCCTCTGCTCACGCTCAAAATCTATTTGGGGACCCTATGAGACCCGTGTCATCACTGCCGACGAGACCTATGGCTACCACGCAGCCTCACTCACCCAGGTGCCCAGAGGCGAGAAATACCGCATCGGGCAAGACGGCACCAAGTTTGGCCTTGGTCCGCTGGACAAAGATGCCACCGCCTGTTCCAATGCCCACCAGGGAGGCATCGTACAGGCCACTGACGGAACATGGTGGGCCTTGCTCATGCAGGACTTCCACTCCATCGGCCGCACAGTATGCCTGATGCCCATAACCTGGGAAGACGGTTGGCCGATGGTGGGTCTCAAAGGCAACTTTGGACGCGCTCCTCGCACCTGGTTCAATCCCGGCACCCAGATGGGCCGTCCTTCCACCGGGCAGTCCTTGGAGAAGCCACATGCCCCATACATGCGCAGCGACAACTTCGACAGCAAGACACTTGGCCGTGTGTGGCAGTGGAACCACAACCCCGATGACAGGATGTGGAGTCTGAAAGGCGGACGTCTGCGCCTGAACGCCCTGCCCGCAGAACAACTGATGTGGGCCCGGAACACCCTCACCCAACGTGTCATAGGTCCCAAGAGTACCACTACCGTAGAACTCAGCGTGAAAGGTCTGAAGGATGGCGATGTGGCCGGACTGGGCAACATCAACGTTCCCTGTTCATGGATTGGCGTAGTGAAAAGCGGCAAGGCACTCACCCTGAGATGCTTTGAGCAACTCACCAATGACACCACCGACACAGAAATCAGCCTGCCCAAGGGCAAAATCTGGTTGCGCTGCATCGGCGACTACGACAACGACCAGGCACAGTATGCCTATTCTACCGACGGCATCACCTTCCAGACCATGGGCCGCATGATGCCACTCAGTTACCAACTCATCTCATTCCAAGGTTCGCGCCATGCCCTTTTTGCCTTCAATATCAAGGGGAAGAACGGTGGCTACGCCGATTTTGACAATTTCACCGTCGAAGAACCGTTGGCCAATCGCTCATGCAACATTCCCTTTGGCAAGACATTCCGTATCATCAATCTGGCTACAGGCCGTCCTGCCGTCTGCGATCCCCATGGTCTGCTCTACGACACCCGTGCGGAGGACAGAAGTCCGCGGACACAGTTCCAACTCATTGACCGAGGTGCAGGAATGGTGTCTCTGAAGTGTGTTGACGGCCGATATGTCAAGGTATATGGTGAAGGGCTCCCTGGCGATGTCCGCTTCACCACCAATCCCGATGAGGCAGAGGTCTTCCTCTGGCAAGACTATCTCAACCAAGAGTTTATGCTCCTCTCCCTGCGCAACCACCTGTATGTCGGTAAAAGTCCCACCACAGGAAGCCCATACTCCATGGACTTCAAAGGCAGTGACCCAGCGCGACGCAACGGCAGTGTGCTCAAGTGGGAAGAGACGGAGCAATGATGACAGCAATCTATCAAAAACTAAAGCATACACAAAAAGAACATGAAACGACTACTTACATTTTTGGGGATGATCGTCCCTCTTGCCTTGATGGGACAGGGCAACATCACGATGAAGCGTGTGTCAGTGCACGACCCTTCGATTGTGTTCAACCAAAACACCAACTATTGGTATGTCTTTGGCAGCCACCGTGCCTCTGCCCGTACCAGAGACCTGATGAGTTGGACCGCATTCACCGCACCCTGGGCAAACGCCACCAACAATAATGCCCCTAACCGTCTTGCCTTCATGACCCAGGAAGTCACCAAGGTGACCATCAATGGGAAAGAGGTAGATTTTCCCAATTTCAATGCCATGCAATGGTCGGCAACCTATGGCAACGGTTACAACATTGACGGCAACATGTGGGCACCAGACGTCATCTGGAACAAGAAGATGGAGAAATGGTGCATGTATCTGAGCATCAACGGACCGCAGTGGAACTCCAGCATCATCCTTCTAACAAGCAACAACATTGAGGGACCCTACCGCTACCAGGCCCCCGTCGTCATCAGCGGATTCAACGTCACCAGCGATGCAGGCGTGAGTTATAAGAATACCGACCTGGAGATGGTCATCGGGAAACAGAACTCATTGCCAACACGTTACAACCGAGGCAACAAATGGGGCAGTTTTTTCCCCCACTGCATCGACCCCTGCGTGTTCTATGATGAGGAAGGGCAACTGTGGATGTCGTACGGTTCCTGGAGCGGAGGCATCTGGATACTGAAACTCAATGGAGACAACGGTCTGCGCGACTACGACACCACCTACTCTGTACAAGGATCGGGCGAGAACATGACCAGCGACCCCTATTTCGGCAAAAAGATCGGCGGAGGATGGTATGTGTCGGGCGAGGCCAGTTACATCGAGCACATCGGCGACCACTATTACCTGTTCATCACCAACGGAGGACTGGAACAAACCAAAGGTTATCAGATGCGCGTCTTCCGCTCTGACAATCCCGACGGTCCATACACCGACCCCAAAGGCACCAGCGCCATCTACACCTCCTACAAACTCAATTATGGTCCTAATGGAGACACCCGAGGCGAGAACATTTTTGGTGCCTACGGCAGTTGGGGCAATATGAGCGACGGAGAACGCTCACAGGGCCACAACTCCATCATCGCCGCCCCAGACGGACGGACCTATCTCGTTTACCACACGCGATTCCAGAATGGAGGCGAAGGACATCAGGTGCGTGTGCATCAGGTGTTCCTCAATCAGGACGGATGGCTCTGCGCCGCACCTTTTGAGTACACGGGAGAGAAGACAACGGACACCGACATCGCCACAACAGAACTGTTCAGCAAAGACTACATCATCGGCGACTATCAACTGCTCGTCCACCGCTATGGCCTCAACCATGACAAGAAGGAACTCGCCACCCCGGTGACTATCAAACTCAATGCCGACGGTTCCGTCAGCGGCGACCGCACCGGAACATGGGAAATCATTCCCGGCACCTGTTATATGAACTTGAAAATCAACAACATCATATACAAGGGTTTGTTGGTGATGCAACTGATGGAGCCCAAGCGCCAGAAGGCTGTGGCCTTCACGGGAATGACCACTTCGGGCAGCACTGCATGGGCCTACAAGGAAGTCAGCGAAGAGCCCAGCAGCATCACAGAGATTACTCCCGTTGCCAAGGTTGCCAAGGGCATCTATGACTTACAGGGCCGCCGTATAGCCAATGGCCAAAAGCCAACAACTAAGGGCATCTACATCATTAATGGCAAAAAGGTCGTGATAAAGTGAGAAAAAAACTGATATTGGTGGCCATGGTAGCCTACATGGCCATCCCCTGTCTCAACGCGCAGGAAATAACAAAAATCGGTCATGCAACGCTGAGATGGAGCGATGCGCCCGGAGATGTGTCTGGATTTTACGACCAAGGCACCTACAGGGTGTTCAGCATATGCTGGTTTTCGTTCAACTACCCCTCAACAAGCGGCGACGGCCAACCTGTGACACTCTCAGCGTTGGCCTGTATGCCCGACGGGGGAGGTGACGGGGAAGAGATCAACAATGTCATCGCCGGATGCCACATCACCATCACCGCCAACAAAGACTGTCCTACCGAATACAATACCTCGGGAGACATTTTCAGCGACCTCTTCCTTACCATGTCCCTCGCCAGCAACAATCTCGGCGCTCAAGAAAACCTTGCCTACCACAACCTCGTCATCTTGCCCGACTACGAGGGCTATGGCATCACACGCAACAGGGCACACCCCTATCTGTGCGGTGAGATCACAGCAAGGCAAGTGACCGATGCTGTGCGCTATGGCATTCAACTCTACCAGAACGACATCCAACTGGAGAATATCAGGCTACCTTTCCGCCAGAACTGGCGCACCATCTGCACAGGATACTCACAGGGCGGTGCCGTGGCCATGGTCACCCAGCGCTACATCGAGGAGCAGGGCCTCAGCAGTGAACTGCATCTGGCAGGTTCTCTCTGCGGCGACGGCCCCTACTCCCCACTTGTCACCATCCTCGATTATATGGAGCAGGACCGCCAAGGAAAGGAGGTATCGATGCCCGTGGTCATTCCCCTCATGCTGAAAGGTCTATGCGACTATGATGAGAATTTGTCAGACCACCAGGTAAGTGATTTCCTGAATGAGCGTTTTCTGGAGACAGGAATACTGAACTGGATAGCCAGCAAGGACATGACTATCGATGACATCACGTACGCATGGAAATACTATTATAAAAATGGCAAGGACGGCGACAACACCTATTACCGGTCGGTGCTGACCAGCGGTGGCGGTGCGATGCTGAGGAACATTCTGAAGCCTGACTTATATGACTATCTCAGTGAGTTGCTGGACAAATATCCCGACTTTTCTGCCAGAAACATTCCTTTGCCTGAAGGCGGAACTCCTGCAAAAGACCTGCACAGGGCTCTTGAAAACAACAATCTCACCACGGGATGGAAGCCCACTCACCCCGTCTGCCTCTACCACAGCACCCATGATGAGGTGGTGCCTTTCCAGAATTACCAAATTGCGGAATGCAACTTCGGAGAGCAGGTGAAGTTCTATCCGTCACTACTCAACGGCATGCATGTGGACACCGGCATGGAGTTCTTTGTCAGCGACCAACGATACGATGCCATACGCTTCCTCGCTTCTGTGGATAACGATGACAGCGGAATAGCATCCATTACCTTGCCGCCCACCACGCAGAAATGGTATGACCTTTCTGGCCGTCCCATCAAGGGAGAACCCACCTCAAAAGGCATCTATATCACTGGCGGAAGAAAGATACTTCGTTAATATTCATTAAATATTCAGAAACCCGTTGATTTTGAGAAAATAAAAAGGTGGAAAATGATGTTTTCTGATGTTTTTTCAGTACCTTTGCAGCCGATTTTCGATCAACATAAAGTCCAACTTTATTAATTTATTTATTTTTTTAATTCACATTTATGTCTAACTTAAAAAATGTCCAGCCGCTCGAGGACTTCAACTGGGAAGAATTTGAGAACGGCACAATGGGCGAAACAAGCCAAGAAGAGCTTGCAAAAGCGTACGACGAGACACTCAACAAAGTGAGCGAACATCAGGTTGTTGAAGGCCGCGTCATCTCTTTCGACAAGAAAGAAGTAGTCGTGAACATCGGCTACAAAAGCGACGGTATTATCCCCGCCAGCGAATTCCGCTACAATCCCGACCTGAAGGTGGGTGACATGGTAGAGGTTTACGTAGAAAATCAGGAAGACAAAAAAGGTCAGTTGATTCTTTCCCACAAGAAGGCTCGCCTGAGCAAGAGTTGGGAGCGTGTCAACGCCGCCCTCGACAACGAGGAAGTCATCACCGGTTACATCAAGTGCCGCACCAAGGGTGGCATGATTGTCGACGTATTCGGCATCGAGGCATTCCTTCCCGGCAGCCAGATTGATGTGCATCCCATCCGCGACTACGACGTGTTCGTAGGCAAGACCATGGAGTTCAAGGTGGTGAAGATCAACCAGGAGTTCCGCAACGTGGTGGTTTCACACAAGGCCCTCATCGAGGCCGAACTCGAGGCACAGAAGAAGGAGATCATCTCCAAGATGGAGAAGGGTCAGATCTACGAAGGAACCGTCAAGAACATCACCACTTACGGTGTGTTTGTTGACTTGGGCGGCGTAGACGGACTCATCCACATCACCGACCTGTCATGGGGCCGCGTGAGCGATCCTCATGAGGTAGTGGAACTCGACCAGAAGATCAACGTGGTGATTCTCGACTTCGACGACGAGAAGAAGCGCATTGCCCTCGGTCTGAAGCAACTCACTCCGCATCCATGGGATGCTCTCGATGAGAACCTGAAGGTGGGCGACCACGTGAAGGGCAAGGTAGTCGTCATCGCCGACTACGGTGCATTTGTCGAGATTGCTCCGGGTGTTGAAGGTCTGATCCACGTATCCGAGATGAGTTGGAGCCAGCACCTGCGCTCTGCTCAGGAGTTCATGCACGTGGGTGACGAGGTAGAGGCAGTGATCCTCACACTCGACCGCAACGAGCGCAAGATGTCTCTCGGCATCAAGCAGTTGAAGGAAGACCCATGGGAGAACATCGAGGTGAAATATCCTCTCGGTTCGAAGCACACCGCAAAGGTTCGCAACTTCACCAACTTCGGTATCTTTGTCGAACTTGAGGAAGGTGTTGACGGTCTGATTCACATCAGCGACCTGTCATGGACCAAGAAGGTGAAGCACCCGTCAGAGTTCACACAGGTGGGTTCTCCCATCGATGTGATGGTGCTTGAGATTGACAAGGAGAACCGTCGTCTGAGCCTTGGCCACAAGCAACTCGAGGACAATCCTTGGGACACCTATGAGACCATCTACACTCCCGGATCAGTACACGTTGGCAAGATCACCGAGTCCATGGACAAGGGTGCTGTCATTGCACTGAACGAGGGTGGCGAGGGATTTGCCACACCGAAGCACCTGGTGAAGGAAGACGGCACTCAGGCCCAACAGGGCGAGGAACTCCCCTTCAAGGTGATTGAGTTCGTGAAGGAGACCAAGCGCATCATCCTCTCCCACAGCCGCACCTTCGAGGAGGCCAAGGAAGAGAAGAAGCCGCGTGCTGCTGCCCGCCGCCAGGCTCCGAAAGCCGAGGAAGCACCTGCCATCAACAATGTGGCTGCCGGCACAACCCTCGGCGATCTCGACGCTCTCGCAGCGCTGAAAGCCAAGATGGAGAACGGCGACTAATCTGCCGCTATCAATAAATGACAAGAGCCTGTCCTCACAGACAGGCTCTTTCAGTAAAACAACTATTTAATAACTCAACTTTCTCAAGTTGAAAGGAGTGTAGGAGTGTGGTAGTTTAGGAGTGTAGACATTACTCACGCTCGGGAGAGAAAACTGTTTTCTTTCCACTTGCTCAATCGAACTATTGTCTAAACTCCAAATCTCCTAAACTCCTAAACTCCCAAAGTTGAACAAATGCGAAACTTGAATTTAATAATTAATTAACATCTATTATTATGGAAAGAACATGGCGATGGTTTGGCAAGAAAGACAAGATCACACTTGCCATGCTCCGACAGATTGGTGTCGAGGGCATTGTGACCGCCCTGCACGACGTGCCTCTGGGCGAAGTTTGGACTCGCGAGAAGATCCGAGACCTGCGTGAATATATCGAAAGTTACGGTATGCGCTGGAGCGTGGTGGAGTCACTCCCCGTAGTGGAGACCATCAAATACGGCGGGAAAGACCGTGACCATCAGATTGAGGTCTACAAGGAGTCGCTGCGCAACCTCTCGTCCGAGGGCATCCATACTATCTGCTACAATTTCATGCCTGTGCTCGACTGGGCACGCACAGACCTGCTGCACGAGAACCCCAACGGCTCGACCAACCTTTACTTCAACTATGCCGAGTTTGCCTATTTCGACATTTATATACTCAAGCGCGCGGGCGCGCGCGAGGAATGGGCGAAGTTTGAGTTCCCTGCCGGTGTCGGCGAGGGTCGCAACGTGCTGGCTGAGGCCGACGCACTGGCCAAGACCATGACTCCGGAGAAAGACCACGCTTTGGTGGAGAACATCGTCATCAAGACACAGGGCTTCGTCAGCGGCAATTTCAAGGAAGACGACGAGGCGCCGATACAGAAATTCCGTGAGTTCCTCGACTTGTACAAGGGAATTGACAAGGCACAGTTGCGTGCCAACATGAAATACTTCCTCGAAGCCATCATGCCCACCTGCGAGGAATGTGGCATGAACATGTGCGTACACCCCGATGACCCGCCAATTGAGATCCTGGGTCTGCCGCGCATCGTCCGCACCGAGGAGGACATCCAGTGGTTCCTCGATGCTGTGCCCAACAAGCACAATGGCCTGACCTTCTGTGCGGGTTCACTCTCTGCAGGAGCCTACAACAATGTGGTTGAGATGGCGAAGAAATTTGCATCGCGCACCCATTTCGTGCACCTGCGCTCCTGTCATATCTTCCCCAGCGGAGACTTCACCGAAGCCAGTCATCTTGGTGGCCGTGCCGACATCATCGAACTCGCCCGCATCTTCGAGAAGGAGAATCCCGAACTGCCGATGCGCGTGGACCATGGCATGACCTTTACCGACGAGCCTGGAGGCATCATGGATGAGAGCAGCCACGGTCACAATGCGGGCTACACCCTGTTGGGACGTATGTTCGCTCTCGGACAGGTGCAAGGCATCCTTGCTACCGTCGACCGTGAGTTAGGCATAGAATACAAACAACCCGGTTTCTTTGATTGAAAATTGAAAATTGAAAATTTCATGATGAAACTAACGGATATACTGAGCGGCCAGTTCAATGCCGCAGAATGGGAAGCAAAAGGTTACCTGCTTCCTCAGTTTGACAGGGCAGCCGTTGTGAAGAAGACCCACGACGAGCCCACATGGGTGCATTTTGGAGGAGGAAACATCTTCCGTGCCTTCCCCGCTGCCATCCTCAACGATGCCCTCAACACGGGCAAGTACGACCGTGGCGTGATTGTCGCCGAGACCTTCGACTTCGAGGTCATCGACAAGGCCTACGCCCCTTACGGCAACCTCTCGTTGCTCGTCAGCCTGCAGTCGACAGGCACCATCGAGAAAAAAGTCATCGCCTCCGTCACCGAAGCCCTCAAAGCCGACTACCAGTTTGCCGACTGGCAGCGGTTGGTGGAGATTTTCCGCAACCCGTCACTACAGATGATTTCTTTCACCATCACCGAGAAAGGCTACAGCGTGGCACCCGCCGATCTGGAGCGCGGCCTTAAGCCCGTGCTCGCCATGGGTAAGGTGACCGCCCTGCTCCTGGAGCGTTTCCAAGCCGGGGCACTGCCACTGACCGTTCAGAGCATGGACAACTGCTCACACAACGGCGACAAGGTGAAAGCCGGTGTCTTCGCATACGCAGAGAAATGGGTGAAGGACGGTCTCGTTCCCGCTGCCTTCCTTGACTACCTGAGAGATGAGACAAAGATTACCTTCCCCTGGTCGATGATCGACAAGATCACGCCACGTCCCCACCAGAAGGTGCAGGAGATGCTTGCTGCCGACGGTTTTGAAGACAACAACTACATCGAGACGGAGAAGCACACTTTCACCGCCCCGTTTGTCAATGCCGAGGAGGTGCAGTATCTCGTCATCGAGGACAATTATACCAACGGCCGTCCCCCACTCGACCTCGGCGGTGCCCTCTACACCACCCGTGAGACCGTGGACAAGGTGGAGACCATGAAGGTGACCACCTGCCTCAACCCCCTCCACACGGCGATGTCCATCTACGGTTGCATGCTGGGCTATACCCTCATCTCCGCCGAGATGGCCGACGACGACCTGCGCAGTTTTATCCAGAAAATCGGCTATATGGAAGCCATGCCTGTGGTGACCGACCCGGGTGTGCTCAATCCTTACGAGTTCATCGGTGCCGTCATCAACCGCCGTCTGCCCAACCCCTTCATGCCCGACGCTCCTCAGCGCATCGCCATGGACACCAGCCAGAAGTTGCCCATCCGCTTTGGCGAGACCATCAAGAAATACATTGCCCGCGGACTTGACATGAGCAACCTCCAACTCATCCCGCTGACGCTGGCAGGCTATGCCCGTTACCTGAAAGGCATCAAGGACGACGGCACACCGTTCGACCCCTCTCCCGATCCCATGCTGGAAGAGATGCAGGCTATCGTCAAGCCTTTGGAGATTGGCAAGCCCGACCAAGACTACTCCTGCCTGCGCCAACTCTACAGCCGTGCCGATGTCTTCGGCCTCGACCTCTATGAGGCCGGACTGGGCGAGCAGATAGAGGGCATGGTCAAGGAACTCTATGCCGGACCCGGTGCCGTGCGAGCCACCCTGCATAAATACGTGGCAGCAAGATAAAGACCAGATACTTTTTATGATATGCCAGGATGTGAACAAAAACGCATCCTGGCATATATTATTGAAGATTGAAAATTGAAAATTGAGATACGCGTTCGGGCGGATTTGCAATCTGCCCGCATTGAATATAGGCATTTACAATGCCGAAAGCAAGAATAAACCTATTGAAAATCAGTATTTTATCGGATTACAAATCCTAATAATAATTGCGGACGGATTGCAAATCCGTCCAAACTGCGAACAAAAACGCATCCTGGCTTTTTTAATTTGCAGGAAACGTTTTGCCATGTCACGACTATTTGCTAACTTAGCGGCGGAAATGAATAACAACAAGGCAAAACAACCGGAGGAGACCCCATGACCCATCCAAGCAACCCCTATCCAGACGAGCGCCGGTATCCCGTCGGCATACAGACATTCTCCCGTCTGAGGGAGGATGGTTACGTCTATATCGACAAGACCGACCTGATGTGGAAGATGACCCGAGTAAGTCCCTTCATTTTCCTGAGCCGCCCGAGGCGATTCGGCAAATCGCTGCTCACCACCACGCTATGCTCCTTCTTTGAGGGCCGACGTGACCTTTTTGAGGGGCTCAAGGTGATGGAGTTGGAGAAGGAGTGGCTGAGTTATCCTGTGCTCCACATCGACGTGAGCATGGCCAAAGGGCAAGAGAATGTCGAGATGCTCCGCAATGCACTGCTCCGCCGGTTGGAACCCTTGACCCAAAAATATGGCTCCATGCCCAACGAACTCACTCCTGGGGCGGTATTCGACGGTCTTATCCGCCGAGCCTACGAGCAGACAGGCCGCCAGGTGGTGGTGGTCATCGACGAATACGATGCACCACTGTTGGAAGTGCTCCATGAGGAGGAGCAACTCGATGGATACCGCCGCGTGATGCAGGAATTCTACCAGTGTCTCAAGGCCGATGAGGCGATGATCCGGTTCTGCTTCATCACCGGCATCACCAAGTTCTCGCAACTCAGCATCTTCTCCACCCTCAACAACATCACCAACATCTCGCTCCTCCCCGAGTTTGCTGCCATCTGCGGCATTACCGGCGAGGAGATTGACACGCAGATGAAAACCGACGTGGAACGTTTGGCAGAGCGTTACAAATGCACTCCTGAGGAAATGCGCGAGATGCTGCGTTCTACCTACGACGGCTATCATTTTTCTGAAGAGTCGCCCGATATCTACAACCCCTTCAGTCTGATGAAGGCTTTTAATGAGCGTCGGCTGAACAACTTTTGGTTTGAGAGTGGCACACCGTCCTACCTCATCCGCCAGATGCGCCATTTTCGCACAGATATCACCAAACTCGATGGGCTTGAAGTGCCAGCGTCGGCTTTCGACCAGCCCACGGAGAATATGCTTGACGCCCTCCCCCTGCTCTACCAGAGCGGATACATGACCATCAAGGACTACGACTTTTACAGCCAGATTTATACACTGGGCCTCCCCAACAAGGAAGTGCGTGTGGGCTTCACGGAGGGACTGCTGCCAGTTGTCGCCGGAGTACGCGGCAGCGATGTGCAAGCAGGCTTTGCCGTGCGTTTCTGGCGCGCCCTGCGGCAATCGGATACCGACCTGGCCCTGCGCGAACTGCAGGCATATCTTGAGGAATTGCCCTACGTAGAGGGGTTCAAGAAGAAATTAGAAGAGGTCTCCACCGCCGAGGGTTTCTACGAATGGTCGTTCTACCTCATCTTCTCCATGCTCAACGTCTACGTGCAGACGCAAGTGAAGTGCGCCCGTGGGCGTACAGACATGGTGGTATTCATGCCCGACACCATCTACGTGATGGAACTCAAGATCAACGGCACGGCACAGGATGCCCTTGACCAAATCAACGACAAGGGCTATGCCCTGCGCTATGCCACCGACGGCCGCCGCATCGTGAAGGCCGGCATTGGTTTCGACGTGGAAAAGCGCGCCATGACGGAATTTATTATTGAAGATTGAAAATTGAAGATTGAAAATTGAAAATTAAGATATCATTGTTCGTAAACCTTTTCGTGTAAAAATACAAGAATAACGCTTGCGATTTGGGAATTAATGCCTACCTTTGCAATACGAAAAACAAACATCAACTTAATCTATAAAACAAATGAAAAGATTGCAAGAATTGAACAAGCGGACAGCACCGAAGAGCGTCATGCCCGAGAAAGTCATTCAGTTTGGTGAGGGTAACTTCCTCCGTGCCTTTGTAGACTGGATTCTGTGGAAGATGAACCAGCGCACCGATTTCAACGGCAGCGTAGTGGTGGTGCAGCCCATCGAGCGCGGTATGGTCGACTGGCTCAACGGTCAGGACTGTCTCTATCACGTCAACCTTCAGGGCCGCGAGAACGGTGAGGCCGTCAACAGCCTCGAGCGCATCGACGTTGTCTCACGCGCCATCAACCCCTATACCCAGAACTGGGCATACATGGCTCTCGCTGACCAGCCCGAGATCCGCTTTGTGATTTCCAATACCACAGAGGCAGGCATCGCTTTCGACCCCGCCTGCAAACTCAGCGACGCTCCCGCCAGCAGTTACCCCGGCAAACTCGTGCAGTTGCTCTACCGCCGCTATCAGACCTTCGAGGGTGACCCCACCAAGGGCCTCATCATCATGCCCTGCGAACTCATCTTCCTCAACGGCCATCACCTGAAGGAGTGCATCTATCAGTATATCGAACTGTGGAAGGACGACTTCGGAGCCGACTACGAGGGATTCAAGGAGTGGTTCACCAAATATTGCTATGTCTGCGCCACTCTCGTCGACCGTATCGTACCGGGCTTCCCCCGCAAGGAGATTGCCGAGATCCAGCAGAAGATCAGTTACAAGGACAACCTCGTCGTACAGGCAGAAGTGTTCCACCTCTGGGTGATTGAGAAAGCAGAGAACATGACCTGCGAAGAACTGCGTGCTGAGTTCCCGGCAGAGAAGGCCGGTTTGCATGTGCTCATCGCAGAGAGCGAGAAGCCTTATCACGAGCGCAAGGTGACCCTGCTCAACGGTCCGCATACCGTACTCTCCCCCGTCGCCTACCTGAGCGGTGTCGATATCGTGCGCGATGCTTGCAACCATGAGGTCATCGGCAAATATATCCACAAGGTGCAGTTTGAGGAACTCATGGAGACCCTCAACCTCCCGATGGACGAACTGAAGAAGTTTGCCGCCGATGTGCTGGAGCGCTTCAACAACCCGTTCGTCGATCATCAGGTGACCAGCATCATGCTCAACTCCTTCCCGAAGTTCTGCGCCCGCGACCTCCCCGGCGTGAAGGTGTATCTCGAGCGCAAGGGCGTACTGCCCCAGGGCCTCGTGATGGGTCTGGCTGCCATCATCACCTACTACAAGGGTGGAAAGCGTGCCGATGGCGCAGAGATCACACCCAATGACGACCAGAAGATCATGGACCTGCTGAAAGAACTGTGGGCTACCGGCGACACCCAGAAGGTGACCGACGGCGTGCTTGGCGCCACCAGCATCTGGGGTGAGGATCTCCATGCTGTTCCCGGTCTGGCAGAACTCGTGAAGAAAGACCTTGACCTGATTCAGGAGAAGGGCATGCTCGAGGCAGTGAAGACTATTCTGTAGATACAATAATAAGCAGGTGTAATAACACGAATTACCACGCGCTCGGCTCTGCCGCTTGGCTCGTCCAAGAATTGTTCATTAATTTCATACCTAAAAATTCATGAATTATTAATGGTAATTATATGTTAACAACATCAACGTCCTGACTTAC
This sequence comes from Prevotella sp., assembly GCA_016281815.1. Taxonomy (GTDB): domain Bacteria; phylum Bacteroidota; class Bacteroidia; order Bacteroidales; family Bacteroidaceae; genus Prevotella. The sequence continues at coordinate 61,154 of JAEEJK010000043.1, read as the reverse complement.
AGATTATCGTTAAAACTTTTGCGATGAGCAAAGAGCGCGAAACAGCGAACGCATACCGCAAACAAGCGAATGAAGGCGACCCCAAGGCGATGAACAACCTTGGGGTCTGCTATATGCGTGGCCACGGTGTCACCGAAGACCATGAGATGGCTTTCCAATGGTATCTTCGGGCTGCCTCCGCCGATGACCTCTATGGCTGTTTCAATGTTGCCGAATGTTATTACCGAGGCGACGGTGTGGAGCAGAACATGACGCTCGCCTTTGAGTGGTATCTCAAAGCGGCCCTGAAAGGTGATATGCAGTCGCAGGTGAATGTCGCCAACGCCTATTACCTCGGCAGCGGTGTCGAACAGGATCACACCAAGGCCTTCGAATGGTACCGCGAGGCGGCCTTCCAAGGACATGTGCAGTCACAGAAAAACGTGGGTGCCGCCTATTGGAACGGCGATGGTGTGGAGCGCAACCTGGAGGAGTGCGCCTTTTGGTATGAGTTGGCTGCCAATGGCGGTGATGCCCAGGCGCAGTTTGCCACCGGATGGTTTCTCATGACTGGCACCGGTGTCAAGGAGGACAAGGAGACCGGCCTGCGATGGATGAGGAAGGCGATGACACAAGGTTACCGTCCTGCCATCGACTGGTGCAAGGAGAATGGGTATAGGATTGTTTAAAATTGAAAATTGAAAATTGAAAATTAAAGATTGAAGATTGAAAATTGAAAATTGAAAATTGAAAATTTATAGTTTCTGCAAGGTCAATTCTATTCAACCTGTACGGTTGAAAAGTGACCGACCGCTGGCTTTTGTACGGACATGCATAAAGCAAGTTCCTACAGTTGCAACAGGCCCTTTGGCGGGTGCAAAAATGTCGTAGGGACTTGCTTTATGCATGTCCGAAAACCTTTTTCCCAATCCAATCGTACGGGTCGATTTTATTTGTTAAAGAGAGAAGATCAAAAACCGCTTCGCTTCAGAAAAAAATAGAAAAACATTATGGGAAAGCATTCGCGAAACGCTGATGCTTGCGAAATATTTAAGTAGAGAGAGCAGAGCGATGCTTTACAACGGTTATGCCGAAACACAACAAAAATCAACGAAGTAAAAAAGTGCCTACAATGAATGCCACCTGTGGAATGAGTAGGGACATTTGTGGGGAAGCGGACGCAATACATCGCGTCCCTACTTGCTGGCGGACATTTGTGGTGTGTCAAAAGCGGCAAATCCCACTCACGGCCTGCAGTGGGGCTGGATGTAGGCCTTGGGAGGCCTACGCCCCACCGCCTGTCCGTGAGTGGGATTTGCCGAATTAGACGTTGGGTCGGGGGCATTGATTCTTTTGGGAAGGATGCACTATTTTCTGACTACCGGGCGGACGCTTCGACCGTAGCTGCGGCTGAGGAAGTCCGCGCCAGTGCCGCCCGAATTGAAGTACAGGTAGTAGGCGTCGACCGCGTACGACGGGTACTGCGTGGACGACCAGTAGTAGCCGCGCGAGCCGGCATAGTAAAGGTCGGAGCCGAGGCGGTAGCCCGCCGCTGGCAAGAAGATAGTGCCACCGGATTTATAACTGGTAAATAGGCATCCTTTGATTCCATTCCGGCTTGTCCATTTGACATCACACCATTGGAGCAATTCCTCGATTTGGTCACATGTTGGCATCCGCCAAGGGCCGCCCCACTTCACATAGGCAACATCATACTGGGTGCCAGCGATGTCGGAACCAAGGTACTGCCAAACACCATACGCATCTGTATCACTATGGTGGTCATCATACCTGCCGTCACCATCATCGTCCACTCCGGTGGCATACTGATAATTAACTGAATTGTATACACTCTTCTCCTGTGTCTCGCCCCATGCGTAGTAACCGCCAACTGTCTCGGGCAAGGGAGCGCCTACGTTGCAGCATGCCCACTTTGTGCCGGAGGGCAGTCCGAGGTCAATCATGTGGGGGTGGTGGTTATCGGGGCAGGCAAGGTATGCTTGTGAGGTATCACCAATACCTCCCTCATTATTACCACCTCCTGTCCTCTCCCGGAAATAGGTGCGTATGATGTCCTCGGTGTTGACAACAATGTTCGAGCCGTCGGTCTTCTCAACGACCATTTCGTATTTCTTCTGAGCGTGGCAGAAAACGGTAAACAGGCATGTGAAGGCGGTGAGTAAAAAAATCTTTCTCATGATGAGTGGTTTTGATGAAGGTTACTACTTATTGGACATCTTAAATCTGGTATTCGGGGCACTGATAATATAGGTGCCTTTTGGCAGGTCACGCAGGTTGAAGGTCACTGTACCTAAGCCATTTGCATCAAATTCCCGGATGACCTTTCCGTCTATGGAATGGATATATGCCTTTGATCCCTTGGGCAAATCATTAATGGTGACCTGACCATTCAAGAGACGTGGCTGGGAGTGTATTTCCTTGACATCAGTCGAAGTGGACACACTATACTGGTCGACATCTGCGATGGGAAAGGAGATGGTGGCGAAGTCATTCTTTACAATCATGTACTCTCCCTCGAACGTGATAATGGGTTTGGAGTCGAGCGACAAAATAGTTTCGTTGCCCGCCTTCTGCTTGATGACCAGGTTAGTCGAATTGTCGGCATGAACCATGGAGAAAGCAAACAGCAATACAAGAATGGTCAAAAGTTTTTTCATTGGCATATAGTGATTTTAAGTTTTTCTCGTTATAAAGCAAGTCCATACAAATTCATAACATTTTTGCGCACACCAAAGGGGACATTTGTGGAGAAGCGGACGCGATACATCGCGTCCCTACTGGCTTCATTCGGATAAGCCGTCCATGAGATGATTGAGTTCTTTCTCTAAGTCGTTTCCCATTTTCTCGAAATCGCCGCCCATTTTCTCCAATTCGTTACCGAGTTTTTCGAAGTCTTTTTCATTAAATTCGCTCTCAATGCCTTCTTTTAAACCTTCGGAGAAGGAGCCGATGCTTTCCATGAATTCTTGCAGATGGCTGCCCACCTTCTTTGCACCTTCTTTGGCCAAGATAACGGCCAGTTTGCCCTCTTTGCGTCCGATTTCTCTTAGTTCTTCCTTGGTGAAATCACAGTCTGCCATTTCGTTGTGGATCTGCTCAAATTCCGCAATGGCATTTTTCCAGTCATCAGAATCAAATTTTTTACTGTCTTTCTCAACCCTTTCGGAGAGGTCGTCCAACTGGCTGATTACCTGTTCCTCCCTTGATTTACAAGAAGAAAGGAAGAGCAAGCCGAAAAATATGGCTGCTATAACAAATGTTTTTCTTTTCATAATGGTTGTTTCAAAATATAGTTAAACTGGTATCTACATCATTGTTTCAAAATCTTAATTATTCAGCGAAGAGTAAAAGAAGTCGCCTTCGGCGAAAAATCTTAAGAAAATTTTTAAGAAAATGGTAAGAAAATATTTTTCACTATTTTTTCATTTGACTTCCGCTTCGGTAACCATTCAGCGAATCATCTTTTTGAGTCGCCTACGGCGAGAAATCTTTCAAATCTTTACAAATCAAACAAATTTCTATTGCGAAAAATATAAAAATTTGACAGATTTGAATTGATTTGTAGGATTTCTGCCCGATAGGGCACTTCTTGATATTATTCGCTGAACAGATACCCGCTTCGCAGGTCGACCGTTGGTTTTGCCCGATAGGGCACTCTAAAACTCATTCACTGAATTGTTACTCAAATCCTTTATGCCGCAAATTTAATAAAAAGAATTGAATATCTTTCTTTTTTTCAAGTTTTAATTACCTTTGCAAAAAGAATGCTTTTATTGATGAGAAAGGAAACATGGATGATGCTTGTGGTGGCGATAGTCATGGCAGGCGTGGTGAAAGGGCAGACGGCTGGTGCATTGCAAGTGAAGGAGATGATGCTCAGCAACGGCATGAGGGTGTGGCTCAACGAGGACCACAGTCAGCCCAAGGTGTTCGGGGCCGTCGTGGTGAACGCCGGCGCCAAGGACTGCCCCGACACCGGCATCGCCCACTACTTTGAACATATCATGTTCAAGGGAACCGAGGAAATCGGCACCATCGACTATCAGGCAGAGAAGCCCTGGCTCGACTCCATCTCTGCCAAATACGACCAGTTGGCCGCCACCACCGACGAGGCACAAAGGCTCATCATCCAGAAAGACATCAACCGCCTAAGTCAGAAAGCAGGAGAGTATGCCATTCCCAACGAGTTCAACCGCTTGATATCCAAATACGGAGGTACCCAACTCAATGCCGGCACCAGTTGGGACTTCACCTACTACCACAACACATTTACGCCCCAATACCTGGAGCAATGGTGCCAGTTGAACAGCGACCGCCTCATCCGCCCCGTCTACCGGCTCTTCCAAGGAGAGTTGGAAGCCGTGTATGAGGAAAAGAACATGTATGCCGATGACATGCTCTCCACAGCCCTCGACCGGATGATGAAGGAGGTGTTTGACACCCTGCCCTATGCCTACCCCATCATCGGAAGTACAGAGAACCTGAAGAATCCACGGCAGTCGGCCATGCGTGATTTTTACGACAAATACTATGTGGGATGCAACATGGGTCTGGTGCTCTGCGGCGACATCGACAGCGAGCATATCCAACCCCTGTTGGAGCGCACTTTCGGACGCATCCCGCAAGGCACGCCCCCGGTTCATGTAAGTTCTGCCCTACCCGACCTTACCGCAGAGCGCACCGTGGAGGTGAAGATACCCATCCCCATCGTCAGCATTGAGATGCTGGCCTACAAGGCCCCCACTGAATTTGAGCCCGATGCCAATGCCATGCAGATCGCCATGTCGCTGCTGTATAATGAACAAGCCGGCATGCTCGACTCGCTCTGCCATGAAGGTACTCTCATGAATGCCATGGCCGCCACGCAAGGACTCAACGATGCCGGTGTGGCATTCATTCTCGTCGTGCCCAACCTGCTCGCCTCATCTGGAAAAGCGGAGAGAACCTGTCTCGCCCAAGTGCAGCGGCTCTGTCAAGGCGATTTCAGCGACGAGGCATTCATGGCACAGAAACAGGATGCTTACCGTGAGGCACAACGGGAACTGGAAACCATCAGCGAACGCGCCATGAAAATGGTCATGGTGATGTCGTCGGGCCATTCCTGGCAGGAATATCTCGACAAAGTGAACGGCATCAACGCCCTGAGCAAGAATGATGTCGTCGCAGCAGCGAAAAAATACTTAGGTGCGCCGTTTGTGAGATTCAAGAAAAAAAACGGCACATACCCGAAGGACAAAATCAGTCAGCCCGGCTATACCCCCATCGTGCCCCGCAACAAAGATGCCGTATCGGCATACGCCAAGCGGTTGGACAGCACCGTCGTGGCAAACGTACCACCCCGCTTCATCGACTTCCAGAGAGACGCCACCACCACCCCACTCGGAGGAGAGGCCGTCCTCTACACCGTCAACAATCCCGTGAACGACCTGTTCAACCTCACGATCACCTGGAACAAAGGACTCAAGGCAGACCGCAGGTTGGAAGCCTCCTGCGCATTGCTCAACGTAGCCGGCACCGACTCACTCACCCGTCAGCAACTGGAGAAACGACTTCAGGCGTTAGGGTCATCCATGCTGTTCTCCACTGACAATCAGGCCACCCAACTCAGTATCAGTGGCACAGACCGTCATTTTGAGGAAACGATGCGCCTGGTCGACCATTTCATACACCATGTGCGCCCCACCTCCAAGAACCTGAGTCAGGTAAAAGAGACCAAGAAAGCCGAGTCGAAAGCCATCGGCAAGGAGAACACCGAGGTGCTGAAAGCCCTGCGCCTCAAGGTGATGTTCGGCGAGGCATCCAGTTATCTCAACCACCTCACGCTGTCAGAGACCAAGAAACTCACAGCAGACGAGATGCTGTCCTCTTTTGGCGAAATGCAGGAAAGCGCCTGCCACATCGTCTACAGCGGCACACTTGCCCAAGAACAGGTGGAGCAAGCAGTACGGCGGCACTTGCCAGTCAACCGGAGCACCAAACCCTACACCGACTACCCCACAGACCCACTCGGCTACGACCAACCCACTGTCTTTGTCTACGACATGCCCAAATCTCGCCAGACCCTATTTTTCACCTATGAGCAACTGTCCCCGCTCCCCACGCCAGAGGAACGGATACCGTTTATGCTGCTGAAAGACTATTTCGGAGGCAGCATGTCATCAGTGCTGTTCCAGGAGGTACGCGAATTCCGGTCCATGGCCTACAGCACACAGAGTTATTATTTCAGCCGTTCCCGGATATTGGCCCCCAACAGTCCGCTGGCATTCGGAGCCTTCGTCGGCACGCAAGGCGACAAAGCGATGAGCGCCATTGCGCTGGTAGACTCCCTGCTCCATGACATGCCGCTCATTGCCAACAACTTTGAGTCCATCAAACGTGAGGCAATCAACAACATCAACAACAGTTTCCCCTCGTTCCGGCAGATAGGCAACCACATTGCCTTACTCAGGTGGAACGGCCATGATCATGACAGCAATGTGGAACTGGCAGCGGGCTATGCCACAGCCACGATGGAAGACATGAAGCGATATTACGACACCCACATCCGCCACCATGAGGGGCATCGGGTGCTCGGCATCGTAGGCAACAAGAACCAACTGGACATGAACGCCCTCTCCCGCTATGGCAAAATCGTGATAGTGGATGAGAACGACTTGTTCAGGAAATGATGATGATCAGAAAATTTTAGGAACTCACACCCCCTCGTTGTCAGCCACGAAAGCAGAGTCGTTGTTCTCCGGCACTTTGAGGATGGCCTTCTCTATTCTCACCTCCCCCGTCTTGTTGATGTGCACATTGAAGGGAACAAACTCCTCGGTGAGAATGTCGGGATTGCCCACACTGCCCAGCAATTCAAGATCCTCTGCAGAACCATTGTAAACCAGTCCGAGCAACACGTTCCGGGCCATGCAATCATCGTCCAGATAAGGTTCAAAGGCTTTCTTGGTGAATTTCTTATCAAAGAAAACGCTGCCATCCTTTCGTTTGATGACCACATGGATGATATTGTTTCTCATGCGTTTCCCATTGTTGTCGGTAATATAAGAAAGGCTGTCGGAAGTATAGCGATGCGTACTGATCTCATAGACACTCCCCAGCCAGTGAGCCGTGTCCGTTGCCTCAATGACATTCATCTGATGAATCAAGGTATCGGGAGCGGCTTCCTCACGCGGAGGCACCAATATATTATGGACAGTGTTTTTTTTCTCTTTCTCACAGGCTACAAACAGCCCTGCGCAAAGGACTACAGCCAGAACGGCCTTCAGTTTTCTCATGATGCTCATTTGTTACATTTTCCAATACGCGAGCAAAGGTAGTGCAAATCATGGGAAAGCCCATGTCTGCATGGCACAAAAAATGTTAATGACAATGGTTCTCTACTTCTTGTACTCGCGCGGCGTCATCCCATAGAATTTCTTGAAAATGGTGGAGAACGACGCCAGATTGCTGAATCCGCAGGCATACATCACCTCTGTCACATTCATATCGCCCATCGAAAGCAGGCGTGCCGCCTGTTTGAGTCGAATATTGCGGATGAAGTCATGCGGAGTCTGCCCAGTGAGTTCCTTCATCTTCCTGTGCAGGTGCACGCGGCTGATGCCCACCTCTGCTGCGATGCTGTCGACACTCAGGTCGCTGTTGGATATATTCTGGTTGATGACCTTCATCACCCTCTCCAGCAGTTTCTCGTCCGGCGACTTCAGAGCCACCTCCTCCACCTGGCTCTCCAGTTGGTCATTGCGTCCGAACTTCAGTTGGAGTTGCCTGCGAGAGTTGATGAGGTTGGCGATGGTACGTTTGAGAATATCCAGGTTGAACGGTTTCACGATATAGGCGTCAGCACCCGTTTCCAGACCCTCAAGTTTGTCGTCATCTCGGTTTTTCGCCGTCAGGAGTACAACAGGAATATGGCTGGTCTGTGGATTGGTCTTCAATGTGGCCGAGAGCGTGTTGCCATCCATCTTCGGCATCATGATATCACTGATGACAAGGTCGGGCATCACCTTCAGAGACTCTGCAAGAGCCTCCTTTCCGTCGACACAGGCTTTCACCTCATAGTCAGAACTGAGCGTCTCAGCAAGATAGCCCCTGATCTCATCGTCGTCTTCAGCCAGCACAATGGTCGGTCTGCCGCTGACCGGCTGTGCAGGCATGGTCTCTTCCGGCATCAGTTCTTCAAGTTCATTGCTCAACAGAGCGTGTGGTTCCTCCTCCTCAACCAACATGATCTCATCATCTTTCAAATGAGCCTTTCCCAAAGGAATGGTCACGACAAACTCACATCCTTTCTCCAGATTGCGTGCAACGATGGTACCATGGTGGAGTTCCACCAACGAACGAGTCAGGTCGAGTCCGATGCCTGTGCCCGTATTGGTGTCATTCACAGAAGATGCCGTCTGATAGAACCTCTTGAAAATATGCTCCAACTTATCTTCAGGGATATGCTCACCGTCGTCACTGATGGCGATGGATGCATGCTTGGCGTCATGTTTCAGTTGTATATCAATTTCCCCACCCGATGGTGTGAATTTGAATGCATTGGAGAGGATATTGACAATCACTTTGTCAAATTGTTTCCTATCAATCCAGACAGGCAACTCCTCTGCATCATGCTCAAAGATGAAGTTGATGTTCTTGGCATGAGCCTGATGCTCAAACAGCGTGTGGATATCTTTGATAAAAGCCACCATATCCGTTTCAGACATCCGCATCTGCATCATGCCCTTGTCAATCTTCCGCAAGTCCATCAGTTGGTTGATGAGACTGAGTATTCGCTCCGCATTCCTCTTGATGATCACATAGACATTGCGCCGGTGCGGATCATCATCCTGCTTCATCAGGGTGAGCAACGGTGTGAGGATCAACGTCATAGGCGTGCGAATCTCATGACTGATGTTCATGAAGAAGCGCAGTTTGGCCTCACTCATCTCCTCAGCATGGATATGCTCCTGAAGCCGCAGTTTGTCCTGTTCCTGACGGTTGCGCAATTTCAGATACTGCCATACCGCAAATGCGATCAGAGCCAGATACAGGCAATAAGCCCACCATGTCTTGAACCACGGACTGTGGACGACCACCGTGAAAGTCCTTTCAGCGGTCTGCTGCGTATTGCGCTCCGCCTTGATGCGGAAATGATAGGTGCCCGGTGAGAGATGGGAGAAAGTGATATCATTCTGTCCAGGCTGCATACGCACGAACGGTTCGTTGTTGATGCTGTAGAGGTAGGTGATATGTTCAGGATTGTCATACGTCAGCGTAGACAACTGAATGTTGAATGAGTTGTCTCTGTAAGAGAGATTGAATCGGTCGCAGGAGATGACCGTTTTTTTGCACACCTGATAATGTCCAGACTTCGTTGACGGATCCACCGGATGGCCATTGATGAGGAATGCAGTCAGTTTCACACTGGTTTTCCACTCCGTAGGTTGGAGTTTGGTCGGGTCAAACCATGTGACGCCCCCTACTCCGCCGAACACCATCACGCCCTCCTTGGTAAACCACGACGCTCCATCGGAGAACTCATTCGACTGCAGTCCGTTGTCAACAAAATAGTTGGTAGCCTTTTCCGTTTTCGGGTCGAAACAGCAGAGGCCGTGGTCAGTAGAAAGCCACAGTTTACCCGCCTTGTCTTGCTCGATGGAAGCGATGCCATTGTCAGAGAGTCCGTTTTCCGTCCCATACCGAGCCTGAGCACGTGTCTTGATATCATAACAGAGCAGTCCGTCATTGGTACCCATCCACAGTTTATCTCCATACAATCTGACGATACGCATGGGAGTGCCATAATTGAGACAGTTGCCACCGAAGAAAGAAGTCCAACTGTTTTTCTCCGTATCAAAGCAGCATAAGCCCACAGTGGTGGCGAGAAAGATTTTCTTTCCGTCCTCAGCCACCATCATTTTAGAGATATAGTCATTGGGGATGCTGTTGATCTTGCGGTCGTTGTCCGCCCCTTTCTTCATCGTATAAGCCGTGACGGCACCATCAGCACCTACACGCAGCAGGCCATTGCCCATCGTAGCCAGCCATAAATTGCCCTTGGAATCGCTGGCGATGTCGAACACACTGACATTGGATCCTTGGGAAAGATTCAGAGGATGGTAGTTGCCACCGGCATCCACCCATCCGCATCCATCCTGGTAACTGCCCAGCCATACCCGGCCCTGATGGTCCTCAGCGAGTGACAGGATCGTGGCAGGCACGTTGGAGGAATAATGTCTGTAAAGTTGCTGGGGCCCACTGAGTTGGTATAATCCATCTTTGTCGGTTCCGACCCAAACATGTTTTTTGGAGTCAACGAGTGTACTGGTGACACACGCCTGTCCGATGAGGTTGTGTGTTCCCAGTTTGTCACCCATGTAATTGAAATCGGTCTGTGCAGCGGGCTGCATGTATACACCTTTCTGTCTGATGCCCAGCCAGACATTTCCACCCAAGTCCTCACTGATGGAAACAATCTTAGCCAAAGCCAGGTCCACCTCACGGCTGAAATATGGGTTGGAGGTCATGCTGCCACTCTGAGGGTCATATATACCCAGACCAAAGCCATCGTATCCCACCATGATGTTTCCGTCGTGGTTGCAGTAGAGAGCCGACACAGACTCTTTCTCTGAATTCTCCACGCGGACGAATGAATTGCCTTCCAAGCGGAAAAGTCCCTGATTGGTGATACCGGCATAAATGCGGCCATCATGGTCCTCACATACAGTGAGGACATTCTCACGCATGCTTTCTTCCTGCATATAGCGTGCCACCACCTTTCCCTTAGCATACACCAGAAGTCCGTTTTTATCGGTGACAAGCCACAAGCGGCCCTTTCTGTCCTCCATCATCTGGTGGATGGTCTCTATGTTCCTCAGGTCGCCGTTGACCTGATGGGCTTTCTCCGGCGAATCTATCTGCAGCAAGCCATGTCCTGACGTTCCCACCATGATCTCACCTGTCTTTCGCTCAACAAAAGAGGTAACGTAGCAAAACACCTTGTTGCCGTTGAGGTCGGTCACCGTGACATCCTTGAAAGCAGAACCGTCATAAGTTTGAAGCGCTCCGTACATACCAACATAGAACAATCCTTTGCTGTCCTGCATGATACAGTTGACATAGTTGCTCGCCATGCCGGTGCCGTTTTCTTTTTTATAAATACGTTGCTGATATCCGTCATAACGGCTCAGTCCATTGCGTGTGGCAGTCCAAATAAAACCGTCTCTGTCGAGATACACCTGATTGGTGAAACTGCTGGAAAGTTGGTTATCAGCATTGAACAGTTTTCCCATCTGCGCATAAAGGTACAGACACGGATATACAGACATGAAAATCACGCAAAACAGAACTTTACGCTTCATGGTAGGTTATTTCAATATGCAGTTATTATAGATTACGTGGCAAAGTTAAACAAAATTTGCGAAATGCAACAATTATTTTGTTACATTTCGCAAAAAAACTAATCAAATAAATAAAAAACCGGGGAGTTTATTTTATTTGAACAAAAGTTGAGCCATCTCGTACAAGGCACGGCGCCAGGTGAGGAACTCATGTGCTGTGCCTTCCGACACATGTGCATGCGCATTAAAACCAGCAGCCTTCAGGTCTTCCACCGACTTCTTGATAGCATCGGGCTGCTCTTTGCTGCCAGTGCTCTCGAAGATCAGTTTCACCTGCTTCGGGTCCTTGATATCGGAGGGAGCATACTGTCCACCGCTGAACAGGCCGTATGAGCCGAACAGTTCCGGACGGCGAAGAGTGATGAGTTTTGTCTCCATACCACCCATTGACAGACCGGCCATCGCGCGGTTCCACTTATCGGATTTTGTCTTGAAGTTGGCATCGATATAAGGAATCAACTCATCGCAGAGCACTTTCTCAAAGTCCTCAGCAGTGAACTGTCCGATAGTGCCGAACTTGAAGTCATTGGTCATACCGTAGGTCATGACGATGATGAACGGTTTGATCTTTCCGTCAGCGATGAGGTTGTCCATGATGAGGTTGGCATGTCCCTGATTGCTCCAAGCAGTCTCATCCTCACCCCATCCATGCTGGAGATAGAGTACGGGGAATTTTTCCTTCTTGTTCTTGCTGTATGTCGGAGGAGTATAGACGAATGCGCGGCGCACGCTGTTTGTGCTGGGCGACGGGAAGAGAACCTGCTGTACGTTGCCATGAGGAATGTCCAAGCGATTGGCATAGAAAGCCTTGTCGTGTGCAGGAATCTCGATGCCGCTCTCCCAACGTGTGGAACCGAAATAGTTGTGTGTGCCAGGATCATTCACCACGCCGCCATCGATAGTAAGATGGTAGTAGTGGAATCCTTCGTCCATCGGGCCGTCGGTTGTACCCATCCACACGCCATCTTTGTTCTTGTGGAGCACAGTTCCGCCGCGGCCACCAAGTCCGAGGCTGACGATGACCGACTTAGCGTCGGGAGCCTCCACGCGGAAACGAGCGAATCCCTCGGAGTTGACCATAGGATACTCCTGTCCGGGCTGATTGAGTTCGTTGGGCACGAAGTCCTCTTTGGGAACGATATTGTCCAATTCGGGCTTGAAGTTCTTGATAACATAGTACGACTGCTTCGGTCTGAAATTCTCATCAAATGGCAATGGGTGGTTGTTGACACCGAGCCAGGAGTCACGGTCGCTGAGATTCCAGAAGGTCACATTGTCGATGACATCCTTATGCTTGCGGAAGATCTTGAAGAGGCGTGCATACTGGTCGTTTTGCAGTGTAGCCATATAGGCAGGCTGCGGCTTAGCCTCTCCCCTTGAGAACATCAACTGTCCGCCACTCTCATTGTTCATTCTCAGGTCAAGTTCGGTGATATGGATATGCTTCACCAGTTCCTTGAACTTTGTGATGGTTAGATCGAGTTGGTCTTCATCCGGGAAGTAGATGTTGTAGTGGCCCTGCATGCCAATACCGTCGATGGGCACACCAGCATCCTTCATCTTCTTCACCATGTTGTAGATGCGCTCGCGTTTGCCCGGATCGACACAACTGTAATCGTTGTAGATGAGTGTGGCATTGGGGTCAGCCTCACGTGCGAAAATGAATGCTTTAGCAATGAATTCGTCGCCACAAAGTTTGAACGCAGTCGACTGGCGGTAGGGGCTAACCTCACGTCCGGGCCATCCCCGTCCGTCATCAGCCATGGCCTCATTCACCACGTCCCAAGCATAGACGATGTCCTTGTAACGGTTGACGACAGTGTGAATGTGTTCACGCAGACGCTCGTAGAACACCTCTTTCTTTACTGGTTTTCCTTTGCTATCGGTGAACATCCAGTCAGCAAACTGAGAGTGCCAGCAGAGGCAGTGTCCACGCATTTTGATCCCGTTCTGACGGCAGAAGTTGGCGATTTTGTCTGCTCTCTCCCAGTTCCATACACCCTCCTTCGGATGTATCTCACCTGGCTTCATGTCGTTCTCTGCAGTGACGCTGTTGAACTCTTTTAAGACCAGTGCTTTCTGGTTCTCATCGCTTACATTGCGTTGGTTCAAGGCAACACCTACAGTGAAATACCCTTTGTAGGTATCTTTAAAACCTAAGCCAGCATTTTCATCAACAGGTCTTCCCCACTGTGCGGAAGCGGTTCCACAGACTGTCATGAACAACAGTCCAAAGAGTGAACTTTTTAAATGTTTCATAAGATTTAATTATTTAAAGATGTGAGTTATAAACTGATTCAGTCCCCTACGCCAGGTGAGCCATTCGTGTGCAGTCCCCTCCGACTTGGAGTAGACAGCCTTGACGCCTAAGTCGTTGAGTTTCTTGACTGTTTCCTCTGTACGGAACATTTTGTCCATTCCCTCCGTACCACTGTTCATATAGAAATAATGTATCTTTTTGTTCAATTCGTCGGCTTTGGTGAACACCCCGTTGTAAGCATTATTCACGTCAAGGTTGAAGATGGCGCCGCTGAACGTTCCGAGCCATGCGAACTTGTCAAGATGATTAAACACTACGTCAAAGGTCTGATGTCCGCCCCATGACAGGCCAGCCATGGCACGGTTCTCACGGTCGGTCTTCACGCGGAAGTTAGCCTCGATATAAGGGATGAGGTCATTGAGCAGCACGGGGTAGAATGATGCGCCATAGTCGCCCATACTCTGTCCCCGTCCCATCGGAGCCTTGATGTCACCGCTCTCCATGACCACGATCATCGGCACAGCCTCTTTGCTGGCGATGGCATTGTCCATGATGTGCTGCATGTGTCCCTGTTTGCTCCATCCGGTCTCATCCTCGCCCATGCCATGCTGCAAGTAGAGCACGGGGTACTTTTTCTTGCCCTTCTCATACTCGGCGGGAGTATATACCATGGCATGTCTCCAAGCCTTGGAAGACTCCGACCAATAGTAGATGCTGCGCACCTGACCGGCAGGAACCCCCTTCTGCGGACGATAGTAGTTGCCCTCAGGTCCCTCAGGCACCTCAATGCCACCAGCCTCACGGTTGCAACCGAAGAAAGTCTCTGTGGCGGGATCGATGAAATTGACACCGTCGATATTCATGAAATAGTAGTGGAATCCCACAACGAGCGGATCGGTGACACACATCCATCCACCCTTTCCGTCGGGTTGCATGTCGTATTTCTTGTCGCAGATATCAAGCACCACTTTTTTGGCATCGGGAGCATTGAGGTAGAAATATCCACGCCGCTGGCTGTCGAGTTTTGGAAATTCGTTGCCAGGCACGGTGGTCTCGGCGATGAAGGCATCAGCAGGCACCTCTATCTTCTTGGCAATCTCCATCTTCGGGCGTCTGGGCTCATAACCCAGGAAGCGGGCAACAGCCTCACCGTAGCGACAACCCAGTTCACGGTATCCGGCAGCATCAAAGTGCAGGCGGTCGGGGCCGTTGGAACAGTTGTCTGAAGAGATGACCTGGCTGGTGTGTAGGGTCTGAGGCAATTCATCGATCTGCTTCTTGCAACCGATGCAGACACCCTTGCCGTCGGCCTGTACGATGTTTCCTGCATAGAGGTTCACCTCTTCAGGCTTCAACTGAAGGTCGCCACAGAGGTTATCATAGACCTCCTTCACCATACGTGCCCACTGCGGGTCACCGGTATTGGTTTCCCCCTGATGCATCAGGATTCCCTTGATGACGCCGTCCTTCTGTGCTTTCTTGGCAAGAGTAACCAGTCGTTGATAGGGATTGTTGTCGTATGCCGCAAGCATACCTTTCATCCACTGCGGGGCCCTCTTGATATAACTTGGGATGCTGTCGGGCAGGAATCCCTTAATGTCGATGCCACCGATAGCCACATGGATGACACCGATCTTGATATTCTCGGGCAGTGATGCCACCAATGTGCGGCCAAACCAATCGGCAGGAGTCAGACCGGTGTTGGGACGGCAGAGAGGCGGAACGGCCTCGCACCACTCACCCATTTTCCTGCCTCTCTGCGGGTCATCCACAGCAGGCATGAGAAGGAAACGCGGTCCCGGACTCACCAAGTCCTGGGCCTCTGGTCGGGCATTTCCCTCCATGTTGGACTGTCCGAAACAAAGGAAAATGTAAAAGTTTTCATCTACTGTAGCGTTGGCCGTCATGCCAAGCATCAGCAGCATTGCAATGAATAGTTTTCTCATCGTTTTTGTGTAATTGAGGTTATTTTTGAAAAACAAAAAATTTTGTAATTAGAACTTTTTTCTTTAATACTTTGCAAATTTATATATAAATATGGTACAAAAACTTTAAATATGTATCATTTTGTTGTGGTCTTTTTGCATTCGCACATCCGGTTACAAAGTGTAAAGTCTAAGTAACATTATAGTTTGACATGTCAGGAAATATGGACTATCTTTGCATCGTAGAAAGAAACAGCCATTGTTTCATGTTAGATTTGCTTTAGTAGGTTATTTTAGGTTATGCTTAAAAATTTGCGACATTCACGTTGCCGTGAGGCAATGAAGAATTAAAAGGTGTGCCGGAGAGGCACACCTTTTGTCATTTATTGGAGTTAGTGCTTTTTTAGTTGTTGTCATCTTGACCTCAGTGTTTCCACGATACGTGCCATCTGATTGGGAATACGTATCTGCTGGGGGCATTTTGACAGACAGGCTTCGCAGTCCTCACATCGTTGTGCCCATGTCTTCTGGTCAGCCAAGGCTTTCTCATATCCATCGATGAATTTCTGCTTTTTCTCTTTATAGTCAGCCGCAGTCTTTTCGGGCAGAGGCAACAAATGCTCGTTCACCGCCTCATTATAGTAAGCGAAGTTGCCTGGGATGTCCACGCCATAGGGACAAGGCATGCAGTATGCACAGGTAGTGCAGGGGATGGTGGGGAATCCAGCCATCTTATCGGCGATAGTGGCCAGCAGTGCTTTCTCTGCCTCTGTACAAGGATCAAGCGGCGAGAAGGTCGCCACGTTCTCCACCAGGTGATCCATTCTGTTCATGCCACTCAGTGCAGTGAGGATATTGGGATAAGACCCTACCCACCGGAAAGCCCATCGAGCGGGACTGTCATCAGGGTGCATGGCCTTCAGTTGATCCATCAGTTCGGAAGAGACCTTCCCCAGAGCACCACCCCGGAGCGGTTCCATGATCACACACTGTACGCCCGTTTTCTCGCATTTGTTGTACAGATACTCAGCATCGGCATCATGCCGGCGTCCTCCCCTGATGGAAGCATGACGCCAATCCAGGAAGTTCATCTGAATCTGTGCGAAGTCCCAATGATACTCCTCTTGGCGGTCGAGTAGCCAGTCAAACGCTCTCACGTCGCCATGATAGGAAAAGCCCAGATGCTTGATGCGTCCCGCCTTGCGCTGTTCGAGAATATAGTCGAGGATGCCATTGTCGAGGAAACGCTGGTGCAGGTTGTCCACGCCGCCGCCTCCTATACCATGCAGTAGGTAATAGTCGATATAATCCACTCTGAGTCTTTGGAGCGACTGCTCAAACATATTCTTGGCCGCCTCCAAGTTCCACATCTGTGGACTTTGGTTGGACATCTTAGTTGCCACCATGTATTTCTCACGAGGGTAGCGAGCAAGTGCATTGCCTGTCAGCACTTCCGACTGTCCTCCCATATACATCGGTGCGGTGTCGAAGTAATTGACGCCATGTGCGATGGCATAGTCTACCAGTTCGTTGACCTGTTCCTGGTTGTTGGGCAGTCTCATCATTCCAAATCCGAGCAGGGACACCTGTTCACCCGAACCATGCTGGATACGGTAGGTCATCTTGTTGTCCGCACTCTTGATTTGTTTTTCGCCCGCCAAGGCTGAGAAAGGTTCTAAGGTCATCAAGGCAAAGGCCGAACCAGCACCGAGTCCCAGTCTTTTGAGGAACTCGCGTCGGTTGATGTTGTGTTTTTTCTTGTCCATAGTGATGTAGGGGTATAGAGTTTTTTATAGATGATATAGATGATATAGATATGATAGATGATATAGATGATATAGATGATATAGATGTTATAGATGATATAGATATTATAATATTATAAGATGATATAGGGAGTCTTATTATCAACGAGAAATGAGCCACCCTATGACAAGGTGGCTCTGTTGTCCTGAATCAATAACTACCTAAAAATCGTCTATATATTACTAAAACCAAACTTTTCTTACTGATTCTGCTGCTGTTGCATCTGCTGCATCTGCTGCATCTGCTGCATACGCTCCATGAAACGCTTGCGTGCCTCTTCCTGGTCAGCCTGGTACTTGTTGAACTGCTCCTCGGTCATGATTTCCTTGAGTTGAGCGTTGTACTTCTCCATGGTCTCCGGGTCCGGCATTCTGAAACCGCCTCTGGGGCCTCTGGGGCCACCGCCACGTCCGAATCCCTGTCCTGGCTGGCCACCACCCTGTCTCATTCTCGGTGGGCGCTGTCCGTTCTCACCCGGTGCTCCTTGCGGGCCACCAGGTCTGTTGCCCATACCGGGTCTCGGGCCTCTCATGCCCATCCTTGGCATGGCTTCAGGGTATTGTTTGTTGAGTTCAAGCAGTTTCTCCTGCTGAGCCTCATCAAGACCATATTGCTTGGCTATCGCCTCTGTGCGCATCTTAATCATTTCGGATCTGTCCATCCGCTGTCCCATCTGGGGGTTCTCCTGTTGTGCATTGGCATTGAGCGAAAGGGCCACAGCCATGACAGCGATCATCATTAATTTTTTCATACGTTTGTTTTTTTGTTAGTTGGAATGAATTAGTTTTTATCATTTTCTGCTTATTTGATGCAGAAAGTAACAATTAGTTTAATCAGAACTGGAAAAAACTATCTTTTTATCATTCCATTGCAAAACTTTACATTTTTTGTGAAACACACATCACTCCACAACCAGACGGCGGTTCTTGGGATATTTCACCTTATATTCCACCATCAGTTCCTTCTGCTCATTGGGCATGAGACTGAGTTGCCAAGTGACGATGCCCTTCTCCTTATCCAGTTTTCCGCCACTCAATTCCTCAGTCGTCACGGTGATGCCGGAATTCTGGGAAACGGGTATCTGGTCCTTGAGCGTCAGGGCGACCGCCTCGTTGCGCGTGTTCTTCACCGTGATGCGCCAGGTCATGTTCTGCTCCTGAGAGGAAGCAAGCAGTTTGCGAGTCGATTTATCCGCCACCTTGGTGCGCTGGATACGGATGCTGTTGTCCCGTCCCAAAGAGAAGTGGAGGGTGTCGCCCATCTCGCTGGGATCCAAGATGGTCTTGCCCACGAAGGCATTATCGAAATACACGTTGGCCTCACCTTCGAGCAAGTTGACATTCTCCCACCCTGTGGCATCTGCCACGAGGAAGGCATCTTTATCCGCTCTTGGGATGCCCACATACTGGTAGGTGGCAGGCAACTCATAACGTGCAATCTCTGTAACGGTCACCTTGCCATTGGAAAGCAGCGTGAGCGGTTGCCGGATATCGAACTCATAGCCAAACTGAGCCTTCTGTTCCTGCACATCCATCATCGCACTTTCCTCCAGCGCCTCCATCTCCGGCATCTCCTTGGCTCCTGCTGTCATTGACATTCTCTCTTTTTTCTTTGATGAGTTGCTGACTTGCAAACCGGCGACTCTCCCCTGGAGAGCATCTGCTGTGGCATATCCCACCACCTCAACCTCATTGAGAGAAGCGGCATCCTCTCTCATCCTGACATTCAGGGTCGGACCATTCGCACGCCTTGTCTGCTGTTCATAACCGACGAAGGAGAACCGCAACTGCCTCTTGTCCTTAGGCAAAGTAATGGAATAGTGACCTTCAAAATCGGTCACAGTGCCGAGTTTTGTTCCCACCACCATCACGGTAGCACCGATGAGCGGACTTCCCGACTCATCCGTCACCAGTCCAGAGACGCCGCTCTCTTCGTCACTCTGGTCATAGCGAGGCGCCTGACGCCCATAGTCGAGCCAATACGTGCGCAGTTCGGGAGCCACATTCGAGCGGTTGGGGTTGGCAGAGGAAAGCGTCACCATCACATTGTTCCATTTTTCCCTGGTGTTTTGGAAGACGTTGGCCTTATAGGAGAGTTGCAGGGGATGCGAGATGCCCTCCGACCTGACATCATAGGTGGGATACCAACCCGCATTCTTCACGTAATAAGAAAGGTCGAACTCAGCGCGACAAGCCTGAGGCACGCTGACCTTCACATCCACCTCGGTCACAGTCTCAAGACGCAGGTGCCCGATGGAGTCTGCTTTCTGCTCCAACTTTTGCTTCTCCTCCCTCACCTTTCCAAGATCCTCATCGATGGAGATGAGTTTTTTCTTCAGTGAGAGCAGTTCCTGGGAGTAGTAGTTGTTGATTTCCTTGATACCAGCCAGTGGTGTGACCGCCGTGCGGTTGCCCACAGAACAATTGGTCTTCACCATTTCCGACTGTGACTCCACCACCTCACGCTGAGCCTTCAACTGGTTCTCCTGGTCCTCTGCAGCCTTCACTTTCTGCTGAGCCTCTTTCAGTTGTCTCACCTGCTTCACACTGTCGGGATGCGCCTTGCGGTAGTTCACGCCGATGACGGTCAGTTTGCCTTTTACCCGCATCTGTATGCTTTTCGTATCTGTATAGGGAGACAAGCCGGTGAACGTGACGACCTGTTCGCCCGCTGTAAGATTAAGCGACTGGGTGCGCTCCACCTGCGCACCGTTGGTGAAAACTGTCACATGCTTGATGAGAGCCTCATGTTTTTCTGCCGCCTGGATGCCCATGCCCATCATCATGAATGCCAACAATAGGAATAATCTTGATTTCATCATCTTCAGTTTTGGTTTGAATAGTTTGATTGCACAAATTTATTCTTTTTCTCAACAACACATGCTTTCTTCCAACTTTTTTGGGATTAATTGTGCTTCATTAACGATTACAAAAAAACATGGCAGCCTCTGAGAGAGAGACTGCCATGCTGAATATGGGAATGACCGATTACGGATTGACGATGACGAGACCGCCATTATTCGGGATGGTCACCTTCATCTGCTGCTTCTTGTTGATCTTGACCTGCTTCACGCTGCCGTTGAGTTGCGCATCGTCGCTATAGACCTGAAGCGCCGACCCTCCCTTGAACATCGGCAGGGTAATGGTGGCAGTGAGGGGTTGCTCCTGTGCATTGACACCCACCACAAACCATTTGTCAGCATGGCGGCGGGCGAGAATGACATACTTGCCAGGATAGCCGTCGATGAACTTCACCTCATCCCATGTCGTGGGCACCTTCTTCATGAAGTCGATGGCCCATGCCGGAGCATCGTCAAGGTTGTTGGGAGCCAGGGCGAAATGCTGCACCGCACTCTGGAAGAGGACAGCCACTGCGAGAGCGAACACATCGCTCGTCATTCTCTTGCTGCCGCGTTTGTTGTCTGCGCCATAGAACTTATTCAGCGCCGAGCCACCGAAGTCCATCGAGCCCACCGTGTTGCGGATGAAGGGATGGATGCAGGCGTTGCGCGCCTCCTTGTTGCAGAAGTCCTGCGAGAAATGCAGGTTCTCGCTGGCGAGCACCGCCTCGCTGGCGGCATAGTTGGGATACATCCTCTCCCACCCTCTCGGCAGCGTACAGCCATGGAAAATCACAAGCAGTCCGAAGTCATTGGCGTCGGTGAGGATGTCCTCATACAACTGCATCGTCTGCTGCTTGTCGCCGCCGAAGAAGTCGACCTTGATGCCTCTGATACCTACGCTCTTCATCCACGCCATCTCACGGCGGCGCTCACCGGAGCGGTCCATCTTGCCAATGGGAGTCTGAGGAGCGTCGTTCCAATGACCATTGCTGTTGTACCACAGGAAAAGGCCCACGCCGCGCTCACGGCCATAGGCAGCCAACTCCGCGATGCGATCACGTCCGATGCGCTGATCCCAGAACGCGTCAATCAGCACGCTCTGATAACCCATGGCGGCAGAGAAGTCGATGTATCTGCGCTGCTCGTCGAAGTTGCAACTGTTGTCCATGCCGATGATCCAACTCCATGAACCCTTGCCGTAAGTGTATGTCTGAGAAGCCTCATATTTGGGCTGCACGAGGTCGAATGGCACTGTGGTCTCCACGATATTGTGCAGCGACGGTCCGACGGTAATAGTGCGCCACGGAGTATATCCGGGCAGAGCGATGCCAGGAGTCACCGAACCCAGTCCGTTGTTCTCACCGGTTTGGGGGAAGCCGATATGATAAGAGCCGTCAACCTCACCAATCAGTCGGCTGGCGCAGTAGGCGCCATCCACGCCCGTCTCGCTCAGCAGCACCCATCCACTTTCACCGACCTTGAACAGACAAGGGAAGGAATAGCCTTCACCCCATCCGTTTTTTCCTGTCGGCACATCTGTGTCGTATGCCGTCTCATAACTTGGTGACGTACGTGCAAAGCCACCCATGGGCTTCGACTGCGGGCAGAGGAAGGTGGTCGTCCCCTGCGGCATGACAAAGCCGCTTGCCTCACGCTCCACCACGCACACGCGGGTGTCGCGTCTGGGATGCACCTGATAGCGGTATGCCACATCGCGGTTGCTCACCCTGAAAATGATGTCGAGCACATGCCTGTTGTCTTTCTCCAACACAGCAATGGCCTCATTGGCCTCATAACTGACGCTACTTTGCTTGATGTTGCGGAGTGAATAACTGTCCTTCACTGGGTTCTGCTCCATTTTCGTCAGTTTCAGACCGGTGGTATAGTCTCCGATGTTGGCCACGATGCCAAGAGGCGACTCCGCCACCATCGTCGTTCCGTCAAACGCCACGCTGTAACGAGGACTGCCGTCCTTCACGTCAAAGGTCAGGGTAATGTGTCCGTCAGGACTTTTCACCACGTTGTCTGCCCATCCCACCGAACTGACGAGGGATGTCACCAAAAAGAGAATGATTTTTTTCATAAGGAAGATAATTAGTCAGAATTTTTTGCAAAGTTACGATTAAGCGAGGGGAAAGCAAAATAAATACGTAGTTTTTATTTTCTTTCCCGAGCGGAAGTAACTTCAATGAAAATTAAAGTTACGATTAAGCGAGGGGAAAGCAAAATAAATAGCGAAGATTTTATTTTCTTTGCTTTACTTGGGGGTTCAACACAGAGACACAGAGATACAGAGTTTATTCTTTTTTTGCTTAATTTTGGGAGGGCAACACAGATGTACAGAGATACAGAGGATTTTCTTTTGAGGAGTCTACATGGAGATGCAGAGAACAGAGATTTTTCTTTGAAATGATGATGTCATTCATTTTTTTGCTTAAATTTGCGCAAAAGAAAGAGAGAAATATGTATTCACACATTGTAGAATTACCGGAAGAATTGCAAGAGAAAGTTGGCAATCGTCTATGCGACCTCCATAAAAGGATAGATGAGCAAGATGAGGATGTACAGTCTCTATTCAATGGTTTTGAGAAAGAATTGATGTCAGAAGAAGACCTGGAAGAAGATTTTCTTTATGTATTGTTTTCTTACTTAGACTCAGAGAAAATCCTCAGGATGGCTGATATGATGGCAGGACCTGTAGGACGTTTTGCAAGATTTATTCTGTCGGACAGTTATTTCAAGCAGTTTCAAGACTTCCTGCAAATAGAAGAGCATTGTGCAGTCTCTTTGAATGGCACCTGTGTGCCTGCTGGTGGCAAACGCCCTCTTTTGCATGTGAATGCGATTGATTGGGCTATAAAGGATTTTTTTGCCTTGGATGCCTTGGGATGGGATGACGAGCAATTGATGTATAGTTGTATTATAGAAGATAGTGGAGATGGTGAGGAATGGTATTTGCCAGACACCATTGATATCATATTAGAATGGTTGACCATAAAGATTGTATCTAGCGATCAAAAGATCATCGACTTTTTGGTTGCAGAATTAGATGAAGAAGATTATTCCGATGTGTCTTGCCAGATATTTATTACACCGATATTGAAGAGTGCCAATCCACAATTACTTCTATCAACCGTCAACCTTTTTCTTCATCAAGACGACTATTTTGAATCTTTTGTCAGTCAGGTATTTGAGCATCAATTAGGGATTGTTCCAGAGAGTATGTTGTTCTTGATTGACAGCATGAAGGAGAACGAAAAGTTGAAAGAAATCATGGCACCCTCGCTATACGCCATGCTCTTTCCCAAAACAGACATGGGAATAGAAAAAGATTCAGATGGTGAGATTCTTAGTCTGGCAGCAGATTGTCTGCGCAGTCCAGAGTTGAGGCAGCAATTGCTTGCCGACAGTCATCCTCACCAAGTTTACGTGGCTTTATGGGCCATTGGTTTCTACAATACAGATGATGCATGGGATGTGGCAAATGAACTGATCAAAGACGGGCGCTCCCTAAGCAAAGAAGTTGTATTGTCTTATTACCAAAACCATTGGGCAGAATTGAGTTTGGAGGTGATAACACAGCGGATCAATCAACTGGAATAGCCTTTATTTCCTCCTCAAGCATGTCGCGCCTTGACTTCGACTTCGTCACCATCCATACTCCTGCAAACACAAGCAGCACAGCCAAGCCCTGGCTCCATTTCACAGCCCCGATACCCATGGCAAGGCTGACGATGACAGCCACCAAGGGCTGTACGTAGTTGTAGATGGCAACGACCGTGGGGCGCAGCACCTTCTGAGCGTTGACGATGAGGATATATCCGATGAAGGTACCGAAGACCACCACATAAGCCGTCTCCATCCATGTCTTGGCATTCACGGCAGCCCAATCAGTCTGTACCACATGTAATCCGGTAAAAGGCCAGACAATGATGGTGGCCCACAGGAACATCCATTTGTTCACAGTAAAAATGGAATATTTCTTGATGAACTTATTGAAGAGTGAGAGAAACAAGGCATAGGAAAACTGTGCCCCCAGCACGAGGAGGTCGCCCCGGATATCCCCCACCTTGGCATCTGCTGCCGAGAGGCTGGTGAGGATAAGCGTCACTGCCCCGCAGCATCCAATGGCCACACCTCCCGCCTTTTTCCATGTGATAGGCTCATGGAGAATGAGGAAAGAGAGCAGCATAGCGAAGATGGGCATCGATGTCGTGACAATGCTCGCATTGACGGGCGAGGTAATGCTCAGTCCGATGGTGAAACAGCATTGGTTGCACACCAGTCCAAAGAGGGCTGCCCCGGCAAAGATGAACTTATCCCGGGTGGTGACATGCTCTTTAGGAAGAAAGAATGAGGAGAGCCAGAAGAGCAGCGCACCTCCCGCCACCCGAAACGACACCATGACGATGCCGTCGAGACCATGTGTCATCGCATCTTTCCCTATGGGTGACATCAGTCCCCAGATGGCACATGCCAAAAACATGCTCAAGTGAGCATAAAGAGGCCGGTTATTTTTTTCCATCTTCATCCTTTGATTAATAATATCCTCAAGTTACGCATTTGCTCAACTTTTTGGAGTTTAGGAGTTTAGGAGATCAGAAGTTTAGACAATAGAACCGATTGCTCATCCTCAGCAGTGGCTGTCACTTGCAGGAGTAATGTCTACACTCCTATACTCCCACACTCCTACACTCCTTTCAACTTGAGAAAGTTGAATAATATCCCCAATCATTCATTTCAGCCTGCAAAATTAGGCAAAAAATCCGATATAGCGAAAAATGTGAAAGGTTTACCGCGATGGCAACACATAAATACGGGCACAGCACCTGCCGGATTCATCGGGGCCTCAAAAAAAGCCGGCAAGCGCTTTTTGAATACGCCCACCGACTTACAAAAGATTTGGAACACAATCGTTTTTATTTCATCTTGGCTAACAATTCGGGTTTCATCTCCGGCATCGCGCCGTTTTGTGTACATACGTAGGCGGATACCTCCACAGCCAACTTATGAGCCTCAGCCACAGGTTTTCCGCTCAGGATGGCAGCACAGAAGGAACCAGTGAACGAATCGCCGGCACCTACGGTATCGGCCACCTCCACCTTTGGAGTCGCCTGGAATGACATCTGTCCTGGAGTGAATACATAGGAGCCATTGGTGCCACAGGTGAGCACGAGCATATCGAGGTTGTACTTGCCCAGGATGAGCCAGCACTTGTTCTCGATGTCCAGACCTGGATAACCGAACATACGGCCAATCAGCACCAGTTCCTCATCATTGATTTTGAGAATGTTGCAGCGAAGCAGTGATTCTTTGATGATCTCCTTGGTGTAGAACTGCTGGCGCAGGTTGATGTCGAAAATCTTCACACAGTCGGCAGGTGTGGCATCAAGGAACTTTTGGATGGTCTCACGGCTCACCACGTTGCGCTGAGCCAAGGAGCCGAAGCAAACGGCGCGGCAGTTGCGGGCGATGGCAGCGATATCATCGTCGAAGGGAATGTTGTCCCATGCCACATTCTCCTTGATATCATACGTAGGTATGCCCTGCTCATCGAGTTGCACCTGTACAGTTCCTGTCGGATAAGGCACGCGGGGCAACAGGTCGTTCAGTCCATGCTCCTTCAGGGCTTCGATGGTCTCGTCGCCCAATTTGTCGTTACCCAATGCGCTCACTGCAATGGTATTGTCAATGCCCAGGAACTGTCCGGCATGATAGGCAAAGTTGGCAGGGGCACCACCGAGTTTCTTTCCTTCGGGAAGTACATCCCACAGGACTTCTCCGAGTCCTACTACATAGCGTTTTTGATTCATATTCGTATAGGATTAGTGTTTGATCTGACAATCAGTGTTTGACTTGAGGAATATAGGTAAAGAGGTAGATGACACCAATAGCCATCACCGCCACAGCACCGGCTTGTCCCATGGCATCGCTCATGAAGCCCATGATGAGGGGGAAGATCGTGCCTCCGAAGAGACCCATGATCATCAGTCCGCTGACCTCATTCTGCTTGTCAGGCACGGAGAGCAGAGCCTCAGAGAAGGCCATGGAGAAGATGTTGGAGTTGCCGTATCCCACCAATGCGATGGCCACGTACAGCATCATCTTCGACTGTCCGCCGAACATGAGAGCCATGCTGGCCGCCATGAGCAGCACGCTGAAGATAAAGAACCAGCGTGTCTTCATCACTCTCAGGAAGAAAGAGCCTGTGAGCGCACCTATGGTACGGAAGATAAAATAGAGCGAAGTGGCAAACGCAGCCTCATTGAGCGACATGCCCACGCGCTCCATGAGCAGTTTAGGAGCAGTGGTATTGGTGCCCACATCGATGCCCACGTGGCACATGATGGCGAGGAATGAGAGCAGCACGATGGGTTTGCTCAACAGTTTGATACAGTCCATGAACGACGAAGACTTGCCTTCGCTCAACTCCTCATGGATGGGTGTGAGCCAGAGAATCAACGATGCCAGCACACCGACTACCAAATAGATGAGGAAGAGCACACGCCAGTCGTATCCCAGCGAAGGAATGACCTTGGTGGCACCCCACATGGCCAGGTAGGGAGCGAGGAAAGAGGCAATGGCCTTGACAAACTGTCCGAAAGTGAGCGTAGAAGCCAGGTTCTTGTCACCGATGATGAGCATGGCGAGCGGATTGATACTCGTCTGCATCAGGGCGTTACCGATTCCCAGGAGCGAGAAAGCCACCAGCATCACGCCGAAACTGTTTCCAAAAAGAGGTATCAGCAGTGAGATGACCGTGACGATGAGCGACAGCAGCACCGTATTCTTACGTCCGATCTTGTTCATCAGCATCCCGGTGGGAACACTGAAGATGAGGAACCAGAAGAACACCAGCGACGGGAACACGTTGGCTACAGAGTCTGTGAGTCCCAGGTCTTCCTTCACATAGTTGGAGGCTATGCCCACGAGGTCGACGAAGCCCATGCAGAAGAAGCAGAGCATCACTGGGATGAGATAGATAGATTTATTTTGCTTGCTCATTGTTAAGAATTTTGTTGTCTGGTTAGTAGAAGATCATTATTTAGAATCCTGCCAGTTGATAGACAGAGGCTTTGCCACCCTTGACCGTCAGTTTGCTGTAGGGTTCTGTGGGGAACACGAGATTGGTCATTGCCAGGCGGCCTTCGGCATCGAACACCTCGATGCTGCATCGGTCGATGAAGATCCTGAATTGTCGGATATTGCCATAGACGGGGGCAGTGGTCTCCCCGGGGAATGCCTCACTGAAAGCAGTGTCACCACTTTTTTCGCGGTTCATGGTGAAGGTCTTGGCTGCCTTATCGTAGCGCATGGTCACCTGCTCACCTTTGGTATTCGACAGTGTCAGTGTCATCGGTCCTTTGGCATCCACCACGATCTCACATGCCTCAGTGGGATTTGCCGTCTTCTTGCCACGCAGAGCGAGCAATTCCTTTGACGGGGTTACGCCACAATAATACTGTCCGTTGTATTCAAAGAGGTCGAGGTCGCGTGGCACGCTGTTGGCAGAACGGAACTGCTTGGTAGGCACTTCGTTGGCATATTGCCAGTTGGACATCCACGCCAGAGCCACTCTCCGTCCGTCGGGAGCGTTGTCGAAGGTGACGGTGGCATAGTGGTCCTTGCCGTAATCCATCCACCGTGTGTCCTTGTGGTCGCAAGTGAATGTATGGCCGTCGAAATCACCCACAAAATACTGTGTGGCACTGCCACCAAATGGTCCGCCAGGATTGATGTTGCAGATGAGCATCCACTTCTGTGTGTCGGTGCCTCGCACCTGCAGTTTCATCAAGTCGGGACACTCCCAAACACCTTCATGGTTGCCATATCCTTTTCCAAAGGCACTCTCAAACTTCCAGTTTTTCAAGTCCTTTGAAGAGAAAATGCGCATCTCCTGTCCTACAGCCAGCACCAGGTTCCAAGCCTGCAGTTCTGGGTTCCAGAATGCCTTGGGATCACGGAAGTCAGGTTCGTTGGAGGTGAGGATAGGATTGTCGATTTCTTTGACAAAGGTCTTGCCATTGTCTTTGGAGACAGCCATTGACTGTACCTGATGCTGTCCTGCAGAGGTGTAGAAAGCCACCACGCGGTCATTTTTCTTGTCGACCACACATGAGCCACTAAAAATGGTTCCCAGTGCATCTGGCTCTACAGCCGTGGGCTGGGCATCCCAATGAAGGAGGTCACGGCTGGTGGAATGTCCCCATGTCATGTTCTCCCATTGAGAGCCATAAGGATTCCACTGGTAATAAAGATGCCATTGGCCATCTTTGTAGAACATGCCGTTGGGATCGTTCATCCATCCATATTCCGGGGTGTGGTGATAAATGGGACGGAAACGCTCTCTGTTGGTCGTGTCGAACTCATCACTTAGTTTCATCTCACGCCAGCAGATGAAATCCTTGACAGCCCCTGTGGCTCGCCGGTCACCGTGGAATGTGATGTCGAGCAGCACATCCTTGCTCTTGAGCCGGCCGAGGTCAAGTGGCACGAAATAGTCCACTTTATCCACTGCCAGTTTCACATTGAACGACTGCATTTGTTGGTTATCCACCAACACACGCACGTTGGCATTCTCTACTTTCTCCTGCACAGGCAGCAGCAGATACTTGCTACTGACCTTCACCCTTTTCATGGCATGGCTGTCGCCGAGAACCTGGGGGGCTTGCGCATAGACAGCCAATGTCATCATCAAGGTTGCCACAATTGCCGTTAATTTCCTTGTCATGCTCATAATAGTTATATGTTTTTAGTCATCTGTCACTTTCAAAATGTTATCCTAAAAAACAATCTCTCACCTAACAAAAACCTAAAATACTACTTATACTAAGCTATGTGATTGACTTTTCTGTGGCAAAGATAGCCTAATTTTTGCTACACTACGATAAATCTTGTTTCAATTAATAACATAAATCGTTCATGTAACAATTTTTCCCTTAAGGGTTCATTATCGCCAAACGCTCTTGAGTTGGCGCACCTGAGCCTCATAGTCCCCTCCTGTTACGGAGAGCGTGTTGTAGATGGACTGTGGGAACACCAAGTTGGTCATCGACATGCTTCCGTCGCTGGTGAGCAACTCCACTGAGGACTGATCGACAAAGAAGTCGAGCGTAACCTTGGAGCCCACCGTATTGAGCGGAGCCAGGATGGAGGGAAGAGAGAACGTCCCCGAGAAACGTGTTTGTCCCGTCTGTGCATTGCGGTGAGCAGCGACGGTGCGTGTTGCAGCGTTGACATCGACCACATATTTCTCACCCTGGCCATTTTCGAGTGTTATCGTGCTGTTATGTTCCAGGCTGACGGTGACACGCAACTGATAGGCATCGCTCACATCGAGGGTAGCGGTGGCAGGTTGCCATGCTCCGGCAATCTTGTCGATCTCACTCACGACGGCGCTGGTGAGCAGCGGCTTGCCATCTCTTTCCACCAGTTTCAGTTCACGGGGCAGCGTCATGGCCGAACGCCAAGGTTTGCAAGGCACGGCTCCCGCATACTCCCAGTTGTTCATCCATCCGATGAGCAGCCTACGATTGCCAGTGTTGCTCCAAGTGACGCCGGCATAGTTGTCCATGCCATAGTCAAGCCAAAGCGGATAATCGAGGGCATCAGGAGTGAAGTTGGTGCCATCAAACTGTCCCACGAAATACATGGTGCCCGAGCCCAAGACCGGGCCGCCAGGATTGACGCTCACGATGAGCACCCACTTCTTCTGTCCGTTGTAATCGAGTGAGATGAGGTCGGGACATTCCCACTGCAGACTGGGTCTTCCTGCCAGAGGCGTAAAGAAATTGCTCAGGAAAGTCCAATTCTTCAGGTCAGATGAAGCATAGAAATCGATTCCCATTTTCCATCCCTTGGCCAGCGCCATCACCCATTTCTTAGACTCCTCGTGCCAGAACACCTTGGGGTCGCGCAGGTTGTCATCATTGTTGGCGATAACAGGGTTATGATTATATCTGGTGAATGATTTTCCACCGTCGGTGCTGTAGGCCAAGGACTGTTGCTGTGCTCCGCTTGCCGAAGTATAGAGCGCCACCATGGCGTTGGCTCCAAATCCAGCCGTGTTGTCCTTGTCAATCACCGCTGACCCAGAGAAGACATCACCCAAATCGTCGCGTGTCAAAGCCACGGCTTGCTCAATCCAATGCAGCATATCGGTAGAAGTGGCATGTCCCCACGACATATTGCCCCAGTCGTTGCCCTGTGGGTTGTACTGATAGAAAAGATGGTAAGTGCCATCGGCATACACCATGCCATTGGGGTCATTCATCCAATTGCGGTCAGGTGTGAAATGAATCTGAGGACGGTATTGCTCATTGCGTCCGCTGTTGGCTGGTGGCTGAGGATTGTCAACGGGTTGCTCCTCTTTCGGGTCATCGATAAGAGGGTTGTAGTCAGGTTTATAATCGTCATCCTTAGAACAGCCAGTAATGATAGCCGCCAGTGCGACGGCTATCATTAGAGGAGACTTGAAAAAAAATTTTCTCATTTTTTTCACGTATTATTTTTATCTTGTCTTCAGGTATTCCAAAGAGTTTTTGGCAAGAGTAAGCACATTGTCTTGATATCTGTTGTTTTTCGGACGGGCACTCTTGTCGGGTGTGCCATCAGGATTCTTCATCGAGAACTCGCATCCACCGTTGCCGATGCAGAGCACAGTACCCTTGTAGTCAGTGTTGCCCTGCTGTGCCTCAAACACGTTGAACTGGCTGACCCAATCGATCTGGGAGTCCCAGGTGCCGAGCGGATAGATGCCGAAGGTCTGGGTGAGTTGTGCATAGCAACTTTCCTCCTGGTTGCCGATGCCTGTGTACAATGACGGCAAGTTGAAGAAGAGGCAGTTGTGGTCTTCTGTCCATCCCGGTCCCTTGAAGGCGATGAGTTTGGTGCGGTCGTTCGACTCCACCTCGAGTCCCTTGTAGATGGGATGTGATGAATGATCCTTGGAGAAGCGTCCACCCGGGTTGAGTTGGACAGCCATCTTCCACACGTCGTTGTTGATACCACCCACTCCCGTGCCAATGACATGGTCGTTGGCTTTCATGTCATCGAGGTTGAGGCGTCCGAGAAGTCCGATATAGGTAGTGGCATGGCTCCAGAGCAAGAGGCTTCCGCCCTCCTTATACCATTGCTTGATGATGGGTGTGGCAGCAGTCACCACTTCGGGCACATTCCATACGGCATCCTCGCCCACTCCCTCAAGGTCACGCAACCAGAAGAGCACACGGAATGGATCCACATCACTGGCCTGTTTCACGTCGCCGAAATAGACATACT
Organism: Prevotella sp.; assembly: GCA_016281815.1. Taxonomy (GTDB): domain Bacteria; phylum Bacteroidota; class Bacteroidia; order Bacteroidales; family Bacteroidaceae; genus Prevotella. Next base: position 29,660 of record JAEEJK010000043.1, on the reverse strand, counting down.
GTGCGGTGGGATAGGTGTCATGCAGCCAGAGCCATGCTGAAGCCTCGTCGTCATCACCCTCATTGATGAGTTGCTCGGGTGTGGGATAGATGCTCAGGAAGCCGATGGCCGTCTTTCCGATGCGGAGTGAAGACTTTGTGGAAAGAGCCGTACCTTTTTCATTCACAGCAGTGAGCGTCACATCCCAGATGTCACCTGTCTGCACATCGCTGATGGTGTAACTTGTAGCCGAACCAGGCAGTGTCTCATTGATGGTCCGTTTGCCGTTGGTGGCAGTGAACTTGATGTTTGTGGCATCAGCGGCCCTGTTCCATTCCACCAGTGCGTCGTATCCTCCGGTCTTGTCGACTTGTCTCATCTGCAGTCCGCTGATGCTGGTGGCACCCTCTCGCATGTAACTCTTCACCACACCGTTGGAGAAATTGTTGCCATCGGTCAGTTTGAACACATATTCGAAAGGCACGTTAGTGGGCACATTGGTCTGAGTGTAACTTGTGCCTGAGACGATCTCGCTGGAGAAGAGTGTACCATTGCGATAAATGATTACCTGCATCTGTCCTCCCTGCGAAGGCCATGTCCAAGTATAGTCATCGCCATTGAGTTGGCCATTGATCTGGCTGGCATCGGGAGCGCTGAGCACCATGGCCTCACGCTCGTAGTCCTTGTCCTGGCAAGATGTCATCATCATGCCCACAATGCATTGACAAATGATCAGAGGGATACTTATCAGTGCTTGTCTGTTTATCTTTGTAGTCATAATAATCGATGATTAAAGTTTTGATTCTAATAGCCTTTGTTCTGAGTATAAAGTCCGGGCACGTAGAAGAGTTGGATGTAAGGGATGGGGAAGTACTCGTTTTTGCCCGGTGTGTAATGGGCATCCTTGTAGTACTGTGCATAAGCCTGTCCGTCGTACACGCTGTTCTGCTCTTTCTCGAAGAATTCGTTGAGGGTCTTCGAAGCAATACCCCAGCGGCGGAGGTCGAAGTAGCGTCCGTTCTCCATGGCCAGTTCGAGTCGACGCTCCCACTGCAAGCACTGGCGAGCCTGTTCCTTGCTCTGGAAATAAGAGGCAGGATAGAGGGCGATGTCGCACTGGTCGGCGGCATACTGGATATGCTTGGCCACTGAATTCTTGGCACGCTGGCGAATATCATTGATGATGGTGCGAGCAGCCTCCAGAGCCCCTGTCTCGATGAGTGCCTCGGCACGCATGAGCATCACGTCGGTATAGCGGAGCACGTAGTCGTTCATGGCGAAAGCCTGCCATGGATTGTCGAATGTCTCGCCCTTGGAGCGCTGCGGCACTTCCTTCAGCGATGCGTAGTAGCCATAGGTGCTGGGGTTACGCGAGTTGTCCTTGGTCATGGTGTATTCGGTCTCGTATTTGTACGGGAAGGAAGGCAGACCTACAGTATGGAAGAGGCGCGGATCCCATTTCTGTGCTGTCGGCACACCGTTCACAGGATAGGCGATCTCATCGTTGTAGTTGTTGAACATGGGCAGTCCGTCCTTGGTCTTGAACGCATTGACGAGGTTCTGAGATGGCTTATGGAAGTCCCATCCGCAAGACCACATTCCCCAGCAGCCATTGAGCATGTTGCTCCAGTTGCCACGTCCGAAGAGTGTATTGTCGTCCTGATAGTCGGAATGCTGCACAGCGAAGATGCTCTCCTTTGAGTTTTTGTACTCAGGCAGGAAGATGTCGCCGAAGTCCTCCAGATAGCCATAGTTGGACTGCTGCACCTCCTGGGTGTATTTCAACACTTCCTGCATATACTGGCTGTTGATATGGCTGACACCTGTGCTTGCTTCATATCCGTCGCCCCATGCCATAGTGAGATAGCACTTGGCCAGGTAAGCGGCAGCAGCAATCTTGTTGGCTCTTCCGCCTTCAGCCTGTGTCACAGGCAGTACGTCATAGGCTGCCTTGAAGTCGGCCACAATCTTATCCATGAGTTCTGCGTGTGTAAACGCGTTGTTGGGAGTTTGCTCCTCGGTATGATTGCTGTAAACCTCCTCATCGACCCAGGGCACCTGGTTCCAGAGTTGCACCAGTTTGAAGTAGAAATGGGCACGGAGGAACCTCACCTCACCCTCACGGATGGCCTTAGTGGCAGCACCGAGTTTCTCGTCACCATATTCCTTGAGCGACACCAGTGCGCGGTTGCAGCGGCTGATGGAGCAATAGAGATGGTACCACATCTCGTCCATGTGGTCGGGGGTGGAAGCAGTGAGTGTCGACCACACCTCGAAGGGATGGTAGTTGGTGTCAGTAGTACCCGACCCGCCTTTGAATGCGTCATCACTGGTAAGGTCGCCGTATGGCCAAAGGTTGAAGGGATAGGTATACCAGTCATCGCCAAGTTTTGCGTATGCTGATGTCACCATCTCGTTGGGCTGGCTCATGGCGAGGTCCTCGCTGATGACACCCTTTGGCTCAACGTCGATGAAATCGTCGCAAGAAGTCAGCGTACCGCAGAGCAGGAGTCCTGCACAGAATGCTTGATATATTGCTTTCATAATTGATTTCCTTTAATAGTGATTAGAACGATGTTTGAATTCCGAATGAGAACGAGGTACTGTTAGGATAAGCCCAGTTGGGGTTCTCCGGGTCAGAGCAGGTCAGGCTGCTACTCTTGATGGTGAGGAGGTTATGACCTGAGAAGTAAATGCGTGCGCTGCTCATCTTGAGTTTCTCGATGAATGAGGTAGGCAGGTTGTAACCAATCTGTACCTGGCGCAGTTTTGCATAAGAACCGTTCTCCACGAAGTAACTGCTTGCCCTTCCTTCATTGCCAGTGTTGTTGGTGGTAAGTGCAGGTATGGTTGAACTGGTGTTGTCTTTTGTCCAGGCACCGAGCATGCGGTTACCCTTGTTGGAGCCTGCATCTGTGATGCTGTAGAAGTCGGTCTGGAATTTCTGGTTGTTGTAGACATCCTGTCCTGCCACTCCTTGCCAGAACATCGAGAAATCGAAGTTCTTATAACTCAGGTCTACGTTGAGACCCCATGAGAAATTGGGCACGGGATTGAAAATCCAGGTTTGGTCGTTCTCGTTGATCACACCGTTACCGTCGAGGTCGGCATATTTGAGTCCGCCCACGCGAGCATTCTCCTGTCCGCAAGCCAGCACTTCCTCACGGCTTTGATAGAGTCCGTCGACCACATATCCCACGATGGAGCCATAAGGCTTCTTGGCCTCCACAAGATTCTGCTTGGATGTATGCACATACGAGCCAGTGGTGGTCTCGGGCAGATAAGTCACCTTGTTGCGGAAGAAGTCGAGGTTGCCGTTTATATTGTACCTCAGACCATAGGAAGTAGTTCCGCGGTATCCGGCGGCGAACTCCATTCCCCAGTTCTGCAGACTTGGTCCATTGAGCCAAGAAGCACCACCCTCACCCATTGATCCGAGGTAGGCAGGATTGATCAGCATGTCCTTCACTTTCTTGACATAAGCATCGATGCTTCCATAGAAAGAACTGCGGAAGAGGTTGAAGTCAACACCGAAGTTCCACTGTGTGGTGGTTTCCCATTTCAGGTCGTTGTTCTGAGCCTGTGTGGCACGGTATCCTGATGGGAAGATGCCGGAACCTGCAAGTGCGAGGTCGTAGGCTGTTGACTCGTTGCGTCCGCCTCCGTAAGTAGCAGCGTAAAGTCCGTAGCGTGCGTAGTTGGAAATGGCCTGGTTACCGGTAGCACCCCATGAGGCACGGAGTTTCATGTCGCTGATCCACTCTTGGTTGAGATGCTGTGACACACGGTATCCGAGTGTGAAAGCGGGGAAGGTACCATAGCGGTTGTTAGAACCGAATCTTGAGGAACCATCTCGGCGAATGGTGAATGAAGCGAGCACCAAGTCTTTATAGTTGTAGTTGGCCTTGCCGAAGAGTGACACAAGGTTGTAGCCTTCCTCGATACCCGAGGCACGCTGTGTTCCTGTGGCGGCATTGGGCCACATATAATTATAGTTCTCGATGGCATACATCTGAGCATAACTGGCGAAGTCGTCGCGGGTCTGGCTGTAAAGTTCAAGACCGGCGAGGAGGTCGAATGTATGCTCAGGACCGATATTGAAGTTGTAGGTGGCAGTGTTCGACCAAGTCCACTTCATGTCGTTGCCCTGTGACACGTTGGCCGACGGTGTGCTGTTGTTCACCACATCTGAGTGCCATGTATAGGTGACGCTGTGAATGAAACCTGCATCGTAGTCGATGCCGAAACTTGAGCGAAGCACCAAGCCCTTGATGGGGGTGATGTTGACAAATGCATTGCCGAAGATACGCCAAATCTTGAGACGGTTGTCGCGGTTGTGATAAAGTTCGCGCAGCGGGTTCTGACGGGCGCTCATGCCACCCACAGGACCGGAGAAGGTCTCACCGTCTTCCTCATAAACAGGCACTGTAGGAGCCATCTTCAGGGCATTCTCCAGCGGTTGGCAATCCACCTGATTGGAATAAGTGATGGTAAGGTTCTCGCCGAGAGTGATGAGTTTGTTCACATTGTAACTGGTATTGATACGTCCTGAGAAACTCTCAAAGTCGGTGTATTTGAGGATACCGTTGTTTTTCTTGTATCCGAATGACACCAATGCCGAGTACTTATCTGTGGCGTTGGAGATAGACAGGTCATAGTTCTGTGAGAAGCCTGTGCGTGAGATGACATCGAGCCAGTCGGTATCAGAGAACCGCATGGTCTTCTTAGAGTTGATATAACCATCGTAGAGACCGTTCACCGTGTAGTCGACATACTGACCTGTTGCGGGGTTGTATGCACGGATAGGTGTGCCAGCCGAGGCGTTGAGGTTCAGGCCATAGTTGGAAGCATAGACCACAGGGTCAAGACCATCGTTCAAGGCAGCCTGAGCCATGGAAGTGGCATACTCTGCAGTATTGGCCAATTTCATCATGGTCTGCGAGTTATAGAACTGAGCGGTAAGGTTGGCCGAGAAGTCCACCTTTACCTTTTCACCCTTCTTGCCCGAACGTGTGGTGATGATGATCACACCATTGGCAGCGCGCGATCCGTAGATAGAAGCGGAGGCAGCGTCCTTCAGCACCTGCATCGACTCGATATCGTTCATATTGAGCGTATTGAGGTTGGTGGTCGTAGGAACGCCGTCGATGATGAAGAGCGGATCCTGTGAGGTATTGAACGAGCCAATACCACGGATACGCACCCTACCAGCACCCACAGGTGAGCCGTCGCTGGTGACGGTCATGCCCGGCACCTTTCCTTGCAATGCACGCATGGGGTCGGTGTCAGACGAAGTCTTCAGTTCATCCGTTTTCACGACAGCCACCGAACCAGTGAGGTCGGCCTTGCGCTGTGTCTGGTAACCGGTCACCACCAATTCAGCCAGTTCGCTGGCATTTTCCTTGAGTTGGATTTGCATCCCCGATGCTGCCGGCATCTCCACTGCGTCATATCCTATATAGGTAATGACGATAGTTGCTCCGGCTGCCACATTCAGTTTGAAATTACCGTCGAGATCGGTCACCGTTCCATTGGAAGTGCCCTTCTCCATGACGGTTGCTCCAATGACTCCCTCACCGGTCTCATCGATGACCGTTCCGGAAGCCTCAGTTTGTGCGTACATTACTGTACTCACGATGAGAAGCATCATGCTGAGAAGAGTCTTTTTGCCCCAGTTGCACGCAACTGACACAAAATCACCCCATCCGCATGGTGTGTTCTTAGTCGCAGTTTTCAGTTCTTTCATTGCTTCAACTTTTTGGTTAGTACTATGTGTTGTTAGATTTACGGCAAAATTACAGTTAACAATAGGTTGTTTCTGTCAATTATCGTTCTTTAGGTTGCAAAATTGTTTCTATGCAACAATTTTAGGGTATAACGAACGATTTCTTTCATTCGTCTCATCCGCCTCTACCTACCTTTGCAAAAGGAAACGAAAAAGGTGTGGATGATATGTTTCACTTTCGAACCTGGTCTGCGACAACCAAAGAATAGATGAAACGTCAGTCCACACCTATATTATATATATGGTATAGTTCCGAACTCCCTATTCTATTCCCAAGGTCGCAGTTTGGTCCGATAAGAGTCAGTGCTTTTTTACCCACGAAGATGAGCCGATTTAAGGCTATTTGCTTAGACAGTTATTGATAGAACTGTCATATCAATCGCAAAGATAATATTTTATTTTGTAACTTGTGACAAAAAAACAGAAAATTATAAATTTCGAGCCTCTCCTGGCACTTTTCCGTATTCATCTTTGAAACATTTGGCAAAATAACTGGGTGAGGTGAATCCCACCTGATAGGCAATTTCGCTCACAGACAATGAAGTGTCCGCGAGCATACCCTGAGCCCTTGAGAGTCTTGCCTTGCGCAGGAGGTCTACCGGAGATTTTCCGGTAAGCGCCTTTACCTTGCGGTATAGTTGCACCCTGCTCAAGTGCATTTCTGCCCCTATATCCTCGACAGAGAGGTCGCTGTCTGCCATTCTCTCTTCCACCACAGTCTTGAAACGGCAGATGAAGGGATCTTCCTTAGCCACTGTTTGTTTCTTTTCCTGTTGCTCCTCCTTGCTCCAAAGGTCATGAAGCAGGGTGCGGTTTTTCAGCAGGTTGGAGATGCGCGCCAAGAACACATCAGCATTGAATGGTTTGGTGATATAAGCATCAGCCCCACTCTGATAGCCTTCTATCTGGTGCTTGCTGAGAGCACGTGCTGTCAGCAGGACGACAGGTACATGACTGGTGAGGAAATCGGCCTTCACCTCCTGGCAGAACTCCAGTCCGTTCATGACGGGCATCATCACATCACTGACAATGAGGTCGGGCACCTGTTCATGAGCCATGCGCAGTCCCTCCTTTCCATCTGCAGCCTCGAGCAGTTGATAATGAGGTTGGAGGATTGTTCTCAGATAGGAACGTATGTCGGCATTGTCGTCCACGATGAGCAATGTGGGTGCTTCGGCACCCGCTGCTTTCGGTGTTGTAGTCTCTTCGGTCTGGCCCTCATTACCCTGCAACACGGTGAGTTCATCCAACTGCTGTGAAGAGAGGTCTTTGGCCGGAGCCCCCACCTGTACGTCAAGGATTTTGTTGACGAGTTGTGATAGATTGGCAGTATTTCTCTGAACGATGCCGAACATCTCCGCTGCCTTGTTGTCAGCCTTGCGTATGGTTTCTGTGGAGGCCAGTTCGTTGAGAGGTCCTTCGATCAATGTAAGTGGTGTGCGCAGTTCATGTGCTGCCTGTGTATAGAAATCGAGTTTCTCACGCTCCATTTTTCCCCTTTCCTCCTCCATCCGCAGTTTTTGGATATGGTATCGGTAGAGCAAGGCAGCGACAATGAGGAGGAGGACCACCAACACGATGAACATTGCATTGATGACACGTTGAGTGTCGAGTTTCTGCAGATAGTTGTCAGCCTGTTCGTGCAACTGATCGACATATTTGGACTGTCTGACGATTTCCTCATTCTGCATCAGCAGAACATGGGCATTCTGACGGGTGACCAAGGCCGACATCAGTCTCACTTCCTTCTCATAAGGCTTTCCTTCCAAGATATTGACCGCCATCTGCAGCAGTTGGTCGCCATGTGTGGGATAAATATAGGTGGCATCGAGCACAGAGTCACGTACCAACCGGATGCCGCCATCCTCGCCCGGAAGCCCATCGATACCGCAGAAAAGAGTTTTGGCGGAAAGTTGTCCCTTTTCTTCCAAAGCCTTTCTGACTCCCACCGCCATCCTATCGTTCTGTCCAAAGACGAAATCCACTTGCGACAAGTCGCCCTTGTAGTTTTTTACAGCCTGATAGGCGCTTTGCTCCGTCCAGTCGCCCTGCAGGGTGGCGATTTTCTCCATATTGGGATGATCTTTCAGTGCCTCCTCAAATCCATTATGTCGCTCTATCGCTGGTGAAGAACCTTTCAGTCCCATCACCTCCAGCACACGTCCTTTTCCCTGGAGCCTCGAGGCAATATAATCACCCATGACACGCCCCATCTCATAATTGTCCGCTCCCATATAAGCCGTGTACTTTTGCGAATTCGTCTTACGCTCAAATACGATCACCGGGATACCCTTGTCGTAAGCCCTGTCGATGGCCGGAGAGATGGTAGCCACCTGGTTGGGAGCCACAATCAGCAAATCGATGCCTGTAGCCACGAGGCTGTCGATCTGCTGCACTTGCCGCTCATCACTGTCATAGGCAGCAGCAAAGCACAGTTTCACATTGCGATGGAAATAGGCCCCCATGCGCAGTTCTGAGTTCTGCTTCTCACGCCAGATATCATCAGAGCATTGCGAAATGCCTATTTTATACTGCTTTCCGCCATTGGAGCAAGCAGTCAGGATAGATATGAATAAGATAAATAGATAGTATTTACTCTGCATGTCGCTATTTTTTTGGCAAAGATAATGCAAATTTTTATTATTTCCTTGTGCCAAAGCATGAATTTGACTACTTTTGCACAGTCAAACCTTCATAGGGAGGATATGAGATGAATCGCATCAATTGGAGAAGAACATGGATGTCACGGATACTATTGGCAGTATTCGTACCCATGCTGATGCTCTCCGTATTCCATATTCACACCGAAGGGTTGGCCGACGACATCGGATGCAATGAGTGCATGCACCATGTGCGTCACAGCCACCTATCCACTGCCGACTTCTGCTCTCTTCAATGCGTGCTGTGTCAGTTTCAGACACTGCCGTTCATCGTAGCGAGCCTTACCATCATCTGCATCCCTTTAGCGGCACAAGGTCATATTACCTCAAGTGTCTGCCATGGAGTCATTGCCCGCTCTGCAGAAGTCATTTCTCTGCGCGCTCCCCCATTTGCTGATTGAATTAATATTATCTTGATTGATGCACATCGAAGAAAGTCTCCCTTGTGCACCACCTTTCTATTATTAATCATCATCAACCATCAGCAAAATGAGTAAAACATTCATCATTCTGCTGCTCACATGCGTCAGTCTGTGTGTGAGCGCAGAGCATGTCATACCCATCACCACACTCAGCGGCAGGGTGACCGATGCCGTTGACGGTGAGCCACTTATAGGTGTCACCATCCAAATCACCGAACTTAGTCTGGCCACCATGACGGACGTAGACGGGCGTTATGTATTTGAAAACCTGCCCCAAAAGAATGTCACCGTCCAAGTAAGTTACATCGGGCACCAGACTATTATAAAGAAAGTGAATCTCGCCGAGACATCCCGTCTTGACTTCGTCATGCGAGAGAGCAACGCCATGATCAATGAGGTGGTTGTCACCGGCATCGCCGGCAATACCTTGCTCAAAGAGTCACCGGCACCCGTTTCCATCGTCACCCTGCGTGACCTCCAGACCACCTCATCCACCAACATCATCGATGCCATTGCCCGCAAGCCCGGCATGGCGCAGATCACCACAGGCAGCGGTATCTCCAAACCCGTGATCCGCGGCCTGGGCTACAACCGCCTCGTGACCGTCAACGACGGCATCCGTCAGGAGGGACAGCAATGGGGCGACGAGCACGGCATTGAAATTGACCCACAGAGCGTGCGGAGCATCGAAATTCTGAAAGGCCCCGCCTCATTGATGTACGGTTCCGACGCCATGGCCGGGGTTGTCATTTTTCACGGAAACCCCATTGTGCCCAACGGAAAGGTGCTGGGCAACGCCAACATGGAGTATCAGACCAACAACGGATTGGTGGGCTACTCCCTCAATATGGGCGGCAACCACCACGGATTCGTATGGAATGCCCGCTACTCTGGCAAACTCGCCCATGCCTATAAGAACAAATACGACGGCCGGGTGCTGGGGTCGCAGTTCCATGAAAACGCCGCCAACGGCATGCTGGGCATCAACAAGCGATGGGGGTTCAGCCACCTCAACCTGAGTTATTATCACCTCACCCCCGGCATGACCGAAGGAGAGCGAGATGAGGCCACAGGAGAGTTCATCATGCCCGTCTGCATCAACGGAGAGGCATCCGAGCGCATCGCCACCCATCACGACCTCACCACCTATGGCCATGGTTTTCCATATCAGCAGATTCACCACTACAAGGCTGTGCTCGACCAATCGGTCTACATCGGAGAAGGTACATTGAAGGTATTGCTCGGCTACCAGCAAAACCGCCGACAGGAATTTGAGGAGGTAGAGACGCCCGATGAGAGCGGTCTCGACTTCCTGCTCCACACCGTCAACTACGACACACGCTATGCCTGGGAGAACCATGCTGGATGGAAATTCAACACCGGCATTGCCGGAATGTACCAGAGGTCGCTCAACGAAGGAGAGGAATTTCTCATCCCTGCCTACATGCTGTTTGATATCGGTGCCTACGTCACCACAGGTTACAATGTGGGGAAATGGATGCTCAGCGGAGGACTGCGGATGGACCATCGCCACCTCCATTCTTTTGCCGAGGAAGACCGCTTTGAGAAATTCTCGCGATCTTTCAATGCAATGACTGGCAGTCTCGGAGCCGTCTATGAACTGCGTGATGACATGCGGCTGAAGATCAATCTGGCACGCGGCTTCCGTGCTCCCAACCTCAGTGAATTAGGGTCGAACGGAGAGCATGAGGGCACTTTCCGCTATGAGGTCGGCAACAAAGACCTGAATCCTGAATACAGTTGGCAGGGAGATATCGGATGGGATTATACCTCCGCCGTGGTATCAAGCCAGGTATCGCTCTTCGCCAACCTGATCGACAATTATGTCTTTGCCCACCGATTGCCAGGCGTGGAGACCGACGGCCTTCCCACCTACCAGTTCACCCAGGGCGACGCCCGGCTGTGGGGAGCAGAGGTGAGCCTCGATATCCACCCCATCGAACCCCTGCACTTCGAAAACAGTTTTTCCTTTGTCAACGCAGTGCAGTTGCATCAGGGTGCCGACCGCAAATACCTGCCATTCACCCCTGCCCCACGCTTTGTTTCCGAACTGAGTTACGACCTGATCCGCGACGGGCGCGTGCTCAACAACACTTATGTCAAACTGGGGGTGGAGTGCAACCTCAGGCAGAGCCATTTCTATGCCGCCGATGACACGGAGACCGCCACGCCATCATATACGCTGCTCAGTCTCTCTGCCGGTACCGACATCCGTTACCACAACCGCACCGCATGCACCATCAGCATCATTGGTGATAACCTGACCGACCGGGCCTACCAGAATCACCTGAGCCGCCTGAAATATGCTGGGTTCAATGCCGTCACGGGCCGCAGGGGCATCTACAACATGGGGCGAAGCGTCACCGTGAAGGTCAGTGTGCCTTTCTGAACTTGGTCAAGTAGTCAAATCATCTTTTACAGGCTGAAAGTTATTATTGGAGCAAAGGAGTTAAAGGAGTTGATCAACAACTTTTATAACTCCTTAGTTTCAATTCTGTTTATGCATATATACAATTAATTCTTTTCATTTAATGTCATTTCTAAAAACTTTTCTCCGATTTACTGATTGTTTCTTCGTATTATTAAGTAAATTTGTACCCTTGAATCATCATTGAATGGTAGGAAAAAGAAATGGATTGCTTCAAGTTAGTGTTTGCTGGAATAACAGACTTACATAATTCACCATTTTGCAGAAGTGCCCGTTTAAGGACCATTATAACCTGATTATGGGATAATCCCAAGTTAGAGCATCATCATATCTTCTAGTAAAACTAGTGTTAAAGATGGAAGAAAACAGTATATATGACAAAAAGTCACTACGCACAGTGTATGGAAAAACAGCCGATTTTAATGAATTGGCCAAAGACTGTGTGGCATTCAGCAATGCAGAAGGTGGCTATATTGACATAGGTATAGAAGATGGCCAAGCCCTTCCACCAAAAGGACAAATAATTCCAGAAGGTCTCGCTACAGACATTGTTAATAAGATTAGTGGTAAAACACAAGGCGTGACCCTCACTGCGGAAGTTTTTGTGGCAGAAAATGGTGGAAAGTACATCAAACTGCATATTTTGAGGAATCCCAATTCTCCATCTGCTACGAGTTCCGGCAAGTTCTTCCTGCGCATCGGCAACAACAGTATGCCCGTTGGCCCTGAAGACATTTCACGTCTGGCAGAAGATAAAGGCTGTATCAGTTGGGAAGATACAGAGACAAAATACAGTTGGCAGGATGCAGACTCGGAAAAACTCTCTGCTTTAATCGGACTATTGAAAAAGTCTGATCGTGTTTCAAACTTTGTCAAGCAGAAAGAGACAAAAGAAATTTTGGATTTCTATTATCTCACAGACCCTGACTCTGACAAGATGACCAATCTTGGCGTACTCTTTATCGGTAAACAGACACAGCGGGGAAGAATACAAAATGCCCCTGTCATTCAGTGCATCAAATATGATCAATACGGTGAAAAGGTGAACAAATGGTTATGGGATGACTATATGCAGAACCCTTACGAAATGATCAGCAGTGTATGGGAACGTGTGCCAGAATGGAAAGAAAGTACTGAAATAACAGAAGGCTTGTTCAGACGCAATATTTTGGCTTACCCAGAGAAGGTTATACGAGAATTGCTTGCAAATGCACTGGTCCATAGACCGTACACGGTAAGAGGCGACATCTTCATTAACATCCATCCTGACCATATAGAAGTTGTAAATCCTGGCAGGTTGCCATTAGGTGTCACGGTGAAGAATATCTTGCATACAACAAAGAAGAGGAATGAGCACATGGCTGCATTATTCTATGCTCTACATTTAATGGAGCGTGAAGGATCGGGCTATGATATGATGTATGAAACTCTGTTGGCAAACGGCAAGCCAATACCAGTGGTGACCGAAGGTGAGGATAGCGTGTCTGTTCGAATTGACAGACGAATTATCAATGAAGAAGTGATTAAGGTGATGCAATATGCCGACAAACATTTTGATGTAAAACAAAAGCAACTGATATGTCTTGGATTAATCGCCATGCATGAAAGCCTTACTGCATCAGAACTAATAAGAATCCTCAATCTAAAAGATGCAGATGCACTTCGTTCTTGGTTGCGTTTGTTGATAGACAAAGAACTTGTCATCGGCACCAAAAATCGCTCAAAGTCCAAAGAATATCAGGTGAACCCCTTATTGCTAAAAAACAGCCAATTCATGGGAAAAACGTCTCTGAAACGTATTGAGGACTACCGTATCAAGGAACTCATAAAGGAAGATTTGCGAATATATAAGATAGCATCGGCAATGGAAATTCAGAAACGTATAGGCGAAGAAATCCCATCAAAGAAAATTTGGAGGCAACTCCAAGCCTTGGTAGAAGAAGGCCATATCCGCAAAATAGGTTCAAACAGATGGCTAAAATACGAAATGATGGAATAGCAATCGCATATCAATTCCAAAAAAATGCGTCGAAATACTAAAATGGAATTGAGGAATGGAATTGAGAAAGATACTATATTGATATAGATTAGATATTGATATACAGTGATTTAAGAGGGTTCTTGAGACCCAATTATCGATTCCTTAGAGGAAATAGATGGAATAGAGACAATGATTACACGATTAGAACAAGAGATTTATCGATATGATAGGAATTAGGTTCAAAGAAAACATCAAGCACATATTTGCAAAGGAAAACATCAAGAACACCTATAACTATATGCCAATACCCAGATGCTGATACAGAAGATGATATGAGAGAAAATATTTTGCAACCTAAACACAAGACATACAACCATATGCAACAATTCAACAAAGGATTTCTCTTTTTTATCTGCCTGGTGTCGGCGATGGGCGGTCTGCTCTTCGGATACGACTGGGTGGTGATTGGTGGTGCTAAGCCATTTTATGAACTCTATTTCGGCATTACAGACTCGCCCCTGATGCAGGGTGTGGCGATGACCACCGCCCTCGTAGGTTGTCTGATAGGAGCCATGGTGGCAGGTGCCGCCGCAGACAAGTACGGGCGCAAGCCCTTGCTCATGCTGTCGGCCATTCTATTCACCGTATCGGCCATTGCCACGGGATTGTTCAACGACTTCACCTTATTTAACTTGGCCCGCTTCGTGGGAGGTGTGGGCATCGGCGTAGCCTCGGCACTGGCACCGATGTACATCGCTGAGGTGAGTCCGGCTGAGATTCGCGGCCGCATGGTGAGTCTCAACCAGATGACCATCGTGCTGGGCATCCTATCCGCCCAGATAGTCAACATGCTGCTCGCCCGCGACACTGCCGATGCCACCAACATGGCATGGAATCAGGAATGGGGCTGGCGCTGGATGTTCTGGGCAGAGACATTCCCTGCCGCACTGTTCCTGTTCCTGAGTTTCTTCATTCCGGAAAGTCCTGTTTTCCTGAAACTCAAAGCAGTGAAAGAAGCACAGCCCGCCAAGAAGGAGGCTGGGCTACGCGAACTCTTCCAGCACAAGTACAGCAAGGTGCTCATACTGGGAATCGTCATTGCCGTCTTCCAACAATGGTGCGGAACGAATGTCATCTTCAACTACGCGCAAGAAATCTTTGTGGGAGCAGGCTTCAATGTCGACGGGATGTTCATCAACATCGTCATCACGGGCATTGCCAACGTGCTGTTCACCTTTGTGGCCCTCTACACCATTGAGAAATGGGGTCGCCGCACACTGATTCTGATTGGTGCCGGTGGGTTGGGACTCATCTACCTGATACTCGGCACCTGTTACTTCATGGGGGTGACCGGATTCATGATGGTGGCGCTGGTGGTGGCAGCCATCTCCGTCTATGCCATGACCCTTGCCCCTGTCACCTGGACACTACTGGCAGAGATATTCCCCCACCGCGTCAGGGGCATTGCCATGGCGACCTGCACCTTTGCCCTGTGGGTGGGCTGCTGCACGCTGACATTCTCATTCCCCTCGATGAACGCCGCCCTTGGCAGCAGCGGTTCTTTCTGGATTTACAGTGCCATCTGCTTCTGTGCCTTCATTTTCCTGCTGCGCAACTGTCCTGAGACCAAGGGAAAGAGCCTGGAGCAACTGGAACAGGAACTGGTGAATCAGAGTGAAGAGTGAAGAGTGAAGAGTGAAGAGTGAAGAATGAAGAATGGCTTCTCTGTATGTTGCGTTTTCGACGCAACCCAAACAAAAAGGACTATTGTCTAAACTCCCGAACTAAAAATATATACAAAATGAAAGAGACGGTAAAAGCATGGAGAGAACTGGTGACGATTCCGACCTATGAGGTGGGGAAGCCAGAAAAGAACCCTATATTCCTGGAGAAACGCGTCTATCAAGGTTCGAGCGGAGTGGTGTATCCCTACCCTGTCATAGAAAACATCGCAGACGAGAAGACCGACAAGGAATATCTGGCCATCTGGATGGAAAATGAGTACATCAAGGTGATGGTGCTGCCCGAGTTGGGCGGACGTGTGCAGATGGCATACGACAAGATTGCCAAGCGCCACTTCGTCTATTACAACCATGTCGTCAAACCGGCACTGGTAGGTCTGACTGGTCCGTGGATTTCCGGCGGGATTGAGTTCAACTGGCCCCAACACCACCGTCCCTCCACCTTCATGCCCGTCGACACCGCCATTGAAGCCAACGATGACGGTTCAGTGACTGTATGGGTGAGCGAGATGGAAAAAATGTTCCATCAAAAAGGAGCCGCCGGTTTCACGCTCCGTCCCGGTTGTGCGTATCTTGAAATAAAAGGACGCCTCTACAACCGCACTGACCTGCCGCAGACATTCCTGTGGTGGGCCAACCCTGCCGTGGAAGTCAACGACGCCTACCAAAGTGTGTTCCCGCCCGACATCAATGCCGTCTTCGACCACGGGAAGCGTGCCGTTTCATCATTTCCCATCGCCACGGGCACATATTATAAAATGGACTACTCAGCCGGAGTGGACATCTCCAACTACCGCAACATCCCTGTTCCCACTTCCTACATGGGCGTCAACAGCCGCTTCAACTTTGAGGGAGGTTATGAGAACGACACCCAAGCCGGCATGCTCCATGTGGCCAGTCATCATTTCTCGCCCGGCAAAAAGCAGTGGACCTGGGGCAATGGTGACTTCGGACGAGCCTGGGACCGCAATCTGACCGACGAGGCATCGCCAGAGGAGATGAAACGCTGGAACCTCAACCGCGAGGGATTCCGTCCATATATCGAACTGATGGCCGGTGTCTATACGGAAAACCAGCCCGATTTCTCATGGCTCATGCCTTACGAGGAAAAGCAGTTTGTGCAGTATTTCATGCCCTACCGCGAGATTGGCATCGTGAAGGAAGCGTCAAAGGACTTGGTCTTCAATATCGACGAGGCCGATGACGGAAAGGTTGGCTTCAAGGTCTTTGCTACCAGCAAACAAGAAGTATGCCTCATCCTCAGAAACGACAACGGTGAGGTGTATTATCAGCAGGAACATATCCTGTCGCCGGAAGAAGTGCTTTCCGAGACGGTTGATGTCAACGGAGCCAAGTGGGGAGAACTCACTTTTGAAATCCGCAAGACCTTCGTCTACGGACAGCGCACCGTGCTCAGTTGGCATGCCGAAGCCGACGAGATCCGTCCCATCCCCGACAGCGCCGAGGCCGCGCTCCTGCCCGAACAAGTAAAGACCAACGAGCAACTCTATCTCACAGGTCTGCATCTGGAGCAATACCGCCATGCCACATGGAGTCCCACCGACTATTACGAAGAGGCTCTGCGCCGTGACCCGAACGATATCCGATGCCTCAACGCCCTGGGCCTGTGGTATATCCGCAAAGGTCGCTTTGCCAAGGCAGAGGAATTGCTGCGCAAGGCTGTGCGGCTCATCACCAAGCGCAATCCCAATCCCTATGACGGCGAACCCATCTACAATCTCGCTCTCGCCCTGAAATATCAAGGAAAAATAGAAGAGGCTTACGAACTATTCTGGAAATCCACCTGGAACAAGGCATGGGCTGATGCCGGCTATTTCGAGGCCGCCAAGATCAGCGTAGCGCAAGGCCGGTTTGAGGATGCGCTCGACGAACTGGACCGTTGCCTCATCTTCAATGCCCACAACCAGAAGGCCTTGGCTATGAAGGCCACCGTTCTCCGCAAAATGGGCTGTTCAGACAAGATGCTCGCCACCTGCAAGAAGGCGCTCTCCACCGACCTGTTCAACTATGGTTGCCTCTTCGAGCAGCACTTGCTCACAGGCAACATTCAGGCGCTCGATGAGATGTTGGATATGATGCACGGGATGTCCAACAACTATGATGAGGTGGCTCTCGACTACTGTGCCGCAGGCTGTTTTGAGGAAGCCGTCACCCTCTGGCAACACGCCATCGAACGGCAGGCCGCCACCCCCATGACCTATTATTATATCGGTTGGTGCCTGATGCGCCAAGGTGATGCGGTAGAAGCCAACGATTGGTTTGAGAAAGCAGAGAAGCAGTCTCCCGCCTACTGCTTCCCCAACCGTCTGGAAGACGTGCAAGTGCTTGGCATGGCTATCGTGATGAATCCAGACGGAGCACGCGCGCCCTATTATCTGGGATGCCTGTACTATGCCGCACGTCAGTATGACCTTGCCATCAAAAACTGGGAACTGTCTGCCCGGCTCGACCCGACCTTCCCCACGGTGTGGCGCAACCTGGCCTTAGCCCGATTCAACAAGCAAGACCGTCAGGAAGAGGCTCTCGATTTTATGGAACGAGCCTTCCGTCTTGATGAGAGTGATGAACGAGTGCTCATGGAACTCGACCAACTCTACAAGCGACTGCACCGGTCCCATCAGGAGCGTCTCAACTTCTTGCAGCAATATCCCCAACTGGTTGAGCGCCGTGATGACCTCGTATTGGAGGAAATCACCCTGCTCAATCAGACTGGCCGTCATGAGGAAGCCATGCAACGACTCGATGCCCATATCTTCCATCCCTGGGAAGGCGGTGAGGGCAAGGTGTCGGCGCAATATCAGATCTGTCGGGTTGAACTGGCCAAGAAAGCGATAGCCGCCAAGGATTATCCAAAAGCCATCAAGTGGCTCAACGAGTGTCTGGAATATCCCCACCACCTTGGCGAAGGCAAACTTTTCGGTGCACAGGAGAATGATTTCCATTATTTGCTTGGCATCGCCTATGATGCACTTGGACAACATGAGAAAGCCCTTGAAAGTTGGGAGGAAGCCACCAAAGGACCGCAGGAGCCCGCCGCCGCCATGTACTATAACGACGCCAAACCCGACAAGATTTTCTATCAGGGAATGGCACTCCTCCAACTCAGGCGAGAAGCAGAAGCCCACGGACGGTTCTACAAACTCATCAACTATGGCAAGCAGCACCTCTTTGAGAAGCAGACAATGGACTACTTCGCCGTCTCTCTGCCCGACCTGCTGATCTGGGAAGACTCCCTTGACACGAAGAACATCATCCACTGCAAGTATATGCTCGCCCTGGGCTATTACGGCATGGGTGACATGGAACATGCGATGAAATATCTCGACGAGGTGGAAGCACTTGACAACAACCATCAGGGAATCCAGCAGTTCCGCTCACTGATTGAAGCACATTTGTAGGAATAACAAGACATAGATCATCATTAAAACCAACAGAATATGAAAAAAACATTTTTACTCCTGATCACCCTGATGACCGCCATCATCAGCCATGCGAAAATGACACTTGGTGAACAAATATGGTGGGGGTACTTTAGTGAGAATGATGCAGCCAACCTGCCGTATGAAGGACACTTGGGGTATGGCCAATCTACCACCATCGATGCCGCCATTTTCATCCCAGCCCATCATCCCATAGCCGGTTCTGCCTCCATTAATGCCATACGTCTATGGCTCGGCAATGACATTTCATCTGTGGGCGACATGACGTTGTGGATTTCAAAGAAACTGCCCTCAAATATTTCGAATGCAGATTATACACAATCAGTCCCAAGATCCTCATTAGTTTCAAAACTCAATGAGATACAACTGACATCCCCCTATTCCATCAATAATGAGGGAATCTATGTCGGATATTCATTTCGTATCTCAGGAAAGGCGTATCCCATCATGGGTGGAGGAAAAGATGTGGCCAATGGTTTCTATTATCGCGTCACAGGGAATGACTGGATGGATTTCTATGGTGAAGGGTATGGAAATCTCGCCATACAGGTACTGTTAAGCGGTGTTACTCTCAACGACAACGAAGCCACGCCTTTGGATTTTGGCACATCATATGTGTTAAAAGGCGGGACAGCGACAGTGCCAGTTGAGATATATAATACGGGAAAAGAACCTATCTCATCCATCAGTTACACCATCACAACAAATGGAGCAGAGTCGGCAGAGCAAAGTGTAAATACGGACAAGATACCCTTTGCCGCCACAGGAACCGCCTATATTCCATTTTCGGCAGATGCAGAAGCCAAGAAATACAGCAAGATACTGACCATCAGCAAGGTGAACGGCAGCGCCAACACATCCAGCAAGAAAACCGCTTCAGGCAACTTGATCACCATCTCCGAAAAGCCTGCTGCCTTGCCTGTTGTAGAGGAATTCACGGGCACATGGTGCGGATATTGCCCCTACGGATTTGTCGGAATGGAAAAGACCCATGAAACATATGGTGACAAAGTGGCCCTGATTGCAGTTCACAAAGGTGACGTGATGGAAATCATTGATTACTCAGCCATCGACTCGCCCTCTGGTTATCCTGGAGCAAGGATTAACAGGGAATATGATTTGTATCCATCAGCAGATTATCTGAAATATTATCTTGATTACATTTTGGAGAACTATGTGTCAATAGCAAGCATAGAGGCCACAGCCTCATGGACAGGACCGGAAATGACGGCCATCAAACTTGACACCAAGACCAAGTTTGTCTATTCAGATGAAAACGGTCAGTATGGTCTTGCCTTTGTTCTTGTGGAAGACGGATTGAAGGGTTCTGGCAGCGATTGGAGGCAAGCCAACTACCTGTCCGGCGGCAGTGGCGACAGCGATATGCAGTTCTGGTACAATTCTGGTTCTTATGTTTCAGGTTTGGAGTTCAACCATGTACCTGTGGCAGCGTGGAATGTCAAGAAAGGCATAGACGGATCCGTGAATCCCAACATTGTAGATGGCGCTGTACAAGATTTTTCATACGAGGTCAACATCTCCAACAAGAAACTCATTCAGGACAAGTCCAAACTGAAGGTCATCGCCATGCTGATAGACAGGACAACAGGCTATATTATCAATGCCGCACAGACGGCCATCGGTGATGCTTCGGCCATTCATCATGAAAGTGCCGAGGAAGCCACCGTCATCTCACGATATACTATTGACGGACGTGCCATCAAGAATCCTCAAAAAGGATTGAACATTATCAGGATGAGTGACGGCACCACCAAGAAAGTATTGGTAAAATAAGCAAATACATGTTTTGCTTTCACTCGTCTTTTGGAGTTTAGCAAAAAAATGTATACATTTGCAAGTGATAAACAAACAAAGGAGACAAAACAGACAGCGAACATGATCAAAAGGCTGACACCAATACTCTTTCTGCTGTTGCTGACCGGCTGCCACAGCACCCCGAAAGCCGAAGATTCCGGCACCAAGACAGCGACAGAAGCCCCCAAGACCCGCACCGACTCCATCGGCATGCTGGTCGCTGCAGTGCGCAACAACTCTCGGCTTTATACCAGCGAGTTCCATGTCCACAAAATCATCACACACAGCGATGAGTCGAGGCTGAAGGGCAGCATCCTGGGCATGAAATACGACATCGGCATCCCTGTCGGCAGCCGCCGCATCGCTATCCCCATCGATGCCACGCTCAAGGGCTATATCGACTTCAGCGACTTCAGCAGCGGCAACGTCATCTTTGATGAAAACCGCATCGAGATCATCCTGCCCGACCCCGCCGTGGAAATCACCAGCGCGAAGATCAACCACGATGAGATCAAGTCGTATGTGGCACTGCTTCGCAAGGACTTCAGCGACAAGGAACTTTCGCAGTTTGAGGCACAGGGTCGCGACAGCATCCTTGCCGACGTACCCTCATTGAAAATTGCTGAGCGCACCCGCAGCAGTGCTGCCAACATCCTTGTGCCAATGATGCGGAAACTGGGATTCAGCAACGACGACATCGTCGTCACTTTCAACAAGAATTTTGACGAGCAACATCTGCGAACAACCATCAATTAATCATCATGCAAGCATCCCCGACCCCTAAAGAGCATCCCCTGCTGCGCCTGATCCTCACTGCCGCCACACTGATCGCATTGGTATCGATGGTGGTGGTGCTCGCCACCAAAGGAACAGTCAACACCATCAGTTTCGGACCCGACAACAGCGGCATCAGTATCGAAGCCACCCAACTGAAATCTGTGAGGGACATCGGCCAATGGGAATTTCTCGCCGTATCTGATGAGGAACTCGTCGATTCCACCGCAGGCCGTATCCTGGGCAGCGACAAGCAAATCACCCGCATCTATTACGGAACCCTGCGTATGGGCATCGACATGACACAGTTGGGCGAAGATGCCATCCGCATGCATGAAGACACGCTGGATGTGAAGTTGCCCCCCGTGCAACTGCTCGACAAGGAGTTCATTGATGAGACCCGCACCCGTTCATTCTTTGAGAAAGGCAGTTGGGACAACTCAGCGAGGAAAGCGCTGTATGAGAAAGCCAAGCGGCAGATGGAGTCGCGCTGCATGACCGAAGACAATCTCAACGTCGCCCAGGCCAGGGCAGTGGAAGAGGTGACCCGCCTGTTCGAATCGATGGGATATGCCTACGTGGATGTTCACTTTTAATTCAGGAAAAAGCTATGGAAGTCATCAATGATATCATCAGCAGCATCAACGGCGTGCTTTGGGGTTGGCCCATGATCATCCTGCTGCTCGGCACCCACATTTATCTCACCATCATCCTGCGCTTTCCCCAGCGCAAGATTTTCAAGGCCATCAAACTCTCCGTGACCAAAGACCCCGGGTCGGAAGGTGACGTGTCGCAGTTTGGCGCCCTCGCCACGGCCCTTGCCGCCACCATCGGCACCGGCAACATCGTAGGTGTGGGCACAGCCATCGCCTTGGGCGGACCCGGTGCCGTCTTCTGGTGCTGGCTCACCGGTGTTTTCGGCATATCCACGAAATATGCCGAGGGACTGCTTGCCATCAAATACCGTGTCAAGACCTCCAACGGCAAGATGCTCGGCGGTCCGATGTATGCCCTGGAGAGAGGATTGGGTTGGAAATGGATGGGCGTGCTGTTTGCCCTCTTCTGCGCCCTTGCCTCTTTCGGCATCGGCTGCACGGTGCAGGCCAACGCTATCTCCACCCTGTCGTTTGAAAGTTACCAGATACCCACCTATGTGATGGGCGCCATCATCTGTCTGCTCACCGCATTAGTCATCATCGGTGGAGTGCACAGCATCGCCAGGGTGTGCGGAGCACTGGTTCCCTTCATGGCCGTCTTCTACATTGTGGGCTGCTTCTACATCATGTTCATCAATTCCGCCTACCTGCTGCCCGCCCTGAAACTCATCATGGAATGCGCGTTCAACCCCTCCGCAGCCGGTGGCGGATTCGTAGGCGGCACATTCATGATTGCCTGCCGCTATGGCATCTCCCGAGGTCTGTTCTCCAACGAGTCGGGTATGGGATCGGCTCCCATCGTAGCCGCTGCCGCACAAACCCGCAACCCCGTGCGCCAAGCCCTTGTGTCTAGTTCCGGCACGTTCTGGGACACCGTGGTGATCTGCGCCATCACCGGTCTGGTAATTGTCAGCAGTTCCCTCGCCCACCCCGACATCAACTTCACCGACGGAGCCATCCTCACCAAGTCGGCCTTTTCCAAAATTCCCATGGGAGCGCTGTTGCTCAACATCGGCCAATTCACCTTTGCTTTCAGCACCATCCTCGGATGGAGTTATTACGGAGAGCGAGCCGTGGAGTATCTTGGCGGCAAGCGTTTCAACCTGCCCTACCGCATCCTCTACATCATCGCCGTCTTCGCAGGCAGTATCATCAGTCTCAACATCGTATGGAACATGGCCGACTGCTTCAATGCCCTGATGGCCATCCCCAACCTTCTCTCGCTTCTCTTCCTGAGCAAGATCCTCATCAGCGAGACCCGCAAATACCTTTGGGAAGGCAATCTAGATGGAGTGATGGAAGATTGAAAATTGAAAATTGAAGATTATTATCAACAACCATGGGTATACGATTACTACTGGCGTGCGGGCTGATGTTTTTAGCCGCATGCGGCAACAAAAGCACCAATGCCACAAACGACAATATCAGCAACAACAATAACCTCAATTCTAACAATATGGATACTTTTAAGACAAAAAACGGCAAGACCGTTACATTCACGCCCATCAAACATGCGAGCATGGAGATCAACTTCGACGGGCGCATCATCCAGGTAGACCCTGTCATCAATGGAGCACTGCCTGAGACCGACTACACGGAATGGCCAAAAGCCGATTTCATTCTCATCACCCATGATCATTATGACCACCTCGACACACAGGCCGTGGCTGACCTCAGCAAAGAATCTACCGTCATTGTGACCAATGCCAGTTCAGCGGAGGCTTTGGGAGAAGGCAAAGTGATGTCCAATGGCGACAGCCTTCGTCTCGCCGATGACCTGATGGTGTATGCCGTTCCCGCCTACAACATCACCCCCGGCCACACACAGTTCCACCCCAAAGACCGCGACAACGGTTTTATCCTTGTGGCAGACGGTCTGCGCATCTACATCGCCGGTGACACTGAGGACATCGAAGAGATGGCCGATGTAAAAGACATCGACATCGCTTTCATGCCCTGCAACCAGCCTTACACGATGACTCCCGCCCAACTGCGCCACGCAGCCGACATGGTAAAGCCACGCGTGCTCTACCCCTACCACTACGGAGATACCGACCCCGAAGCGATAAAGGATGCCCTTGAGGGCTCAGGCATCGATGTGAGAATCAGAGATTTCCAGTAAAGACGTAAGTTTTTCCTGCCTTGGTGTCGATGTCGTATTCATAGACCTTGCGCAAAGGCAGTACAGAGAAGTCCTTCAGTTCAGCCGATTTCAGCGGCGACTTGATATCAGGAGTTTGCAGCAGAGCATTGCTGCAGGCTCCTTTTGCTTCACGGAGGCCCTTGCCCTTCAGCGGGACATACGAGCGCAGACGGAGCGTACCACCGATGGAGGACTTCACTGTTGCTTTTGTGACATGGCCATTATCCCATGCCATGGATACCTCAAAGCCTCCACGTGCCCTCAGACCGCTGACGCTGCCCTTCTGCCATACTGATGGCAAAGCGGGGAGCAGATGCACGGCACCATCGTGGCTCTGCAAGAGCATCTCAGCCACACCCGCAGCAAAGCCGAAGTTGCCGTCAATCTGGAAAGGCGGATGAGCATCAAAGAGGTTGGGATATGTGCGCCCGTCGGGGTGGGTTCTCATCGCCCTGTCATTAGGCAAGAGGTGCAGCATGTTGCTGATGATTTTGAAGGCATGGTCACCATCCAGCATACGAGCCCAGAAATTGATTTTCCATCCGAGGCTCCATCCCGTCGCCATGTCACCACGCTGATTGAGTGTGTTGGCAGCCGCCGTGAACAAGTCGGGATGGCTGTAGGGAGAAATCTGGTTGGAGGGATAGAGTCCGTAGAGATGTGAGATATGGCGATGCTCGTCACGAGGGTCATCCCCATCCTGCAGCCACTCCTGCAACTGTCCGTAGCGTCCTATCTGCATCGGCGGCAGTTGGGCGATGGTTTTCCTCAGTTGACTCTGATATCCAGCATCCACGCCGAGGATTCCCGCTGCCAGCAGGGTGTTGTTGAGAGCGTCAAAGACAATCTGGTTGTCCATGGTACAGCCAGCGGTGACCGGCGTGCGCTTGCCCATCGGTCCATGCTCCGGTGACACCGACGGCACCACCACGAGCCAGCCATACTGCGGATGCACCTGCATATAGTCGAGATAGAAATCAGCAGCACCCTTCATGATGGGATACCACTCGCGGAGGAACGCCTTGTCACCTGTGAAGAGATAATGCTGCCAGATGTGCGTCGTCAGCCATGCCCCACCATTGGGGAACATGCCCCATGGTGCGCCATCCACCACTCCTGCGATGCGCCACAGGTCAGTGTTGTGGTGCGCCACCCATCCGCGGCACCCATACATATCCTGAGCGGTCTTTTTACCTGTCACGCTGAGGTCACGGATCATGTCGAACAGCGGCATCTGCGTCTCACCGATGTTACCCACATCAGCAATCCAGTAGTTCATCTCTGCATTGATGTTGATGGTGTATTTGCTGTCCCACGGTGCATTCGCGCTGTTGTTCCATACACCCTGGAGGTTGGCTGGCTGTCCGCCCGGCTGGGATGAACTGATTAGGAGGTAGCGTCCGTATTGGAACATCAGTTCCACTAGTCCCAAGTCATTGCTTTGGACAAAAGCCGCCACTCGTTTGTCGGTGTCCATCTCATTGTCGCCGCCCAGATGGAGGTTCACCCGGTTGAATTGCTCCTGGTATTTGCGGAGATGATTTGCCAACAGTTTTTTGTAAGGCGTGCCCGTCACACTTGCCAGCGACTGCAGGTTGCGCTCTGTCGCATTGCCCGAGATATCGTGGTAGTTGACATAATTGGTAGCCGCCACGATATAGAGTGTCGCCTCCGTGGCGTTGGACACCTGCACCTGGTCGGCTGCGTCGGATACCTGACCGTCGCTCTTCACCAGGATGCGGCACTCCGCCTTCAGACCAGCCTTGATGCCCTCGTGATCCACGCCGTCGATCTCTGCGATGAGGCAATGATTCTCTACTTGATGACGAGTCTTGAACTCACATTGATGACCAAGTTTGAACGCCAAAACTCCTTTCTTGCTCGCAGTGATGCGCACAATGATGGCATTCTTGTCCATTGAGGCAAAAGTCTCATGTGCATAACGCACGTCACCCTTGTTGTATGTCGTCGTGGAAAGCGCTTTCACGAGACTGAGTTCACGCTTGTAATCCGTCGGTACCGACTTATCGTCAAAGTCAATCATCACATCGCCAAGCGTGAGGTACTTCATTCCATGAGGTCCGGGGATGAAAAACTTGTCGATGAGGCTGGCTGCCGCCTCCTCCTTCCCTGCAAAGATGGAGTCGCGCACCTGCTGCAAATGCGCTTTTGCCTCCTTGCTGTCGTTGTTGTGTGGCGAGCCCGACCAGAAGGTCTCCTCATTGAGTTGTATGCGCTCCACATCGGTACCTCCATATATCATGGCACCAAGGTGTGAGTTGCCGATAGGCAGCGCCTCCAGCCATTGTGTGGCGGGTTGACTGTAACGGAGGGTCTCATTAACGGGATTCGCCACTTTGGAGCAGAAGCCAATGGCGGGGACGGCCATACAAGCCAAGATGACAAGAAGTCGGAGTGTTCTCTTCATAGGAGTTTCAATGATTAGTGGATGATGGTACAAAAGTAATCATTATTTCGGGAAATGGCAAAAAAATGCTTCGCTTCATCAAAAAGCGAAGCATTTTTTACAAAACAAGTCACCATGACAACAGTGGTAGCACTCATATCATTGCTTTGCATAAAAAAGGTTCAACGCTTTTTCACTACGACAAATAGTCGTTGGCACGATTCGATGGGGATATTCCACATCCTATCAAACGTTTCGATGTCGACCGACTCATTGTAGGCTTCGTTGTCGGCTGTGTTCCTATATTTCTCCACGGAATCCTGAATGAAGAAGTGCGATTCGTCATAGCCCACCACTGGGATATAGTGAAGTGTCTTGCCATTGAAGACCAAAACGATAACGGGAATTCCCTTGCTGATGGCATTCTTCAAATCATCAGTTGTTCCCGTATAATACTCTGTCGTGTATGTTTTGTACTGTTCTTCAAAAAGTATCTTGAAACATTTGGGATAGGCACCGTCTTCATACTTACAGGGAAAAGAAGACTGTTGATAGAGTGACACGCCATCTACTTCCTTTCCATAGAATCGCAGCAAATAGGCACTGGAGCATGCTGCACATTCAATTCCTTGTTGTGTGTCAGGTCTGGGGTTAGGAAAGATGATATAGGATGAAGGATGATCGTGCTGGTTGACATAAGCAGTTGGAGCCACAAGAAAATTGGCACGCGCATACGCCTTTTGTTCGTCTGTCATGTTGTTGAGCATGTTCAACAACTTGTTGAGGCTATTCCCCTGATTCTCCGACAGGCCATCTTGGTTTTGGGCATGGAGTGGAATAGCGCACGAAAGCAGTATCATCAGCAATGCTGACATTATAATGGATTTCTTGTTCATCACTATTTAACTTAAAAACAGTCAATCAAGATTTCATCCACCGTCTGTAGAGTCGTCTTACTGCTCTTTCAAGTGACTGATTTATTGGTCAAGGTTGATGTCTGTGGTGGCTTTCCCGTTCACACTCTGGAACACGAACACCAATTTTTCCTTGGGCAGTCCCTTCAAGGAGAGATCAAACACCTTCTTGCCTCCAAGCGTGAAGGTTTTGACTGTCTGACCAGAAAAACTCACCACATCCACCTTCTCTACGGGTTCCGACGCAACAATACTGAGTATATCGCCTTTCCTGTTGGTTTTGATTGTCAGCCCCGATGAGGGTAAGGATATCTTGTCAAATCCGGCAGCGGCCAATCTCTGACGGCACACATCAGCCAAGCCAGGATTTGTCACCTCCAAATAGCGCAAGGCATAATGACGGCCCAACTGGCGATACCCCTCACTGCTGAAATGGAGATTGTCGTCGCTGGGAAGACAACCTTCGGAAGAGACGACATAGGTGTTCGGATAATGATTGGAGATGTCGTTGATGGTAGGATTGGCATGGCCACAGATACCGCCATACTCTCCACGCACCACCTCACCGACAAGCAGGGGCACTGCTGTCGAGTCGAACCGCAGTTCCTGTTGCAGGTCGCGGTAAATCTTCCTCAGCGTCTTACGCCATTTTTCATTATAGGCATCTGTCTCGCCCTGATGAAGCAAGACCCCTTTGACGACTCCGTCTTTGGCTGCTATCTTGGCCATCGACACCAGACGCTCATAGGGATCACGTCCATACTGGTCCAGGATTCCATTCATCCAGTCTCGGTCCTCTTTGGCGATAAGGGCAGCATTCTGGTCTTTGTCGAAAAAGGTGATGGGACAGCCCTCCACGGCCACAGACACGATGCCGATGCGCACATTTTCCGGCACCACATCTATCAACGTGCGTCCGAACCAGTCAGCCGGGCCAAGATGGGCATCAGCACGACACAATGGCGGTACTGCTTTTCGCCAAGTGCCTAACTGACGGTCTGGCCCATCGGTGGTTGCCATACTGAGATAACGGTCATTTACCATCAGGTCCTGCTCTTCTATGGGAGCCTGTCCTGCCATGTTCGACTGTCCGAAACAGAGGAAAATCCAGAAATTCTGGTCTTGCGCTTGTAAGTGTAATGCCCCCATAATCAACATGAATGTAATTACATAAACCTTTTTCATCGTATTTATTTGATGCTAATTTCTGGGGACAAATTTACAAAAATTTTTTATCAACACAAAGACACAGAGGGACAGAGAATAAAAAAAATGTAGTTAAAGAGGTTAACCTTCACCTCTTTAACTACTTAACTGCTGATCATCGAGCAAGCAAAAGACCTGGAAAAGTTCTTATAGTTGAACTTCCGGCACTACCTGACCGTCGAGGAGGTTGATGATGCGCTGGGCATAGCCGGCATCACGCTCAGAGTGTGTCACCATTACCACGGTGGTGCCCTCTTGGTTGAGTTGGGTGAGAAGTTGCATCACCTCCAAACCGTTTTTGGAGTCGAGGTTACCTGTCGGCTCGTCGGCGAGAATCAGTTTGGGATTCATCACCACGGCACGGGCGATGGCGACTCGCTGCTGCTGGCCACCGGAGAGTTGCTGAGGGAAATGGTGAGCACGGTGCGAGATGGCCATACGGCGCAGCACCTCCTCCACACGCTGTTTGCGCTCCTTCTTGGGAACGCCCAGATAAGTTAATGGCAACTCCACATTCTCCTCCACGTTCAACTCGTCTATCAGGTTGAAACTTTGGAATACAAAGCCAATCTTTCCTTTGCGAACCTTCGTACGCTGACTTTCCTTCAGTTTGCCCACTTCCTCACCATCGAGAAAGTAGGTTCCGCTGGTGGGGTTGTCGAGCAGTCCCAAGATGTTGAGCAACGTAGACTTGCCACAGCCCGAAGGGCCCATGATGGCCACGAACTCCCCTTTCTTTACTTCAAGCGACACACCGCTCAATGCTACGGTTTCCACCTCTTCGGTGCGAAACACCTTCTGAATGTTTTCTAACTTAATCATGATTTATTCTGTTTTAATATTGTTAATTGGATTCTCTGAAGCAGCGCGCCAACTTTGGATGATGACGGTGAGCAGGGAAAAGATGAAGCAGGAAAAACCAGCAACAGCGAATATCCAGGGACTGAGAGCGATGCGATAGCTGAAGTTCGAGAGCCAGTCGTTGCCGATATAATATATAATAGGTGCAGCGATGACGAAGGCCACAACGACGTATGCCATGAATCGGCAGAGCAGTCGGGTCAGCACCTCACAGCTTGTTGCTCCAAACGCCTTGCGCACAGCAATCTCCTTTCGGCGTTTCTGCAGGTAGTAGACAGACATGGCCAGCAGACCCAGCATGGCGATCAGGAAGGCCACGACGGTGAACACTTCGACCAAAGAAAGAATGCGATGCTCCTTGTCGTAGCAGGAACGCAACTGGTCGTCGTAGAAATTGAAGTTGTT
>JAEEJK010000042.1 GCA_016281815.1 Prevotella sp. | reverse complement strand
TCATTCTGATAAGCGAACACACCATAGCGTGAGTTGAGGCATCCCAAGCCCTCAAGGATTTCCAGTCCGTTGCTCAATCTGAAGAGCTTTCGGCTGATGCCGTCGCGTGTGGTCATTTGGGATATTTCTTCCACCGTCACGTCACCGCGGCAGGGATAGCGGTCGCCCACATTCAGTGAGAAGTCATAGAGCACCACGTCGAGGGGATAATATGCCAACTCCGTGAAGACATCATCCATTCCTGGGAAAGCCTTCGACATGTATTCCAGATAAGAGGCTTTCTCGGCCAGCACCTGCCCCGGGTCGCCATTCCTGAGCAGGAGCCTGCCATCCTCCTCTTCCTCAATGCTGATTGCCGTGTAGGGGAAGTTCATGGGTGGTGGAAGCTCCATGCCGGTCTTCATGGCATGTCCTTCCACCGGCTCGCCCCATCCGCCTTTCACCTCGTCCCACAACTGCTTGGTGTAGGTCCACTCAGGTTTGAAGGTGAGCATCATCTTCTCTGAGTCCTGTCCCGAGAAGATGTATGCGTCGCAGAGCAGCTCGCCGCCGAGGCCGATATCTGTCATGTAGTCGTAGTTGCCCGTTAATCCTGGAACAGGAATGTTTGACACTGGCCCGGTGCTGCCGCCGATGCCCTCAATCCAGCTGCTCCCATAATTGCCTTCCACGGGCCTCCATTCGATACCGTCATGGTATTCTGCTACCTTGTAGGATACCTGGCGCATTTCATGGCCGCGTGCGTTGACGACATCCTTGCTCGTCACCACTATCCGCGCCCATTCAAACAAACTCAGTTCCATATCCAAGGTGTCACCCACAGAGGTCCCGAAGTCGTAGGCCAGGGAGAAATCCTGACGATTGGGATATTTCACATACACCTTGTCTCCTTCCTGTCGGAACACGGCAGTACAGGAGAAAGACCCGTCATCGTTCACATATCCATATTTCTTGCATGTCATGCCTCCGACGATGGAGTCTCCCCTCATGCCCATGCGGTGCGTTTTGCCGTAAGGCCAGCGGATTAAGCTCCATGTCTTGCCCTCGGCAAGCATGTCGGTGTAGATGTCCTGGGCAGGGAGCATGCAAGGTATCAATGCCAATAAGAGTAATAGTTTTTTCATGATCTGGTTGTATTGGTTCTATTCGCAAATTTAGATAATCATTGCTGTAAAATTTTTGTTATAAATTACAGCCGCAAAGATACACGGCCCGCCTGAATTTTCCAAACGGGAAAGGGGTAAAAATATCTACACTTATCTACACCTTACAAGCTAAAATGCTGACTTTCAGGAAATAAAAAAATATCTACACTTATCTACACCTTACGCCCATTGCTGCCCCAGGAGGCGCAGGAGGTTTTCTCTCAGGGAGCCTGCCCTATCCTCGCCGAACAGCTTCTTGTTGGCCTGGCGCTTCCTCCTGTCGATATGTTTGCCGTCCACATTCAATGTCAAAGCCATCATCCTTTCCGAGAAGTCCATCATCAGCATCATGCAGACACGGGCATGCTCACTGCCGACGGCATAGGAGGCGGTGACGAGACGGTGGAATTCAGGATGGCAGAGGCGGAATGCGGTAGACACTCTTTCCCAGTCTTCTTCCGTCGGTGGCCTGTTAGGAACGGAATATTCCTTGAAACGGTCTTTGAAATCCTGTATGGCAAGCTTCTGCTCTTCTGTGTCACCTTTTTCTTGGGCGTTGCCTATAAGCTGTCGGCTGAGGATGTCTATCTGGAGCTCCAGCTTTTTCACCTGCTCATTATGGCTGCGCTGAAGCCGGGCGTTTTTGCCGTTCAGACTGACGGTTTCATGGCGTTTCTTCTCCAAAAGACTCTGCAAAGTTTCCTTCGTATGGACAAGGGCTTCTATATCCTTTTGTTTCTTGAGGCTGGACAATTTATTTCTATATACAAGGATGGATATAGCCAGGATGGAGGATAGGATGATGATAACGGCACCATCTCTCCATCTCCCTGCCTCTGATTGCCTTTGCAATGCCAGCTGCCTCTGGCGGCCATAGTCATACATGGCGGTGACCCGCTGAATGTTCTCCTGGTTGACATGCAGGTAGGAAGAGTCGTTGGCTGCGGCAAAGAGCAGCGCATACTTCATGACAGAGTCTGCCTCATTCAATTCTCCGTATGTTGACAGGAGGCCTTTGTAGGCGGCCTCCGGCATTCCCGACTTGACAAGCCTACGAAAACAAGAGAGGGCGGAATCTCTCTGTCCCATGGCCAGCATGTAGCGTCCCTTGTCATAATAGTAGAAGCCGCCGCTGAACAGCTCTCCTTTTCCGTCGAAATTTCCGGACTCTCGCTCATACGTGTCAAGGTACTTTTTGGCATCGTCATACTGCCGACGGTCAAGCAGGATGCTTATTGCTGAATAGACGGCACGGGCCGCCCTCTTCCTGTCTCCTGCTTCCAAGTACCTCCTCCGTGCTTCTGACATGACGAGCATCATGCTATCCGTGTCATTCTTTAGGAAATACGGCCTTATCCTCAGCTCGTATGCCTTGATGGAAGCAACCGTGTCATTGTCCTTCATGGCAGAGAGTTCCGATTTCTTCAGGGCTTCCATTTCATTGTCCGGCAAATACTGCAAATGGTACAAGTCGGCCATCTGCCCGTAGATGGCCGTAAGTGTGCAGAAGTCACAGCTCCCGGCCGTGGTGTCGGCAGACTCCACGGCTTTTTGAAAACATTCAAGGGCCATGGGTGCCTCCCCCATATCAAAATATGCCCTTCCGAGGAGGTAGTGCGCCCACATCTGCTCGTTGGGTGTGCCGTGGCGGTCGTAGTATTCGGTGAGGACGCGCTGGAGGCTGTCGGAGCGGAAGACGGTGTCGCACTTGTTCTGCGCCATGAGGCGGAGGAGTTGCCACCGGCGGAGGGCGGGGCGTGGGAATTCGTTGGATGACGGCTCCAGGGAGTCGAGGATGGCGAGGGCGGAGTCGGGCCTGTCGTTGATGACGGCCTGTGCGGCATCAAGTGCAGCCCGCTCCCTCCCGCTGCCGGCACAGGCGGCGAGGATGAGGATGATGGTGATGATGTAGGACAGTCTTTTCATGTTGGTAAGCAATCTAGGGGATATGTAACTTGAGTATTAAATACCTCATTTGTCTGAGTTATCGAAGTTATCTTAGTTATCAACGCCCCCTGCCCCCTCTAATCTTAGAGGGGGAGTTGATATGATTCGTATATCGTTTCCTTTCCATATAAGGCATTCCTAGGCATTCAGGAGTAATGGCTTAACTTCCCAGCGAAGCGATAATTTCTTTAACTGCTTAACTACTTGCAAGTTGAGCAAATGAAAAACTTGAGTTACTAAATATTCAATCCGGTTTAATAAGGAGTGAGACGGCTCAAGACCGTCTCACTCTAAAATTACAAGTATCTCCTACTCTTCTTTTTTCTCCTCATCAGCCTTTTTCTTGCGGGGAGCCTTGGGTTTCTTGGGAGCCTCACCAGTCGCTTTCTCCAGTTTGGCCTTCAGTTTGTCCTCCTCCTTCTGCATCTTGTCGATCTTCGCCTGCAGTCGGGTGATTTCCTTGGCCTTTTTCTCTATCTCATCACCCTGATTCTTGATGGTGGTAAGCAGAGCATCCAACTCATCATTCT
Organism: Prevotella sp.; assembly: GCA_016281815.1. Lineage (GTDB taxonomy): Bacteria > Bacteroidota > Bacteroidia > Bacteroidales > Bacteroidaceae > Prevotella. The sequence continues at coordinate 7,169 of JAEEJK010000042.1, read as the reverse complement.
CGATAGTATCGGGATAGAGCGAGTTGACACGGTTGATGAAGTCACCGAGGATGTTCATGTAATTGGTAAACGCATCAAACGGTGTGCTGTAGATGCCGCGGTCGAGACCTACATTCGAAGGCTTGGTGGTCATGAAGCGGAAGTTGTTGGAAGCCTGGAGGTAGTCCCAGTCCTGCAGCAGGCGCGGGTCATCAGCAATGCGCAGGCGGTCGGCGATGCTGTAGAGTTTGTTGAATGCCTCGCGCTGCATCGGGTTGCCCAACCAGCAACTCACGTCGCGCTCCTCATCCACCCAAGAGAGTGTGTCGGGCACGTCGAGGTTGCCCACGCTCTTCATCTTCATGCAGATTTCTGTCGGTGTCGAGAAAGTGATGCCCTTCTCCTTGGCGCATGCGGGGATGGCCTTGAGGAACTCGAGGATGTTCGATGACAGCGGCTGTGCGATACCCAGTGCGGAGAGTTCCATGAAAATATTGATGACCTGCTCCTCCTCGGGGAAGTTGGCGATGCGCTCCACATAGTTGTCTGCAAAGAGCGGATAGCCCTCCCATTCGCTGTTGTTGAAGCGCAATGAGATGTCATCGCTCAGGGTGACGTCACGGAGCAGCAACTTCAGGTTGGGTGCGATAGCGCAGTTGTACACATAATGCGGAGACTTCCATCCGAGCACGTGGCGGGCGCCCTCGGTGAGCATACCCTTGAAGCCCATGGCGGCAGCCTGTCCTCCGATGTCATCGCTGTAGATGAGTGATGAGTTGCGCAGCACCTTCGGTTCCTGTCCGAAATATTCCTTGATCTTGACGCACTGCTTCTTCACGTCACGCTCAAACGAAGCCTCATTGGCGAGGGCGGCGAGACCGTGTGAATAGGGCTCAGCGAGGAACTCCACGCATCCCGTCTCATTCAGTTTCTGCAATTTGGCCAGCACCTGCGGAGCATGGAACTCAAGCTGTTCGATGCCAGTGCCCGAGAGTGAGAAAGCCACCTTGAAATAGTCGCCATGCTGAGCGATCATCTCCTCAAGCGCATTGAGCGCCGGCATATACGAGCGGTTAGCGATGTCGGTGATGGATCGCTCATTCTCGAAGTCATCATAGTAGTAATGGTCGGTACCGATATCGAAGAAACGGTAACGTTTGAGATGGACAATCTGATGGATCTCAAAATATAAGCAAATTGTTTTCATTATCTCGTGTGTTTAAAGTTACTTGTTAAGGGTTCGGATGTAAAGTTCCTTGATCCATGCTCCCACTTTCTCCCAGGTGATCTGGTCGACCTCTCGCTTTCCCTCATCCTGGAGGTAGTGGAAGAGGCTGTCGTTGTGGCAGATGGAATAAATGGCATCGGCAAGAGCGTGGATATCCCAGTAGTCCACCTTGATGCAGTTGTGCAGGATTTCAGCGCAGCCGCTCTGCCATGAGATGATAGACGGCGTGCCGCACTGCATAGCCTCAAGAGGCGAGATGCCGAACGGTTCACTCACGGATGGCATGACATAGACATCGGAATCCTTGAGGCACTCATAAACCTGTTTTCCACGCATGAATCCCGGGAAGTGGAACCTGTCGGCGATGCCCCTCTCTGCAGCGAGTTGTATCATCGCATCCATCATATCGCCCGAGCCAGCCATGCAGAAGCGCACATTGCGTGTGCGGTGGAGCACCATATTGGCAGCCTCGACGAAATACTCCGGTCCTTTCTGCATGGTGATGCGTCCGAGGAAGGTCACCACCTTATCCTTGCCTGTATGGTCGGGGCGTGGGATATCCAGCAGTTCCTGCTTGAGCGGATAGACGGCATTGTGCACGGTGAAGCACTTGCGCGGATCCTGATGGTAATGGTTGATGACGGTCTGCCTCGTGAGTTCCGACACACACATGATGCAGTCAGCGTTGTCCATGCCGTCTTTCTCGATGGAATAGACTGTGGGGTTCACCTTTCCACGGCTTCTGTCGAAGTCGGTGGCATGAACGTGGATGCACAGCGGTTTTCCACTGACACTCTTGGCGTGGATACCGGCAGGATAGGTGAGCCAGTCGTGAGCGTGTATGATGTCGAACTCCTCGGTGCGTGCGACGACACCGGCGATGACAGAGTAGTTGTTGATTTCCTCGTGGAGGTTCTTGGGATATCCCCCTGCGAACTCCATGCAACCGAGGTCGTTGACGTGCATGTAGTTGAAATCGGCATAGATATGATCACGGAGCCGGTAGTAGTAGTCCGGATCCATGATGTTGCCAATGCGTTCCTTTACATAGTCATAGTCCACCTCGCGGTAGGCGATGGGCACGGCACACATGCCCACAATCTTGCACGCCGAGGTGTCTTCATCACCGAAAGGTTTGGGCAGGCATAGGGTAATGTCGATGTCGCCCTGTGCGTGCAGACCCTCGGAGATGCCATAATTAGCGGTGGCGAGTCCACCAAATACATGAGGAGGATACTCCCATCCAAACATTAAAACTTTCATATATCGTCTCCTCCTTATTTATTATATTTGTATGATTCGAGCATGTTGAGCGCACGCAGGATTTCCGCCACATTCATGGCGAACGACATGGCTCCCCTTCCGAGGAACGGCGGGTTGCCGTCGAACAGTTCGCTGATGGTGCCGAGGCAATGGTAGTCCATCTCCTCCTCGTAGCCCACCATCTGCCGCTCGAGGAAACTCAGCCTTGTAAGTTTGTAGAGTTTGAGGCATGCCTCCATGTAGAATCCTCCGAGCCAAGGCCAAGCGGTGCCCTGATGATAGGCATAATCGCGCTGTGTCTGCGGTCCCACATACATGGGGTTGTATCCACCGCTCTTCGGTGAGAGCGAGCGCAGTCCCTTGGGAGTAAGGAGTTCGCGTGTACAAACGTCGAGCACGCTCTTCTTCTGGTCCTGTGACAGCGGCGAGTAATCGAAAGCCACCGGGAAAATCATGTTGGGGCGCACGCTCCAGTCCATCATGTTGCCGTCGACATAGTCATAGAGATAACCATACTCATTGAGGAAGGTATTGACAAACGACTCCTTGCAGAGTTCGGCACGCTTGATCAACTCATCTGCACGCTCCTGCTGTCCATTCTCCGAATCGAGAGAAGCCACGAAGCGCAAAGCGTTGTACCACAAGGCATTGAACTCCACGATATAACCTGTACGGGGCACTACTGGCCGTCCGTTGGCAGTAGAGTTCATCCAAGTGACGGCACGCTCGCGTCCCTCTGTGCGGAGCAATCCGTTCTCCTCGAGGGAGAGGTTGGGATGTCCGCCTCCGATGACGTAGTCGACAATGTCATTGATGAGTTTGCCATACATTTTATAGCACTTCTCACGTCCGCACTCCTTGGCATACTGTTGCACAGCCCATACAGCCCAGAGGGGCACGTCAGGCTGTTCCATCTCATAGATATGCCCTGTGAAAGGCTTACCCTCCATGAAGTCGCGCAGTTCACGCTCAGCGGTTTTCATCACCAGTTCGAAATAGTCCTGCTCCTCAATGCCGAGGGTGAGTCCTGGCAGTGAGATAAACGTGTCGCGCGCGCGGCACTTGAACCAAGGATAACCTGCCAAGAGGTAGCGGTCATCGTTGGGCAGACGTTTGTGGAACTGATGAGCGGCATTGACGAGACAGTGGAAGAAATTGTCGCGTGGGTTGCGCTCGTCCACCTCGCTCTGGAAGAGTTTCTTCAGCGTGGTGGTGCGGATTTTAGAAGTAGATCCCGAGAAGACGATGCTCTCTCCCTTCTTGATCTTCATCTCAAAATAGCCCGGTACATAGAGGTCCTCATTGGAAGCATATCCGCGTTCCTGTTCCTTGGGGTATTCTATTCCCCTGTACCAATCGGGCTGGAAAATGAACTCATTCTTCTTACTGAACTGCATGTAAAGGTCGGGATAGCCGGCATACATGCATGTCTTGATACCGTTGTCGATCGGAGTGTAGTCACGGCTTGCGGTATAATTCTCATGTGTGAATGCCCTGACGCTTCTGAAGGCGAGGAACGGCCTGAAGCGTAATGTGGTCTCAGAGTGTGCGTCCTCAAGCGTGTAGCGGATGAGGATACGGTCTTCATAATGCTGGAACACGACCTCTTTCTTGAGCAAGACACCACCCACTCTGTAGAGTGTGGTGGGCACCTTGTCGCAGTCGAATTCACGGATGTACTTGTGCCCCTTGGGGCTGTAATTGTTGCCCTGATACTTATGGAGTCCCAGGTTGAACTCTGCCCCATGTTGTATGACTGTCACGTCGAGCGAAGAAAGGAGCACATGGTTCTCATCATCCAATTCTGGGATGGGCACCACGAGCAGTCCGTGATACTTGCGCGTGTTGCAGTCGACAATGGTGGAGCAGGAGTAAGCCCCCGAGCGGTTGGTCCGCAGCAATTCGCGGGGCAATGATTCCTCCAGGTTTGTCATCAGCGCTTTTTCTAATCGTAGATAACTCATAGTTGTTCTATTAAGGTATTTAAAAAACGTATCAGATTTAAACGATTGCACCCTTCTGACAGGGTTTGCTGCAATGTGCCTCAAAGGTAGCAAAAAATACCCATAGAGACAAATTATCGCCCTCAAAAATGCGTTTGCAACCACAAAATTCATGTGATTAATCACATTTCAAGTAATATTTGGCGAATATTATTGAAGAGTGAGTCAACAGTCCTTGCGTAGGGGTTGCGTCAAAAACGCAACACAAGGAGAACCTAACTCGGTATGATGAAATTCACCACTTCCTGCTCGACCCCCACCTTGAAGGGTCCGACAGGCGTGTTCATCACACGTCCGTCGATGCCGACGAGTGCCCGTTCCGCCTTTTCGATGCTTACCTCACGGGTGCGGAAAGGATGGACACTGCGGTGGTTGAGTATCTTGCCGCTGTAGAGAAGGTAGAGGCCCTCGATGAGTTGCACCACTTCCGGATGGTAGACCACCGATACGTCGAGCAATCCGTTGTAGGGCACCGCCGATGGTGTGAAGCCATAGCCTTGGCAATTGCCGATGCATACAGTCATCACTTTCCGATCGATGACCTCCGTGTCGATACGCAACCTCATCTTGTACTCCAACCGCTGGAAAATCATCAGCAATGAAGAGGGGATGAAAGCCAGTTTGCGCCATCCGAACGAGCCACTTGCCCTCCTCCGTTGTCGTATGACCGACGCCACCAGGCCGATGCTGAGGCAGTTGAGGAAGAAACGATGGCATTTCTCCTGCTTCTCATTGGTATACCGGATGCAACCGAGGTCGATGCGCCTCACCCTGTGATTTAAGATAACATCCACACATGCCTGAATGTCATCCTCGTCGATGCCCCAGAAATGGGCGAAGTCGTTCATGAGGCCATTGGGAATCACCCCGAGGGAAACAGAGTCGCGCACCTCAGCGGGAAACTGCATGAGGCAATTGACTGCCTCGTTGAGAGCAGAGTCACCACCTACAATGACCAGCGTCTTATACCCATTGCTGATCATCATTTTGACGAGTCGGTCCACGCTTCCGGAGTTCTCGCTCTGCACATGATCGTATTCGATGCCCCTCTCACGGAGGCATTTTTCGACTTTCTCCCATTTTTTATGGGGGCGGAAAGCACCACTTTTCGGACAGAAAACGATGCCCCATTTAGATTGGTTGGCGTTCATGGATGTTAAGTTTTTGGCTGTGTGGGTTGTATTGGGTTGCTGTCGGTATTTTTTAATAGTTCTTTTATGATTTCCACCTTCTGGCCGATGGGCAGCATGGCATCAATCCAATGGATGGTGAAACCGCGCCGCTCCATACCCCTGAACCATGTCATCTGCCGTTTGGCAAACTGATGGATGGCAATCTCCAGTTGGCGGAACATTTCCTCATAAGTGATGAGCCCAGTCACGTATTCAGTGACGTATTTGTATTCCAGTCCATAATAGATGAGGTCGTCGGCACTGATACCACTGTCGAGCAATGCCTTCACCTCCTCCACCATTCCTTCCTCCAAGCGTTGGCGAAGCCTGTTGGTGATGCGGTTGCGGCGCTCCTCCCGTTCAATGCTCACCCCAATGATGAGGGAAGTGATTTCCGGAAAAGGACGGTCAGCCACAGGGGTGCGGAGGTTGTATTCCTCTATCTCTATGGCACGGATGGCCCGCTGTGCGGTATCCACATCCGAGCGGTTGTGCATATTGGAATGGTTGCGCCGTTTCAGGTCGGTGAGTATCTCGGTCAGTTCATCCAATGACTTGTCGGCCAGTTTTTCACGCAACGCATCGTTCTGTGGCACGGGAGACAGTTGGTAACTCCCCAACACGGCCTCAATATAAAGTCCTGTTCCTCCGCAGAGGATGGGAACAACTCCCCTTCCTGTGATGTCGCGGTAGGCTTCGAGGAAGTCCTTCTGATACTCAAAGAGATTATAACGTGTGCCGGGTTCACGGATATCCACCAGATGATAGGGTATCTGCTTACCGTTCACCACATAGTCGGCCAGGTCTTTTCCTGTGCCAATATCCATGCGCCTATACACCTGTCGGCTATCGGCACTGATGATTTCAGCACCGATATCCGCTGCGAGCGCAGCCGCGAGTTGGGTCTTTCCACATGCCGTGGGTCCGAGGATGGTGATCACGGTACAAATTTAAACAAAATCGTGCGACCATCCAACTTTTTCACACAAAAAAGCCGCCTGGCTGATGTCAGGCGGCTTCTATTATCAATATCTTCTGATATTATTTGAGTTCAGCGAGGCACTTGATGGTGCGAACCATCTGTGAGGTGTAGGAGTTCTCGTTGTCATACCAAGCAACCACCTGCACGAGGTACTCACCCTCAGCAATCTTAGAAACCATAGTCTGGTTGGCATCGAAGAGAGAGCCGAAGCGCATGCCGACGATGTCGGAACTGACGAGTTTCTCCTCTGTGTAGCCGAAAGACTCGTTGGCCTGAGCCTTCATAGCAGCGTTGATGCCCTCAACGGTCACCTCGTCCTTCTTCACGACAGCGTGCAGGATGGTGGTAGAACCAGTTGCGGTGGGAACGCGCTGTGCAGCACCGATGAGTTTGCCATTAAGTTCGGGGATCACGAGACCGATAGCCTTAGCAGCACCTGTTGAGTTGGGCACGATGTTCTGAGCACCTGCGCGAGCACGCTGCACGTCACCCTTGCGCTGAGGACCGTCGAGAATCATCTGGTCGCCAGTGTAAGCGTGAAC
>JAEEJK010000041.1 GCA_016281815.1 Prevotella sp. | reverse complement strand
TCTATGTCAGTACACTTCTTCGCCATTTCCAGACGCAAAAATAGGCATCTTCCATGAAATGGCAAAATGTGGATTCACATCCTTTAACGGTGAATTCGAATTTTCGGAAAACGCAAAACACCCTCTCGCCGGCGATAATCTCTTTGAGGGTGATAATTGACGACGTAAACTTGCCGGAACCATGACAAACATCACAAATCCAATTTAGGCCCAATATACACCGCCATTGTGTAAATGCATCCACAGGGTACCCAACAATCAGAGGTACTGGAAAGACGTAAAATCCGATTTATGATTTGTTAACGAATATTTTTCCGTAGTACTCACAACACGTACATTTAAACAGGGGGTGCTGAGTAGTTACAAAGTATTTAATATTTGAACTGTGAGTGCTGAACAGTTACTGATGATATAGAATAGATCCAAGGCGTTCGCAAAAAGAATGAAAAAGAAAGGTGTCCTCTAAGTATAGTCGTGAGGCGTTGATAATCATTGCTTTCAAGACTTGCGGAAGTTGAAAAACTACTTTACTATTTCATCTTCTGATATACGACGATGTCCTTCAGTTTGGCCCACGACAGGTTGGTGCTGTATGTTGTTTGGTAGATGCCGACCTGAAGTTTGGGCGCAGTCACCTCGACCGGAGATCCATGCATGTTGTGCCATGTCTTCCCATCGTTGCTGGTGCGGGCAAAAAGCAGGTTGCCACGGCGCTCAAACTGCAATATGCGCTCAAAGTCGTAGCCCTTGTAGTTGGGGAATTGTGGACGTCCCTCGCTGCTGAGGACAGTGAACATATTGCCGCAATTATACAACGGGAACACCCCCAACTGGTATGTTTTCCCGGCTTCTGATGCCAGCAGTCCGCACTCATTGTAGCCCTTCACTTTGTGTTCTCCAAGGCCCTCCATATCGACAAAATGAGCCATCACGACAAAGTCGCCTTCCACCTCCTTGCACATCTGTCCACCATTCTTCAGCGGATCGCTGAGGAAGTCGGCAGAGGTGGCAGACAGTGTGACCTCTTCGTGTTTCTCAAACACAGGCTTCATGTCTGGTGCCAGCGAAAAACGGCTGTCGGGGTCGCTCTCGTCAAAGTCATCGTCACCTAATGAAGGCAGAAGCATGTCCTTTTGACTGTCGTAGGCAGCCTTTACCTCATTGGCAGTGATCGCCCACGGCCTGACGGCCAGTTCGCTCAGATAACCCCTGAAAAAGTTGGCCCCGCTCCCGTCGGCACCGATGACCACTTTCCCCTCTGGTCGTACCATGATGAAGTTGTTCTGCTCATGCAGCAGTTCCCCGTCACGATAGACCCTTTCCTTCCATCCGTCAAACGTCACCACCCAGTGATGCCAATGGCCTTCGGAAGCCTTAACAGCCTCAGGCACTCCGCAACTCTCAAACGAGCCATTGTGGTTGACAATCCCTGCACCCTTGTCTGAACCCAGGCGCAGTTGAGTCGTGGCCAGGTCAGCATGCGAATTGCTGAGAGACACCACTGTGGGTACTGGACCCACCTCCGTCTGCAGCGCCCACGCACTGATGGTATAGGGCGCATTGTAACGGTAAATCTCTGACAACGGTCTCTCACTGGACAGCGACTGTGAGCCGTTGAAGAAAAGAGCCCATCGCCCATCCTTCACCCTGAGGCGCAGCGGTTTGTTGGCTGTAAGTTTGATGCCTTCGGCAGTCACCATTTCCGTCACATCCATCGGCTTTTTCTTGCCCGCACCCATCTTGCCGGCATCGAGGGTGATGCTCGCATTTTGAAGGCGGGCCTCAGGTACCACATCTTTTTTGTGCATTCCCGGATACCCGTCGTTTGACTCCACATCAGTGTCAGGCAACTGAGGAGCCTTCCGCCATACCTTCACGTTCCATATAGCAGGCATGTGCCCGTTCTTTTGTGTGTCGGTAATGGTGATGCGCAGGTAACGTGCCTTTGCCTTTTTGCGGTCAATCATCGGCGAGCCTTGCAGGGTGTTGGCAGTACGGTCGGCATAACCCGTCCATTCCTTGCCATCCACAGAGGTCTCTATCCTATACTGATAGAAGAAAGTGGGGTATTCAAACTGTATCCACACCTCGTTGAATTTAGTGGGCTTCCCGAGATCTATCTGCAGCCATTCGTCGTGTTTCCCAGCATCCCAGTTGGTGTGGCGTGCCTTCCACAGGGTGCCGTTATTGTCATCGACAGCATATTCGGGTTTGAACCAGTCGTCATAATAACTGCTGGCCGTCACCTTGGCACCATAGGCAAGGTTTTTATAGGATTGGGAAGTTGTCAGTCCCACATTCTTTGCATCGTGGGTAGGAACAACCGGGAGAATGTTTCCGTCGGCGTCGAACAGCAGTTCATCGATACACACCTGCCGGTTGAAGCCATGCACGGAGTGGGGATTGTTGTGCCGATGATAAACGATATAATAACACCCATTCTCTTCCATCACACTATGATGACCCGGGCCGTGGACCGTTCCGTCGGCATTCGTCTCAAGGATGCAGCCTTTATAGTCGAAAGGTCCCATCGGTCCTGCTTTTGACGTGGCATACTGCACTCGGTAGGTATGGTCGTGGCACGAACCAGAGGAGTAGGTGAAATAATAGGTGTCGCCCCGTTTGAACACAAATGGAGCCTCGAAAATATCTTTCAATTCTGTGTTGGGAATCAGCCGTTTCTCAGAAAAGAACTCGTCGGCAGCGATGGCGTGAGGAGCCTCCTCATGCCAACCGCGTGCATCGCCTGATGCAGGCTTCTTGCCACTCAGTTTTGCCACGCCACAGCCAAACCCGTCGTAAATGCCCCAGGTAGTGAAGTAGAGATACTCCTGTCCGTCGTCATCGCGGAAGAGTTGAGGGTCGAGCGTGATGACATTGTGCACATAGCGGTCGGGCACCATCACCGCATCCTCCTTTCCCAGGATGTTGTGCCAGGGGCCTATGGGAGATGAACTTTCTCCCACATTGATGTTGCAGGGTTCGCAGTAGTAGTAGCGAAAAGTGCCGTCAGGCTGCTGCACCACATCGGGAGCCCATACCACCTCGGTGGTGGGCCAGTTCATGACGATGTTTTTCCAGTTGCAGAAATCCTTCGACACCCACACCTGTGCAGGGCCATAGCCGTTGCCCGTACCGTCGGTGGTGGCATACAGATAATACGTGTCACCAAACTTACGGATGGTGGGGTCGGCAAAATATCCCGGAATGAACGGATTGCCGGCACCCGGGGTATTCCATTGTGCTTCGCCAGGTGAATGTGCGCTCACCTTGAACGAATAGGGGAACTCCTTCAAGTCAGACTTCGGGTCAGGATTCTCTTCCGTGGGCATAGGTATCTGCCCATGCAGAGTGGGTGCTCCCATGACGATGAGGTACAGGTGTTTCAGTTTCTTGCCTTGAGGGACCATGAAGGTCGGAGCATTGATGTCGCCATAGATCTCCTCATCATCGACGGTGATGCCCACAAACCCGTATCTCAGGTTGTCGCCCCTTATCTGCAGACCAAAACTTGGAGCGCTCAAGTCCACCTTGTCGTCGAGCAGGATGGCATTGAATCCATATTCCTCAGGATAGTGAACCGGACTGTACCATCCGTCGGTTTGTGTCAGTTCGGTGTCAAACGTGCAGGCATATTTCCGCGTTTCCTTGCGCGCATGCTTGAAGTCGAAGTTCACCAGGTGCTGATAACCCCTGAACATCTCGTCGCAGAATGCCTGCTGACTCAAGCCGTTCATCTTCTTGTAGGTCATCACAGGGTCTTCGCCTATCTTGCCTTGCCGGTAGAGTTCCGCAATCGACTTCCTGCCATGCAGGTCGCTCCACCACTGGATGACGTAGGGAGAGTGATAGATATTCTCCAGATGCAGATAAGCCTTGTGGGTGAGTTTCTTGAAAGCCTCGAAGTGGTAGTTCTCGTCGGTGATCCAGTCAGGATTCACCTGCCAGAGCATCCACTGCGAGGTCATTTCAAAAAAGCCGCTGCCGCCCCAGGCATCTCCGACGGAGTCGGCAGGTATCTGCAGTTGGAACGAGTGGCCCAGTTCGTGTGCCATGCAGTTCATCTTGTTGTCCTGGATGCGGTTGGGAGCCACCCAGAGCGCCCCGATGAAGTTGTCGTAGGTGCCGCCATAGGCGGTGCCGTCGAGGGAGTAGTTCACCATGACCATCATCTTATACCGGTCGCATTTGCTTCCAGGCTTTGAGAACGCCAATGTATCGCGGAAGAAAGTATAGAACGACTGCACCCTGTCGCGCAGGTTCTGCAGATTGAATCCCATCGGTTTGCCCTCCAGCATCGGCGGATTGGCCGTGTCGTTGCCGAAACCGCGCTCCCACATCAGGATGAGGTCGTCGGTCTCCATGCTTCGTTTGAAACTCCACTGCGACGAGTCAGCCTGCAGGTCCATCTTGCGCAGGTCCTCAGGGATATAGATTTTCTTCTGTGCGTGTAGTTGGCACATGAGCGCCATCATTATTGCCAGTAGTGCAGTTTTTTTCATTCGTGTGTGATGGTTTTTGTCAGTGACTGGAAGGATAGTTGTCCACGATGTAGTCCATATAGACCACACGGCTGGAAATCCATTTCTCCATGCGGTTGATCTCGGTAGCATACTGCTTGTCGATGGGCCATCGACGAGCGTTGCGAGCCATGGCATCGGATGCTGCGGTGGCGTAGAGGCGTGTCTCGGGCCAGAACTCTGCGAGTATCCTGCTGCGGATTTGTTTCCATCTGGCCTTCACGGCAC
>JAEEJK010000040.1 GCA_016281815.1 Prevotella sp. | reverse complement strand
GGCTTTTTTACACCATTAACGTGTAAAAAATGCACGTTATTCTCTTTCTTGAGTTCTCCTTCTTTGAAAACATTGATGATATGGCGGCGGATGTTCGACTCTTCTCTGTCAAATAGAATCGCCATTTGTCCTGTGGACAACCATACGGTCTCATTCTCCATACGGACATCAATCTGTGTTTGTCCGTCCTCAGTCTGGTATATGATGATTTTGTTCTGTTCCATAATTTGATTTATTTTGAATATGCAAAGTTAGTGAATTGGATGAAATAACACAATGTTTATTTGGAGACTTTATCCCATCAATTTGAGCATGGCCTCCAACTTCTCCTGGTCCATCTCCATGAGTCGTTCCACGAGTTCTGCTTTCTTCTGGCTCTTGTCCTTGGTGGAGAGCAGTTTTGAGTTATTGGTCACCATGGTAGCCATGTTGTAGCGTGAAAGGTAGTTGAGGGTTGTGGCACTGCCTGAGGTCATGGTATGCCCCATCATCGTGGAAATGTATTCAGTGGAGACTCCGGCATCGCGCAGGTTTGTGGCGTATGAATGGCGGCACCAGGTGGGTGTCGGCCTCTCTTCCATGCCCAACAACTTTGCGACATTTTCCATTCGGGCGTTGATGTTGGCGTTCTCACACGACACAATTTCCTTGATTCGTGTCTCTGTCATTCCTTCCTTAATGATGTCGAACACCAAAGCGCCGCGCTGGGGCTTACGGGCTATCCGGTCGAGAATCACCTGCATTTGCGGCAGGATGGGGAAGATGACTTCCATTCCGTCGGTCTCCCTCATCGTCTTCTGGCGGATGAAGCGCATGGCCTTCTGCTCATGGTTGTAGAAGAAGTCGTCGTACCGTAACTTGACGATGTCGGCCATGTTGGCTCCGTTGGCCAGATAGGAGAAGAGGAACAACCCCAAGGAGTGGAACAGCCTTTTCTTGTATTGTGGGTCATACAATTCATTTCCCTCCTGGTCCGTGGTCTCTCCTTTATCGAAGAACTCATACAGCCGGGTCATCTTCTCCACATTAAGACACCATTCCTTACGCTCACCCTTGCGGTTGACATCCTTGACTCCCTTGAACAAGTCCATCTTGTCGTTCAGCAGCACACCCATGGAGGCGGCACGGCGTACCACTACACGGAACGCCCTCAGATGACGGTCTTCCCGTCCTACTTTGACTCGACTTGTTCAACATTGTACCCCGCATTCCGAAGTAGTTGGATGATGCCGTAATCTCCGATTAGATGTCCGGCGCCGAAGTTAAACATTACCGGGGCTTTCTTCATGGCTTTCTGCATTTTCGGAATCCATTTTTCATTGCGTTCTTTGAACACAGAAGGACTGTTCTTTACTGTTTTCTGCCAATAAGGCATTGAAGCGAAGTTTTCATAGTCGGCCAGACACCAGTAAACGGTAGACTGCTTCAAGACTTCTGCTGTTTTGATGGCCACTTGCATGTGATGGTCATAATTACCGACTAGGTCCATGAGCGAATCCACCTGCTCTTCAATACCTTGTGATTGGAATCCTTGTATCTTGATACGGTCCTCCAACTCGTCAAGATACCCAATCTCCATACCAAAAAGTTTGGCACGCAGAATGCATGTCTCGTCAATCAATGCACTTCTGCTGCTTGATTGTGGGCCATATTTCTTTATCATTTCGCCTTGAATCTTTCTATTGATGAAATAGGTGAACACACGTGGCTGAAAGTTCCAAAAAGACTTCATCTTCGGGTCAGAAAGATTCAGACCGAAAATCTCTTTCACCCTGACATCCACTGTCTCTATTTGCTCATTGCTCAATATGTCCAATATGGTCTTTCCTTCAGACAACCTCAAGTTGGATTTAGTCTTCTCTATATCACTATTGAGTTCGTTCATCAGTTGTTGGTCTGTGATGTCAAACTCTGTGTAGAATTGCTTGCACTGCGATTCAGTCTCAACATATACTGGCGTGTGGTCGAGTACCGAACCGTGCAGTGTATGAATGGTGCCAAGCATATACGATGGTTGCTCCAGTCCATTGCCACTGATTCGGAAGAGGAACTGGGCGTTTGCATTGACAGTTGCCATAATAAGTAGCACGGCGATGAAGGCTTGTTTCATACTCAAACGATTTTGATGGATATCTATTCAATTTCTCCATGCAGGATATATCTCAAACTTACTTGGCTCTTGCCTCGTAGATCCTTTCAGCTGCAAAGTTACAAAAAGTGCAATAATACTCCTTGGTTCAAATATTTGTTTTTCACAATAGTCTTCCAAATAATGACATCGCTTTTTATCCTATTTTTAAGTTGAAAGCACAAAAAGTCAGTTTGTCAGCAAAAGATGTTTCAAATATATCATTCAACTTGACGTACAAAGCCGATTTCAAAAATGACAATCTATTACCTGACCTCCCAACAGAACGATGGTTGCCCATAGAAATGCTTTCCTTTACAACACTCGAGACAAATCATTGTTCGTCAGACTGACTATTCACGATTTTTTCGTATCTTTGCACTTCATATGCATTGCCAACAATCACAAAAAAACAGAAAAGTCATGGAATACATAAGAGTAACTAAAGACAATCTGGAGAAGGAGCATATATGCTGTGCCATCTCCAACAACAAGGATGTTCAGGTGTCATCAAAGAAAGCATGGCTTTCTGAGCGCTTTGATGAGGGGCTTGTGTTTTTGAAGAGTGTTGAACGAGGGAAATGCTTCATTGAGTACATTCCGGCTGAAAATGCGTGGAACCCTATTCACGCTGACGGCTATATGTATATCGACTGCCTTTGGGTGTCCGGCTCCTTGAAGGGCCACGGTTATTCCAACGACTTGCTTGATGAATGTATCCGTGACAGCAAGGAAAAAGGAAGGATTGGACTATGCATCCTTTCAACGGCAAAGAAGAAGCCGTTCCTGGCCGACCCGAAATTCCTAAAACACAAGGGATTCTCAGTCTGCGATGAAGCGGACAACGGTATCCAACTTTGGTATCTTCCATTTTCGTCAGATGCCCAAATCCCTTGTTTCAAGGAATGTGCGAAGCATCCGCATATTGAAGAAAGCGGCTATGTCCTTTTCTATACCAGCCAATGTCCTTTCAATGGGAAGTATGTGCCTATCCTTGAAACCATCGCTGCGGAAAAGGGTATTCCATTCAAGACCATCCATCTGCAGAGCAAGGAAGAAGCACAGAATGCTCCGACACCCATCACCACCTATGCCATCTTCCACGATGGCGAGTATGTCACCAACGAACAGATGAATGACAAGAGATTCTTGAAAATGATTGGCAAATAAGGCAGATTTCGACAAACCACCCAGACAGTAAAACGAGGTCTGCAATTATTTTCGTCTTCACGAATCCAGCCAATGCTTCACCATGCTTACCTTATCCTTGCTCACGATGATCTCGGTATCGGGGAAGGCGGCAACATGTATGCGTATCTTGCCGAGAAAATGGGTGGATAGTTTGGTGACTGCGGCTGCACTGACGATGAACTGGCGGTTGACGCGCATGAACCGTTTCGGGTCGAGTTGGCCCTCTGCCTCTTCAAGCGTCATCGGCAATGCAAGGGTGTCACCCGAGAGAGTGCATAGACGGACGACACCATCGCGGATGGTGATATGACTCACATCACCGACGGGGACGATGAGATATTCATCGGCACGATGAGGAATGAGAAAACGCTCACGATAGCGGATGGTCTGACTCTTCACTGAGGCCAGCAACTGGGCGATGGCATCTGTGGTGGAAAGGCTGCGGGTAGGCGACGGAACATCGGGAATGGAGTCATCGGTGACAACGGGCACGTCGGGCTTAACTTTCGCCAAAGCGGCATATAGTTCCTCCTTGTCGATGGGCTTCAGCAAATAATCTATGCTGTTGCATTTGAAAGCCTGCACGGCATAGTGGTCGAAGGCTGTGGTGAAGATGACGGGGATGGCTGCAGGCACCTTGCGTAGCGACTCGAAACTCAGACCGTCGCCCAACTGGATGTCGGAAAGAATCAAGTCGACATCAGTATGATTCCCGTCGGCAAAGAACTCCCTCACCTCGGCATTGCTGGCACAGACGCCCAGGATCTCATGCTCGCTTTCGAGCATCCTTCGCAGCCGGTCGGCGCTGCTCTGCTCGTCTTCTATAATCAATATCTTCATCGTTCTAAGGGAATAAGCGGAATGGTGACGGAATATTCGTCTTGCGTATCGTGGATGACAACCTTCTTATGCGTCAGCAGGCGGTAGCGCTCGGCGATGTTGTGCTGTCCGACGCTGGTGGAGTCTGCCGTGGCGATGGGCTGCTTGTGATTGCTGACGATGATATGCTGTCCGTCGGCCGTCACATCAATCAGCAGCGGACGGGCCGTCGTGTGCTCGTTGTGCTTGATGGCGTTCTCTATCAGCATCTGCAGCGCGGCAGGCGGCAGTTTGCCACTGCGACCGGCAACGTCCGGCGCAATCCTCACCTGTATGCCTTCTCCGAACCGTTGCTCCAGCAATGCCAGATAGCGGTGCAGGAACTCCAACTCCTCCTGCAACGTCACCGTATCGTGATCCAAATGAGACAGCGTGTAGCGATACACCTTGGAGAGGTTCATCAGATATCCAGACGCCTTTTGGGGGTCAACCTCTATCAGGTCGGCAAGGATGCTGAAGTTGTTGAACACGAAGTGCGGGCTCAGTTGGTTCTCCAATGCCTGCAGGCGGAACTTGTCACGCTCCTTCTCCGTCCGCTCCCGCGACCTCCAGTAATACAGCGTCACCACGGTGGTCAGCAGGCAGCAGGCAGCATAGTCCACCAGCACCATCCACGAATTCCAGGGCCAGCCGTATTTCATCATCTGCCTGAAATCCTCGTCAGTGATCAGCCACATCGCGTAATAGAACAGCAATCCTATCACCGACAGCCCCAATACCAGGAGCACCCCATGTATGATACGTCTTATCTTCATGTGTTTACCATCACAGTGCAAAGGTACTAATAAGCGAGCAAAAAACAAACTTGCCTGTGTATTTATCGCCAGTCACCATGCCATCCTCCATATCCTCCGTCCCAGCCTGGTGAGCGTTCGTTGCCGGTGCCCATGGCGTTCTTGCCTCCAAAGATGCTGAACTTGTATATGGCTCTTATCATGCCATATTGATAGATGGCATTGTAGCGCGAGTCGGTGCGCATGAGGGCATCTATGGTGCGGCTGACATTAGTCTGCTGTCCGAGTATGTCGTTGACTTCAAGCATGATGGTGAGTGCGCGTCCTTTGAGGAAGGAATGGGACACCTGCGCATTCCACAGCAGTTCGTTCGTGTTCATCTCGCGTTGCGAGTATCCCCGTCGGCTGCTCATGCCGATGTCGGTCGACAGGGAGGTGCCCCATGGCGCCGTCCATTCCAATTCCGCCCCGTATGAGAAGTCGTAGGTGTTTTTGTTGCCCATCTCGTTGATGTTGTTTTTGGAGTTTGCATATTCAAGCCTTCCGTTGAGCGCTACACTGACCTGCTCCGTACGATAGGAGAATTCAAGTCCGGATTCAAGGTCAAAACTTCTTGTGACCGACTTGATATCTGTCGATGTGCCACTCCCTTCCTCATTGTTGTAGAAACCTACATGGCGCGAATAGTCGCCGCCCAGGTCGATGCCGATGTTGAACATCTTCTGTTTTCCCAGTCCGGCATTGAATCCGAACCCGCCTCCGCCGTTCCAGTTGCCGTTGACGTTCATTGGCATGGTGGTGCGCACGCCCGTCAGGTTGTCGTAGGTGGTCTTGTTGTCGATGCTGTTGCGGGTGGAGTTGAACCACAGCCATGAGTAGATACCTTCCTGCTTCTCGGCATTGTAGGTGTTGAAACTGGTGTTGATGTTGTGCGAGAAAGATGGTTTCAGATCCGGGTTTCCCTTCGTGATGACGAGCGGGTTGGAGTCGTCCTTGATGTCGAGCAGGTTGGTCATGCTCGGCTGTCGGGCACGCCCGTTGTAGCGTACATGGAGGTTGGTATGCTTGTCGAAGTTCCAGCGGAGGTTGACACGTGGCGCGACATTGAAGACGTTGCGTGTGACCTGAGGATACACATATCCCATGTATTGGTAGTTGAGCGTGGTGCGTTGCGGCAGGAAGTCGAGTCCCACGCTGAAGTTGTAGTTCTCGCGCACCCTGCGGAAACTGACATTGATGGTCTGGTTGTAGTTGCGGTACTCAGAGAACTGACTGAGGCGGTTGGCTACGGAGTCGGTGCCATCGAGCACATATTGCATTTCTTCCATGAAGCGCAGCACGGCATCGATGTCATATCGGTTGCCCAGTATGCTTTGCGACAGTGTCTGATAGGCATCGGAATCATAGATGTATGCGCGTCGGTCGTTCTTGCTGTAACTGTAGTCATAACTGTAGCCCAGTTGCAGGTAGGTCTTGTTGGCAATGGGTTCGCTGTAGGTGAGTTGCCCCCGCATGCCGTAGTTCCTCGACGGGGTGTCGTAGTAACGGTTGTTCTGCTGGCCCGTACCCATAGCGTTATAAGTGATGTTGGCAGCGGAGAGTTGCTGGCTGTTCCCTTCGCCAAAGTTTCCTGTCACTCGCAAGGTGAGGTTGCGGCCTTTGCTGTTGAACTTGCGGTTGGCCTGCAGTTCACCGCTGAGGTTGGTGTTGGTGCCATAACTCATGTTGCGGTTGGTGTTGGTGTTGACCACGATGCCCATCAGGTTGTCGAGGATGGTGCTGGCAGGGTGGGGGACACCACCGCCCGAGACGGCGGCTATCTGGTCGTTGTAGTCAAGCGCATTCGCTGTGAAGTCGTTGGGGTCGCCGCTATACGAACCCGACGAACTGTATCCCCTTCCCTTGTTGCGTGAATAGGTGAAATTGGGACGGAAGATGATGTTGGTCATGGTGTCGGGCTTCCATTCGAAACGGAAGTTGCTGGTGAGTCGCTGGTTCGACGTCAGGTTCTTGCTGAAACTCTCGTTGAACTTGGCAAGCGTGGCATTGAAGTATTCCGTCGATGACGTGTTCTCGGTGTCGCTGCCGTCATAGCGGTAGCGGATGCTTCCGCCCGTTTCCAACTTGGGCTTGGCGGTCGCGAAGTTGCCGCCCACCTCCTTGCTGTTGCGCAGGCCTTGTCTCCCCCAGCCTCCCCAGCGGCCGCCTCCGCCTCCGAAGCCCATGTCAGCCACGTTGTTGGCTCCGCCGAGGAGGGTGGCCTGGAAGTCGTCGTTGAAACGGTTGACGTTGAAACGCTCCGAATATCTGCCTTTCGTCCCCGCTCCCAGGTTCACATTGCCGAACCATCCGTTCTTCATCCCTTTCTTCACTGTCAGGTCGAGCACGGTCTCCTCCTCGCCGTCGTCGATGCCTGTCACACGCGAGAGGTCGCTCTTCCGGTCATAGGTTTTGATCCTGTCAACCATCTCTGTGGGGATGTTCTTCATCGCCACTTCCTTGTCGTTCAGGAAGAATTCCTTGCCGTCGACAAGGATTTTGTTGACCGTCTTGCCGTTGATGGTGATGTTGCCCTCCTTGTCCACCTTGGCACCGGGAAGTTGCTTGATGAGCGCCTCAAGGGTGGATCCTTCGGGAACCCTATAGGCTGCAGCATTATAGACCAGGGAGTCGCCCGACACCGCCACTTTGGCGACATGCGAGGTCACCTCTACCCCCTTCAGTTGGATGGCATCGGGCGACATCGTGATGTAGCCGATGTCAACCAGCCTGTTCTTCTGATTTTGAAGGTCCACAGCGACACATTTCGTGACATAGCCTATGTAAGAGACCTTCAGGGCGTACTCTCCCTTCCTGACATCCTTGAAGCGGAACCCGCCGTTTTCCCCGGTTGTCGTTCCTTCCACGAACGAACTGTCGGGCATGGCAAGCAACTGGATGGTGGCAGCGACGACGGCCTCACCGGTGGTCTTCTCCACCACTGTGCCGCTTATGTCGAACGTGCTTTGTGCAAAAATCGTGGCACATGACAGAGCCATCACAGCCATCAACAATACTCTTTTCTTCATACCTTTCTGTGGTTTTTCTTTTGAGTGTATTCTTCTATTTTCTTTAATTGACCTTTGGTCGAACTAAGTCACGACTCGGCAAAGCTTAAGCAAGCTTAGCTTTGCTCTCGCTGCTTCTTCATTTCTTCAAGAATCAGCGGGTCGTCAGACGGCTCGAAAGCGACAGGCTTGAATCGCTCCTGCAAGGTCTGGAAGATGACGAACAAGGCCGGGACGATGAAGAGCAGGCCGATAGTGCCGAAAAACATGCCGCCGACCGTGCCAACCCCTACGGTGCGGCTGCCATTGGCTCCTGCACCCGTGGCAAACATCAGGGGCAGCATGCCGAAAACCATCGTCAGCGAGGTCATCAGAATGGGGCGCAGGCGCATCTTCGCAGCGAAAAAGGCCGACTGCTTCAGTGACATTCCCGCATGCCGGCACTGCGTGGCGTACTCGGTGAGCAGGATGGCGGTCTTCGACAGCAGGCCGATGAGCATGATGAGACCCACCTGCAGGTAGATGTTGTTCTCCACACCGAAGAGCCATGCGAAGAGGAACGAGCCTGCCAGTCCGAAAGGCACGCTGAGGATGACAGCCAGGGGGATGAACAAACTTTCGTAGAGTGCGACCATGATGAGATAGACGAAGAGGATGCAGATGATGAATATCACCGCGACGTTGCCCGACGACTCGCTCTCCTCACGGGTGATGCCGCCGAACTCAATGCCATAGCCCACCGGCAGTTCCTTTGCCGCCACCTCGCGGATGGCACGGATGGCCTCGCCCGTGCTTCTGCCCTTGGCCACGCTGCCGCTCACGTCGATGCAGCCCACCATGTTGAATCGGTCGAGCGACTGGGGCATGTATTCCTTCTTCAGGGTGACAAACTGGCTTGCCGGGAGCATCGCCCCCGAGGAAGAACGCAGGAAAAGACGGTCGAGCGACTGGATGTCGGCTCGGTCGCTGGGATGCAGTTGCATGGTCACCTGGTACACCTGGTTGTACTTGTTGAAATTGGAGACGTAACTGCTGCCGAGGAACGCACCCAACTCGTTGAGCACTGCAGAGGGCGACAGTCCGAACTTCTTGCAGCGCGAGGCATCCACATCGACCCGATACTGCGGGTAGTCGATGGCGTAGCCCCAGTATGCGTCGCTGATCTCAGGCCGCCGGTTCAGGGCATCGATGAAGTGGCGGCTCACATCGAAAGCCGTCCTCAGGTCGGCGCCGTTCCTGTTGGTGACACTCAGTTCGAAGCCGCCGCCACGGCCATAGCCGTCGATCATGCCCGGCGCCATCGCGAAACTCTCCGCCTCGCGCTCATCTGCCAGGATGGCGTCGATACGCTCGGCCACGCTCCACGACGTATGGCCGCTGCCCTTGCGTTTGTCCCATGGCTTCAGCTGTATCTGGACCATGCCCTTGTTGGCACCCCCGAAGCCGACCACCCCGCCAACCGATTCCACCTCGGGCAACTGCTGCATCTTGTCGGTCAGGCGAACCATCACCTCCTCCGTCTTGTCCATCGTGTATCCCGGCGGCGTGCTCAGGTCAACCGTCAGCGAACCCATGTCCTCGTCGGGGACGAAACCCGTGGGCACCACCCTCATCAGCACCGCCAATAGCAGCACCGCCATGGCGATGGCTCCTGCCGCCAGCCATTTGCGGCGGATGAGCGTCATCGCCACACCTGTATAACGGCCGAGAAGAGCCTTGAAAGTCACCTCGTATGCTGTGCGCACCTTTGCAGAGAAGGTCTTCCGTTCTCCTTCGCGTGGCTTCAGCATCAATGCGCTGAGTGCCGGGGCGAGCGTCATCGCCACAAGGAGCGAGATGCCGACAGCCACCGCCATCGTCAGGCCGAACTGTTTGTAGAAAATGCCCGAAGTGCCGCTTACGAACGACATGGGGATGAAGATGACCATGAATACGAGCGTGGTGGTGAGGAGAGCCGATGTCAGTCCGCCCATCGCATCGACGGCGGCTTGATAGGAAGAGCGGTAGCCTGCATCGAACCGGGCCTGCACCGCCTCGACCACCACGATGGAGTCATCGACCACGGTGCCGATGACCAGCACCAATGCGAAGAGTGTCAGCATGTTGATGGAGAAACCTGCTGCCATCATGAAGGCGAACGTTCCGACAAGCGACACGACGATGCCCAATGCGGGGATGAGCGTGGCACGGAAATCCTGCACGAAGAGATACACCACGACGAGCACCAAAAAGATGGCAAGCACGAGCGTGAAGACCACTTCGCGGATGGAGGCGAAGAGGAAGTCGTTGGTATTGTCGAACGTCACGATGCGGACGTCTTTCGGCAACTGCTGTTCCACCTCCTTGATTAGTTTGTCAATATCTTGGTTGATTCGTGTGGCGTTGGAGCCGGCCACCTGACTGACGCTGCCCATCACGCCAGGATGGCCGTTGATGCGGTTGGTGTAGGCATAGTCCGACTGTCCCAGTTCCAAATCGGCCACATCTTTCAAACGTAGTTCCTCGCCGGTCGATTTGGAGGAAATGACAAGGTTCTCAAACTCCGCCACATCCTGCTTGCGGCCCGTGTAGCGCAGCGTATATTGGAAAGTATTCTTCGTGTTTTCACCTATGGAGCCTATGCTGGCCTCCACGTTCTGCTCCTCCAAGACCGTCGTGATGTCGCTGGGAACGATGCCGTGACGGGCCATCGCATCAGGCCGCAGCCAGATGCGCAGCGCATATTGGCCGCCCCACACCTCCACCTTGCCCACGCCCTGTATGCGCAGGATGGCGGGTCGCAGGTTGTTATAAAAATAGTTGCTGAGGAAGTTCTCGTCGTATGTGCCGTCGGGACTCTCCAATGCGAGGATGCGCAGTTGCCCCGGCTGTTGCTTTTCGACCGCCACTCCCATTTTCACCACTTCGGAGGGCAGCATCGCCTGGGCCTGCACCACTCGGTTCTGCACGTTCACCGCCGCCATGTCGGCATTGGTGCCTTGCTTGAAGAAGATGCTGATGGAAGCCGACCCGTTGGAGGCCGACGACTTCATGTAGGTCATGTTGTCCACCCCGTTGATGGCTTGTTCCAGCGGCGCTAGGACGCTCTTCTGCACCGCCTCTGCACTTGCCCCCGGATAACTTGCCCAAAGATAGACCGTGGGCGGTGCGATGTCGGGGTACTTCTCTATCGGCAGTCTCGTCAGCGCAATGACGCCGACCGCCACCACCATCACGTTGATGACGATGCTCAGCAAGGGGCGGTCGATGAAAGTCTTGATTTTCATATCTGTCAGATTCTTTTCCTGCGATGATTGACGGAAGGTGTAGGTTGGAACAACGTGGAGGGCGTTGACACCGGCGGTGGCTGTATCCGTACGCGACGGACGATGACAATGGCGGCCAAGGCGCCAAACACGCCAGCGACAAACTGGAGAATCCAAATGCCATCGAGTTGCCAGAGGGGCACGAGAACCGCCATGCTCAGCAGCGGGAACAGGAATGTGCCGAGCAATGAGATGGCCAGAGAGTGCCATGGGCGCTCGACGGCGGTCATGTAACCGGATAGAGTGCGCTCAATCCAACTGACAAGGTAACTGAGGGCGAAAAGCCGCATGGCGCGCAGACTCATGTCATAAAGGGCGGTGTCGCCATCCTTGATGAAGAAGGGCAACAGGAATTGTCCGCCGAACAGCAGGAACAGCATGGCCATCAGGGAAAGCGCCGCCGAGGATGCCATGACGGCCTTCTGGATGCGCTTCATACGCCTTGTCAGTCCGGCACCGAAGCAATAACTGATAGCGGGCTGCAAGGCATCGACCATGCTATGGATGACCATGCCCATGAGACTGTCGACGTATTCCACAATCGAGATGGCGGCCACTGCCATAGACCCGCCGAGACGCAGCAGCACGACATTCATGATGACGGCAAATGCCGACCCCGCTATGCTGATGAAAAACTCCGAAGAGCCGTTGGTGAGGATTCGCAGCATCTGGCGCAGGGAGATGGTGCCCCTTGTGAACACGAGTGGCAACCTCTTGCGGATGAAGGGCACCAAAGACCATGCCGCACCTAGCGACATGGAAAGGCACGAAGCCATCGCTGCCGCCCAGAGTCCCTGTTCCAGAACGACAATCAGCAGCACGTCCAAGAGGATGTTCAGCAGGGAACAGACGATGTTGATGGTCATACTCATTTGAACCCGTCCGCAGACCCGCAGGTAATTGTCGGTGGAGAAATAGACACAGCAGAGGGGCATGAACAGCGAGAACACTTGCAGATACTCCACGGCATGGTCAGCCGTCAGGCCGTCGGCACCCATCAGGCCGATAATCGGACGGGCGAGCAGGAATCCCGCCAGTCCGAAGATGGTGGACACAGCCGCTATCAATCCCAGGCAAACGGTGAAGACACGACTGCCCTCACCATGGTCACCACGTCCGAGGAGGATGGAGATACGCACCGACGAACCCGTCGCCACCATGTCGGCCAGTGCCGTGATGATCATGATGAGCGGCATGACAAGGTTGACCGCCGCCAGCGCCTCCTGGCCGATGAAATGGCCGACGAAGATGCCGTCGGTGATGGAATAGATG
>JAEEJK010000039.1 GCA_016281815.1 Prevotella sp. | reverse complement strand
AGGCTACCCTTGCCTAATGGATTATTATGTGAAGTTACATCCGTGTTAAGAACCGCCGTATGCCGAACGGCACGTACGGTGGTGTGAGAGGTCGGAAAATGAAATAGGAGGAAAACTATTTCATTTTCCTCCTACTCGATTGTTGATGCTCTCTTACACCAAATGTGCGATGATGCTCTCTCTGTCGCCTGGCAGCATGTCGATTACCGGCACCTCAATCATCGTGTAGCATCCGGGCTGCTGTTTCAAGGAGGCACGTGCCACATTGACCAGAACCTGGGCGGTCAGAGCGGGGTTGTTGATGCTCATGTTGAACTCAATGCGCTGGTTCTGGGTCTTTCCGCTCACACCCTTGCGCACCAGGTTGACACCATGGCCCATGTCGCGCACTGCATCCACTGAAGGAACGGCAAACACATGGGTCTCGTCGTTGGCGAAATAGGGATCGGCCTTGATGGCGGCAGTCACCTCTTCCAGCGTGGCTCCGTCCTCCAGTTCCACATACACCATGCGGCGGTGGATACCCTCTCCCTTGGGGATGGTCATCGACAGAGCGTTCTTTACGCCTGCCTTGGAGCGAACACATACGGAGTGGCCCATCGACATGCCCGGACCGAAGTTGGTGTACGACAGTCCTTTCGGAGCCAGACTCTCCATCAGGGTGCGAACGATGCTGTCGCTGCCCGGGTCCCATCCGGCGGAGATGATGGCCACGGTGCCTGAAGCCTTGCACACCGGCATGAGGGAGGCACGGTAGTCGAGGATGCTGGTGTGGATGTCGAAACTGTCGACAGTGTTGATGCCTAATGGGAGGATTTTCTTTGCATACTCCTCACAACTGCGGGTGGGGGTGGCGAGGATGGCAACATCCACGTCACGCAGTTCGGTGATGTCCTTCACTACCTCATAGGCGGCAAGTTCAGGAGGACAGTTCTCCGCTCCTTTGCGGCGCACGATGCCGGCTATCTCGAAATCTTCCGAGGCTTCGAGCGCCTCAATGGTGTATTTGCCGATGTTGCCATAGCCCACAACGGCGGCTCTGATTTTCTTCATAAAAGTGTTATTTGGTTATTGAAATTTCAAATTCGGTTGCAAAAATACATCTTTTCTTAGAAATAACTAACATTTAGACAAATTTTCTTGCATTTTTGCCAACTTTTAACAAAGCCTCAGTTCGGCCGGTTCGGTCGGATTTGCAATCCGACCGCATTTAATATCAGGATTTCCAATCCCCAAAAAACTACCCACTCAGTTCGGTCGGATTTGCAATCCTTCGGTTCGGTCGGATTTGCAATCCGACCGCATTTAATATCAGGATTTGCAATCCGAAAAAAACTACCCACTTCGGTTCGGTCGGATTTGCAATCCGACCGCATTTATTATCAGGATTTCCAATCCGAAAAAAACATCTCAACTCCTTAGCGAATACAATCACCAATCCTCAAGACTGGCCTTGTTCTTTACCACATTCTGCAGATTTTTCGGCAGTTTCGGGAAAAAGGTCATGCCCGTGACGCGCTCCACTTCGCGGATGCTGTTGATAAAAAGGTCTTTCTTTCCCCTTCCGTTGGTGTTGCGGCAGATGAAGCCAATGCCTTTGGGTGTGTTGCCGTTCAGACAGACGATGACCTTGAAGAATGCCTCAGGCACGACCACTTTGTTGGCTCCGATAGTCTGATGCTGCTGGCGGAAGAGGATGGGACCGCAGACGATGAACACATCGCCGTATTTTTCCGCCCATCGTCGGCACGACATCTCAATCTGGTTCCAGGGGCCGGTGTTCAAATCATTATGTTGGGGGCAGCAGTTCGTGTATAGAAAACTGTCATACATCGCGCCTGCATCCCACCTGTTGTCGCCGGCAGGGCACATGTGTCCATGAGTCCAACCGCTTTTTTTGTAGTCGCTGTTGGTCGCTCTCGGCAAAGGGACGTCGTTGTCCTCGTGCCAGGCATTGCCGGGCCGCCTCGCTTCGCCGTTGACGTGGTCTGCTGTGAGATGCCAAGCCACCCAGTTGGGCAACTTGGTTTCTTTGTTGTAGGACACCATATAGCCTTTTCTGTACAGTATTTGTTCGGGAACATTTTTTAGTGGCAGCACCATATCGGTGTTTTTCAGGGATGGAATGAGTTTCCACTTTCTTTCCACATCCTGTACCACGGTGCCCCTGACCATGCAAACGGCCATGACGGTCAGCAGAAGCGAGACGACGATAGTCCTTCGGTATCCTTTCATGATGACAAAAATAGTGCAAAATTCCTATTAAGCAAGGAAAATGCTAATGAATTTGCATTTTTGAGCGTGAGGAATTTATCCAATACCTCCCTTCGGTCAGTGGGTCTTCGACAAATCTCTCTAATTCAGGATTATTATTTTTTCTCACGAATTTTCGAATTCAAGAATTTCCCTTTGCTCACCAATTCTCAAATTCTCTAATTCGGGATTATTATTCTTCTCACGAATTTTCGAATTCAAGAATTTCCCTTTGCTCACCAATTCTCAAATTCGCTAATTCGGGATTAAAATTTTTCTCACGAATTTTCGAATTCAAGAATTTCCCTTTGCTCACCAATTCTCAAATTCTCTAATTCGGGATTATTATTTTTTCTCACGAATTTTCGAATTCAAGAATTTCCCTTTGCTCACCAATTCTCAAATTCTCTAATTCGGGATTATTATTTTTCTCACGAATTTTCGAATTCAAGAAATTCCCTTTGCTCACCAATTCTCAAATTCTCTAATTCGGGATTATTATTTTTCTCACGAATTTTCGAATTCAAGAATTTTTCTGTGCTTTGGTCTCTCTGTCTCTCTGTCTCTCTGTGTTGAAAATTTAAAAACAAAAAGGGAGGCAGGAAATCCTGCCCCTCTTGGGTGGTTGTTGTCTCATTGTTCATTTCTATGATTCAACCTTCTTTCTGTTTAGTGAGTTATTTGTTTATGCATTGTTCAGTTTTGGCTCCCTTTAGTTTGCCTGACCGAAGAGTCTGAGTGTTTCCGGCTTGTCAAAGTCCTGACCTGCATAGAAACTGGCGTCCATTTGGTTGTGTCCACCCTTGTAGGAGAGGACCTCAGTAGGCAGTTGCATGAGTAACTGTCCGTTGTCGTAGCGGTCGTTGACGGCCATTGTCAAGCCTTCTGCATTCATTGTGAAGGGATGGTAGAACCACTCGCTGGCGAGATATTGACTGTTCTGTGAGTTGGAGAGCACCTGTGCCATGTCACGGTTGCGGATTTCCCAGTTGTATCCGAACATATCGGCTTCCTCTTCGATGTTGAGCATGTAGTCGAGGTTGATCTCATAGACTGCTTCCAGTTGTGATTCAGTCAGGTTGAGTTCGTAGGCCATCTTGTCGGTGAGGAACATGGCTTTGTTACGTGCGTCCGTGTAAGGCATTGCTGCGGCTGTGAGAACTATCGTCATCATTGCAACCATTAAAGTGATTCTTGCTTTCATTTTGTTTTTTTATTTTTTGTTTTACTTTCTTGTTTTACTTTCTTGTTGTTGATTTCTTTTTGTCTGATTGACGATGCAAAGTTACGCCCGTTTTTCCCGTCCCGAAAACATTTTCCTGTTTTTCCCTCCCATTCGTTGCGACAGCCTCCTTCATTTGCGACAAACCGCTCGCATAGCCTTTGAATTTGTCGTAAAACCCTTTTTTTCCATCCATTTTGCTGCAATTTTCGGACGCGATACATCGCGTCCCTACCTGTCGCACTCCCATACAAAATCAAAATCTCCGATTCAAAATCTTGAAGTGAATCCATTACCTTTTATTGCTGGAGGAGACTGCTTTGGTCGAATGGGAACGACACGCGGATCATATGGCTTAACTTCTTTAACTACTTTCAACTTGAGGAAGTTGAATTTATAATCTCTGTACCTCCGTCTCTCTCTGTGTTGAATAAGAAAACTCCCCCTTCGAGACCTGGATCTCAGAGGGGGAGAACTGATGTTCTACTTTTATTATTATGTTAAGCCTTTCTTTGCATGCTCTCCACATACTGCGGGTATGCTGGGCTGATTACTACGAAGAATCTGCAAGTGGCCTTGATGAACTTCTTTGCAGCCTTCTTGAAATTGCTCACTCTTGTTGTCATCGCCGTGCTGTCGAAGTTGGCAGCAGTTGTCGGGGTTAATTCAATTGCCTTCATAATTGTATCTTTTTTTATTGTTATTATTCTTGTTCTTGTTGTTATTTTTATTCTTGTTGTTTACTCCGCCAGGTTCCTCAATTTTCAATCTTCAATCTTCAATCTTCAATTTTAATTTTCAATCTTCAATTTTCAATTTTCAATTGTTTCCGCCTGTCTTTGTTGTTTCTGATGCAAAGATGGGGCGGTTTTGAGCACCCACCATATTTTTCCCGCTTTATTTCCCAATCAGCATGCGACAGCCCGTCCCATCTGCGACACACAGGCAAAAGCCCCATTTTATCTGTCGTAAATGGCCACAAAATAGGGGCAGGGTCCTCCCACCATAAGCCTTTCGTTGCAACTGGTAGGGACGCGACGTGTCGCGTCCGACACCAGCATTCGGTGCTTTTATCTTTTGTGCTCTTTCGTGCAGTTCCGTGGTTGATAGTGACCCAAGAAGAGCCAAACGACAGAAATGATTCAGAATCTCCGTTCCGGTGATTCGCTAAAACAACGCCTCTGGCACTTACCTGGTGATTTGACAATTATGGTAACTAACTCCCCCTCTGAGACCAGGGGGCAGGGGGCGTTGACCACCATAAACCTTTCGATGCAACTGGTAGGGACGCGACTGTCGCGTCCGCCATCACCTGCATCCCCAATTTTTATCTTTTGTGTTCTTTCGTGCGCTTCCGTGGTTGACGGTGATCCAAAAGGACCAAACCACGAAATGAATCAGAATCTCCGTTCCCCTGATTCCTATTCACCTTTTTTCCTTTTTGAGAGAACCTTTGTACTTTTTCTTTCTTCTTCCTTTTTCTGCCTTTTTTATTTGATTCTTCAGAGGCTCCCTCTCCCCCTAACCCCCTCTCGGGCAGAGGGGGAGTTAGTTACCATTGCATGGCGTGGCATTTTGATCATTGGAGACGGTTCTCAATGATCATGAATCATGGGTACTGAGTTTGACTTGTGTTGTTCAATAGGAAAGAAACGATATGCTGAATCAGAATCTTCGGTCCCATTGATTTGCTCTCTTTTGGCTTGCGGACGCGATACATCGCGTCCCTACATGCTTTCCGCATCGCGTCCCCACTTGTTTGCCGCATCGCGTCCCTACTTGCTGCACACCATATGGAATCATCATCTCAGTCCCAGAGATTAAGGGCGGCAGCCCACTTCACGGGTTGCGAAGTAGGTGAGCACATCACGCTCAGAAGGGATAGGGCGAGGGCGGTTCTTCCTGATTTCGGGGGCTGTTGATAGCCTTCCTTCGCTGTCGGCGATGGAGAGGAGGTGATCCAGCACCAGCCTGTCGCGCTGGGCTATTGGTTGGGATGGGTGTCGTGTGCTCATGGGAATCTTGGATTTGCCCGCAAAATTACGTCACACGATAGTGCGTGACATGTCATATTGGCCATGGCGGAAGGGTTTTTGTCCGCCCCAATGCAATAAACCGCCCGTTTCTCGCGTTATTCTATCGTATATATACAAAAAACGACATCAATGATAGAATACATCAGGGGCGAATTGACTGAAATCACCCCGGCAATGGCCGTTGTTGAGGCGGCTGGGGTAGGGTATGCCCTCAATATTTCTCTCAACACGTATGCTGCCATACAGAATAAGAAAGAAGTGAAACTGTATGTGCACGAGGCTCTGGTCACAGGAGGAAGGGACGATTCCTTTACCCTCTATGGCTTTGCCAACAAGGAGGAGCGCGAACTCTACCGGCTGCTCATCACCGTCTCGGGGGTGGGTGCCAACTCGGCGAGGATGATTCTCTCGGCGCTCACACCAGCCGAACTGGGCAACGTAATCGCCAGCGGCGACGAGCGCACGCTCAAGAGTGTCAAGGGCATCGGACAGCGCACCGCGCAGCGCATCATCGTCGACCTCAAGGACAAGATCACCGTCAGTGAAATCGGTCCGCAGCAGACAGGCGCTTCCGCAGCACCAGACCCCATCAACAAGGAGGTGCGCCAGGAGGCCATCAGCGCCCTCACCATGCTGGGGTTCTCCCTGGCTCCCACTTCGAAAGTGGTGACCGAAATATTGCGTCAGCAGCCTAACCTGCCCGTG
The DNA here is from genome assembly GCA_016281815.1 of Prevotella sp. GTDB lineage: Bacteria > Bacteroidota > Bacteroidia > Bacteroidales > Bacteroidaceae > Prevotella. The sequence goes on along the minus strand of JAEEJK010000039.1, from coordinate 73,607 downwards.
GAGCAGGTGGTGAAACTGGCACTCAAACAAATAAAATAAATTCGCTTTATGGAGTACAGAGAAAAAGGTCATATGGCTTAACTTCCTTAACTTCTTTAACTCCTTAACTATTTGATAGTTGAGCGAGAGCGAAACTGAACAGAATAATGAATATCAGGCATCGGATTTGGGGCTTTGTCATCTTATTGTGCGCCATCAGCATCTTGGCGGGCAATGCTCTGTCCGTGCCTCAGGACGACCGCACCAGACCGCGCTCCAACCAGCAGGGAAGGCCGGTGGACCAGGATGACCGCACCAGGCAGCGCCCCAATCAGCCACAGGACGACCGCACCAGACAACGCGGAAATGCCCGTGGCAACAATGCCAACAACCCGGCGGGTGACGACAAGCAGGACGACAAGAAGAAAACGGATGTCAAGGCACAGCCCATCCTCGACGATGACGAGGAAATCCCCGATTCTCTGCTCAACACCCGCTGGCCCATCCAGCGCACCACTCCCATCACCGACGATGACCTCACACAAGGGGCTGCCGACCTGCAGCGCCCAGAGAACCTGCAACAGAACGTGGTCTATAACGACACCATCGACCGCTATATCTTTGGCAACAAGATTGGCGGGTCATACGTGGCTGCGCCCACGATGATGACCTACGATGAATACTTCAAGTGGAGCGAGCGACAGGCCATGCAGAAGTTTTTCCGCTCGAAGAACGAGGAGGTGGTCAAGAGCAAGGGCAAGGAGAAATTTGATTTCACCGACATGCACTTCGACCTCGGACCGGCAGAGAAAATCTTCGGCCCCGGTGGCGTGCGCATCAAAACCCAGGGAACCGCCGAACTGAAGTTCGGTGCCACTTTCAAGAACATCGACAACCCCTCGTTGCCTATCCGCAACCGCAAGACCACGACCATGGACTTCGACGAGAAGATCAACCTCAGCGTCAACGGCAAGGTGGGCGACAAGGTGAACATGAACATCAACTACAACACCGACGCCACCTTCAACTTCGATGCCCAGACCATGAAACTCAAATATGAGGGCAAGGAGGATGAGATCATCAAACTCGTGGAAGGAGGCAACGTGTCGTTCCCCAGCAACTCAACGCTCGTCACAGGAGCCAGCGCGCTCTTCGGACTACGCACCGACATGCAGTTCGGCAAACTGAAACTGCAGACCGTCGTGTCGCAGAAGAAGTCGTCAACGGGCAGTGTGTCGTCGAAGGGCGGCAAGCAGTATACCCCGTTTGAGATTGATGTGGCCGACTATGAGGAAAACCGGCACTTCTTCCTCGCTCGCTATTTCCGCGACAAGTATGACGGGGCAATGAAGACCCTGCCCAACCTCACCACGGGTGTGACAATCAACCGTATGGAGATCTGGGTGACCAACAAGTCGGGACAGGCCAACAATACCCGCAACATCATCGCACTGCCCGACCTGGGCGAGGGTGGTGACACGCCGCCTGCCAACAATGCCAACCAGCTCTACTCGCAGATGGTGGGAGCGTATGTCGGCGCACGCGACATCAATCAGACCTCCACCGTCCTCGACGCACAGTTCGTGGGCGGCACCGACTATGAGAAACTGGAGAGTGCCCGCCTGCTCACCTCTTCGGAGTACACCGTCAACAATGCCCTCGGCTATATCTCGCTCAAGACCGCGCTCCAGACCGACCAGGTGCTGGCCGTCGCTTTCGAGTACACCTATGGTGGTGTCACCTATCAGGTGGGTGAGTTTGCCAGTGATGTCACTGATGTCACCAAGGCCCTTTTTGTCAAGTCGCTCAAGAACACGAGCAACAATCCCTCGCAGTCCAACTGGGACCTGATGATGAAAAACGTCTATTACCTCGCCTCCAACGTGGAGAGGGAGAAGTTCCGCCTCGACATCAAGTTCCAGAGCGACACTGCTGGCGTCTACCTCTCTTATATCCCCGAGCCACAGGTGAAGGACCAGACCATCATCAAGGACATCGACGCAGACCGCCTCGACAACAACATGAAGGCACATCCCAACGGCTATTTCGACTACGTGCAAGGCTACACCGTGAACAACGGACGTGTCTTCCTGCCCAAGGTGGAGCCGTTCGGAGAATACCTCTATAAATTCCTCGTTTCGAAGGGCGTGCCTGCCAAAACAGCGGAGAAATACAGTTATACCGAACTCTACGACTCCACCAAGACCGTGGCCAGGCAGATAGCGGAGAAAGACAAGTATATCCTTACCGGACAGTTCCGTGGCTCCGCTGCCAACGTCATCTCCTTAGGAGCCTACAATATCCCCCAGGGATCGGTGGTGGTGACAGCGGGCGGTGTCACCCTGACTGAGGGAACGGACTATACCGTCGACTATTCGGCGGGTGAGGTGACCATCATCAACCAGAGCATTCTCGATGCCGATACACCGGTCAATGCGTCGTATGAGAGCAACACCGATTTCGGACAATCGCGCAAAACCATGTTCGGCATCAACTGGGAGTATGACTTCAGCAAGAATTTCCAGATGAGCGGTACGCTGCGCCATGTGTCTGAGCAGGCACTCACCACCAAGGTAGCCATGGGAGCCGAACCCCTCAACAACACGCTGTGGGGCGTCAACCTCAACTGGAAGAAAGAGAGCCAGTGGCTCACCAACATGCTCAACAAGGTGCCGCTGCTGCATGTCACACAGCCGTCGAACATCTCGCTCTCGGCGGAGTTCGCGCACCTCATCGCCGGACAGGCCCACGGCACGCAGGACAATGCCTCCTACCTCGATGACTTCGAGAACACGAAGAACACCATCGATGTGTCGACACCCACCTCATGGGTCATCTCCAGCGTGCCCACCATGTTCAATGAATACAAGGACAAGACGGGGCTCACCAGCGGATTCAACAGAAGCCTCTTGGCATGGTACAACATCGATCCGCTCTTCACCAGGCGCAGTTCATCGCTCACCCCAAGCCATATCAAGAGCGACCTCGACCAACTCTCCAACCACTATGTGCGTGAGGTGTATGTGCGCGAACTCTATCCCAACCGCGACCAGAGTTCATACAGCGGAGCCACCTCCACACTGCCGGTGCTCAACCTCGCGTACTATCCCAATGAGCGCGGACCCTACAATTTCAATCCCGACCTCAACAGCCTGGGACGCTTCGACAAGCCTGAGGAAAAATGGGGCGGCATGATGCGAAAACTCGACACCAACGACTTTGAGATGGCCAACATCGAGTATATCGAGTTCTGGCTCCTCGACCCCTTCATCTATACCAATGGCCAGGCAGACGCTGCCGACTATGGCGGTGACTTCTACATCAACCTGGGAGAGGTGAGCGAGGATGTCCTGCATGACGGAAAGAAATTCCATGAGAGCGGAATGATGACCGACGGGTCGCAGAACTACACGTTCACCCAGTGGGGAAAGGTGCCTGTCCAAACCACCAACAATACCTATGCCTTCGTCACGACATCTGGTTCCAGGGTCATCCAGGATGTGGGATACAATGGCCTCAACGACCAGGAGGAGCAGTCCTATTCCTCTTACCAGGATTTCCTCACCTCCATTCAGGGAAAGGTGTCACCGGAGGTGTTTGACAGCATCTGGGCTGACCCGGCCAATGACGATTACCACTATTTCCGTGGAAGGGACTACGACCAGGTGCAGGCTTCCATTCTCCAGAGATACAAGCGCATCAACAACCCGCAGGGCAACTCGCCTGACTCTGACATGCGAAGCGAGAGTTACGACACGTCGTACAAGACCACGCCCGACGTGGAGGACATCAACCAGGACTTCACCCTCAATGAGTATGAGAAATACTACCAGTATCATGTCTCCATCCGTCCGGAGGACTTGGTGGTGGGCCACAACTTCATTGTCGACAGCCGCGTGGGCAGCGGATCGCTCCGCAACGGCGACCACTACGATGTGACGTGGTATCAGTTCCGCATCCCCCTCGACCGCTATGAGCAGCGGGTGGGTTCCATCAGCGACTTCACATCCGTGCGTTTCATGCGCATGTTCCTCACCAACTTCAAGAAGCCCATCGTCATGCGATTCGGCAGCCTCGACCTCGTGCGCGGAGAGTGGCGCGTCTATACGCAGAACCTCACCAGCAGCGCGTCGACCTCAGGCTATATGTCAGTGAGTGCGGTGAACATTGAGGAGAACAACGACAAGACACCGGTCAACTATATCCTGCCTCCGGGCATCTCCCGCGTGCAGGACCCCACCCAGCCGCAGTTGGTGGAAAGCAATGAGCAGGCACTCGACATCATGGTGACCGACCTGGGAACGGGTGAGTCGAAATGTGTCTATAAAAACACCACACTTGACCTGAGGCAGTACAAGAAACTGCAGATGTTCGTTCATGCCAACCCGTTCAATGAGAATACCACCAACCTGACTGACAATCAGCTCGCGGTATTCATCAGGCTGGGAAGCGACTACAAGAGCAACTATTATGAGTATGAGATACCGCTGAAGCTCACGCCGGCAGGTCATTACGATAAATACTCCGCTGCCGACAAAAAAGTCGTGTGGCCGGAGGAGAACATGCTCGACATCCCGCTCAGCATCTTCACCGCCCTCAAGAAGGAGCGCAACAAGGCGAAGGCTGAGGGATTGGCCTCGTACAACCAGCTCTATACCGCTTACGATGAGGACAAGCCATCCAACAAAATCAGCGTCATGGGAAATCCCTCGCTCGGAGAGGTCAAGACGATGATCATCGGCGTCAGAAACCTGGCGGGGGAGCCGAAGTCGGGTGAGGTGTGGGTCAACGAACTGAGACTCAAGGAATACAACAACGAAGGGGGATGGGCTGCACAGGGAAGCCTCAACCTGCAACTCTCCGACTTCGGAACGGTCAACATGACTGGAAAATACAGAAGCGAGGGCTTCGGAGGACTCGAGGATGGCGTGGCCGCAAGGGCGCAGGATGACTTCCAGAACATGACGCTCACCACCAACCTTGAGCTGGGCAAGTTCTTCCCAGACAAGGCCAAGGTTTCCGTACCGCTCTATTACTCCATCACCAAGGAGAGGAGCAAGCCCAAGTACAACCCGCTCGACACGGATATGAGGCTCAAGGATGCCTTGGAGGCCATGGAGACAAGGCAGGAGCGCGACTCCATCGAGTCCATTGCCGTGACCAATGTGACCAACACAAGCTTCTCGCTGCCCAATATGAGGGTGGGCATCTCCACCAAGGGGCATCCCATGCCTTACGACCCGGCCAACTTCTCCTTCTCATACAGCCACTCCCACAACCGAACCACAGGAGAGACAACGGTGTATGAGAATGAGGATGCATGGACGGGAACCATGTCCTATTCCTGGACACCTGTCTACAAAGCATGGGAGCCGTTTAAGAAACTCAAGTCGAAATCAAAATGGCTGGAGATTGCCAAAAAATTCGGACTCAACTACATGCCTCAGAACATCTCGTTCAATACCGACCTTCGGCGAGTCTACTATGAGTTGCAGGAGCGCGACATGGAGAACCTCGAAGGGGCGCAGTTACCGCTGACCTTCAGCGAGCAGTTCCTGTGGAACAGGGAATTCTCCCTGCGATGGGACTTCACCAAGAACCTGCACGTGAATTTCAACAGCGGCACCCATGCAGAGATTGAGGAGCCCTATACCCCTGTCAACAAAGACCTCTACCCGGATGAGTATACGGCATGGAAAGACTCGGTGTGGACCTCTATCAAGCATTTCGGAGCACCTCTCGACTACGGCCAAACCTTCAAGGCTTCCTATCACGTGCCGCTCAACCTGCTGCCCATCTTCGACTGGGTCAACTCCGACATATCCTATGACTCCAACTACAAATGGGTGAGGGGTACTGACCTGGAGGATGGTACGTCGCTGGGTAACTCCATCTCCAACGGGCGCACGTTCAACATCAACGGCACGTTCAACCTGCAGAAACTCTACGACCATGTGCCCTTCCTGAAGAAGACCAACGATCGGTTCAATAAGTCTGGTTCAAGCAGCCGCACCAGCAACAAGAACAAGCAGCAACAGGCGAAGAACAACCAGAAGAAGAACCAGCAAGGCAAGGATGACAAGGACAAGGCGGAGGATGACAAGCAGAAGGCCAATCTGCCCAAGAACAAGAATACGTTTGAGAAAGAGATTACCATCAAGGCCGACACGTCTATCACCGTGACGCACAGCAAGAAGAGCCGCAGGCTCATCGTCTCTGCGAAAGATAAGGACGGAAAGACTATCCCTGTGAAATACAAGGTGGTGGACGACAACAAGATCAAGGTGTTCAACAAACTGGACTCGGCTGTCACCCTCAAACTGTCGGTCACACCGAAGCAACCTCTTGACGACAAGGGGTGGTATAAGACCGCACAGGTGGTGGCAAGGGCGCTCATGATGGTGCGCAACATCAATGTCACCTACCGCAACGTGAGGTCAATGTCCCTGCCGGGCTTCATGCCGACCATCGGAAAGGCCTTCGGTCAGCGTGGCGGCGACATTATGAGTCCGGGTCTGGACTTCGCCTTCGGTTTCAATGATGAGAGTTATATCGAGAAGGCACGGGAGAACGGATGGCTGCTGCACGTCGACAGCGTGGCAACACCTGCCACAACCAGTTTCACTGAGGACCTGCAACTGAAAATGACGCTTGAGCCAGCACGTGATTTCAAGATCGACCTCAATGCGAGCCGCACGATGACGGATGGCCGCAGCATACAGTATATGTATCAGGGCAATCCCACCACCCGCAGCGGACAGTTCACCATGACCACCATCTCGCTGAAGAGTGCCTTCGAAGGCATGGGCAATGCCAATGATGGTTACCACAGCAACTCGTTCGAGCGCTTCTGCAACTCGCTGGAGTCGTTCCGTCAGCGGGTGGAGAGTCAGTATGCGGGAGCCGTATATCCTTTAGGCACACCAAAGGCGGGTGAACCTTTCAATGCCGAGAATGGTGGCGTGGGACTTTATAGTTCGGATGTCATGATACCGGCATTCCTCTCCACTTACACCAATATGGGCGGTTCGTCGCTCGATATCTTCCCCGCGTTGAGCCGTTTGCTGCCCAACTGGAGCATCCGGTACAGCGGACTGGGTAAGTTGTCGCCCTTCAAAGATCTCTTCAAGAGCGTCAACCTCAACCATACCTACCATAGCGTCTTCGCCATCGGTTCATATGCCAGTTTCAGCACATGGCAGGAGTACATGGGCAACCTGGGCTTCATCACCGATGCCACTACGGGCAACGCGGTGCCGAACAGTATGTTCAATATCTCCACCGTAAGCATCAACGAGCAGTTCTCGCCGCTGCTTGGCCTCGATGTGACGCTGCAGAACAACATGACTTGCAAATTGGAGTACAAGTCCACCCGTGTGCTCAACCTGAGTACGACCAGTATGCAGATCAACGAGACCTCCAGCCACGACTGGGTGGTCGGTATGGGCTATAAGATCAATGACTTCAAATTCTTCGGCGGTGGCGGAGGCCGAAAGGTGAAGGGGTCCAAAAAGAAGAAAACCGGAGATGACAACGAGAACGAAAACAACAACCGCCAGACAACATCGAAGTCTTCCAACAAGGGCTTCAACCATGATCTTAACCTGCGCTTTGACCTCTCTTACCGCAAGCAGGCCAATCTAACGCGTGACATCGCCACCATGACCAGTCAGGCCAGCAGCGGCAACACGGCATTCAAATTCTCCTTCAATGCTGACTACACGATCTCGAAACTCATGACCATGACTTTCTACTATGATCAGCAGACTAACACACCGTTGCTCACCAGCAGCAGCTATCCCACCACCACCCGCGACTTCGGCCTTAGCCTAAAGTTCTCACTCACAAGATGATGTTAGAAATTGTAATGGACTTTGGCCATCAGCTCACGTGGCCGGAGGGGGATGGCCGTGTGGGTGATTGTTGCGTCGCTGACGTCTCGCCGCTCGTATCTGTCGCGGCCGAACATATTGTTCAGACAGATGCCGATCTCAATTCCCCTGACGGTTTTTGATACGGAGAGGTCGCCGAAATAATTGTTCTTTATGTATTTGCCGCTGCCGTGGTGATACTCGCTCGTCCAGCACAACTGGTAGCCTTGATAAAAGACATATATCGAAAGGCTGTGGCTGAAATGGTTTATAAGTCCGCTGCCAGCCTCTGGCATACTCTTGTTTGTCTGCTTCGAGAAATTCCACCTGCTCTTGCCCTCTATCGACAGCCATCCGAGGCACTGTGCACTGAAGTCGACACCCGCATTGCCCATCTCTGTCTCGAAAGGTTTCATCACGCCGCCTATCAGCAGGTCGTATGCATTGCGGTTGTAGCTGGCACTCAGACCGGCAGTCGAGCCCAACCATCGCACTGACTTGCTTATTCTGCCCCAAACCATCATGTTTCCGGTGTCGGAGGTGATGTTGACCAGCCTGCTCCTATATTCATCTCCAATAAGATATGATTCGCTGAGCGGAACGCCCGAGAGCGTGTTCACGAGCAGGTGGATATTGCCAAACAGTCCTCTCACCGCATTTTTATAATATATGGAGCTGCCTATGGAGTGGTTTCTCGACAGTGATGACTCTCCGAGCCCCTGTGTCACGCTCTTCGCGCTTGTGTATGTCGCATATCTGCTTATTTGCCTGTAGTCCAAAGGTATTTCGGAGTAGCTGTACATGGCGTTGGCACTCCATTTGGGCGAAAGCTCGCAGGTGATGGTGAGTGTGGGTCTCAACATCAGGTGGCGGTAGCTGTCTGTCTCATATTTCTGGCTTATGTGTGCGATACCCAACTGAAGCCCTGCCTTGAGCCTTTCCCCGATGTATTCCACTTTTGGCGTGAGCGACATCTCCTCCTCGGTGAATGTCTCTTCAAATGTGTTGATCTCATTGCGTGTCTCATTCATTAAGTGTTGCCCCCTCATGCCCAGATCGGCCTTGAGCCTGAAATTGCCCGCCTTTCTTCTGTATGATATGCTCACTTGATAATCGGTTGACCTGTAGCGGCACTCTTGCGATGTGCTGTCTGTGGTGAGCAGTTCGCCGGGCAGACGGCAGTGAAATATCGAGGCACTCAAGCCCATCTGGGTCTGTGATGCCATCTGGCGTGTGAGCCTTAGTTCGTCGCCGATGGAGAAAATGTGTGGCCTGACCATGGCTTTGGCGGCGTTGCCGTTATAGGCCGAGAAGCCGCCGCTGTGGTTGTTGTGGTTGTGTGTCGCCAGCTCGTTGGTGAGATACAGGTTGTCTTTGTTCACTGTGTATGTCACCCGTCCTGCCATTTCGTTCCTGTTCCTCTTCACGTCGTGCCTCTCCGCAAGGCGGTTGTCGCCCTCCACCGCTGTGTAGTCTGTAGTGCTCTCTTCCCTGAGCCTTGTCTTGTCGAACAGCCCTGACACCTGCACTCGCAGGTCATTGCCCTTTCCTGTCTTGAGAAGCCAGTTGGTGGCTGCCAGGTGCGATGTGTTCATCCTGTGGCGGCTCTCGTCGGTCATCAGCCCATGGTGCCAGGTGTCGCGCAGATAGTGGCGTGGCTCGCCTGGATGTGCCTCCTGGTCGGACGTGTCGCCGCTCACCTCACGCTCTATGCTTTTGCCTGTGTTGTTGAATTTGTGGATGGTGAGGCTTTGCATTTTTTTCGTGAAGGCCATTCCGAGCAACCGTGTGTCGCCAAGCCACTCGCCGCTGCCCTGCACGCTGTGTCCCATGCCGGCATCGGCCGAGCCGTGCCATTGGCTCTTCGCCTCGTCGGTGAGTATGATGTTGAGGGCCGCCTGTTGCGAGAAGTCCATGCCTTTCAGCATCTTGATGTGCTGATGGTGCTCCAGCACCTGCACGGTCTTCACACTCTTGACAGGGATGTTCTCGGAAGCGAGCGAGTAGCTCTTGCCGAGCATGTCCATCCCCTCTATGTAGAGACGGCTTATCTTTTCACCTTGATACTCTATTGTGCCGTCATCCTTCACCTCCAGTCCGGGCATTCTCTTTATCACGTCAGCGAGGCTCCTGTCTTGCTCCTTTCTGAACCTTGCCACGCCGTAATCAATGGTGTCGCCATGCTGTCTGATGCGCCGGGATTCCACCACCACCTCTTTCAGCCTCGTCTCCTTGCTCTTCAGGGTGATTGTGCCACCGTTCCTCCACTCTTTCAGGCTTATGGTGTCTCTCTCATAGCCCATTCCCGAAAAGAGCAGGTAGGCTGCGTCTTCCGCATGGCTCGTCATGCTCAGTGCGAACCGCCCTTCACTTGTGTTATTGCAGAATGATACATGCCTATACTCTTTGTCGAGCACAATGACAGCGACGGGATAGGCTGCTTGGCCATTCTCGTTGACTGTCAATCCGCTTATCTCCTGAGGAGCAGCTGTGACATGATGGAGTAAGAAAACTAAACTAAGAAAAAGCTGCTTAGCCATCCGTTTTCACCGATATGAGTTGACGTGTGACGCCCGACACGCATTCAACAGGGTTTGTCAGTATTCCTCTTCAAACACGGCTTTGAGTGATTTCTGACTCATGTCGCCGGTGGCTTTGTTCATGTCGAGGTGGGGGATGCCTGCACTTTGTGCCACATAGTTGGCCTGGTCTTTCCAGTACAGTGTGCGTTGCTCCTGTAGCTCTTTTGGCGTGCATTGCTGAAATAAGTTCACATTTACCTTGAGCGGAGGGTTGGTGCTTGTGCTTATTTCTATGCATTCGTATGTGAAGAGGCCGCTGGCGTCGCTTGCTGCCATGATAAGCCCTGGAAGCCCGCTCAGTTTCCATGGCCCGTCGCTGTAGGGTATGTCCAAGGTATACCATGCTGTCCATTTGTTGCCGTGCAGTGTGCCGGTCGCCTTGTTGCATCTGTAGCCGGCCACTGTGCTGTCGCCCTCGAGCAGTTGCCAGTCGATTATCTCCATTTCTTCCTCATACTTGAATTTATTGCTGCCCACAAATTCCGTATATATAAGCTTTCCCTCTTGGGGATAGTTCTTGTATATTGTGAATTTTCTGTGTCCGGTCGAGCACTTTGTGAGATAGGAGAGTGCTTCTCTCTGTGTCGCGCTTTTTTGCCCGCAGAAATATTTTGAGTAGTGTTGGCCGATGTTTAGCACCTGGTCGCATTCTTCCTTTTGTGCCTGCCCCTCATATTCCACATATTTTGCCTTATAGACCACACATACCAGGGCCGTATCCTCAATCTGAGCGAAAGAGGCTATTGCCCATAAGCATAAAATCGCAGATATAACATGTCTCATATCACTAGTGTCCGGAATAAATTACCAAAACCTTAATTGGCCATCATTTTCCGGTTCTAATTTAGAATTATCGATTTGCTTAAACAATTCAGATAGGGGTATCCTCTCAAAGAGAACCAGCCCTACCGCCTGAGAGAAAATGTAAAGATTTTGTTCTATATGATACACCTTCTTGGCAATGGCAAGCAGCAAATAGTCACACACGGCAATCCAAATCTGTGTGAAGACAGCATTCCGTGTCGTTCCGAAGAACGACTTGACATGGAGGTGCTGCTTGATCCATTTGAAAAACAGTTCAATTTGCCAGCGCTCGCGGTAAAGTTCCGCTATTGTTATCTCCTCAAGAGTGAAATCATTAGTCAGGAATCTATATACATTATTGGTGTCGAAGTCCTCATAGACCACCATCCTCATCACGTCTGGATAGTCTTTGGATACTATAGGCCCTGTGAGCCTGATGCTTTGGTCGCTGATAAGGCCTGCATGCATGTCAACTTCCCGTTCCTCAATGACCTCGAATCGCATGTTGTCTTTAGCCCTGGTGACATAGTATGCCTGCCTGATGTGGAAGTAATTGTAAAGCCTCCAAAAATCCACATAGCCCTTGTCCATCAAGTAGTAAGCCCCGGCCTCAACTGGCAGAACGTCAAGCCCGTTCATGTCATTTACCTTACCCTCGCTCATCCAGATGAATGTAGGAATGGAACCTCTCAAGTCAAGCAGGGTATGCATTTTGAATGCACCCTTTCCATGGTGGAACTTGGCCCAGGGGCAGAGTTTCAGGCAAAGCTCTATGGTGCTGCTGTCGAACGCATACACCATCTCGTCAAGACCAAGACGGAAATAGTCTCCTCTATACAACCTCTGAGCCCAGGCGACAAGGACTTGGGCGAAGTCACGATATATCTGCCAGTCTTTATTCTCGTTGAACTCTGCAAGCGTGGACTTATGCATCAGCTTCAAACCTGTGTGGTAAAGCTTGGGGGAAAACGCGGTCAGTGTGGCCTCTATCACCCGAAGGCTGGAACTTCCCGTGAACTGGGCGAAACTCATGACCTTGAACTGATCACGACACGTGAACTTCTTCGCCCTATAATCACCTTGGTATTTGTCAATACATTTTCCCAACTCATAATCAGGGACAAGGTCCATCAGCTGGGAGAAAACGGTCTTTCCGGTTGGCATGTCAAGTCTAAATTGGATAAATACTATATCCAAAAGAACGAAATTTTTATCGAAAATTTGACAAACCGTCATAACAAATTGAATATTAACAAATTATGCGGGTGAATTTATTTTATCCCGGACACTAGTGGTCTCATATATATTTGATTGTTGATTTAATTAAAAAGTTCTATTGTAAAGTTTTGATGCTTCCCTTTTCATTCCCTTTGGCGAGAGAAGCCGGTTATGATAATAGACATGGTTATTATAAGCCCCCAATGTCTTTTCTAAACAATTTAAGGGCTTCATATATCACTTCATCCATGTTCATATACTGGTAAGTTGCTAATCTGCCCCCAAAGATGACTCCATTATAATTTTTTGTCAATGATGAATATTCTTTGTATAGATAATTGTTTCGAGAATCATTGACGGGATAGTATGGTTCTGAGTGATTGCATTTTATAGGATATTCTTTTGTGATAATTGTGATGGGTTTAAGGAGCACTTCTGGGTTGTTGATTTGGAAATGTTTATGCTCTACAATACGAGTGAAGGGAATGTCATTAGCAGTATAGTTAATGATGGCATTGCCTTGCCAGTTTTTTGTCTTTTTTATTTCATGTTCGAATTTTAAACTTCTGTATTCTAAACGCCCCAATTTGTAATCGAAGAACTCATCAATTGCTCCTGTGAAAACAATTTTATTAGCAAGAGAATTCCAATAAACTCTATTATTCAAATAATTGCATTCTGTCTTACATTCTATATTTTCAAGTAATCCATTTATTAATCTGTTATATCCGCCCTCTGGAATACCTTGGTAGATGTCGTTGAAATAATTGTTATCATAAGTAAAACGGACAGGCAACCGTTGTATAATAAATGCTGGTAATTCATTGCATAGTCTTCCCCATTGTTTTTCAGTATATCCCTTTATTAATTTCTCATAGATATCCATTCCCACTAATTTGATGGCTTGCTCTTCCAAGTTAAGTGGATGTAAATTATTGACCATATTTTTCTGCTGTTCTTCCAACTTAGCATGAGCTTCTTTTGGTGTGGTTACGCCCCACATCTGATAGAAAGTGTTCATATTGAAAGGAAGATTATAAATCTGTCCATGGTAGTTTGCAATAGTGCAAAGAACAAAATGATTCATAGGAACAATAGAACTCACCATATTCCACACTTCCTTATTAGATGTGTGAAATATATGGGGACCATATAGGTGAACATCTATTCCCTCGATACTTTGGCAAGCCACATTTCCTCCAAGTTGTTTTCTGCGTTCGATTACCAAACACCGCTTTCCATATTTATGAGCCATGTATGCAAAGGTAGCACCGAAAAGACCAGATCCGACAATAAGATAATCATAGGGCTTCTTCATAATTTTATCATTTTAGTCTATACGCTTTTTAGTACTACTTATACAAATGGTATTTAAATGAATTACGATGTAGCAACTTATTAATCGTTCTGCAAGGAAGGCAACTGCACGTTGCTGATAATTGGTGTCATCATGAGGAAAATCCCGTTCCGTTTTTTTTCTATAGTTTTCCGCTTTCATCTTCAAACCATTACGCCGGTCAAACTCAAAAAGAACAGGAAACAAGAAATTACATAGTCGGTCAAAATCTTCCCAGTGCATAATGAAACAGCAAAATGGTATGAAAAGGCTATCCTTAGTCAAATACTCAGAGTAAGGATTCCCCTTTCCGTATTTATTATCAAGGATATCTACAATGTCATCATAGTCGTGGTAGTTGTGGGCTCCTTTATATTGCTGGTAAATTGAAGGAAATCTTTGTATATGTAATATTTGACAAGTTCCTTTGTCTATTTCAAAATAATGGGTGAATTGGCGACGGTAATGACAAAAGCCGATGTTTTTGCTTTTCAGCTTGTTTTTCCATACCCAATACATCGTGGTTATTTCAGCATAAAATGAATTTAAATGATTAATGTTCAAACCTTCTACATTAAGGCTATTGCCTTTGAACAAACGAAATACACTATCTTCATGAAGATGATACTGATTTATTTGACTCTCTTCGTGATAGGTTATCCAAATTGTTAATTCTTGCATTTTTTTCTAACTAAATGTGATTGTTCTTGTGGCATTTACTTATTTGAGATTATGGAAGAATAATGATGATTGGTAAAACTTTATCGTTTTTCTCAAACCTTCTTCCAAAGTCACTTTAGGTGTCCATTTTAGCTTTGATTGTGCTAATGTAATATCAGGCCTTCTGAATTGTGGCTCATCTTCGGGGAGAGGGCGGAATGTTATTTTAGATTTGCTGTTGGTTAGTCGAAGAATCTCTTCTGCCAAAGATAGCACGCTTCGTTCATTCGGATTTCCGAGATTCACAGGCCCTGTGAAAGATTTCTCTGTTCTCATCATTAATTTGATACCCCCAATGAGGTCATCAATGTATTGGAATGAACGAGTTTGGCTTCCATAACCATTAACGGTTATATTTTTATTCCTAAGGGCTTGAATAATGAAGTTTGATATAACACGCCCATCATCAATGGCCATATATGGACCGTATGTATTGAAAATTCGTATAATTTTTACCTTAACATCATGTTGTCGGTGGTAATCTATGCAAAGACTCTCTGCACATCGCTTACCTTCATCATAGCAGCTACGAATACCTATAGGATTAACGTGTCCCCAATATGATTCAGATTGTGGTATAGTATCAGGGTCACCATAGACCTCGCTTGTAGAGGCTTGAAGAATAGGACAATCATGATTGTATGCCAGCTCTAACATATGAAGAGTTCCTATAAAACATGTTTTGAGCGTTTGAATAGGGCTTTCTTGGTAGTGAATTGGTGAAGCGGGGCAAGCAAGGTTATATATTTCATCGATATGTTCAGAAGAAAAAAAGGGCTTTGTGATATCGTGTTTGATAAAATGGTATTGAGGGAAGGCAAGCAATGCTGTCACATTGCTTTTTCTTCCTGTGTGAAAATTATCCAAACATATCACATTTTTACCTTCCTCTATTAGTTGACGGCAAAGATGGAAGCCTATAAATCCAGCACCACCTGAAACAAGTGCAGTAATTTTATGCTCTTTCATTTATCTTTATTTGAATTATATTTTGCGTAGATTACAATAACAATTTGACATAAAGTGAGTTGTTCTTTTTGATACTTTAGCAATTAGAAAAAAGTGATTATCTTTTTAATATTCGTTGTAAAAGATAATTTTCAGACAATGTGATGGTGACAGTGGTTTCAAGCATGGGATGTGCAATGAGACAAGGCATTTTAACGAGATCTGCAATAGAAGCGTTTCCCTTATCTGTTTTTTCATACATATTCAAACATATATGGACGGGATAGAGTTTTGTAGAATCTGTCATAACAGGAATATGTGTGACCTTACCGTGATATTCTCCCCAATCTTGATTTTTGGCATTAAGAGAAATCCTAGCATTTATTCCTTCCTGTATAAGTTTGATTTGTTCTGCTGATAGTTTGATAACCATATCGAATTCTTCGCTTGCATCATTTGTTATTCTTATATAACTTTGAATAGTTAGAGTTTCGGGCCATTGGATAAACAACGTAGAAACGAGAACAAGTCCTACAATAATGGTAATGAGAGTGACACCCCATCGACATATTCCTAATGGTGTTGGCCCCATTATCATCTCTATTTCTTCAATGTGGGATGTAGACACATTTATTTCTTTTATCATATTTTTGTTTTCTATTTTCATTATCTATCTTTTTTCAAGTTCCAGTTGGTTCTTTATTAATGTAAAATAAACTCCTTGCCTTGCAGTTAGACTTTCATGTGTTCCTTGTTCCACCACATGCCCTTTGTCGAGTACGATTATATTATCGGCTTTGCGCACTGTTGACAACCTATGTGCAACAATAATTGCCGTCCGTTTATGGTAGAATTTTTCTAATTGTTCCATTATAATGTGCTCGTTGTTGGTATCCAGTGCGTTGGTGGCTTCATCGAAAAAGATGAATATGGGATCCTTATATACAACTCTTGCGATTAGTAAACGTTGTCGTTGTCCTTGACTGATGCCATTACCCTCCATTCCGATTTTTGTACTTAAACCAAGTGGAAGCCTCTCGATAAAATCGCCAATATTGGCCACTTTTATAGCATGGCGTAAACGAACAGCGTCTATGTTTTCGTCGGCTACTACAACATTTCTTTCTATGGTATCCGAAAAGATAAATCCGTCTTGCAATACGCAGCCTGTGGCATTTCTCCATACGTATGGATTGATGAGTTTCAATGGAATGCCTCCCACTCGAATGTGCCCTCTTAGTGGCTCATAGAATCCGAGGAGCAATTTCACTAATGTTGTCTTACCGCTACCGCTAGCTCCTACAATAGCTGTAACCTTTCCTTCCGGTATTGTCAATGATAAGTTTTCAAGTGCGTAATCGCGGTCAGCACCACTATAACTGAATGATACGTCTTCAACATTGATATCATGTCTTTCAGGGATTTTGTTCAATTGTCCTTTGGCTTTCATCTCCTCGTCCTCTTGTATATGTACTTCATTAAGGCGTTCAAGACTTATCTTGGCATCCTGCAAATTTTGAGCAAATCCTATAAATTGTACTATGGGTGCAGATACTTGCCCAATAATGTATGTCAAAGACATCATCATACCCAGTGTCATCTCTCCTTCTACTACAGACTTAGCAGCTATAAATGAAATGATGATGTGCGTCATTTGATTAAATAATGCAGATCCAGCTTCTTGTATCTGCCCTATGGTCAATCCTCTGACACTGATTCTAAACAACTTGATTTGGATGCGCTCCCATTCCCAACGTTTCTGTCGCTCGCATATATTGAGTTTTATTTCCTGCATTCCTTGTATGAGTTGAATTACGTTGTTCTGTTCAGCAGCACTTAGGTTGAAACGTTTTATATCTAATTCACGTCTGTACTTCATAAAAGATAGCACCCATACTATATGCATACCATTCCCGATGAGGAAGATAATAAGGATTTGCCAATTGAAATATGCTAAAATGACTCCGAATACTATAAAGTTAGTCAGTGAAAAGATAATATTTACAGAATTACCCATAAGAAAACTTTTAATGCGGCTGTGGTCACCGATGCGTTGCATGATGTCACCTGTCTTTTTCTTGTCAAAATAGGACAATGGTAGTCGCATAAGTTTCATTAAGAAGTCGGAGATTAGGGCGATGTCTATACGAGAATTCATGTGTAGCATCAACCAACTACGGGTAAACCCTACCAATAATTGGGAGACAGACAATCCTAATTGTGCAATCAAAATAAGTGTAATGATACCAAGGTTACGATGTCCTATACCTTGGTCAACCATCGCCTGAGTCAAAAAGGGTGTCATGAGTTGTAGCACCATTCCTAATAACATTCCGAGAACGAGTTGTGCAAAAGACCTGTAATGTGGTAACAGATATCGAGCGAAAAATAGCAGATTTCGTTTGGTGGATGCTTCAGGCTCTTCACCTACGTTGTCGAAATCAGGTGTTGGTGTCAATAACAACGCAACACCTAATACATTCCCTTGTGGCGACTTCGTATAGGCCCAACATTTCAGAAAATCTTCTTCCGTGTATCGTATACGCTGTGATGATGGGTCTGCAATATAATAAAACAATGTACCGGTTCTTTTGTTTTTTTTGATTTCGTATAAAACGACAAAGTGGTTTTGATTCCAGTGCAATATACAGGGTAACGGTCGTTGTTTTTTCAACTCATTTAAACTGGTTTTAATGCCCATCGTACGAAAACCTATTGTTTCAGCTGCTTCGGCGATTCCCAACATTGATACCCCCTCACGGGTAATAAAGCTTCGATTCCGTAGTGTTTCCAAACTATAATGTTTTCCATACGAACGTGCTACCATACGCAGACAAGCTGGACCACAGTCCATTGCGTTAAGCTGATGATAATGGGGAAACTTCTTTTTCATCTTTTGTTTTTCTGTTTTGCATCGAGATTAAACGTAAAGCCAATTCTTATGTAATGGTGTATTTGATTGCTCCAAGACATAACTTGCTGGTTGGCTGTTTCAGTGGATGTGAAGTTGTCAGCGTTGTTTAGAATGTCATCCAGTTCTATGAATAGTTTTCCTTTGTTGTGCATACATCGCCACTGTATCATTGCATTCCAGATGAAACTGTCAGAGTTCATTTCAGCAACATGATAGCCACGACGCATTTGGTCATGCATATCCGTTTTGACCGTGAATTTCCCTTTGCGCAGTTCGGCTTCGACACCCATCTTATTCTGCCACAGTGTAGTATTCTGAACCTGCGCGGATGAGTTGTACAGGTTCTGAACACATAGATTGCCATAAATACTTGTCTTGAGCCACTTCCAGTCTATTGAAAGGCGGAAATTATCTCTCAAATATGTGCGCCATTGGCGATTTAACTGAGAATTATCCGACGCTGTTGTCTGCAATAGGTAAGCATAGTCCTTACTTAGGATGAAATAGAGCGCATTTCGCAGACGTAAGATTTTGCCAAAACCTTGATCATAGTCTGCCATGAGGTTCAACTCTCGATGTCCCCGAACATTCTCCTGACGTGAAAGATAGGATAAGAGACGGTTGTTATAAAAAAGGCGAGGCGTATGTGCCCTGTCAGCAAGATGGAAACCTGTGTTGAAACTGAATTGGAGTTGTTGTGGCTGGAGGATTGTGTGATACCGGAGACTTGCATGATTGACATGGATTCTTCGAAGTTTGGGGTTCCCTTCTATGATGTAAAGGGGATTCGTTGCATCGCGATATGTCAACGTCTGTATCAGTTTTGGCTCATAGACCTTATAACCATAGTCGAGGCTTAATTCTGACGTTTTGTTGATTTTCCATTTAGCGTTCAGGGATGGTTCCAACTGTTGTTTTTCCCTTCGAGCCAGAGTATCTAACTCTCCACGTATGTAACATTCCCTTTCATTGACCTGAGTAAAAGTCATTTTGGGAATTAACTGGAAGGGGCGCAGGTTAAGTGTGGTACAAAAGTTTAGGGCATGTGAAATGTTGCGGTGTCTGTCTTTATAAGTATTGGCGGCATCCATCAAACCGTCGGTCATTAAATCACGGTCATCGTGATATCGGCTGATGAACAATGTATAATCAGCTGTGAGAAGTATTTTACGACCAAGCCAAAGCTTTGCCTCTGTTTTGATGTTGGTATTATGATGGATGAGCTGTTGATGGTTGTCTTGATGCAGTGTATAGTTGTTGGTAACATCGGTGAAATAGATTACCTCACGTTGTGTCAGTTCTGTGTGGCCTTTGCTTGTTAAATCCCACTGACCATCTATGCTGATGGAACCATCTTTAAAGAAATGTGTCCATCCAGCGGCTGTATTTATCTTGACATTATTTCCTGTACTATGCTGTTGTGTATTATTCATCATTATCATTTCGTCAATAATGCCTGACATCGAATCTGTGAGTGCAAATTGATTAGTTTGTTCTTTTATATCGCTGTTTTGGTAAACATACTCCGTGGAGAAGTTCACATAGGCAATGTTCAGCGTGTCTATTTCCCATCGTACACCACCATTGAAATATGGGATAATCGAGTGATTGTTGTGATGCTTTTGTTCAGAAAGGTGATTGCTGACAGCATTGGGAAAGTAGTTGAACGTTTCTCGGTAATTCTTACCCCATCGGTCTTCATGGCTAATGCTTGCCGTCATTTCCACGTGGTTCTTCATTAGATGGTGGCCGTGTTGGGCATTCCAGTTATGCTGATAGCCAACAGCTCCAACTTGGCCTTTTCCAAAGCCGTCACTGTGGGGCCTCGCCATCCATGAACTGATACTTTGTACTGCACTGCAATTCATATTGTTGGCTTCACCATAAATCATAATCGGGTCGTTGTCTGAAAGACGGTTGGCAATGAACTCTCCTTCATATTGTTTAGGGTTCTGGTATCTGGCCTTGGCATCTCCATAGAAACGGTCAAGGAACCCAGGCTTGATTTTAAGGTCGAGCACCATGTCCTTGTCACCGTCATCTTTACCAGTCCGTTTGCTCAGTTCAGATGCTTTGGCGTATGCTTTTATGGTTTCCACTGTTTCGGCTGGCAGATTCTTGATGATGGCACTTCCTCCGAAGATATCCTTTCCGTTCATAACAACCTTGACGGGGCGCCCATTCCACGAAAGTCCGTTTTCATTGACAGAAACACCAGGCAGTTGTTCAATCAACTCTTGCAATCGTGCCCCTTCCTCCAAGTGGAAAGCTTCAGGATGAAATAAGATGGTGTCGCCTCTAATGGTGAAGCGTTTCGCCTTGGCTATAACCTCCAACTCATTGAGTAGTATAGCAGAGGGTTCCAGCTTGATGTCTCCCACGTCCACGGTGTCTTTCCGGCTTTCAGAGAACGCACTGAAAGATATTGTTTCAGAATCTTTGTACCCTATCATGGCAGCAATGATTTGTCCGTCTCCTTTTGAGAAAAAAGAGAAACACCCAAGACTGTCTGCGATGTAATCCTGCATAGTCATGCCATATTCATCCAAAGAAAGTACACAACTGAGTGTTGCGTATGGCACTCCATCATGAGTTTCAGCATCAATGACCCGGCCACATATAATGTCTGCTGATGCAGATGTGGTAAATAGAATGATGAAGACTAACGATGAGAGCCTGACTATATGACGGATTTGGCACATGAAAGATTTCTTTTATTTCTAATAAAAAGTTGAATTATAATTAGTTATAGTACAAAGACTTGATTAATCAAATGAGAAAAAGACAGCATGAATAGTTTGA
Organism: Prevotella sp.; assembly: GCA_016281815.1. Classification (GTDB taxonomy): domain Bacteria; phylum Bacteroidota; class Bacteroidia; order Bacteroidales; family Bacteroidaceae; genus Prevotella. The sequence continues at coordinate 52,433 of JAEEJK010000039.1, read as the reverse complement.
GATGTAAGACTTCACTATAAATGAGAAAATCAGATCAAAGCAAACTATCCATGCTTCTAGTAGGTTTATACAACTCTGTTTCAATCAAAATTTATGCTCCACCCGATCCTGACTCATCCACTTTACTCCAGCATGGAGGGTTTTCGTGCCCCAAAGGAAATGCTTCACCGCTATTATTTCTGAATTCACAATAGCAAATTGGTCCATGAGCATTGCTGCTTTCAACACATGTTCCTTCTACGTATTTTCCGTCTCTTTGGGCGGAACAATTGTGCTTAATTTTAAATTTAACAATTAGGTTTTACGGTGCAAAGTTACGCACAAAACCTAAAAGTATAAAGTCTGCACTATGGAAAAGACGATTAGTGGTAAATCCCTTTTTTCTTATTGGAAATGAGAGATTTATGATAAAGATGAAGTGTAGTTTTTCTTCTTAAATATGGAAAGTTGGTATTTAGCTATGGAAAATAGGAGGGTTATAAGAGCTTATATGGACTCTATGAATTCATCTAATGTAATACTTGAATCTAAGGATCCGAATTTTTTCTTCTTTAACGTTTGTTTCCTATGTTGTACGGCAGACGGTGTTATTCCATATATCTCACCAATAGCAGGGTTTGACATGCCTATTCTGACCATAATGCAAAGTCGAATGTCTTCCAAAGTTAATTCTTTGAATTTAGTCCTCATTCTTAAAAAACGTTTGTCATCAATTTCATCGAGTAATTGTTCTATATCGGTCCATTCCTTGGGACTCATTTTAACACGCGGCTTGCCATCTTTCAGTTTCATGGCAACATCAGTACGATCAATGATGTATTTTTGAAGATGTTTAATGGTTGCTTCTTTCTTTTGTTGGCTTTCTGCCAATGCGAGTTGCTTTTCATTCATCAGTTGAAGTTCCATCTGCAAATGCCGGGCTTCTTCTTCCTTGCGTTTATGTTGTTCCCTATGCATTCGGATCCTCATGATCAAAAGCCTCACAACAAGTAATCCTCCAATAAATATAAAACATAAGGTAATGCCAAAAATCCATACTCTCATTCTGTTTTTGTAAGTTAAGAGAGCATTCTCCTTTTCTTTTTCAATGGTTTCCCTTAGATAGTCGTCTTTAGCCTTTAAAGATTCAAGAAACATATCTTCAGAACGAGAGAAAGCAGAATTCATATAATACAGAATAGAGTCTTTGTTTGAATGTCTTGCAGCTATCTCGGCCAATTCTCGTGCATAAATATATGCCAGTTTTTTATTATCAATAATCTTAGGTGCCATGCAAAGCTCCTTGGCTTTTGCCACAGAATCACAGCTTAGATAATACTGAGCTATTTTCATGTTTAGAATCAACGAATACTCTGAGTCTAATTCTGTTATCTTAATCTTTCTGGCAAAGTCGAGAGCCTTCTGGTATTCACCCATCTCCCAATATATTTCCGCAAGTGTTGCTAATGATTGTTCAAGGTAATTGGTCAAACAACTGTCAATGGCTAAATTATAGGCCTTATATCCATAATTTAAAGCGGACTGAAAATCGGACTTGTTTCGGTATGCTATTTCTGCAGAATAATGGGCTGCATAGGCATATAAAGAAAGTAGGTTTTCGATATTGTCATTACATTTGTCATAGATTTGAATACCTTTTTCAATAAGTCTCAATGCCTCCTCTTCATTACCCCATTGCACTTGTTCGGCAAGTCTTTCGTAAGCAAGATAGCATGTGTGCCAATCCTCTACCTTTTCAGAATACTTGATGGCTTGCCTATAACAATCTTCGCTTAACTTGACGCTGTCTTGAGATGAATACCAGTCACCCATATAGAGTGCAGACTGGGCATAATGCTTGATAATTGCTTGATCTGAAGATTTGTTTTTTTGATATGAATAGTATTTGAAAGCCTGCATAATAAGGGTGTCACTTTTTATTTCCTTATCTTGCAAAACGTCCGTTATTGTGCGTAATAGCGCAAATAGTGCTTTTTCTTCATCTTTCAGTTGTCGTATTTCTATTAAATGAAGATAGAAGTCAGTACTATCTGGATTAAGCGGAAGAAAGCTTTCTGCTTTTGATAGTAGATTCTTCTGCGATGTATGATAACATCCTGTCATAAAGAAAGTAAGTAATAGTAGGAAGTGGAGAGTATTTTTCATATCTTTTGAAGATTGTTCTAGTTTATGCTATGCAAAGTTAAGAAAATAACAGCAAAAGATAGTAGCTATTTTAATAAAAAGTGAAAAGTTTTCCTTCCAATATCACCTGCCTGACTATCGGGCGGGTGTAGGCGTATGGGATATAGTCGGGAGAAGGGATGGGGACGGTAATCTGCAGGTTGGCCTTCTTGCCGACGGCGACGGAACCGTAGTCGTAGGCGAGCCCCATGGCGTAGGCGGCATTGAGGGTGGCGGCATTGATGGCCTCGGTGGGCAGCAACCGCATCTTGATACATGCCAAAGACACTACGAACTTCATGTCTGAGGAGGGGGTGCTGCCGGGGTTGCAGTCCGAGGCCAGCGCGATGCCCAGTCCGCTGTCAATCATCTGACGCCCGCGGGCATAGGGCATGTTGAGGAAGAAGGAGGTGCCGGGAAGCAGTGTCGGCATGGTGGCAGAACCACGCAGGAGGACGAGGTCAGCGTCGCTCGCGCTTTCCAGATGGTCCACCGACAGGGCATGATGCCTCACACCCACTTCCACACCGCCCGAAGAGGCGAGTTCGCAAGCATGTATCTTGGGTCGCAGCCCATATTTTGCTCCTGCCGCCAGGATGCGGTCGGTCTCCTCGGGTGTGAAGAATCCCTCATCGCAGAATACGTCGATGAAGTCGGCGAGATGCTCCTCCGCCACGGCGGGAATCATCTCGTTGACGACCAAGTCAACATACGCGCCCTGTCTGCCGGTATAGGCTCTTCCCACGGCATGGGCACCCAAAAAAGTGGACATGATGCGCACGCTTGAGGTATTTTTCATCCGACGGATGACACGCAGGATTTTCAGTTCATCCTCGGTGGTGAGACCATAGCCGCTCTTGATTTCCACACAGCCCGTTCCTGCCGTCACCATCTCACGGAGTCGTTGCATGGCGGCTTGATAAAGTTCATCTTCCGACATCTCGTGCAGGAGGTCGGCGGAGTTGAGGATGCCGCCGCCACGACGGGCAATCTCGGCATAGGAGAGGCCTTGGATTTTGTCCACGAACTCCCCTTCGCGGCTTCCGGCATACACCAAATGGGTGTGGGGGTCGCACCAACATGGCAGGACGGTGCCCCAATGAGCATCGATGACGCCATGGGCATACGCCTCCCCGATGTCGAGGTCGGCCATCCTGCCAAAACCGCTGATGCGGTCACCGTCGACGGATAGCCAGGCCTCGTCGATCACGCCCAAGTCTTTCATCTCTTCTCCTTGTAGAAATAGTTTTTCTTTGGGATGGATGCCACAGAGGTGTCCGATGTTGATGATATATTTCATGGCTTTTTAGGGGTGAGATGTTTAGGGGTGAGATTTTTAGAGGTGAGGGGTATGAGGTATGAGGTGAGAGAATAGTCCTTTAGTAGATGTTGCTTTACCAAAGCAACATACAGGACAAGGTAATCATCATTCTTTACTCTTCATTCTTTACTCTTCATTCTTCATTTTTCATTCTTCATTTTTCATTCTTCACTCTTCACTCTTCACTTTAATTCATAAACGGTTCATAGTTTTGCATGAACTCCACGGACTTGGCGATGTGGGGATACATCACTACGTCATGGTCGATGAATGGCACCACGGCGCGGTAAGCCTTGTGTACCTTCTCGATGAAGGGTGATGAGCGCAAAGGGCGGCGGAACTCCAGTGCTTGGGCGGCGGTGAAGAGTTCGATGGCGAGCACCCGCTCCGTGTTGTTGGTGATGCGGAGCAGTTTGGTGCCTGCATTGGCGCCCATGCTCACATGGTCCTCCTGTCCCTGCGAGGTGGGGATGCTGTCTGCCGATGACGGCATGCACAACGTCTTGCTCTGGCTCACGATGGAGGCCGCTGTGTATTGGGGTATCATGAATCCGCTGTTGAGACCGGGCTCTGCCACTAAGAAACTGGGCAGTCCGCGCTTGCCCGAGACGAGTTTGTAGGTGCGCCGCTCTGAAATGTTTCCCAGTTCGCTCATGGCGATGCACAGGAAGTCCATCGGCAGTGCGATGGGTTCGCCGTGGAAATTGCCTGCAGAGATGATGAGGTCTTCCTCGGGACAGATGGTGGGATTGTCGGTGGCGGCATTGATTTCGATGTCGACCACAGATTTCACATACGACAGCGTGTCTTTCACCGCACCATGTACCTGTGGTATGCAGCGGAAAGAGTAGGGGTCCTGCACATTGCTCTTCGGTTGGTTGAGCAGTTGACTGCCTCGGAGCAGTTCGTTGATGCGGGCGGCGGTGGCGATCTGTCCCCGGTGGAAACGCACGAGGTGGACGGCGATGTTGAATGGTTCGGGGCGTCCGTCGAAAGCATCGAGCGACATGGCGGCGATGGTGTCGGCCCAGGCTGTGATGCGTTTTGCTTTGATGAGCGACCACACGGCGAAGGCACTCATGTTTTGGGTGCCGTTGAGCAGTGCCAGTCCTTCCTTAGGTCCCAGGTGGATGGGGTCCCAACCCATTCTCCGAAGGATCTCCGCACCACTCATGCGCTCTCCCTGATATTCCACCTCTCCGAGTCCCACAAGGGGCAGGCAGAGGTGGGCAAGGGGCACGAGGTCGCCCGAGGCACCCACGGAACCTTGTTCATAGACAATGGGATAGATATCGTTGTTGAAGAAGTCGATGAGTCGCTGCACCGTCTCCAGCCGACAGCCGGAGTGTCCGTAACTGAGCGACTGCACTTTGAGCAGGATCATGATTTTGACGATGTGGTTGTCCACACGGGCACCGATACCGCAGGCATGCGACTTGATGAGGTTCACCTGCAATTCCGCCATCTGGTCGGCACTGATGGTGATGTCGCACAGCGAACCGAAGCCGGTGGTGACGCCGTAGATGGGTTTGTCGGCCTCGGCTATCTTCCTGTCGAGGTATTCGCGGCATTTCACGATGCACTCACGGGCATCGTCATCGAGTTCCAGTTTGTAGTTCTTGGTGATGATCTCATCGATGAGATCTTGGGTGAGATGCGCCGAACTGATATGATGTATCATAGTTTTTTAGTGAAGAGTGAAGAGTGAAGGGTGAAGAGTGAAGAATGAAGAGTGAAGAATGAAGAATTGTCTTCGTGTATTCATTTTCCTTCTGTTGATTGATGGATGGCTCTCTTGATGGTTTGCTCGTCGGCCAGGTGGGGGAGGGTGACGGTGAGACTGGGTGTGCGCTCCATCTCACGGCGGATAGCATCGATGCTGCCGCTGTTGCGTGCCCAACTGCGGCGGGCAATGCCGTTGTTTACATCCCAGAAGAGCATCTCGCGGATGTGGGCGTCGCTCTCCTCGCTGCCGTCGATGACCATGCCGAAGCCGCCGTTGATGACTTCGCCCCATCCTACGCCGCCACCGTTGTGCAGCGACACCCAGGTGGCACCGCGGAAAGCGTCGCCTATGACGTTCTGCACAGCCATGTCTGCACAGCGCTGTGAACCGTCGTAGATGTTGCTGGTCTCACGGAAGGGGGAGTCGGTGCCCGACACGTCGTGATGGTCACGTCCGAGTACGACAGGTGCTTTCAGTCTGCCGTCACGGATGGCTTGGTTGAAGGCGAGGGCGATGGCGGTGCGGCCCTGTGCATCAGCATAGAGGATGCGGGCTTGCGAACCCACCACGAGGTGGTTGCGACCTGCCTCCCGTATCCAGTGGATGTTGTCGTCGAGTTGTCCGATAATGTCGGGTGTGGCGGTTTGGCGGATCTTCTCCAGAGCCTCGGTGGCGAGTTGGTCGGTGAGGGCCAGGTCGGCAGGGTCGCAGGAGGTGCATACCCAGCGGAAGGGACCGAAGCCATAGTCGAAGAAGAGCGGTCCCATGATGTCCTGCACATATGAGGGGTAGCGGAATCTGCCGTCGGGCAGCAACACGTCGGCGCCGGCACGGCTTGACTCCAGGAGGAAGGCATTGCCGTAGTCAAAGAAATACATGCCGCGGTCAGAGAGTTGGTTGATGGCTGCCACCTGGCGGCGCAGCGACTTGCGCACGCACTCACGGAAGGCGTCGGGCTCTTCTGCCATCATCCGTTTCGACTCTTCCAGACTCTGTCCCACGGGATAATAGCCGCCTGCCCACGGATTGTGGAGCGAGGTTTGGTCGCTGCCGAGGTCAACATGGATGTCTTCGGAGGCGAGACGCTCCCAGAGGTCGACCACGTTGCCGATGTATGCCATCGACACGGTGCGGCGCTCCTTCACGGCCTTGCGGATGGCGGGCATCAGTTCGTCGAGGTTGTCATGCAGTTCATCCACCCATCCCTGCTCGTATCTTTTCGTAGCGGCCTTGGGGTTGATTTCTGCCACCACGCTCACCACACCTGCGATGTTGCCTGCCTTGGGCTGTGCGCCCGACATGCCTCCGAGTCCAGAGGAGACGAAGAGCATGCCTCGGGCATCGGTCTGTCCGGGACGGAACTTCCGGCGGGCGGCGTTGAGCACGGTGATGGTGGTGCCGTGGACGATGCCCTGTGGACCGATGTACATATATGAACCTGCAGTCATCTGTCCATACTGGCTTACGCCAAGCGCATTCATCCTCTCCCAGTCATCGGGCTTGGAGTAATTGGGGATGACCATGCCATTGGTCACCACCACGCGGGGGGCTCCCTTGTGTGAGGGGAACAGGCCCAGCGGATGTCCTGAATACATGACGAGGGTCTGCTCGTCGGTCATCTCGCTGAGGTATTTCATGGTGAGCCGATACTGTGCCCAGTTTTGGAAAATGGCGCCGTTGCCGCCATAGATAATCAGTTCATGGGGGTGCTGTGCCACGCTGGGGTCGAGGTTGTTTTGTATCATTAGCATGATGGCAGCAGCCTGGCGCGACCGGTGGGGATACTCGTCGATGGGACGGGCATGGATGGCGTAATCGGGTCGGTAGCGGTACATGTAGATGCGGCCATACTGTCGCAGTTCCTCGGCAAACTCCGTGGCCAGTTGGGCATGCAGGTGCTCAGGGAAATAGCGCAGGGCATTACGCAGGGCGAGCACTTTCTCTTCCTCTGTGAGGATGTCTTTACGTCGAGGTGCGTGGTTGATGTCGGTGTCGTATGGCTTGGCATGGGGCAGCACATCAGGGATGCCAGCCCTGATTTCTTCAGAAAAGGTCATAATATTAGGGTTTTAGGTTGATGATAGTTATAGGGAGAGGGATTATAGATGGTCTAGATACTCTAGATACTCTAGATTTTCTAGATATCTCTATTTATCCAGTTTGCTCTCGATGATGGAGAGGATGTCGCGTTCTGCGTCGATGGCTTGGGAGATGAGGGCTTCTGCCTCGGCGATGAGGGCCTCTGCCTTCTGGCGGTCCTTCAGTTGGGCGGCGTTGATTTTCACGTTGAGACCGGCTCCGAGGACAGCGGAGCGGGCGGCGAGGGCGCCTACACCAGCATCAGATACGCTGTTGGGGTTGCCCTTCTCTGCCATCAGACGGCAGAGCGGCAGGACGGCAGAAGCAGCCTTCATGGTGCGCAGCGGCACCTCGGTGGCATAGAGGGTGGCAGCCTGGATGGCTTCACTTCGCTTCGCTTTTTCCTCATCGGTGCCGCGTGGCATGCCAAAAGCCGTCATGATGCGGTTGAAGGCTGTTGTGTCCTCATCCACAAGGTGTAGCAATTCGGTCATCAACTGTTGTCCCTTGTCGGCGGAGGCGGAGAATTCGTCCCACCGTTCGTCCCATCCGGCTTTGTGTGCCGAGAGGTTGGCTACCATGGAGCCCAGGGCTGCACCTAATGCCCCCATGTATGCGGATATGGTGCCGCCGCCGGGGGCTGGCGACTCGCGGGAGGTCTCCTCAGCAAATGATTTCACGGTGCGGTCGACGAGGAGTGGCTGGCGGTCGGCGTCTTCCAACAGATATTCGATGACTTTCTCGCGGGGATTGAACGGGCGGAGGTCGGAGAGCCCCATCGAATGGATGGCTATCTGGATAATGTCTTCCTCAGGGATACCGGTAGACCGGTGTTGCTTTTGGAGGAAATAGCGGCCTGCCTCGATGAGTGTGCGCTTGGGTACAAGTCCTACTATCTCTGTTCCGGTGACGCGGATGCCCCGTTCTTGGGCGCAGCGGCACACCTCATCAAACGCCTTGTGCAGAGGAGTCACATTGATGTCGGTGATGTTCATCGACACCTGGGCGATGCCATATTCATCGATATACCATCCGATGGCCTTGGTCTTCTTGAGTGTTCCGGGAATCATGATGGTGTTGCCGTCGGCATCCTTCATCGGTTTGCCGGTGATGGGATGGCCCTCCCGGCGCGGACGGCCTTTCTCACGCACGTCGAAGGCGATGGCATTGGCACGGCGTGTGGAAGTGGTGTTGAGGTTGAAGTTGACTGCGATGAGGAAGTCGCGGGCACCCACCACGGTACAGCCGGTCCTGGCGATGTCGTCATCCATCGGACGACTTCCGAAATCGGGTTCCAGGCCAGGTGTCGTGAGTTTTTTGGGTATTCCCTCATACTCACCCGACCGGCAAACGGCGAGATTGCGCCGCTCCTCTTTAAAAGCGGCTGCCTCATAGCAGTAGCAGGGGATACGAAGTTCGTCGGCGATGCGTTTTGCCAACTGGCGGGAGAGTTGGGCACATTCTTCAAGCGTGATGCCGCTCACTGGGATCAGCGGCAGCACATCGGTGGCCCCGATACGTGGGTGGGCACCGTGATGCTGGCGCATGTCAATCAATTCTCCTGCACGGCGGACAGCCTTGAACGCTGCCTCAACGACTGCCTCAGGACTGCCTACAAAGGTAAAGACTGTCCGATTGGTGGCCTCACCAGGGTCGATGTTGAGCAACCTGACATCGGCCGTTGTCTCAATAACTGAGGCTATCTGCCTGATAGTTTCTGGATTGCGGCCCTCACTGAAGTTGGGCACACACTCCACAATCTGTCTGTTTTTCATCAAGTATCGTTTTTTGTTGGTCAATAGACTTTTTGCAGGCGCAAGCATCCGGTTGACCTGATGCGGCCTATCTCCTATTTGGAGTTATTGCTCATCACAATATTCACGATTTCGGAGATATCGGCCACATTGACATATCCGTCATGGTTGACGTCTGCTTGTTCCTTAAAGAAAGTCACGTTTTGGTTTCCTATGATGTTGTTGGAGGTGGCCATGACGTCTGCGACATTGATCAGACCGTCATGGTTGACATCGCCAGGTGCAAAGCCAAACTCGTACATGTTTCGGAATTCTTTCCAGTAGTTGGCTTTGGCATACAATGACTTGTAGCCTGCGGGCACATACAGGTCAGCATTCTTACGGTTGGAGAAGACGTAGGTAGTAATGGCTGGCGGTGTGGTGAGGTCCACAGTCACGGAGGTCAGTTTGCTGCAGCCATAGAAAGCATAGTCATTGATGCTTTTCACACTCGAGGGAATCTCTACAGAAGCCAATGAGGTGCAATTGCGGAACATGCTCTGGCTGACGGAACTGAAATTCTCTGTCAGCGAGATGCGCCTCAGTGCGCTGCAGTCGCTCGCCATGTAACTGAATGATGTGACTTTGCTCATGTCCAAATGACTCAGGTCAAGGCTGGTCAGACTGCTGCAGCCCGACAGCATGTAGTTCATGTTGGTCACTTTTCCCGTACTCAACTTGCTCAGATCGATGCTCGTGAGACTGCTGCAGTTGTGGAACATGTATGCCATGTTGGTCACTTGCGAGGTGTTGAGGTAGGAGATGCCTGTCAGCGTGGTCAGGCTGGTCAGACCATCAAACCATTTGTAGGTGGTGGTGGGATAGTAGGAGGCGAATGAACTGTCGAACACCACTTTCTTGATGGTTGTCCTCCCGCTCCATCCCGGAGTTGTCGTTCCGGTGTTGAGTTCGTAGATTGTTCCAGAACGGCTTCCGCGCTTGCTGTCTTTGTAGAATGACAGGGTGGTGCCATCTGATGACAGTACGGCATAGGCATTGGATCCAAGTGGTTGGACGTTGATAATGGCCTTCTTGTTGGTGTTGTATGATCTGCCGTTGGCGGAGATGGCGTTCATCGCGTACCATCCGTCACAGTATCCTGCCCATCCCAAGTTGAAATGGAATTTCCCACTGTAACTGTCATATCCGTCACAGATGAAGGCGTGTCCGATGGAACCATCGGTGCCGGTGATGATGACAGGCTTTCCTTCCGACAGTTCGTTGTAGATGGCGTCATTCCATTGGGTGGTGGTCATGCTGCTGGCAGCAATGATGGATATGTCATTGTTGTAGCCGAAATTCTGTTTGAGGGATGTCACAGTCATGGCGAAATCAGCAGGTGAGTTTGTCTCAATGTAGTCAACTTTGATGGATTGCCCACAGTAGCGCATCAGTTGCGCGATGGCTTTTTTGGCAGCACTGGTCCTGGGCACCTCATTGGTCATGTCTGACCAACTGAATGAACTGAGTTCGCTGAGCGCACCGACATTTAAATGATATGTCGGGGTTGTATAGCCAGGCAGGGCCTTGCATCCTCCACGGAAATAATTTCCATCCTTGCCGACGGAGGCCCAGAAATATATCAGTTGGGCCATGGCCACGGTAAGGCAACCTGTCGAGCAAATCATCCCGTCAAAGGAACATTGGTTGTAGAATGGGCTATTCTGGCCCCATGTGGACATAACGAGACGGCCGATGGAGGCTTTTGCCTTGGCAGGAGTGGCGACGTCTGTTGATGTGAACCCGTTGGCTTGGCTCCATGCAATCTCTTCGGCCCAGCAGTCCATCCATTCCTTCAGTCCGGGTGGGATGCTGTCAGGATTAAACTGCCCATTGTCACAATAGCCCAGGATGGGTTCTGCTTGGTCGTCGGCTGATGCGATGATGAAACCGTTGTCACCAGAGATGTTGAATGTATAGATCAATGGCTGGCTGGTGTTCCGGTCCTTGTCAAGGGTATAGGCAAGCGTGAGTTGAGCGTTTCCCCTCACCCGATGTGACTGGCCGTTGTTCATCAGCGACAATACTTTCTGCTTGGCTTCTTCTGGAGAAATAGGACCGGCATGCACGAAGGCCATGCTTTGCACCAAAAGAAAGACTAATAAGATGAGTGTCCTGTTCCTCATAAATAATAATGTAGTTTGCTGAACACCTTAATTTTAAGTCGAAATCATATTTTTACTTACAAGATTGCAGAATGCTTTATCTTTGTTGGCAAAGGTACATAAAAAAAAAGAAAAAACAATAAATAATCGCGAAATTTTGGAGTACTCGCAAAAAAGTTGTAATTTTGAAGCCGATTTCCATTCAAAATGCCAATTTTTTGTGTTGGTGATAGAAACGTACTTAAAGCAAGGCTAAGGATATGAAGAAATTATTGATGATGCTTGCCGTGATTGTTCCGGCATTGGCGTGGGGACAGGGAAAGGCTCCAGAAATAACCGCTGAGGCGGGAGATTTGTCAATCGGAGGAACTTCGACACTGACCATCTCACTTACCAATGAGGGGAGTGAGATATATAATGGTTTTCAGTTTGACCTGTACTTGCCCGATGGCATCACCTTGGCAAAAGACAATAACAACAGTTTCATCTATCAATTTACTGACAGGTATACATCTTCAGGCATGTCCTCCTCTTTCAGAGATTTAGGCAAAGGCTGGTATAGGGTCATCTGTTATTCTTTTGGGAATGTCTGCATCACAGGGAATGAGGGCGCTCTTATGACGCTCACCCTGCAAGCACCCGAAGACTTGACGGCAGGGGAGAGAAATGGCGCCTTGTCTGACGTGCTGCTCAGCCGACTGGATGGCAAGGGTATCGACTGCGAAGGCTCTGAGTTCAGCATCAAGACAGACCGTATCAGGAGGGGTGATGTGAACAATGATGGAGAGATCAATTTGACAGATGCCTTGATGATTGTCAATTATCTCCTTGATAGAATCGATCCGAGATTCATTTATGTGAATGCTGACATGGATGGAGACCATGAGGTGTTGATCAACGATGCCCTGATCATCATCAATTACATCCTCGGCAGGGAGTGATGGCATCGCGCACCTACCAGCATAAGGTGACGCTGCCGGCGGTGGCAGTCATTGTGTTGGTGGCTGCCGTGGCTTTTTCCTTCCTGATGTCCCGTGACACAGCATTGTCGGCTGTGGCGTTGGTTTTGGTGTGCCTCGATGTGATTATCTTGGAAAGAGTCATCCACACTTCTTATACTTTGACTGATGACGGGATGCTGTTGGTAGACAGGGGCAGGTTTGCCCGTCGCCAGACCATCCATGTCTGCGATATCCTGAGGATGGAGTTACGCAAGACACCCTTAAGCAGGATGCACTATATATTAATAGAATATGGTCCACGGAAATTCGTGAGTGTTCAGACAGACAATGAGCAGGGGTTCATGGCTGAAATCACGAGGAGACAAAAATTGGAGGCTTAATCATGCGCAAACTTGTTCTTTTCTTGCTGTTGCTGCTGACCTCGGCTGTACAGGGGCAGATCCTGAACGGCTATGAGACAGGCGCACCGGCGGTGGTACAGGAGCCCAGGTGGGTTGACCAGGTACGGACTCGTCTTGACAACATGATGTCCGACAGGATGCTGCAGTCTACTCAATTGGGTCTGATGGTATACGACCTCACAGCCAATGAGGTGGTATATACCCTCAATGAGCGGCAGCGGCAGCGCCCGGCTTCCGTCATGAAGTTGGTGACCGCCATCACCGCGCTCGACATGTTGGGAGAAGACTATTGCTATTATACCAGTTTTTCCTATTATGGAAAAATCGTGGGCGACACGCTCAGAGGGTCGCTTTACTGCGTGGGCGGCTTCGACCCCACCATCAACCAGGATGATATCCGCTATATGGTGAATGACATCAAACGTGCCGGCATCTCCAACATAGAGGGGATGATAGTGGCCGACCTCACCATGAAGGACACGCTCACCTACGGCAGCGGCTGGTGCTGGGATGATGACAACGACCGTCTTACCCCACTGCTGGTGGACAAGAAAGACCAGTTTATCTCCGTATTGCTCCGTGAAATGAGAAGTCAGGGCATCAACCTTTCCGTCACTTTGGGCAAGGGCAAGGTGCCTCAGAGATGTACGGAGATTGTGCGCTACCGCACCGGTATTGACAAGGTGCTGTCGCGTATGATGAAGAAAAGCGACAACCTTTATGCCGAGTCGATGTTTTATCAGATTGCCCGTGCCAATTCCACCAATCCCGGACGTGCATCGGATGCTTCGGGTGCGGTGAAGCGGCTGCTTTATCGGTTGGGACTTGATCCTGTCAACTATACGATAGCCGACGGTAGCGGTTTGTCTCTGTACAGTTATGTGACGGCAGAGATGCTGGTGAAACTCTTGCGCTTTGCCTATGATAACAGATCCATCTACAATCACCTATATCCTGCACTGCCCATCGCCGGTGTGGACGGTACGCTTGAGAACCGGATGAAGACGGCTCCCTGCCGTAACAATGTCCATGCGAAGACAGGCACAGTTTCTGGGGTCTCCACCTTGGCGGGTTATTGCCAGGCTTCCAACGGGCATGATCTTTGCTTTGCCATCCTCAACCAGGGGGTGATCAAGGCCTCTGATGGCCGTGCCTTCCAGGACCGCATCTGTGAGGCACTGTGTAGATGAATTGAAGATTGAAGATTGAAGATTGAAAATTGAAGATTGAAAATTAGTTTCTCCGTATGTTGCGCTTCCGGCGCAACCTCCAAACAAAGGACTATCTAAACTCCAACCTAAACTATGACCTTAAAAACTGATGATTTTTGGAAACCCGTTGTCACTACCCGTCAGATTCTGACAGGTGAGGACGACATCGTATGTGTCGCTCTCGATGATGAAAGCGACTGGACCGCTCTTGGTGTTTTGGACTGCTCTGATGATGACTTGGATGTCGTTTCCGTGGATGACATCCTTCTTCTTGACCCTACTCTCGCTGACATGCCCGACCTGCAGCCGGGACAGGATGCCATACGCCTGAGCAAGGGCTCTCCATGGACGGTGGAGGAGTAGATTTCATTCATCGGAATGGGATATCAGCAATAAAAAATCGGCAATAACCGTGGGTTACTGCCGATTCTTTATTTTTGTGATAGGCTTACTGCCTGTAGGCGTCCAGATCCTCTGCCTTGAAGTTCTTGATGAAGGTGTAGTGGCCGTTGCACTCAGCCTCGGCATGGCGTACATACACCTGTGCGCTCTTGGCAAAGAGTTCGGGTGCGCGGGTGGCGTCGTCGAGGATGAGCAGCGACATGATGATGTCGGCGGTCATCTCATAGAGACGGCGCAACACATAGTCGGTCTTCTCAGCGTTGTCCTCAGCCTTCACCTCGGCAAGCACCTCCTCATAAAGGGTGGTCATGGCGGCGACGCGGGCCTTCAGTGCCTTCAGGTCATCGGCGACCTCGGTCTCCATCATCTCCTTGATGATGCCCAGATAAGTGCCGTTGGTGATGTAGCGTGAGGCAGCCACCACCTGGAGTTGGGTCGTTCCCTCGTAGATGGAGAAGATACGTGCGTCGCGGAAGAGACGCTGGCTCTTGTACTCCATGATGAAGCCCGAACCACCGTGGATGGAGATGGCATCGTAGGCGTTCTGGTTGGCATACTCTGAGTTCATTCCCTTGGCAAGGGGTGTGAAGGCGTCTGCCAGACGGGTGTATTTCTTCAGTTCCTGTCGCTCCTCGGGCGAGAGTTGCTTGGTGTCGCGCTGGATGTCCTCCAGAGCCTTGTAGATGTCCACATAGCGGGCTGTCTGGTAGAGCAGCGAGCGACCAGCGTCGAGTTTGGCCTTCATGCGTGAGAGCATGTCGTAGACAGCCGGGAACTCGATGATTTTCTTGCCAAACTGAGCGCGCTCGCGGGCATACTTCAGACCTTCATTATAGGCTTCCTGCTCCACGCCGACACTCTGTGCGGCGATACCCAGACGGGCACCGTTCATCAGGGCCATCACATACTTGATGAGTCCCAGACGGGTGCTGCCACAGAGTTCTGCTTTCGCATTCTTGTAAGTCAACTCACAGGTGGGTGAGCCGTGGATGCCGAGTTTGTGCTCAATATGACGGACGTTGACACCGCCGTCGCGCTTGTCGTAAATGAACATCGACAGACCGCGGCCGTCGCGAGTGCCTTCCTCAGAGCGGGCAAGCACCAGGTGGATGTCGGAGTCGCCGTTGGTGATGAAGCGCTTCACACCGTTCAGACGCCAGCAGCCAGCCTCCTCGTCATAGGTGGCCTTGAGCATCACACGCTGCAGGTCGCTGCCGGCATCAGGTTCGGTGAGGTCCATCGACATGGTCTCGCCGGCGCAGACGCGCGGGATATATTTCTGGCGTTGCTCCTCGGAGCCAAACTCATAGAGGGTGTCGATGCAACTTTGCAGCGACCAGATGTTCTGGAAACCGGCATCGGCTGCTGAGATGACCTCGCTGAGCATCGAGAAAGTCACGTTGGGGAGGTTGAGACCGCCGTAGCGACGGGGCATGGAGACACCATGCAGACCTGCCTTGCGGGTAGCGTCGAGATTCTCGAATGTCTTGGATGCATAGATCATTCTGCCGTTCTCGAGATGCGGACCTTCGAGGTCCACGCTCTCAGAATTGGGCTCCAGGATGTTGGCGGCCACATCGCCGGTGATGTCGAGGATGCGCTTGTAGTTCTCGATGGCGTCCTCGTAGTCCACGGGTGCATCGGGATATTCGGCTGCGTCAGCATAGTTGCGCTCTTTGAGGTCAACGATGCGCTTCATCAATGGATGGTCAAGATGGAACGCGATTTCTGGGTGGTCACTATAATAGTTTGCCATAATTCTTATTCTTTATTGATGAAGTCTTTGATGGTATCGTAAAAACGTATTGCAAAGAAGATTGCAAATACCTCATCCAATATTCTATGCCACAATGGGTGGTCTGTTCTCAGCGAAAAGACCATCAAGATCACCACGGCAAAACCATAGAAAATCAGATATAAGACTTCTTTTTTCATTTATTTCGAATTTTGCTTGTAATATTTGATGAGTTTCGGCACCACCTCTTCCACGGTTCCGTTGATGACATAGTCGGCGATGCTGTTGATGGGAGCATCGGGGTCGCTGTTCACAGAGATGATGATGCCGGAGTCCTGCATGCCGGCGATGTGCTGGATCTGACCAGAGATGCCGCAGGCGATGTATACCTTCGGGTGGACGGTGACACCCGTCTGACCAATCTGACGGTCATGGTCGCAGAAACCGGCGTCGACGGCAGCACGAGAGGCACCCACCTCGGCGTGGAGCACCTTGGCCAGGTCGAACAGAAGGTCAAAGCCTTCTTTTGAGCCCATGCCGTAACCGCCTGCCACGACGATCTGAGCACCCTTGAGGTTGTGCTTGGCAGCCTTCACATGGTGGTCGAGCACTTTCACCACGAAGGCTTCGGCAGAGACATACTTGCCCACTTCGGGATAGGCCACTTCCTTGCGGCACTCTCCCTCGTAGATGGCTTTCTGCATCACGCCAGAGCGTACGGTAGCCATCTGCGGACGGTGGTCGGGATTGACGATGGTGGCCACGATGTTGCCGCCAAAGGCGGGACGGATCTGGTAGAGCAGGTCCTTGTAGGTCTTGCCGCTCTTCTTGTCCTCATAGTCGCCGATTTCCAGTTGGGTGCAGTCGGCAGTCAGACCGCTGGTGAGTGATGACGACACGCGCGGACCGAGGTCACGGCCGATGACGGTGGCGCCCATCAGGCAAATCTGCGGCTGCTCCTCCTTGAAGAGGTTGACCATGATGTCGGTATGGGGTGCAGAGGTGTAGGGGAACAGTCCCTCGCCATCGAAGACAAACAGTTTGTCCACTCCGTAGGGCAGGATTTGGTCCTCCACCTTTCCCTTGATGCCAGTGCCGATGACCACGGCATGCAGTTCCACATTCAGTTCATTGGCCAGTTTGCGGCCTTTGGTCAGCAGTTCCTGAGATACTTCCTGTACCTTGGTGCCTTCTATTTCGCAATATACAAATACGTTGTTCATACCCATCAACTATCCAATGATTTTCTCGTTCAACAATTCCTGAATCAGTCCCTCTACATCGGCATCGCTGCTGGAGAGGGTCTTGCTCTCCTTGGCTTGGAACACGATGTTCTGCACGGCCTTCACCTTAGTAGGCGAACCGGCGAGTCCGCACTGACCTGCATCGCCGTCGACATCGGCCACAGACCACTGGTTGAGGGTCAGGTAGTCACGCTCGGCATAAAGGCGGCTCATGCGCTCGTCGAGGTCGGCAGGGCGCTCCATGGGGCAGGTGGCGTATTTGTATTTCATCACCAACTTGGCGTTGCACGGACGGCAGGGGGCAGCGCTTCCGTTCACCGTGATGACCACGGGCAGCGGGGCCTCTACGGTCTCCACACCTCCGTCGATATGGCGGCGGATGGTCACCTTCCCATCTTTGATGCCAAGAATCTCCTCAGCGTAGGTCACCTGGTTGAGACCCAGTTTCTGAGCCACCTGTGGACCCACCTGGGCGGTGTCGCCGTCGATGGCCTGGCGTCCTCCGATGACGATGTCCACATCGCCGATTTTACGGATGGCGGTAGCGAGGGCATAGGAGGTGGCGAGGGTGTCGGCACCTGCGAAGAGGCGGTCGGTAAGCAGCCAACCAGTGTCGGCTCCACGGAAGAGTCCCTGGCGGATGATCTCACCGGCACGGGGAGGACCCATGGTGAGCAGTCCTACGGTTGAGCCCGGATGCTGTTCTTTCAGGCGGAGTGCCTGCTCGAGCGCGTTCAGGTCTTCTGGATTGAAGATGGCGGGCAGAGCGGCGCGGTTGACAGTGCCTTCGGCGGTCATGGCGTCCTTGCCCACATTTCTTGTGTCGGGTACTTGCTTGGCAAGCACAACAATTTTCAAACTCATAAATGATAATTTATTAGATGGGTGGAGCAATCGTGTCTCCACCATGGAATAAAGTTCTTTTGAGCGGCAAAATTACTCATTTTTTGTCGCGTGGCAAAGAAAACGAGTGTAAAATGCACAATATACCCCTCTGATGTGCACAAAAGCCCATTTTTGTGCAATGGATTTGAGGGGGGAGAGGGGGGTGGGAGGTGAGAGGTGGGAGGTGAGAGGTGAGAGGTGGGAGGTGAGGGGTGGGAGAATAGTCCTTTTGTAGGGGTTGCGTCAAAAACGCAACATACGGAGAAACTAATTTTCAATTTTCAATCTTCAATCTTCAATTTTCAATCTTCAATCTTCAATTTTCCCTCTTCCCTGCATCAGTTTGATCTCCGCGAAGGTGACATCGCGCGGACAGAGGGCTTTGATGGCGTTGATGCTGTCGGTGGGTGCTACCATGCGGATGATGCGCAGAATGGCTTTTTGGTGCTCGGGAGAGACGAGCGCGTCAAAGTTGACTTCCCCGGAAGATATGTATTTGGCGAGATGACTGATGATGGTGTCGATAGTCAATCCTCTCTCTTTGGCTATCTGCTGGGGCGACAACCCTTGTCGGAAAAGGCCGAGTGTCACTTCTTGTGTCTTGGGCTTGGGCTCTTTCGCTTTCTTGGGCTGTCTTTGCCGTGTCGCTCGTTTTTTGCCGTCATCCATGGCATCGAGCAGTGCAAGTTGTTTTTCTTTCAGGTAACGCGTGATGGTGAATCCTCCTTCGGCGATGCTGGTGAGCAGTTGCTGCCGCGACTGCCATGTCTGTTTGATTTCAGGCAGGAGGTTGTCCAATCTTGCACGCAGTTGCTTGTTGCCTATTTGCATGTCGGCGGTGAGTCTGATGGGTTGTGTCATCAGTTCCATCAGCGATTGGGCAAAATAGTCGGCGCTGCGGCCAACACGTTGCAGCATGGCTTCTGAGTGAAGTTGGTCGGTTGGAGCCTGACGGATGACGGCGGTCCATTTGTTGGCCACATCAATCACCTTTTTCTTCAATCCTTCCAGGGTTCGTTTGTGCAGTTGTTCGAGTTGGGGATAACTCCGCGAGAAATGCTCAATAAACAGCCTCACCATCTGTTCCTCCAGATGGAGCAGGGCACTGAAGTCGAAAAGTTCAGTGAGCAGGTATCGGAAATATTCCTCCTTGAGTTGGGGCAGATGCTCGATGCTCTGTCGGGCGCGCTCTTCCTGATTGCTGATGTATTCGTCCACCCTTCCGTCACAGATGATGGCATGCGGGGAGATGGGTGATGAGAGCAGCATCCCCTCCAATGTGCGGCATCGGCTCAGTGCCACATACACCTGCCCGGGGGCGAACGACCGGTTGGCATCGATGATGGCATGGTCGAAGGTCAGTCCTTGGCTCTTGTGGATGGTGATGGCCCATGCCAGCCGCAGGGGATATTGGACAAAAGTGCCCAGCACCTTCGTCTCTATCTCGCGGGTCTCGGGATTGAGGGTGTACTGGGAGTTATCCCAGGTGAGGGGTGTCACCTCGATGTCGCTGTAGTCACCCGGACAGCGCACGCGTATATGTTGGCTGTCGAGGTAGGTCACATGACCGATGCGCCCGTTGTAGTAGAGGTGGTCGCCTGAAGGGTCGTTCTTGACGAACATCACCTGTGTGCCCACCTTGAGTTCCAGGGTGTCGTTGGTGGGGTAGGAATACTCGGGAAAAGTGCCGTCGATCTTGGCTTGGTAGAGGTGTTTCGGCGTAGTGAGCCGCTCCAGTTCCGATTCGTTGTAATGGTCGGCGAAGCGGTTGTGGGTGGTGAGGCGGATGTAGTCCTGGTCGGGACCAGGAACAAATCCTGGCCGGCTTCGGGAGTTGAGCAGGTCGAGATCCTCATGGGTGGGTTCGCCGATGCGGATGTGGTTGAGCAGTTGGATGAAAGTGTCGTCTTGCTGGCGGTATACCTTGTCGAGTTGGATGGTGACGTATGCTGTCTGAGCGAGGGCCTTGGACCCGAAGAAATAGGGTGTGTCGTAGTGTGGACTGAGCAGTGCTTCATCCTCAGGAGTCACCACGGGAGTAAGTTGCTGCAGGTCGCCGATCATCAGCAGTTGCACGCCTCCGAAAGGCAAGTAGCGGTTGCGGAACCTCCTCAGTACGGCGTCGATGGCATCGAGCAGGTCGCTGCGCACCATGGAGATCTCGTCGATGATGAGCAAGTCGAGAGATGCAATGATGCGGCGTTTGTCACGGCTGAAGTCGAATTTGCTTTTGATATGAGTGTCGGGCACGAAGGGGGTGAAGGGCAGTTGGAAGAACGAGTGGATGGTGACACCGCCGGCATTGATGGCGGCGACACCCGTCGGGGCCACTACAACCGATCGCTTGCGCGACCGCTCCACCACTGTTTTCAGGAAAGTGGTCTTTCCCGTTCCCGCTTTTCCTGTGAGGAAAATGCTCCTGCCTGTGTTCTCCACGAATTCCCAGGCTGTGAGCAATTCTTTGTTGTGCTCCATGTTCATCAAAAATAAAGACTCGCAAAATTACTCAATTTATCTCACTTCCGCAAGATTCAACACTCTCATCCATGCAAAAAGAGGCAATGACCTGAAAAATTGTTAATGGACTTGCTAATTCGGATGAAATAGCCTACCTTTGCACTCCCCAAACAGAACACATATATGCAAGACGAAGTTAAGACCACCACAGAGACGCCAAAGGGACAGCCACTTGCAGATGCTGAGGACTCCACTCCATGGTATGCTATCCGGTTGTTTTCCAACAACCAGATGAGGGTGGGGGAGTTCTTCAAGGAGCAAGGAATGGAATTCTTCATTCCCATGCAGTATCGCATATATGAGGATGAGCAGGGCAGGCCGAAGAAAAAACTCCGTCCGGTGGTGAGCAACCTTATCTTTGTGAAGAAGACCATCACGAAACAAGCCATGCAGGAGTTGGTGAGGACGAGCCAGTATAAAATGTCTGTGATCACCCGCGACCGCCAGACGCGTGAATACTATGAGATTCCTGCCAAACAGATGTTTGAGTTCCGCGCCATGTGCAATCCCGAAATTGAGATGCGCAAATATGTCAGTGCCGAGGAGGCACGGCACAAGGTGGGGGCAACGGTGATAGTGAGTCACGGACCGCTCAAGGGACTCACCGGCCGCTTGGTGAGGGAAAACCGCAAGTATTTCCTTCTCAAGGAGGTGCCGGGCATCGGTGTGATGCTCAAGGTGACCCGCTGGTGCTGCAAGGTCGTACAATAACCTCAAAAGGCACAGGGCAATGGCCCTGTGCCTTTTGAGGAGTATCATTCAAAAACTTAGTGCATATCGTTGCTTAAACACAGAGTTACAAAGGCACAGAGAATCAACTGCTAAGTTAAAAAATCTCTGTATCTCTGAAAC
The DNA here is from genome assembly GCA_016281815.1 of Prevotella sp. Taxonomy (GTDB): domain Bacteria; phylum Bacteroidota; class Bacteroidia; order Bacteroidales; family Bacteroidaceae; genus Prevotella. The sequence continues at coordinate 31,037 of JAEEJK010000039.1, read as the reverse complement.
TCTCTGTTGGATTCAACTTACACTTCCCATCCGATGGCTGAAGCGCCGAGGACAGCGGCTGATGCGCCGTCGAGTCCGCTGACGAGGAATTTCGCCTTGCCTTTGAAGATGGGGAGCACATTCTTATCATAACTGCGCTTGATGGGCTCCATGATGAGGTCGCCTGCCTTCACCAGACCGCCGAAGAAAATGAATGCCTCAGGAGAGGAGAATGCAGCGAAATCGGCGCAGGCCTCACCCAGCATCGCACCAGTGAACTCAAACACCTCCTTGGCCAGTTCATCACCCTTGCCAGCGGCTATCGAGACATCGAGCGATGTGATGTCGTCGGGATTCATCTCACGCAGCAGCGACGGACGGTCGCTGGTGAGCAGCAGTTCGCGGGCTGAGCGAGCCACGCCAGTGGCAGAACAATAGGCCTCCAGACAACCGTTGCGTCCGCATCCGCAACTGCGGCCGTTCTCACGTTTCATGATGACATGGCCCAATTCGCCGGCGAAGCCGTCGCATCCGTATACCAACTGTCCGTTGATGACAATACCTGAGCCTACACCCGTACCCAGTGTGATGACGATGAAATTCTTCATGCCGCGGGCAACGCCATAGATCATCTCGCCGATGGCAGCCGCATTGGCATCGTTGGTGAGAGCCACGGGGATGCCCAGCCGGTCGCTGAACAGTTTGGCGAGTGGCACGATGCCGTTGTGACCCCACGACAGGTTGGGAGCAAACTCAATGGTGCCGTTGTAGTAGTTTCCGTTGGGGGCTCCGATACCCATGGCCTTGATCTTGCCGATGCCGCCTACCTGCTCGATGATGATCTGCAGCGCCTCGACAGAGGCATCGACATAATCTTCAACGCGGTCATAGCCTTGTGTCTTGATGGCGGTGGTGGCTTTGATGTCGCCACGGCTGTCCACTATACCGAAAACGGAGTTGGTGCCTCCCAAATCCAAACCGATCACATACGGTTTCAATGTCTCTTGTTCGTTCATATCAATAGATGTTTTTAGAAATTAGTGTTGTTCAATGTTGTCATGCAAAGATAGTGCAAGATAAATGAAAAACAAAATATTTTACTATAATTTTTATTTTTGTTTTTCCTGCCGTCACCTATACAGAGCGTGATGCTGACGCGACAATCATTTGAGGTATTTGCCATTCTTCATTCATAATTCTTCGTTCTCCGTTCCGAAAGACAAAGTTTTGTCCACAAAATTTGCTCACCTCGCAAAATTTTAGCAATTTTGCAGTCGTTATGCCTTTCGAGTTCCATATTGACATCCTCGACACCATTTTCAAGGGACTGATTATCGGTGTCCTTGCATCGGCTCCTATGGGGCCGGTAGGCATATTATGTGTGCAGCGCACGCTCAACAAAGGCAGATGGTATGGATTTGTCACCGGACTTGGAGCGACGGCCAGCGACCTGATCTACGCGATGATCACTGGTTTGGGAATGAGTTTTGTGATGGACCTCATCAACAATGCTCAAAACCGTTACTTCTTGCAGATCACAGGAAGCATCATGCTGCTCATCTTCGGTGTCATCAGTTTCAGGTCGAACCCGATGAAGAACATGCACCACAGTGGCATGGCCAAGGGGACGTATCTGCACAATGGAGTGACCGCTTTTCTCGTCACCCTCTCCAACCCGCTCATCATCCTCCTCTTCATGGCCATCTTCGCACAGTTGGCATTCATCATCCCAGGCCATCCTCTGGAGATGGCTATCGGCTATCTGAGTATCATCTTGGGGGCCATTCTCTGGTGGTGGGGACTCACTTGGTTGGTCGACAAGATCAAGAGTATTTTTGATGACTACGGTATTGTCATCATCAACAGAATCATTGGTTCCATCGTCATCATTTTCTCGCTGGTTGTGTTGTTGGGTACGGTTTTCAATCTTTTCACCATACATTATTAATTAACGAATGTTCGTATCACAGCAACTCAGAAAGCAGAGCATCGCAGAGTATGTGCTCTATATGTGGCAGGTGGAGGATATCATCCGTGCATATGGTTGCAACCTCGCCAAGTTGCGCAGGGAGTATATCTCACGCTTCGACTACTCTGAAGAGGATATGGAGGAACTCACCGACTGGTATGCCAACCTCATCCGCATGCTCACACAGGAAGGGTGCCGCGAGCAGGGACATCTGCAGATCAACAAGATTGTGGTGGATGACCTCAACGAGTTGCATGCCCGTCTCATCGACAGTCCGAAATTCCCGTTCTACAGGGCTGAATACTACAAGGTGCTGCCTTTTATTGTGGAACTCAGGAGAAAAGGTGGCGACAACAACCTGAGCGAGGTGGAAACATGCCTCAACGCCCTCTATGGAGTGATGATGCTCCGTCTGCAGAAGCGCGACATCTCACCCGACACCCAACATGCTGTCAACGAGATCACCACACTCATGGGCATGCTGTCGGACTACTATCTCAAGGACAAGAAAGAAGGGCTTGAGTTTGATTGAAGATTGATTTCGGCGAAGCCGATTGAAAATTGAAGATTGAAGATTGAAAATTGAAAATTTTAGATAGAAAATGAACATATTGATAACCGGCTGCAATGGCCAACTGGGAAGTGAACTGCGACTATTGGAGAACGCTCATCCTGAGCATGTATTTTTCAACACCGACGTGGAGGAACTCGACATCTGCGACCAATCTGCCGTGGAGCAGTTTGTGAGTGGAAACAGTATTGATGGCATCATCAACTGTGCCGCCTACACTGCTGTGGACAAGGCGGAGAGCGACAAAGAACTGTGCACCACCCTCAACACGCTGGCACCTGCCTATCTGGCCGCCGCCATCGAGAAGCGTGGGGGATGGATGATACAGGTGTCTACCGACTACGTGTTCAATGGCAAGAACTTCCGTCCTTACCAGGAGGATGATACGCCTTCGCCCGACAGCGTGTATGGAAGTACCAAACTGGCTTCGGAACTGGGCGTGTCGAAGTTCTGCAAGCGTTCGATGATTATCCGCACCGCATGGCTCTACAGCAGTTTCGGGCACAATTTCGTCAAGACCATGATACGGTTGGGACGTGAGCGCAGTTCCCTCGGTGTGGTGGCCGACCAGGTGGGCACGCCGACCTATGCGCGTGACCTTGCCCTCGCCATCATGACCATTGTGGAAAAGGGCATCATTCCCGGTGTTTACCATTTCACCGACGAGGGCGTCGCCAGTTGGTATGACTTCGCCAAGGCCATCCACCGCCTGAGCGGCATCACGGGTTGCGATGTGAAGCCTCTGCATACAGAGGATTATCCCACTCCTGCCACTCGTCCCCATTTCTCCATCCTCGATAAGACAAAAATCAAGCAAACTTATGATATTGTCATCCCACACTGGGAGGAGTCGCTGGCAGAGTGCATTCAGTGCTTAGTTCATAGTTCATAGTTCATAGTTCATAGTTCATAGTTTGCAGTAATTCCTTACATTATAATGAATCAGGAAATAGAAAGAAGACGTACTTTTGCCATCATATCACACCCCGATGCGGGCAAGACCACACTGACCGAGAAATTCTTGCTCTTCGGCGGACAGATCCAGGTGGCAGGAGCCGTGAAGAGCAATAAGATACGCAAGACAGCCACCTCCGACTGGATGGATATAGAGAAGCAGCGCGGCATCTCTGTCTCGACATCAGTGATGGAGTTTGACTACGAGGGCTACAAAGTGAATATCCTCGACACACCCGGTCACCAGGACTTCGCCGAGGACACCTACCGTACGCTCACCGCCGTTGACTCCGCCATCATCGTGGTCGACGGGGCAAAGGGTGTGGAGACACAGACACGCAAACTGATGAATGTCTGCCGCATGCGCAACACACCGGTCATTATCTTCATCAACAAGATGGACCGTGAGGGGCGCGACCCCTTCGACCTGCTCGACGAACTGGAGCAGGAACTGCAGATACAGGTGCGTCCGCTGTCATGGCCCATCAACCAAGGCGCGAAGTTCAAGGGCGTATACAATATCTATGAGCAGAAACTCGACCTCTTCACGCCCGACAAGCAGAGAGTGACAGAGAAAGTCGAGGTAGACATCAACAGTGATGAGTTGGTGGCAAGGGTAGGAGAACAGGACGCCCAGCAGTTGCGCGACGACCTTGAACTGATCGAGGGTGTCTATGCCGATTTCGACATAGAGGACTATCGCGCCGCCACGGTGGCACCGGTTTTCTTTGGCAGTGCGCTCAACAACTTCGGTGTGCAGGAACTGCTCAACTGCTTCGTGAAAATCGCCCCATGTCCGAAGCCAACCCAGGCTGAGGAGCGTGAGGTGGAGCCGGAGGAGCAGAAATTCACGGGATTTATCTTTAAGATCACCGCCAATATCGACCCCAACCATCGTTCGTGCATCGCTTTCTGCAAGGTGTGCAGCGGCAAGTTTGTGCGCAATCAGCCTTACTTGCATGTTCGTCTGGGCAAGACACTGAGGTTCAGTTCGCCCACGCAGTTCATGGCACAGCGCAAGTCGACGGTCGATGAGGCATGGCCGGGTGACATCATCGGTCTGCCCGATAACGGCATTTTCAAGATTGGAGACACGATGACCGAGGGTGAGCAACTGCATTTCCGCGGTCTGCCGTCTTTTTCGCCGGAGATGTTCAAGTATATCGAGAACGACGACCCGATGAAGGCGAAACAACTCTCCAAGGGCATCGAGCAACTCATGGACGAGGGTGTGGCTCAGTTGTTTATCAACCAATTCAACAACCGCAAGATCATCGGCACCGTAGGACAACTGCAGTTTGAGGTCATCCAGTATCGTTTGGAGAATGAGTATGGTGCCAAGTGCCGCTGGGAACCCGTCCATCTGCACAAGGCGTGCTGGATAGAGTCAGACGACGAGGCTGAACTGGAGAACTTCAAGCGCCGCAAATACCAGTACATGGCAAAGGACCGTGAGGGGCGTGATGTCTTCCTCGCCGACAGCGGCTATGTCCTTGCCATGGCGCAGGAGGACTTCAAGCACATCAAGTTCCACTTCACCTCAGAGTTTTAGAGGTCTTGTCGAATTGACTTATTTTATTATTCTACTGTCTGCCCCTGCGGAGTAGGGGCGCGATGTATCGCGTCCGATAAAAAGTCTACGGATGATAGGATGAAAAAGGAATTCCCTACTGCGGTGAAGAGAAATTGGTCAATCCTTGAAAGTGGACCATTGTATGAGCAATTACCTGGTCATTACATGTTTTAGGAATCGTAGATTGACTAGATTCACTGAAAAACACGCAAATGTTTAGCAAAATCGTAATCTCTTCGGAAGAGATGGTCAATCGCTACAAATTTAGCATTTTTTTCCGAGAAATTATTATTTTGGTGTATAAAAATCCACTATTTGTAGACATTTTTTCTTTGTTGTTGAGCAAAAAATGACTATAAAAAATTGTAATACTCTGATATTTAAGTCATTACATAAACATCCATCTCTTCCGAAGAGACAATCGTAAATGCTTGAATACTGTATAGCGTGGCAGAGATGCATTATAATGTGTCTCCCCGTCAAGAATGGAAAAAGTCTAAGGAAGATAGGAAGAAAAGAATGTCGCCGCAAGCGGCGAAAAAATCCCAGATTCCTTGATTCCATAGAATTTAAATCGACGACTGCCGATGCGCATATAGAACTATGAATTATTAACTAAGAACCAAATCAACTGATATGAAACCAGCAAAACTATTACTTATGCTCATGCTCCTGATGGGAGCCGTGAGCGCCAAAGCCCAAAAAACTGCATACGCCTATTTAGATGGCTTAACGTTCCGCTTCTGTTATGATGATAAAAAATGGGAAAGGGCTCAAACATATTCTGTCTTTCCTATTAATGATGAAGGAGGTAAAGTATGGGAAGATATCCACTTAAGTGTTTGGAGGGTAGTTTTCGAGGACTCTTTCAAGGACTATAGACCCACCACATGCGCCCAATGGTTCAAAAACATGGCCAACCTCGTAACGATAGAAAACGTCGAAAACTTTAACACATCGGAAGTGACGGACATGCACGAAATGTTTGCGCACAGTAATGCGGGTGCATTCGATTTGAGTTTCCTCAACACCTCGAAAGTGACCGACATGAGTTATATGTTCTATTACTGTCCCTATATCGAGTATGTCAACGTGAACTTCGACACCTCGAATGTGACTGACATGAGTTATATGTATGCTTACTGCACAAAACTCAAGAGTGTCACTTTTGGCAACATTGACACGTCGAAGGTGACCAATATGCAGGGTATGTTCCAAGAATGCTACTCACTCACCGATGTCGACATCAGCAATGTAACCTTCTTGCCCTCAGATGTCCTAAACTCCCAAGAGATGTTCTGTCATTGCATGGCTTTAGAAAACCTCACCGTTTCCGCCACCGCCAACAATCTGGATTCAGACGCTTTCGACATGGTGGGAAACGAAGAATCACCTTGCAAACTTTTCTATCCCAATGGTTTCACACCAGACACGAATATAAGGAAAGGCAATTGGTGGATAAAATGGAAGGAAGGCTATTTTCACGATGGAAATGAGCCTTGGTCCTATGCCGTTTTCAACAGGAACACTGGTAGGCTCATCTTCTACAGCTTCACGGAACGTAACACTTGGGATGAGAATTACATAGTGTATCCTCTCAATTACGACAGTTATTATCCGGAATGGCATGAGATTGCCACGCAGGTGACCTCAGTGGATTTCTACTACACGTTTGTCAGCGCACGACCTACGTCGTGTTTCGCGTGGTTCAAGGACATGGTCAACTTAACCGTCATTTACGACATGCATCTCCTCAATACGTCGAAAGTGACCAATATGGGAAGTATGTTCTACAACTGCCCCAAACTGACAGACATAGAGTTGTTGTGGTTCAACACAGAGAAGGTGACCGACATGTCCTACATGTTCTACAATAGTTCTAAACTCACCGAATTGGATTTACATAAATTCCACATATCGAATCAGACATTAACGAACCGAATGTTTGATGGTTGTTCTGTGAAAACGCTCGCTGTTTCCAACACGGCAGAAAACTTTAATGCGAACACCTTCGTGGGCTTAGGCACTCAATACAGCCCCTGCGTCCTTAACTATCCCGACGGAATCAGGCTCACGAAGGGTGAAACCGGCGATGGGTGGTTCAGTTGGAAGGGCGGCTACTTCCTTGATAAATTCACGAAGACGGCCTACGCTGCCTTTTACCCTTCAAGCGGCGCGCTCGTGTTCTACTATGACTCCGATCACTGGGTAAAAAGATCCTATGGCGGGACGACCTACTTTCTCAACCACCTCAACCCCGTGTTGGACACCCCGAATTGGAGTTCCATAGCATCTGATGTGAACACAGTGCGGTTCGACTCCTCGTTTGCCGATGCACGGCCTATGACCTGCCGAAATTGGTTCAGCAATATGACCAATCTGACCAGCATCATCGACATGGAGTCGTACCTCAATACCTCGAATGTCATCAATATGGGAAGTATGTTCTACAACTGCCCCAAACTGACAGATGTGGACGTGAGCGGCTTCAATACCGCCAATGTGATCAGTATGGCTTACATGTTCAGCGGCTGCTCCCAACTGACAAGTGTGGACGTGAGCAGTTTCAATACCGCCAATGTGTCCTATATGGGATACATGTTCAGCAACTGCCCCCAATTGACCAGCATCACGGGTCTCACGAGTTTCGACATCTCCAACGTGAGCGACATGACCAGTATGTTTAAAGGCTGCTCCAAACTGACCAGCCTCAACCTGAGCAGTTTCGATGTGTCGAACCAGACGGTAACGACCGATATGATGAAAAACTGCTCTTCTCTGGAAATGCTCGTCATCTCCCCGACGGCATACAAATTTCCCCAAACGTCCTGCACCGGCATAGGCACGCAGTCGGCTCCCTGCGCCCTCGTCTATCCCAACGGCTTCACACCTAATAAGGACGAAACTGGCGACGGCTGGTACATGTGGAAGAACGGATACTTCAAGGATGCCGAAAAACTGCCATACGCCTTGCTTTCCAACGAAGGAGAAACACTCACCTTCTGTTATGACAAACAATATTACTACCACAGTGGCTCGGCTTACCTGCTTAACGAGGGTATCGTGATCCCCGACTGGCCTAAAAGCACGGTGACGAAAGTGGTGTTTAATTCCGAGTTTGAGAACGTACGGCCTGTGAGCACCAGTTACTGGTTCAGCGGCATGACCAGCCTGACCTCCATCGAGGGAATGGAACATCTCAACACTTCCATGGTGACGCACATGAGAAATATGTTCTCCAACTGCTCGCAGTTGACCAGCATCCCAACCGGCTTAACAACAGACAACGTCACCGATATGATATCCATGTTCAACGGTTGTGCCGGACTGAGCAGCCTTGACCTGAGCACCTTCGACACCAGTAAGGTGCGCTGGATGAGGGAGATGTTCAAAGGCTGCACCAACCTGGAGGAAGTCAACCTCTCCAGTTTCAACACCGAGAATGTGGTCGTCTTCACCAGCATGTTTGAGGATTGCTCCAGCCTGACCAGTCTCGACCTGAGCAACTTCACCTTCGATGCCGCCAGCGCCGATTACACGAATAATATGCTCAGAAACTGCTCCGCATTGCAGTCTCTTATCGTTCCCGACTCGGCATACATGCTCAACAGCACTGCCTGCATCGGCGTGGGCACCGCCAGCCGACCCTGCCATCTGTCCTATCCCAAAGGCTTCAATCTGTGGGGTACGGTCATGGGCGACGGTTATTTCATATGGAAAAGAGGATACTTTACGGATGACCGAGAGGCCTATGCCGTGCTGTCCGGCAGCGGAAGCAACAAGACACTGACCTTCCGCTACGACATTGGGCGCAGTGACTATGCCAACACATACGGCATGAACACGGGCGACGACCTTCCCGGGTGGTTTGACGAGCGCACCAACGTGACGGAAGTTGTGTTCGACTCCTCCTTCGAAGACGCCCGTCCCGCCAGTTGCTACAGGTGGTTCCAAGGCATGAGCGGCCTGACCGACATCACTGACATGGAGCAGTACCTCAACACGGAGAAAGTGACCAACATGAACATGATGTTCCTCAACTGCTCCGGCCTGACTTTCCTCGACGTGAGCAACTTTAACACATCCAATGTGACCGACATGGGTTCCATGTTTGACGGCTGTTCCGGCCTGAAGGGCATTGACGTGAGCAACTTCGACACATCCAATGTGACCGACATGGGGACGATGTTCTATCAGTGCTCCAGCCTGGAGAGCCTCAACCTCTCCAACTTCACCTTTGTCTCCGGATGCTGGACGCCCTATTTCCTGACAGGCTGCGGCCAACTGAAGAGGCTGACCGTGAACGCCACCGCAGAGAACCTCAGCGCTGATGCATTTACAGAACTCATTTATCCTGATGAGGATTTCCATATCGTCCGTGTGAGCGGCGTGGGTACGCAGAGTGACCCCTGCATCCTCATCCATTCAGGCTTCACGCCCACGAAGGACGAGACCGGCGACGGATGGTTCAAATGGAAGGGCGGATACTTCATGGATTACCCGGATCCCTATGTCATTATGTCTTCTGATTACAAGACGCTGACTTTCTATTGCGACAATAAGAGTCATAACAGGCCGGGTATTGTCTTAAGCCTGCCTGATGGTGAAATGGATGAATTCGGCAATATAGAGACACCAGCATGGCTGGATTTCTCCATAGAAGAAGTCATCTTTGACCCGTCATTCGCCCTGGCAATGCCCAGCAGTTGCATGTGGTGGTTCTATGGGCTGTCCTCCCTCTCCAGTATAACAGGACTCGAGCACATCAACACAACGTATGTGAATGATTACTACGAGATGTTCAGCATGTGCGAGAGCCTGACGAGCCTCGACCTGAGCACTTTTAACTTCGTCTCGGCTTACACTTATGGCATCGTCGAATACTGTTCTGGGCTGGAGACGCTCACCGTCCCCGCCACGGCTGGACAATGGTGGAATTCCAACGCCTGCGAGGGCGTGGGAACCGCTGAGAATCCCTGCGAGCTGATTTATCCCAGTGACATGGACATAGACATGACCGGTTTCGAAGAAAATGGCTACTTCATGTGGAAGGGCGGCTACTTCAAGGCCGCTGCCGGACTCTTGGGTGATGCCAACGGCGACGGCATGGTGAGCGTGGCTGACGTGATGCTGACGGTGAACAAAGTGATGAACAAACAACTGACCGTCTTCATCGAGAGGAATGCCGATGTCAACAACGACGGTAAGATTACCGTGGCCGATGTCATGGCCATCGTGAAAATGGTGCTCAGCAGCGGTCCCAAGTCAGCTCCTCGCAACGCCTGGCAGTCGATGAGCGACGCGATGGCAGTGACCGCCAAGGGCGGCGAACTGACCCTCCACCTCACGGGAACGGGCACCTACACGGCCTCGCAGATGACGCTCTCGCTGCCTGAGGACTGCCGCCTGGAAAGTGCCCGGATGGTGTCCTCGCGCAGCAACGGACACAGCGTGCAGACCAGCGACCTGGGCAACGGACAGTACCGCGTGGTGGTCTACAGTGCCACCGGCCTGCCCTTCGGCAACTCCTGCACCGACCTGGTGCGCCTCAGTGTGTCAGGCAACCACCATGGTGACGTCGCCCTGAGCGACATCCAGGTGGTGGATTACCACACGAACACCGTGCTGCTCTCCGATGTCAGCGGCCTCGCCACGGGCATCGAGAGTATCTCCAATGACACCACCGACGACGGCGACTGGTACACCACGCAGGGCCAGCGTGTCTCCACCCCGACCCGCGGCATCTATATCCGCAACGGACAGAAGAAAGTTTTTAAAAATTGAAAATTGAAGATTGAAAATTGAAAATTAAAGAATAATTTCGGCGAAGCCGAACGGAAGATTGAAAATTAGTCAATCTGGCGGTACGCACGTAGGGACTTACTTCATGTATGTCCCTACACGCAGCACAGCCATTCATGCGCGACAAGCAAATAATCCTTCATCCATGACTCTGAACTATGAATTCAGAACTATGAACTAATCAAGTATTCCGTCATGGCACGTTGCTCGACTGAGAAGCCGATGCCCGCCTTCACGATTTGGCGCCCGTCGGTGGCATAGCGTCGGGCATAGCCTTTCTTTTCAATCTGGTCAAGGGCATCTTGCGCCGTGCCGTTGATCTTCAGTTCTATCACATAGATCGTGTCGGGCATGAACACCACCATGTCGGCTCTGCCCCGAGCGCACTTCACTTGTGTCTGCACATACACGTTGAGCATCGAGAAGATGAGGTAGAACGACCACTCATAAAAACCCTCGGCCACAGTTACCTCCTCCAGTTTCTTCTTGAATCCTTCCACGTAGGGGAGTTCCTCCAAGTAGGCCTGCAATTCGCGCATTGCCAGGTCGGTATCCTTGGCACGGAGGGCTTTCCAGAAGCGGGCGGCAAATCCCATCTGCACGTCGCTGCCGCGCATGCCGGTGACGGAGGGCAACAGTCCCTCTGTGAAGCCCACCCGCACCTCCTTGTTGGGAATGCCAAGCGTGTATTCCAGCGTCAGGCGGTCGTAGTCCTTGATGGTTAGGTATCCGCTCTGGTAGAGCAAGGGCAGCGCATCCATCATGTTCTCCGTGGGCTGGTCGAAGGCTGACGAGGGAACCTGCAGACCATCTAACTTTGTGATGTCGGTGCGGTATTGTCGCATTTGGCGGATCAGGTACGACGGCGTTCCGCTCTCAAACCACCAGTTGTTCAGTTGGCGCTGGTTGAAAGCCTTCATCAGGCTGAAGGGGTTGTAGATGTAAGGTGACTTGCGGGAGAAACGGTAGCCATCGTAGGTTATGCGCAGCATCTCACGCATTTCCTGTGGCGTCACCTCATATTCTCCGGCTATGCGCTCCACATCGGGCTGCATCTGTGTGTCAATCTCCTCGCCGGTGATGCCGCAGATGGCAGAAAACTCAGGGTCGAGCGTGATGTTGGTGATGTTGTTAAGTGTGGAAAAAATGCTCAGTTGTGAGAATTTTGTGATGCCGGTGATGAAGCAGAAGCGGATCATCGCTTCGCGAGCCTTCAGACACTGGTAAAACTCCTGCATCACGCGGCGATAGCCCGGCAGTTGCTCCTCTTCGTGGAGCACCTCCAGCAGCGGCGCGTCGTATTCGTCGATGACCACCACTACCTGGCGGCCCGTCTGTTCGTATGCACGGCGGATGAGGCCTGAGAAGACGGTTCCTGGGGTGAGTTCATCAGCAGAGGTGCCATATCGCTCAGTCAATGGTTTCAACTGTAGGAGCAAAGCATTGCGCAGCATATCCATATTGTCCTGCCCCTTGGCCATGCTTACGTCAATGTGGAACACGGGATAACTCTGCCACTCCTTCTCCAGTTTCATCACCTTTAGCCCTTCAAAAAGGTCGCGCCGGCCCTCGAAGAAGGAACAGAGCGTGGTGGTGAGCAGCGACTTGCCAAAGCGTCTCGGACGGCTGAGGAAGATATACTTGCTCACTTGGATCATCTGCCACATCAGGTCGGTCTTGTCGATATAAACATAACCTTTGTCGATGATTTCAGAGAAGGTCTGTATGCCTACGGGATATTTTCTCTTGCCTGTCATTGTGCCGCGTGTCTGGTTTCGGTGGCTAAATTAGCGAAAATAATCCTATCGGCAAAACGATAATGCATTTTTTTAAGGAACCTCTATTCATGAAACATTTAAGACACCCTCACACGACAGGAAAATATAATAAACCCACAAAAAGCAATCGGGCGGTGTCTGACACCGCCCGATTGTTATATCACCTCAATTCCCAGTTGCTCACACAACTTCAGGCTCATCTCCTTGAGTTTGAACTTCTGGATTTTGCCCGAACCCGTAAGTGGGAACTCATCGATGAAGAATACATATTTCGGGGTCTTGTAACGGGCGATCTTGCCACGGCAGAACTCCCGCACGTCCTCGGTCGTCATCTTCGCTCCCTCTTGGAGGATGATGAAGGCACCCACCTCCTCGCCGTATTTCTTCGACGGTACGGCAGCCACCTGCACGTCCTTGATGCCCGGCATGTGGTAGAGGAACTCCTCTATTTCACGTGGGTAGACGTTCTCACCGCCACGGATGATCATATCCTTGATGCGGCCCGTGATGCGGTAGTAGCCCTGCTCGTCCTTCACGCCGAGGTCTCCGGAGTGCAGGAAGCCGTTTTTGTCAATCACCTCGGCCGTCGCCTCCGGGTTCTTGTAATAACCCTTCATCACGTTGAAGCCTCGGCAGCACATCTCGCCCTGCACGCCCACGGGACATTCCTCGCCCGTCTCGGGGTCGAGCACCTTCACCTCCACAAACGGGAAGTCGCGCCCCACGGTGGTGCAGCGCTGCTCAAAGGTATCGGAGAGACAGGTCTGTGTCATACCCGGCGAACTCTCCGTGAGGCCATAGACACTGGTGATGGTCATGAACATCTTCTCGCTCACCTGCTTCATCAGTTCCACAGGGCAGAGTGAACCAGCCATGATGCCTGTGCGCAGTGAACTCATGTCGAACATATCGAACATCGGGTGCGTCAGTTCGGCGATGAACATGGTGGGCACGCCATAGAGGGCGGTGCATCGCTCCTTGTGTACGGAGGCGAGCACCACCAGCGGGTCGAATTTCTCCACCATCACCTCCGTGCAGCCATGCGTGAGGCAGTTCATCGTGGCAAGCACCACGCCGAAGCAGTGGAAGAGGGGCACGCAGACACACAGTTTGTCGTCCTGAGTGAAGCCCATGTTCTCGCCGGTGATGAATCCGTCGTTGCTGATATTGTAGTGGGTGAGCATCACTCCCTTCGGGAAACCTGTCGTTCCCGAAGTGTACTGCATGTTCACCACGTCGTGGCAGTTCACGTTCTTTTTCGCCTCGTTGAGTTCCTCGTCCTCAATATTCTGACCCAGCAGCAGCAGTTCGGCGGTGTTGTACATGCCGCGGTATTTCTCCATGCCGATGAAGACGACATTCTTCATGTAGGGGAAACGCTCGCTGTTGAGATGTCCGCGCTCGCAGTCGCGCAGTTCGGGCAACATCTTGTAGGTCATGTCCACATAGTCGCAATCCCAGGTGCCGTCGGTGATACAGAGGGTGTGCATGTCGGAGTCCTTGCACAGGTACTCCAACTCTGCCTGCTTGTAGTTGGTATTGACGGTCACCAATACGGCGCCGATTTTTGCCGTGGCATAGAGGAAGGTGAGCCAGTCGGGTACGTTGGTTGCCCAGATTCCCACATTGGAGCCTTTTTTCACGCCGATGGCGAGCAGACCTTTTGCCAGGTTGTCCACACGTTCATTGAACTTGCTCCATGTGAAGCGAAGATCACGGTCGGAATAGACGATATACTCTTTGTCGGGTGTGGTCTCTGCCCAATGTTCGAGCCACTCCCCAAGGGTGCGTTCTGATAATTCAGTCATCCTTTATTTAGTTCATAGTTCATAATTCATAGTTCATAGTTGATGGCTCTCGCCACTCACCACTCACTTCTCACCTCTAAAACGGTATGTAGACGACGGCGAGGATTTTGGCAGACTTCCCGGGAGCGCCATGGACATGGTGTTTCACGATGGAGTCGTAGAAAATGCTGTCGCCCTCCTTTAGGGTGTACTTCTGCTTGCCGTATTCAATCTCAACTTCGCCGCTCATCACGTAGATGAACTCCTCTCCCTCGTGGGCAGAGAGGTTGAACTCTTGGTTCTCCGTCGGGTTGATGTCGATGATGAAAGGCTCCATGTGGCGTCCTGCTTTCTGCTGAGCCAATGGATGATACTCCATGTGCTTGCGTGCGTCGGTGGCGTCGTTGGAGAAACTGATGCTGCTCTTCTGCTCACGCTCCTCAGCGCGGCACACGGCAGGTCCCAGTTCGTCGTTGTCGTCGAGGAAGGTGCCCAACCTTACGCCCAGGGCGCGCGCAATTTTGATCAGCGGTCCGAGGGAAGGCAGGTTCTGGTCGTTCTCGATAGATGTGATTTGCTCGATGGAGAGTCCGCTGCGCTCGGCAATCTCTTCGATGGAGAGGTTCTTAGACTCTCGGATACCTTTGATTTTGTGTCCTACAATTGTTTGTTGATTCGACATGATAAATAATAATTTAACATCTTATGGGGTGCAAAGGTACGAATAAGTGAGTGGAAAGCAAAAAAAAACGTCAGTTTTTTAATTTGCTTTCCCGAACGGGAGAACTTTCGGCGTAGCCAAAGTATAGAATAAGTGAGTGGAAAGCAAAAAAACGTCAGTTTTTTAATTTGCTTTCCCGAGCGGGAGTACCTTCGGCGATTTTTTTCTATATTTGCAGTCCAAAACTACAATTATAATCATATGAACAGGAAAAGAGGTATACTATTGGTGTCAGCCATTGAGATGATGATCATTTTTGTCATCACGCTGCTCTATGTGAAGGGAATGATCCCCATGAAACTTTTCATCACCTTGCTTCTCATCGTGACGGGCTTGACTTCCTGCGCCGTTGTTTTCATCATTAAAAAATTAGACCCATAAACACATCACAATTCCGGGCTATTCCATTTTCGGCAACTCCCGAATTCTTTTTAAAGTGGACTCAATTATTATTTTTGTATATTTAAAAATAGAATATAACGATGCAAGATTTTCAAAAATCAACGTTTATATCTATATACAATTGAAACTATAAATAATTGAGAAATGAAAAGGAATAAATTCTTCTGTGTATGGATAAAGTTGCTCATCTTTCCTTGTCTTGCAATGTTGTTGATGAGTTGCAACAAAGATGACGATGAAACAAATACTCAGCAACCGATAGATAATCCTCAACATGTAAATGGTGAAACGATAGTCGTTGGTGAGTATGAATGGCATAATGGAAAGAGAATAAAATTGCTTGACATTACAGACTATTACAATAGCATCTGCTATGTTTATCCTCTGAGTGGCAAGGCGGTCAACCATATTGCATTTGAGAATCTGCCACAGGGAATGAAAGAAACTATCCGAGAATGGGGTGTCGCATTCCCCACCAGGGTATTCCGCACCAAATGGAAGGGTGAGACTGTGTATCATCTGCTTTCGATGATACAAAATGAGGATTACGGTGTTTACCATGAATCAGGCGAAAACTACAATTTGTACCAAAACCCAGGCCAATATGTTGCATTTATCGAAGAGCAAGAGGGTACGGAGTGTGTCTTGATTCTTAAGGGAGAAATCATTAAGGACAGCACTGGCGCAAAAAACGATTTGGTGGGAATGTGGTGTAATGACTGGCAACACCTGACATACGTGACAACAAACGGATATGGAACTGATGTCATACAGCTCTATCCCAATTTGCCATTCAGCATTACCGAAATTTGCCAATTTGAGGATGATGGCAATGGCCGGCTGATAACAGAGAAGACTTTTAATGACGGGAGAAAGGATGTTACCGTTGACGAATTCAAGTATGAGGTGACAGACTTCACTGCCCCAAGTTCCTATGAATACAAATGCTATTTTGAGGCGGGCGACACCATTGATTACTTGGCACGAAGCAGAGACGGCTTTAAAACGTTCAATCGAGCAAACTACTTCGTCAACTATCCTTGGTATGCCATTACCTCATACGACTACGAAGAGAAATCTGTCAAAGGGTCAAAATATGGCACTCCACAACCAGATGCCTCCAACCGAATAGTTGGCAAATGGAAAGGCAGTTGCATAGACTATATGCTTGCCTCGGGAGAGATCTGCTATACCTGGGTGTTCCGCTCCGACCAAACGGGTTACTTGCTACTTGATGGTCTGTTCCAATATTCGTTTGCATATACCGTCAGTTATTCAAAAAATGAGGCTCAAGTGACGATTTACGAATATGGCAAAGGTTATACCGCCGACGAGGGATTTTGCAATAATCCCTTGATTGCTGACTTTGACCCCACCATCCTTCCGAAAGGGGTGACAATGAAAGCCAAATTTGCCGACAATCTATTGGAACTGGAAGGATTGGAATGGAGTGATGCAGACTTCGTTAAGCACCCGATAGTTTTTCATAGGCAGATACAATAGCCATTACCCCCCCCTCAATGTCTTCGGAAATTCCGCCTCGACGGAAGGTGATTGTCGGCCTAACTACTTTAACTACTTGACTCCTATAATCACCTTTAACTTGCAAGTTATATCATCTAATTATCAATTTTCAATCTTAATTTTCAGTTTTATATATTTTTTGACTACTTTTGCAAGTTGTATAAATTACATTCATCATCAGCATGGGAAATTTTGATAAAGACATCAAGGCGGCAGTGGAGGTGATGCGCCGAGGCGGTGTGATTCTCTATCCCACCGACACCGTGTGGGGCATCGGCTGCGACGCCACCAACCCCGAGGCAGTAGCAAAGGTGTATGCCATCAAGCACCGCGAGGACTCCAAGGCAATGATCTGCCTGGTCGACAGCGAGGCACGCCTGCAGCGGTATGTGCGCAACGTGCCCAATGTGGCATGGGATGTCATTGAGATGGCCACCCAACCGGTGACGGTGATTCTTGACGGGGCGTCCAACCTGGCCCCCAACCTCCTCGCTGAGGACGGTTCGGTGGCGATGAGGGTGACGCGTGAACCTTTCTCCAACCAGTTGTGCTACCGTTTCCAGAAGGCCATCGTCTCGACCAGTGCCAATATCAGCGGCATGCCGCCAGCCTCCAATTACCGTGATATCGACCCTGAGTTGCTTCAGGCTGTGGACTATGTGTGCACTTCCCGCCGTCAGGAGAATCAACCTCATACCCCCTCCAAGATTATCCGCCTCCGTCCCAACGGCGAGGTGGAAGTGATAAGAAAATGATCAACCGGCTGAACACTTGGCGTAAGCAATATGTCTCAGACAGACAGTTCACACTGGCTCTGGGACTGGTGGTGGGACTTCTCGCCGCCTTTGCTGCGTTTGTGCTTCACGGTCTCATTCGTCAGATAGAGGTGCTTCTCACAGCCGGATTCAATATCAAGTCGTTCAACTGGCTCTACCTCGTCTTTCCTGTCGTCGGCATCTACCTCACGTCGCTCTTCGTCAAATATGTGGTCAAGGACAACATCAGCCACGGCATCACGCGCATCCTCTATGCCATCAGCCGCAAGCAGAGCCGGCTGAAAGGGCACAACTGCTGGAGTTCGGTCATCGCCTCCGCCATCACCATCGGTTTCGGAGGCAGCGTGGGAGCAGAGGCACCTATCGTCCTCACTGGGTCAGCGATAGGCAGCAATCTCGGGCAGATGTTCAAACTCGACGGCAAGACCATGATGGTACTGGTGGGATGTGGAGCCTCCGCCGCCATCGCCGGCATCTTCAAGGCCCCCATGGCAGGTGTGGTGTTCACACTTGAGGTGCTCATGATTGACCTGACGATGGCCTCGCTCATGCCCATCCTCATCGCGAGTGTCACAGCCACCTGCTTCACCTATATCTTGGTGGGCAGCGACTCGCTCTTCCATTTCACCCTCGATGCGGCATGGCAGGTGGAGCGTGTGCCCGCCACCATCCTTCTCGGTGTGTCCTGCGGACTCGTCAGCCTCTATTTCATCCGTCTGATGACAGCGTGCGAGGGGGTGTTCGCCCGGCTAAGGAATCATGCTTACCTCAAACTCATCCTTGGCGGGGTGGTGCTCAGCAGCCTCATCTTCCTCTTTCCCTCGCTCTATGGAGAGGGCTATTCCAGCATCAACATCCTGCTCAATGGCAGGACGGAGACCGACTGGAATAATGTGCTCAACAATTCGCTCTTCTATGGTCATGGCGACCTGCTCATGGTGTATATCGGACTCGTCCTCGCCACGAAGGTGTTTGCCACTTCGGCCACCAACGGCGGCGGAGGCTGCGGCGGTACGTTTGCTCCCTCGCTGTTTATCGGTGCTTTTGCGGGATTCTTTTTCTCACGTCTGTGGAACATCAACGGCATCAGCATCTACCTACCGGAGAAGAATTTCGCACTGTTAGGCATGGCTGGCGTGATGGCAGGCGTGATGCATGCACCCCTCACAGGCATCTTCCTCATTGCCGAAATCACTGGTGGCTATCAGATGTTCATCCCATTGATGATTGTGAGCATCTGTGCCTACCTCACCATCTACATCTTCGAGCCTCACAGCATCTATGGCATGAGACTCGCACGCGAGGGCAAACTCATCACCCATCACACCGACAAGGCGGTGCTTACCCTCATGAGTCTCAACAGCATCATTGACCGGCAGTTCACCCCTGTGTCTCCCGACATGTCGCTGGGCAAGTTCGTCAATGTCATCAGTATGAGTACCACGGGATTTCTGCCCGTTCTCGACAAGGCCGGCAACCTCCTCGGCGAGGTGGACCTCAACAAGATACGCAATGTGATGTTCCGCACCGAACTCTATCATCATTTCACCGTCGAGCAGTTGATGACCCCGCCGGCTGCCACGTTGGGTGTTGATGACCCGATGGAGGATGTGATGCGGAAATTCGATGAGACCAACGCCTATGTGCTCCCTGTCACCGATACCGACTCCCGGCTCATTGGCTACATCAGCCGCACCCGCATGTATGCCATGTACCGCCAGATGGTGGCAGACATGTCGGCGGAATAATCATCAGCAAATGATCATTTTATATATCATCAAGATCAATTAAATTTTTGAATATGAAGAAAGGTTTTTTATTGGCAGCACTCATTGCTGCGGCGATGCCTTCCATAGCACAGCAAGTGAAGTATTCCGTCAGCGGAACTTGTGACAAAGAAGGCAAGAAAGTCTATCTGATAGACAAATTGACTGACAGTGAAATTGACAGTGTGGTCGTTACCGGCGGCAAGTTCTCATTCAGCGGCACAACTGACAAGGATGCCTTGATGGGAGTAACGGTGGCGAAAGACGATTGGACGACGGTGTTTTTCAATGACGGAACGCCCGTGTCTATCAACCTGAACGACAGTACGTTGAAAGGCTCCCCGCTCAACGAGCGCTTAACAAAGTATGATATTGAGGCGAATATCCCTGGCAGAGCAATGAAAGAGAAATTGTCGAAGATGACCAGAGAAGAGATTGAAGAGCATGCAGAAGAACTCATGGAAGAAATCAACAAGTCGCAAAATGCATCAATCGCTATGGCCAACAAAGTCTTCAAGGAGGAGCGCAACACGCTGATTCCTCTGGCTTTCTCGGAGTTGTATTTCTTTGACAATGGAGTGGATATGTACGATGAACTGGTCAAAGAGCAAGTGGTGTTTGCCAACCATCCTTATCTTAAGAAGGCCAGAGACGAGGTGGCTGCCCTGCTGAAGCCAGAGGATAGTCCGAAGAATGATTTTATCGGTCAGCAGTTTACCGACTTGGAAATGGCCGACCCCGATGGCAAGATGCACAAGATCAGTGATTTTGTAGGTGACGGGAAGTGGGTGCTCGTCGACTTTTGGGCCTCATGGTGCGGTCCTTGCCGTATGGAAATGCCCAATGTGTTGGAGGCCTACAACAAGTACCATGACAAAGGGTTTGAGGTGATAGGCATCTCGTTCGACCAGAAGAAGGAAGCATGGTTAAAGGCCATTGAACAGATCAATATGCCGTGGCTGCAACTCTCCGACCTGCAGGGCTGGAAATGTGCCGCTGCTCCGGTTTATAAAATCGATGCTATCCCTGACAATATCCTTATCGACCCTCAGGGTAAGATTGTCGAGCGTGCCCTTCGTGGTAAGCCCCTGCATCATTATCTGAAGAAGATTTTTGGTGAATAATTCGTTTCTTGAAAGTTGAGCCAACACGAAACTTAAATAAAAGAAGGGCAGGAGTAATCCTGCCCTTTTGATTGCACTGACTCAGTGTCAGTCGTCGATATTGACCAACTGTCCCTGCTTGTTGAACTTCAGGTCAAGTTCGTTGGACAACTCCACATCGTAGCCGTAGCGCTCCTTGTCGATCTTGACGATGGTGGCACCAGCGAAGTGGGTCTTCACGTAGTTGGCGATGGCAGCCGGCACGAGGTTGGCGGGAACGGCGCTGTAGTTGCAGTCCACCTTGTCCCATGTTCCATTCTTGTCAAACTCCAGTTCGGTGCCGTTGTTCAGGCATACCTCATAGGTGGTCTTTCCGAAGTCCCTGTCGACCTTTGCGTAGGAGACGGCCTGTCCTGGGAAGGTTTTCTGGATGAAAGACTGTGCAGCGGCGGGAAGTTGCGTTGCGGGGATGATCATGTCATTGGCAAAGGTTGCCACGGAGTTCATCATCATGCACATCAGTGCGGCGAGGAAAAATACTGATTTTTTCATAATTGTAATTTTTTTAGTTATTATTTTTTTGTTTACTATGTTTTTCCCGTTTTTGTCTTCCGGAGGTCTTTTGTTCCTTTCGACATTGCAAAGATAAGCCGCGATTTACCCTCATTCCAAACATTTTTCGCTTTTTCCCCTCACTTCGTAGCGACACCTGCCCTCACTTGCGACAGGGGTGAGAAGACCCTGCGAAATCTGTCGCGAAAGGGACGAAAAAGACTTTTTTCCCTTCGCCAATCATTGAAAAAAATCCCCGCCTTCTGAAAAAGAGGCAGGGATTGTTTATTCAAGTTTCTCTAGTTGAAAGGAGTTTAGGAGTTTAGGAGTGTAGACATTACTCTTGCAAGTTTTAGCCTATGCTGACGATGAATCATCAGTTCTATTGGCTTCGCTGATAGTTCTCACGCTCAGGAGAGAAAACAGTTTTCTTTCCTCTCGCTCAATCGAACTATTGTCTAAACTCCTAATCTCCTACACTCCTAAACTCCTAATCTCCAAAAAGTAGAACAAGTGCAAAACTTGGATTATATATAACAAGGTAGGGTGCTTACTCGTGCCTTTTGATGAAATTGATGTTGTATTTCTCGAACTTGTTGAATTCAGATTCGGGAATCTCACTGCGATAGCCATCATACCATTGCATGGAATTGAAGAACCGTCGCAGACCGGCATCCTTGAAACGATAGTAATGACGGGCATAGATGGCATTTCGCAGAATGCGCAACTGGCTGGCATCACTGTATCGCAGATCGGCTTCGGTGGCATATCTGTTTGCCAACCAGTCAAATTCCGTTCCTGTAGCAACCCTTGATGGTTGTGCCGCAGGTGCACCCGAACGAATCACCTTGCTGGAGTGCATGTAACCCAGCATTTGTCCCGACGCATCATATACCTCGCACCATTTGTCATTGTAATCAGTGTAGTATATCGGACTGCCATCCTTGATTTTCGTCACAATGCCATAATTGGTTCCCGGTCCCTCGCGTACGTTGGTGTAACCTCCTTCACGGATGACGTGTGCTGTCAAGAGACCTGCTATGGGAGGTAAGGAGGCAGTCGGTCGACTGGCCACGGGTGGTGTTGGCTGACTGACTGCGGCAGGTTGGGCTACGGGCTGAGCAGCGGTTTCTGCTTCGGCTTTTGACGGACTGAATTTCTCCAGAGCCCCAAGTAGTTCGGATGCCCTGCGACGATGGCGCTCCGCATAGACCTTCATTCGTGATACAGATGAACTTACTATCGTCTCCTCATCATTTGTCATGGATTTGGGAAGATTGCCCAGTGCATTTTCAAACATGTCGGCTGCGTCATCCCACTGCTCCTTTGTCCACTCGTCACTGAGTTGGGAAATGTCATTGCTCAGCGTCTCGATGATGTCAACGGGGTCAGTGCTCTTGGCAGACTTCTCTTCAGTATTTTTGCACGATGCCAAGAAGAAACAGGCAACGAGCATCACATAAACAATAGTTTTTTGTTTCATAGATTTTTTATAAGGTTGAGATTTTGAATTGATAGATGTTAAGACACGACAAAGGTAGAAATAATTTCTGAAACCCTTGTTCTTGGCGCTTTGTTTTTTGAATTACCCATTGGAAAATTTGGCAGAAAGCGGGAAATGTATTATCTTCGCAACTAATATGATGGTAATGATGGCAGGAATAATTGATTAGAATATCCGTTTAACGGATAATAGAAAAAGAGCCATCTCAAAAACTCAGATATGACAAAAGAAGATTTGAAAATCGTTTTTATGGGTACGCCGGAGTTTGCCGTCGGTACGCTCCGCGCCTTGGTGGAGGGTGGCTATCAGGTGGTGGCTGTCGTTACGCAGCCCGACAAACCGGTGGGGCGGCATGGCAGTGTGCTGCAGCCCTCTGAGGTGAAGAAATATGCCTTGGAACACAGCATTCCCGTGCTGCAGCCCGAGAAGATGAAAGACCCGGAGTTCGTGGAGCAGTTGCGCGCCTTCAATGCTGACTTGCAGGTGGTGGTGGCATTCAGGATGCTGCCGGAAGTGGTGTGGGCAATGCCGCCGTTGGGGACATTCAATGTTCATGCCGCACTGCTGCCACAGTACCGTGGCGCGGCACCCATCAACTGGGCTGTCATCAACGGAGAGACGACAACGGGTGTGACGACCTTCTTCCTCGACCATGATATTGACACGGGAAGGGTCATCATGCGACGCCCCTTCGACATCCCCGATGATGCCGACGTGGAATATGTCTATGACGGGCTGATGCGCTTGGGTGCTGAGGTGGCGTTGGAGACCATCGACCACATCATTGCCGGCAACGGACAGGTGGAGTCGATACCGCAGGAGGAGATGGAGGAGAGCGGTCCGCTGCATGCGGCGCCGAAGATTTTCAAGGAGACCTGTGATGTCAACTGGAACCAGCCCTCGAAACGGATCTATGACTTCATCCGCGGACTGAGCCCATATCCTGGGGCATGGACAACTCTGGTGCAGGAGGGTGGCGCTCCTGTGGTGATGAAGATATTCAAGTCCTCGAAATGTGAGGGGAGGATGCCTGAGGGAGATCCCGGCACCATCTTCGTGGAAAAGAACAAGATCTATGTGACGACCGCTGACGGGCAGTTGCGCATCGACACTCTTCAACTGGCGGGCAAGAAACGCATGGATGCCGCCGCCTTCCTCAATGGAAGGGCGTTGGAAGGTGGAAAGTTAGTCCATAGTTGATGACCATTGCGGTCACGAGGGCCACAGAAAAATTCTTTAATTCGAAAATTCGTGAGAAGAAAATAATAATCCCGAATTAGCGAGATTTGTCGAAGACCCACTGACCGAAGGGAGGTAATTAGCGAATTAGTGACCACAGAAAAATTCTTGAATTCGAAAATTCGTGAGAAGAGATAAAATCCCGAATTAGCGAGATTTGTCGAAGACCCACTGACCGAAGGGAGGTAATTAGCGAATTGGTGAGTCCAGAAAAATTCTTGAATTCGAAAATTCGTGAGAAGAAAATAATAATCCCGAATTAGCGAATTGGCGAATTAGTGAGCACAGAGAAATTCTTTAATTCGAAAATTCGTGAGAAGAGATAAAATCCCGAATTAGCGAATTGGCGAATTGGTGAGCACAGAAAAATTCTTTTGTTCGAAAATTCGGGACGATAAAAATATATGAAAAATTCGTGAGCGATTCATGGTCATTCGTGTGAAAAGAAAGACGCCATATATGGATGTCTCTACTACGCTGCACACGACAGGCATCTCAAGCGGACGCGATACATCGCGTCCCTACAGGTCTCACCACCATTCTTATATGACTATCGTCTAAACTCCTAAACTCCTAGACTCCTAAACTCCTCAAATAGTCATATGTCTAAACTCCTAGACTCCTAAACTCCTAAACTCCCATAAACAAAACTCCCAAAAGACCAAACCACTAAACAGGCTCATTCGTGGTGGGAATCGGATGTCTCTTCCGCCAGATGAAATGGCGGATGCGGAAGAGCGGCTCGCAGAGACATTCTGAGGGGAAATAGCGGAGGAAACGCAGGTCACGCAAGCCGACACGGATGTTGCGCTGCATGGCACTTTTGGCGACACCTCCCATTGCGCGGTTGTCATATTTGCCGAAATTGCCCCCGACGAGAATCTCTTCCATCATCAGACGTCCCAGTCGCTCGTTGGGAGCGCAGAGCAGCAGGCTGCTGTCGATGCCGGTATGCTCACGCAGCACCCACATCAGCGCACTGGCAATCTTGTGAAGTCCCAGCCGTCGAAGTTCCTTCTCTGAGGGACGGGGAAGGTCGGCATACTTGGTGAGCAGGTGGTAGTAGTCCACCACATGTCGGAGCCCCACCCCCTCGCGCAGCAGGTGGGTATAGATGTGTGCGAGCAGGTAGATGCAGTTGAACTCAAAGGTGGGCACGCAGAATCCCCACTCTTCCTGCTTGTTGGAGAAACAGGCATCGGAGTGGTCGAGAAACCATTGCTGCAACCGGCTGTTGTGCACGGGGTTGCTCATCCATGAAGGACGGTAATGCACTTCTACGGGTATCTTGCCTGCATTGATGAATTCAATGTGGTGATAGATGCGCCTGCATCCAGGCTTGACGGAGTCGACATAGGCAATCACTTTCTCGTCGCCACCTTCCACCCAAATATCGATGTCGCCCGGGGTGCGCATGAATGGGGTGGGGTAGAGGAGCGCGTTGCCTTGTCCCTTGAGCACGCAGGAGCGGAACCCCTCCTTGCCGAACGTCCTCCATACCCATGCCGCTTTCTGGAAAACCATCCGGTTGTCTTTTTCCACCTTTTTGATACGGGCCATCCAGCCCAGTACGACTTCCTCGCTGAGTTTCAGTTGACCGCTCTTGTCAAGTCGTTCCATGCCATGCCAATAGGTGCCTTCCACGGTCTGCCGGCGGGCAAAGTGATACATTTTTACCCAGTCGATTTGACTGACCGACTCAGGCAGTGCCGCCTTGTCATCGAGACAATAGCGCAGGAAGTCCAGATAAGGGGTATATTCGTCCATCATTTGTCGCTTTTGTGCCGTGGCACAGATAGATTGTGCAAAAATAAGAAAAAAAATCGGAACGGCTAACTATTGGGCATGAATTGTTGATTTGTGAGACTTTATACTCAAAATATTTAAGTTGATAATTATCAACTATAAAATAATTATATAGTTAATATATATAAATTTCGAATAATTATTTAACTTAATTGTGTTAACGAATTAAGATTTTTACTATTTTTGCTCCCATGAAGAAGAAGACGATTTGGACAATAGCCACCATTATGGGCCTCTCATTTCTTGCCCTGCTCTTCCTGCAGATCAGGTACATCAGTGAGATGGTGAATATGAAGAAGGAGCAGTTTGATGAGTCCATCAACCGCTCACTCAATCAGGTGTCGCGCAACTTGGAACTCAATGAGACCCTGCGCTATCTCGAACAGGATGTGAGTGCGGCCGCAAGGAGAAGGCTCTCCAGCGACACCGCCGTCGTCAGTGCCCTCGACTCCTATCTTCCCCATGGCAAGGGTTACTCTTCGTTTGAGATGAAGACCAATCAGGTGAACCCGGGCTCCGTGCCCAAACTTCTCATCGTCAGAAATGACAGGAACATGCTCTCGCAGACCAACAAGTCGATGAAAGAGGTGGTGCGCAACAGATACGTCTACCAGAAAGCATTGCTCGATCAGGTGGTGATGAGCCTCCTCTACTCAGCCTCAGACAAACCGCTGGAGAAAAGGGTGAACTTCAGGTTGCTCGACCAGGAACTGAAGGTGGAACTGCTCAACAACGGAGTGAGCATTCCCTACCATTTCACCGTGTCGACACAGGAGGGCAGGGAAGTGTACCGCTGCCCTGACTATGACGAGGAGGGCGAGGATTACACCTACGAGGAGGTGCTCTTCCGCAACGATCCGTCTAACAAGACTGGTGTCGTGAGGATCCACTTCCCACAGATGAACAAGTACATCTTCTCGAGCATCAGGTTCATGATACCCGCCATCGTGTTCACGGTCATCCTGCTCATCACCTTCATCTTTACCATTTTCGTGGTGTTCAGGCAGAAACGGCTCTCCGAGATTAAGAACGACTTCATCAACAACATGACCCATGAGTTGAAGACACCTATCTCCAGCATCTCTCTGGCTGCCCAGATGCTCAACGACGATGCCCTCACCAAGAGCCCTGCCATGCTCAAACGCATGGCCAACGCCATCCAGGAGGAGTCGAAACGTCTCCGCTTCCTTGTGGAGAGGGTGCTGCAGATGTCGATGTTTGACAAGGATGCCGCCATCTTTAAGAAAAAGGAACTGGACATCAACGAACTGATGGAGAATGTCGCCAAGACCTTCACGCTCAGGGTGGAGCATACGGGCGGGAAAATTCAGATGGAGGTGGGCGCCGTTGATTCGGCCATCTATGTCGATGAGATGCACTTCACCAATGTGCTGTTCAACCTGATCGACAATGCCGTGAAATACCGCAAGCCAGACCAACCCGTCAACCTGCTCCTGAGGACGTGGAATGAGGGAGAGAAGGTGTGCCTGTCTGTCGAGGACGACGGAAGAGGTATCAAGAAAGACAACCTGAAGAAGATTTTTGAGAAGTTCTACCGTGTGCATACCGGAAACAAGCACGACGTGAAAGGCTTCGGACTGGGGCTTGCCTATGTGAAGAACATCGTCAACCTGCACAAGGGTGATGTCAGGGTGGAAAGCGAATTGGGAAAAGGAACGAAATTCATCATATCATTACCAATAATTAAAGAATAAGCATTATGGAAGAAAAACTGAAAATTTTGTTGTGCGAAGACGAGGAGAACCTCGGCATGCTGCTTCGCGAGTATCTTCAGGCCAAAAATTTTGTGGCAGAACTTTGCCTCGATGGTGAGGAGGGTTATAAGGAGTTTCTCAAAACCAAGTACGATATCTGTGTGCTCGATGTGATGATGCCCAAAAAGGACGGTTTCACGCTGGCACAGGAGATCCGCCAGATCAATGCGGAGGTGCCCATCATCTTCCTTACGGCCAAGCAACTCAAGGACGATATCCTCGAGGGTTTCAAAATCGGGGCTGATGACTATATCACCAAACCATTCTCCATGGAGGAACTCGTGATGCGCATCGAGGCCATCCTCAGACGCGTGAAGGGAAAGAAGACCAAGGAGTCGACGGTGTATCACATCGGACGCTTCGTGTTCGACACCCAGAAGCAGTTGCTCACCATCGGGGAGAAGCAGACCAAACTCACCACGAAGGAGAACGAGTTGCTGGCGCTGCTGTGCGCACACGCCAATGAAATCCTGCAGCGTGACTTCGCCCTGAAGACCATCTGGATCGATGACAACTACTTCAATGCCCGCTCGATGGATGTCTACATCACCAAGTTGCGCAAGCATCTCAAGGATGATGACCAGATCGAGATCATCAACATCCACGGAAAAGGCTACAAACTCATCACTCCTGAAGAGGAATAAAGACCCCTCCCAACCCTCCCCAAGTGGGAGGGCTTTTTGTTTTTAGGGGCATGTAAACTTTTTGTCGTCAGCAAAACAAATCGTCCAAGATAAGTTCTCGTTGTATGCATTCTGAATGCTCGTTCCTATCAACACCCTTGGTCGTTATCATAGTCACAATGACATTCTTGTCAGTGTTTGTTGCCTCGATGAATGCCCTGACTTTGCGTTCAATGTCATCCTCGTCCTTGGCGGTCATAGTGTATGGTCTGTTCCAGAACTTCATTTCACAGATATTGATAGTCCTGTCTGCACGGTCGATGAGCATGTCTATCTGTGCAGAACGCTGTTCTCCTTTGCCAAACCACGAAAAGACATTGGCTGTTATGCCAGATATTCCCAGTGCCTTCTTGATTTGATCCACATGGTTCAAACACAACATCTCAAACGACAGTCCACTCCATGTGCTGTAAACATGGGAGTTTTGGTTGTTCGACCAATAATTGGCGTCGTGGGCATCTGCCTTTTTCATGATCTGAAAGAAGAACAGGGTGAAGGAGTCGACAAGTTGGTATAGCGTATCTGTGCTTTTTCTTTCCTCGGAGCTATGGCTCGTCTGCTTCCCGTTTGTTTGAATGAAAGGTTCATAACTGCGGATAAACCCACAACTCTCCAACTCTTCAAGCATCATGGAGAACTTACCATTATCGGAGAGTTTAGTTTTTTCAAGTACTTCCTGTCTGGTCAGTCCTTTTCCTTTGACTGCCAATGCTGTAACAATCTTTATGTGATTGGCGGCATTCTTATACAGCGAGTTGTACAAACTTTGGAACTCGTCATGCAGTTCGCCATCCTCAGCAAAAACAAGCCTGTCGATGTTCTGTGCCACTCCTTCGCCCTTGTTCATTTTTGACAGATAGAAAGGCACACCACCAAGAACCATATAGCACTCGGCAATCTGCTTTGTTGACAGACGGAATCCACGTGCATCAAAATACATCTGGCACTCTTTCAGCGTAAAGGGCTTCAGCGGAATCTTATGGGTTACACGGTTATGAAGGCCGCCCCTGTTCTTAATCAGGTTGTTGATAATCCATGACGTTGCACTGCCACAGACTATCAGTTTGATGTCATCGCGCCATGATGCCCACGAATTCCAGAAATGCTCCAAGCCACTGATAAAATTGGAGCGAGGGGTGTCCATCCAAGGCATTTCGTCAATAAAAACAATCTTTTTTCCTTCTGGCAGGGATTCCAAATAACTCTCAAGTGCCATGAATGCATCAAGCCATGTCTTAGCAAGTGGCACTTTTGGACAGTTCTTCCTGATGCCCTGCATGAAGTTCTTCAACTGAATGCGCATCGAAACCTTGTTCATGCCAGCCACATAAAAAGCATAGTCATTGCCGATGACTTTCTGAATGAGGAAAGTCTTGCCTACGCGCCTGCGTCCGTATACTGCAATGAATTCAGACTGTTCAGAGTTGAGGTATTCCTTCAACCGCTGCTGTTCTTTCTCGCGTCCAATGAAAAGCTTATTCATACCATCTTGATTATTTGTTCGTAACTTATGCCGCAAAGGTACTTCTTTTTCTTCAAACCGTCAAGGACAATGCACGAAAACGGTCGCAGATGGGTTGCTTTTTCTACATTAGCGACCGCTTTCGTGCAATTGTTTTCAAGAAGCGACTCTCTTTCATACCATTTTTTTGTAAACTGAAGCAGCCGAATAAATGCTCATCAGAGGTGGCAAATGGGCAATATGGCTCAAATATTGGCTATGGTTAAACAATCTTAACTAAATCTTAAACTTTGTTGCTCATCAACCGCTTCGTGATTGTCAAAAATTTCAACAAGACGACACTAGAGAATCCATTATCGGGAAAAAAAAGTTATACTTTGTATGAAAACAGGCGGCACCTCAGGAAAGAAAAACTTCGTTTTTACTTTCCATTCTGTTTGCACTGTTTTTGTACCGTCTAAAATGGAGCATTTTCAATTGCCATTGATTTTAGATACTTACATAATTACGAAGGAGTACCATATGGACGCAGTTCAGTGAATCAAAATCTCCGTTTCCTTGATTCACCTAAGGTTTCATTTCATTATATAAGAGTTGGCGTTAAACTATAAGTGTCATTGAGAATTGAAAACAATCCCCTATGTTAATTCCACTGCCATATGTCATAGATTTAATAAAGCAGACCAAAAAGCCAGAGCGGAATCTTCTTGCCATGACCAATATCGATACCATCGCTTACGACATATCCATCTTCAATACCCTTTATCTGTTTGAATCCCTTGCTTTTTCCTCCCACTTCGAATAGCCATTTGCCATCCACTAACAAATCGCCTTGGTTAGGCATCGAGAGTTTGTGACCAACACCCACCTGTGAGGCGAAATAGGTCTCACGCACCGTTCCTGCTTCAGGATGTGGAGTCAGACAGTGCATCAGATTTGTGTTATAAAGAGATATTAGAAGATTAAAAAAGCCCACGTCTGGTGGGCTTTTTCTTTGGGAAGGGATGTTTACTTGCTGAACCGGCGTCCATTCCACTTCAGTGTTTTCTGTGTCTTTTTTCCTTTGTCGTCCCACTTGTAGACAATGATGTCTTTTCCCACACGTGGCAGGGCATAGGTAGAGTTTATACCTTCCACTTCGAAACCGGGAGGGGAAATATAGGTCATTTTTTTCGTGGCATTGGTGTAACGTAAGAACACCAAATAGTCGTATTGTCCTCCTACGGGCACGCCATTGCTGTAAACCCATGAGCTGTAGGCGAACAACTTATGTTTCCCGTCGGACTCATTCCAGTAGCACATCTCTGTCCT
>JAEEJK010000038.1 GCA_016281815.1 Prevotella sp. | reverse complement strand
GAATGAAAAGAAAATCCATTCGACCCATCCGAAAATTCGGGACAACAAAAACTCACGAATGAAAAGAAAATCCATTCGACCCATCCGAAAATTCGGGACAACAAAAACTCACGAATGAAAAGAAAATCCATTCGACCCATTCGAAAATTCGGGACAACAAATAATTCCAGACAGTGAAGATTATTCGAAATAGAAAGTGAGGGCGATGATCTTGGTGCGAGCCTTGGAAACAGAATTCGTGTACATGATCATCTCGCGGTTTTTCAGGTGATTGACATGGTCGGTGTCAAGACTGTTGGTGAGACTGTAGAGGAATTTCAACTCTGGACGCAACTTGAAAAAAGGCAGATAAAAGTCGCAGCCCAAGCCCACTTCGGCAAACACATCATAGCGCTTAAGTTTCAGATAATCGTTGTCCTTCCCCGACAGATTGATCATCGGGTTGATACCTGCTATGACATAAGGGCGGTGGTTGTTGAAACGGGGCGCAGCAAAAATCAAGTTGACAGCCGAAGATATATAGGCCGTCTTCATGGTCTGCACCTCCTGCATCGCCAAGTTATCTGTATGGTTGTAGAAAGAAATATGGCGTGTGCCGAAATACATCGCCGGAGCAACGCGCAACTGGAAATTCGTGTTCAAGCGCAACTCGCCCAGCACACCCACATTGAATCCAGCATCCCAGCGGTCCTGGTCACAGGAGATAAGTTTCTCCACATACGTCCCGTCCTCCTGCTCGATGAGTTGAGGACCGACATTGAGAAACTCGATGTCCTGCAGGTGGGTTCCCACCAGAACACCGAAATGGAACTGCCGCAGGTCGATATAGGGTTTGTTTTCCACCTTCCTGTCCTGGGCGGCGGATACCATGATGATGAGGGAAGCCCCTATGAGGGCCAGCACACGCTTCTTCATATATTATATAACGTCATTTCCATCGGCTTATTGCATGGCGCTTTATTTAGACTCATTATAAATAGTAAAAATAATGCTACCCATTTGTAGGTATTTCAAAATAAAAACCTATCTTTGCATCACCTAAAAAGTAGGTATTCCGAAGAGGAAAAGCAATTATTTACTAACATTAATACAATTAAATTATGGCTTACGTAATTGGCGAAAACTGCATTGCTTGCGGTTCATGTATCAGCGAGTGCCCCAATGAGGCTATCAGCGAGGGCGACATCTATTCAATCGACCCCGATCTCTGCACAGAGTGCGGCGCTTGCGCAGACACCTGCCCGAATGAGGCAATCAGCCTTCCTTGAAATTTTTCTTGAAACATAAAGGAGGTTGCGGTCCTGGGAATCCCCAGGACCGCATTTTTATTCTCTCCTCTTCATTTCTTCAGTTTCACCGTCATCTTGCCAATCCAGATGCCGTGCTTGCCATTTTGGTCGGTAGCGACGTTACGTCCGTCGAGGTCTTTATCGTAGCGCAGGTCGGTGAAATAGGTATGTGAGTGCCCGCCCAGCACCAGGTCGATACAGCGTGAACCCTGTATCATCTCGATATCGTCATCCAGGTCGGTGTCCCATCCGAGATGAGAGATACAGATCACCATGTCGCATTTCTTCTTCTTTTTCAGGAATGTCGCCACCTCAAGTCCCTTTTTCACCGGGTCGAGAAATTCGATGCCCTGACAGTTGGCTTTCTCCACCAGCCCGTCGAGTTTCGGACCAAGTCCGAACACCCCGATTTTCACACCATTGCGCTTGATAATGACATAAGGCTTCACCACCCCCTCCAAGGGTGTCCCCGTGAAGTCGTAGTTGGCACACACGATGGGGAAGTTGGCCTTACGACACAGTCGGGCCAAGTTGTCCAAACCAAAGTCAAACTCATGGTTGCCGATAGTAGCGGCATCGATGCCCATTTTGTTCATCAGCCCCACCTCCACATCACCTTGGAACAAGGTATAATAAGGTGAGCCTTGCGAGAAATCGCCGCTGTCGAAATAAAGCAGGTCGGGATGCTGCTGCCGCTGCTGCTTGAGGAACTCCAGGCGGCGGATGAAACCTCCACGTCCAGCCACCGCCGTGTCAGCCAGATTGGGACTGAGAGGCATGATGGTGCTGTGTGTGTCATTGGTGTGCAGGATCACCAACTCCTTTTGCTGTGCCTGGGCGGCGGTCATCGCAGCCACTGTCAGCAGGGTGCATATCGTTCTTTTCATGATCATGGTCTATTCCTCCACTTTGTAACGTCCTTCTATCTGGCAATCCACTTCCTGTCCGTTGGCTGTCTTCTCCTTGATATATTTCATAATGACAGCGCGCAACAGGTCATCCTCTCCTGTCAGTTCTCGCCGGTCGGTTCCGTCCTTGAATGCCGTCATACGGTCGTTGCCATGCGACACATAGTCGATGGTGGCGACGCGGTACTGTGCCTGGGGGTCGATCTCCTTGCCGCCGATGGTAGCATGGATGAGTTTGCCGTCGGGTGTCGCGGTGATGCGCACCTCATGGCTGATGCCCTCGCCCTTGCGGAAACAGATCTGTCCCAACAGTTCCAGCACTTTCTTGCCGCTGAGTGTGAGGAAACAGATTTTATTCTCAAAGGGAGCCACCTCAAAGACATCGCCGATGGTGATGTTGCCCTGGGCAAGTGAGGCACGGATGCCACCCATGTTATAGACACCGAAGTCGGGTTTCTCATTATACAGTTTGCCTGCCCACACCAACACATCGGGCAACAGATTGCTCAGCGGACTTTCCGGCCGGTAAGCCTGCAGCGGTTTGGCAGCCCTTCCGAGGACGGGCGACATGAGGCTGTCGACCTTAGCCTTGTAAGGTCTCATGAAAGTGCTCACCTCTTCGCTCATGGGCCGGTCATATTTTTTGTCAATGAGCAAGCGGGTGCGCTCCACGCTGCTCACCGCATAATGGGTGGTGCACGAAGTGACGGCCATCAGCACGGCCATCAGCAACATATTTAGTTTATAGTTCATAATTTATAGTTCATAGTTCATAATTCATAGTTCAGAGTTGGTTAAGAACTAATTCATACCTGCTTCATGGCTGGTTCATACCTGCTTCATTGTGGCGGACGCGATACATCGCGTCCCTACCTATCGCACCGCCATTTTTGCAGTGGTAATCATAATTCTTAATCCCTAATCCTTAATTCTTAATTCCTAAAATTCTTCACTCTTCACTCTCCATACAGGTTTTTGAAGGCTTTGGGGAGATAATCAATGAGGTCGCTGGCGATGAGGCATTCCTTTCCCTTGTCACGGACGGCGAGGTCTCCCGCCAAGCCATGGAGGTACATGCCCAGCAAGCAAGCCTCACGCTGATGGTAGCCCCTGCCCAACAAACCAGTGATGATGCCGGTGAGCACATCACCCGACCCAGCCGTAGCCATGCCGGAGTTGCCCGTCGTGTTGAAGACAACCTTCCCGTCGGGCAGGCAGAGTGCGGAATAATGGCCTTTGAGCAGGATATATACCTGCAGTCTCACCGCCATATCGACAGCCTTCATCAGGCGCTCATAGTCATCGCTGCTGCGTGAGCCGCTCAGTCGGTCGAACTCCCGGGGATGAGGCGTCATGATGATGTTCTTGGGCAACTGCTGCATCCATGCCCTGTGACTCGCCAGGATGTTGAGCGCGTCGGCATCCACAACGGTGGGTGCATTGGTGCGCCTCAACTGCGCGATGAGCGCGATGGCCGTGCCCTCCACCTGTCCCAGACCCGGACCGACGCCCAAAGCATCGAACTCATCAGCGACAACGGCCTCAGAGAAGTACGTGTCCTCGGTGTCCACCGAAAGGACTGCCTCAGGCACGCTCATCTGCATGACCTGACAATTGTTTTTGGGAGTATGCACAGTGAGTTTTCCCACACCTGAGCGTAGGCATGCCTTCGCCGCCAGCATGGCTGCTCCCGCCATACCATAACTGCCTGCGATGAGCAGCGCATGACCCATATTCCCCTTGTGGACAAAGTCGGACCGTCGCATCAGCAAGGGGCGCAGGTCGTCGACCTCCTGCATGGTGAAAGAGGTGTTGGTGTTGCGGATGTATTCCTCGGACAGACCGATGCCGAGCACCTTCAACCGTCCGACATACTGCTGGTTATCGGCGAAAAGAAGTGCCAATTTCAGGGTGTGGAGGGTGAGGGTGAGGTCTGCACGGATGATGTGCGCCTGGATGTTGTAGGTGTTGCATTCCGCCAGCAACCCCGATGGCATGTCGATGCTGATGACACGGCAAGGCGACTGGTTGATGTACTTCACCAACGAAGCATATCCGCTCTCAAGGGGCTTGACAAGACCGGTTCCGAAAAGACCGTCGATGACCACGGTTTCCTCGGTGAGGGCGGGTGGGTCAAACTCCTTGGTCACCTCGATGAAATGCTTGATGTTGCCATTCTCGAGGGCGCGCTTCTTGTTCTCTGCGCAGTCTTCCGATAACTTACCCTTGGTGTTGAACAAAAAGACGGAAATGTCGTAGCCGCGGTCAGCAAGCAGGCAAGAGACAGCAAGCGCGTCACCGCCATTGTTGCCGGGGCCGGCAAAGACCACCATTTTCTCAGCAGGGGTACATTCTGCGGCGACGGCCTTCGTCAGTGCCTTAGCCGCCCGCTCCATCAGGTCAATGGACTTAATGGGTTCATGCTCAATCGTATATTTGTCGAGCTCTTGAATTTGAGTGCCAGTAAATATCTTCATATCGATGCAAAATTACAAAATTATAGCCAACCTTGCATCATTGTTTCCGATATTTTTGCTAAATTTACCACCATGAAGATATGCATCACCTCGGGAAAGAAAGCAAAAACTTTGTTATTTGCTTTGCTTTCCGCTCGGTTTGCATTATCTTTGCATAATCAAATACTATTATCATTATGGATACCATTCAAGTGCTGGACAAGAAATTCCGCATCTCCATCCCAGAAGCAGAAATACTGAAGAGAATTGATGCCGTGGCTGCTCAGATCAACCAGGACATGGCAGGCAAGAACCCCATTTTCCTTGCTGTTCTCAATGGAGCCTTCATCTTTGCCGCCGACCTGATTCGGCGCATCACCATCCCCTGTGAAATCTCCTTCGTCAAACTGGCCTCCTATCAGGGCACCACATCCACAGGAAAGGTTACCGAGGTCATAGGCATCAACGAAGACCTCTCCGGCCGCACGGTCATCATCGTGGAAGACATCGTGGAGACAGGCATCACCATCCGCCAGATGATGGAGTCGCTTGGCACACGCAACCCGGAGTCTGTCCATGTGTGCACGCTGCTGCTCAAACCAGAAAAACTCACCATTGACATCGATTTGGAATACGTGGTCATGCGCATCCCCAACGACTTCATCCTGGGATACGGCCTTGATTACAACCAGCAGGGACGGGGACTGAAAGACATCTACACACTGGTACCAGAAAATGAATCACCCAAACAAAAGAATATGAAGAACATCGTTATTTTCGGAGCTCCAGGGTCAGGAAAAGGCACCCAGAGCGACCTTCTCATCAAGAAGTACGGACTCAACCACATCTCGACGGGCGACGTGCTCCGCGCAGAGATAAAGAATGGCACCGAACTGGGCAAGATAGCCAAGCAATACATCGACGATGGCATGCTGGTGCCTGACAGTCTGATCGTGGACATGCTCGCCGGTGTCTATGACACATACGGCCCCAACCACAAGGGTGTCATTTTTGACGGATTCCCCCGCACTGTTCCTCAGGCTGAGGCACTGAAGAAGATGCTCGCCGACCGTGGCCACAAAGTAGCCGCCATGATCGAACTTGACGTGCCCGAGGAGGAACTGATGAAACGGCTCATCAAGCGAGGAGAGGAAAGCGGC
Source organism: Prevotella sp. (assembly GCA_016281815.1). Classification (GTDB taxonomy): domain Bacteria; phylum Bacteroidota; class Bacteroidia; order Bacteroidales; family Bacteroidaceae; genus Prevotella. The sequence continues at coordinate 54,507 of JAEEJK010000038.1, read as the reverse complement.
CGCAGCGACGACAACGCAGAGACCATCAAGAAGCGTCTCGATGTTTATCACAGTCAGACATCACCGCTCATCGAATGGTATGAGAACGACGGTATCCGTCACCAGATCAACGGACTGGGTGAACTCGACCGCATCTTTGGCGATATCTGCCAGGTCGTAGACGAACTGTAGACAATGGAGTCAAATTTCGTTGACTATGTGAAAATCTGCTGCCGCTCTGGAAAGGGCGGCAGGGGCTCCATGCACCTGCGCCATGTGAAGTACAACCCCAACGGCGGACCAGACGGTGGCGACGGTGGCGACGGTGGCAGCGTTTTCCTGCGCGGTAACCACAACTACTGGACCTTGCTCCACCTCAAATACCAACGGCATATTTTCGCACAGCACGGAGGCAACGGCGGCAAGGACAAATGCCACGGCACCAAGGGCAAGGACGAGTATATCGACGTGCCTTGCGGAACGGTGGTATACAACGCCGAGACTGGGAAATACATCTGCGACATCTCCTACGACGGCCAGGTGGTATGCCTGCTCAAAGGAGGCAGGGGCGGACTGGGCAACTATCAGTTCCGTTCCGCCACCAACCAGGCTCCACGCTATGCGCAGCCGGGCGAACCGATGATGGAGATGACCGTCATCCTCGAACTCAAACTTCTGGCTGACGTAGGACTTGTGGGCTTCCCCAATGCAGGCAAGTCTACCCTGCTCTCATCGCTGTCAAGCGCACGGCCCAAGATAGCCAACTACCCCTTCACCACACTGGAACCCTCATTGGGCATCGTAGGCTACCACGACAAGCAATCGTTTGTCATGGCCGACATTCCCGGCATCATAGAGGGGGCAAGCGAGGGCAAAGGACTGGGACTGCGCTTCCTGCGCCATATCGAGCGCAACTCACTGCTGCTCTTCATGGTTCCCGGCGACACCGACGACATCCGACACGAATATGAGGTGCTGCTGCATGAGTTGGAGAATTTCAATCCCGAAATGCTTGACAAGCATCGCGTGCTGGCAGTGACAAAATGCGACCTGCTCGATGATGAACTGATGGAGATGCTGCGCGAGACGCTTCCTACCGACGTGGAAACGGTGTTCATCTCTGCTGTCACAGGGTTCGGACTGGAAGAACTGAAGAACGTGCTCTGGCGCGAACTCAACAGCGAGAGCAACAAACTGCAGACCATCACGGCGGAAGATACGCTTGTTCATCGCGACAAGGACCTGTCGAAATTCCTTTTGGAGATGTCTGCTGAGGGCGAGGACGATGAGATTGTCTTTGTCGAGGAAGATGACATTGAGGATCTCGAGGATTTTGAGTACGATGAGCCATGACAGTCAGTGACAGCCCCTCCACGGGACACATGCCCGTCTTGTTGCGCTACGACATTGCTCCTGGAGTGACCGCTTTCAGCACCACACGGAAAGGCGGTGTCAGTCAGGGACTATATGGCGAGTTCAACATCAACCACTACTGCGGCGACGATGAGACCTGTATCGCCGCCAACACTAAAGCCCTTTGCCGTCTGCTTGGCATCGAAAACGCTCACCTGGTCTATCCTCATCAGGTGCATGGCACTGTGGTGAGACAGATAGAAGCGGACTGGCCATTGCTGACCGATGATGTTCACAAGCAACTGCTGGAGGGTGTCGATGCCGTGATGACCGATGTGGCTGGTCTATGCATCGGCGTGTCGACAGCCGACTGCATCCCCGTGCTGCTGTATGATGAGGCTCACCATGCCTGTGCCGCCATCCATGCCGGGTGGCGCGGCACCGTAGCACGCATCGCAGAGAAAGCAGTCCAGGCGATGATCAAGGCCTACCATACCGATGCCTCACAGATTAAGGCGGTGATTGGCCCTGGAATATCATTGGACAACTTCGAGGTGGGCGACGAAGTCTATGAGGCTTTCGCGCAGGCTGGCTTCGACATGGAGCGCATCGCCCACAGATATGCCAAGTGGCATATTGACCTTTGGGAAGCCAACCGCCTCTCGCTCTTACGAATGGGGGTTGTCGGGACAAACATCCATATCGCTGGCATCTGCACATACAATCAAGCCGGACGGTTTTTCTCCGCCCGGCGATTGGGTATTGCATCCGGTAGAATTTTTACGGGAATTACTTTCTCCTCTTAGCCCTCTGCTCGCGATACTTGGCCTTCTGACGGGCACTGCCACTGCCGTGGGCACCGGTGATGTAGCCTTTTTTCTTGGCTTTGGTCTTCACCTTGCCCTTTTCGTCATCCTTATTTTTATCGCCACCGCGGCCCCAGACGATACCGCCCTGGATGATGGCGTCGATATCCACTCCATTGTCCATAGCAGACTACATCAATGGTGGAACAGACGTACACCGGTGAATGCCATGGCGATACCATACTTGTCGCAGGTGGCGATCACATGGTCATCGCGGACAGAGCCGCCCGCCTGAGCAATAAACTCCACACCGCTCTTGTGGGCACGCTCGATATTGTCACCAAAGGGGAAGAAAGCGTCGCTGCCAAGCGCCACCTTCGTGTTCTGGGCAATCCAAGCCTTTTTCTCCTCCATGGTGAGCACCTCAGGACGCTCGGTGAAGAACTGCTGCCAGGTGCCGTCGCACAGCACGTCGTCATGGTCCTCACTGATATACACATCGATGGTGTTGTCACGGTCGGCACGGCGGATGCCTGGCACAAAGGGCAGCGACATCACCTTCGGATGCTGACGGAGCCACCAGATATCGGCCTTGTTGCCTGCCAGACGTGTGCAGTGAATGCGGCTCTGCTGACCGGCTCCGATGCCGATGGCCTGACCGTCCTTCACATAGCAGACACTGTTGCTCTGGGTATATTTCAGCGTGATGAGCGCAATGACCAAGTCGCGGCGGGCAGCCTCGGTGAATGTCTTGTTCTGGGTGGGGATATTGGCGAAAAGTGCCGGGTCGTTGAGGTCAATCTCATTGCGTCCCTGCTCAAAAGTGATGCCAAACACCTGCTTGCGCTCCACAGGCTCCGGACGGTAGTCGGGGTCGATCTGGATGACGTTGTAGGTGCCTTTGCGCTTGGCACGGAGAATCTCCAAAGCCTCGGGTGTAAAACCGGGTGCTATCACACCGTCGGACACCTCACGCTTGAGCAAATTGGCTGTCATGGCGTCGCAGGTGTCGCTGAGCGCCACAAAATCGCCGTAACTGCTCATACGGTCGGCTCCCCTCGCACGGGCATAGGCACAGGCGATGGGCGACAACTCTCCCTCGATGTCATCTACAAAGTAAATGCGGCGGAGCGTGTCACTCAGCGGCAGTCCGACAGCGGCTCCGGCAGGAGACACGTGCTTGAAACTGGCGGCAGAGGGCAGACCTGTAGCAGCCTTGAGTTCACGCACAAGTTGCCAACTGTTGAGTGCGTCGAGGAAATTGATATACCCGGGACGTCCGTTGAGCACCTCAAGGGGCAGTTCGCCTTCTGTCATGTAGATGCGGGAGGGCTTTTGGTTGGGATTGCAACCGTATTTCAATGCAAGTTCTTTCATTGGTGGTCTTGTATTTTGTTATTCTAATTCAAATAATGATCAACTATTGGGAAATTTGGAGATGAGGAGATTAGGAGTGTAGGAGATTAGGAGTGTAGGAGTTTAGACAATAGTCCTTTTGCGGGGGTTGCGCCAAAAACGCAACATACGGAAAAACTAATTACCATTCTTCACTCTTCACTTTCTTCATCCTTCACTCTTCACTCTTCACTCTTCATTCTTCACTCTTCATTCTTCACTCTTCACTCTTCATTCTTCACTTTCAAATTCTCAATAAAAAAAAGAGGTTTCAGTGCATGAAACCCCTTTATTTCATTTAATTCTGTGCTTTGGGCGCAGTAAACTTCTCCTTGATGCGGGCCTTCTTGCCTGTGAGTTTGCGCAGGTAGTAAAGTTTTGCACGGCGCACCTTACCACGCTTGTTGACCTCGATGCTGTCGATGTTGGGTGACTCGAGGGGGAAGATACGCTCCACACCCACTGTGCCGGACATCTTGCGAACAGTGAAGCGCTTCTTCTCTTCATGACCGGAGATGCGGATCACCACACCACGGTATAACTGAATACGCTCCTTGTTGCCCTCGATAATCTTGTAGGCTACAGTGACTGTGTCACCAGGATGGAACTCGTCGAATTTCTTGCCAGCGGCCTTGGCCTGCTCGGCGTTGTTAGTTGCAAATGCTTGCTCAGCAACCTTGATTAAATCCATTGTGATTAATTGATTAAATGACCTGTCTTTCAGCGCAACATAACTAGGCAACTCTTCTTCCTGTCATCGGTTACGCAAAAAAGCGGTGCAAAGGTACTGCTTTTTTTGCTTTCCTCCAAATTTTTGGCAGAAAAACATTTTTTGCGCCTATCGGTTGCGTGCTCTTCTGATGAATATGGCGAAAACGACAGGGGTCAAGGCAATCAATATCACCAAAACAATCAAGGGGATGCCACAACCGGCTGTGGGATAGCACATCATCAGGATGATGCAGATGAACAGCAGGCACACCAGCAGCGCGAGGACGCGCACCATGCGGCTGGCGAGCACAAACTGTCTTGGAGTTTCCAAATTGGGTGGCGGATTGATGACACCAGTAGGCACGTATGCTCCCGCCATCAGAAGCACGGTCACGAAGGCACCGATGCCTGCCACGATGAGCAGGGTCAGACGACTGCCCTCATTGTTGGGGTGGCCGGCCGCATCGAAATGGGTGGGAATGGTTTCCGGAGCATGGAAGTACATAATTACTGCCAACACCAACATGGTGATGACCAGAACAAGTGCCACCAACTCAAAGATGGTGCTTTCCATCGTGCGCCCCATCCTGACGTGCTTCACGTCATCACAACCCGACCTGAATAGTCTGAAAAACTTCAATCTGAACAAATTCATATCTTATTCCTCCTCTGCGGCCTTCTCCGTTCGTTTCTTGGGCAGACGTCCAGCCTTGCGCAGCGCCTCGGTAATGATCCACTGCAACTGTCCGTTGGTGGAGCGGAACTCATCGGCGGCCCACGCTTCTATGGCATTCATCGTGTCGCTGTCGACACGCAGAATGAAACTTTTGGTATTGGACGCTTTCTTGGCCATAACAATTGATTTTTATTGAAGATTGAAAATTGAAGATTGAAGATTAGAAATGTGCTCAATGGCCAATTCTCAATTTTCAATCTTCAATTTTCAATATTATTTAGTGGTTGAGTGTTCCGGCATTCACGACAGGCTGGGCAGAGTCGTCGCCACAGAGCACCACCATGAGGTTGCTCACCATCGCTGCCTTCTTGTCGTCATCCAACTCCACCACATCCTCGTCAGAGAGTTTCTGAAGTGCCATCTTCACCATCGACACGGCACCCTCGACAATCTTCTCACGCGCGGTGATGATGGCAGATGCCTGCTGGCGGCGCAGCATCACGGCTGCGATCTCCGGGGCGTAGGCCAAGTAGTTGATGCGGGCCTCCACCACTTCGATGCCTGCCAGGGCCAACCGCTCATCGAGTTTCTGCTCCAGTTGCTCGTTGATCTCATCGGCGCTCGAACGCAGGGTAGGTTCATTGGTCTGGGCATCCTCGTCATCATAGGCATACTGGCCTGCCACCTGACGAAGGGCGGCATCGCTCTGCACGCGCACGAACTTCTCCAGCGCGTTCATGATGCTCTTGGCACTGCCGCCGATTTCAGTGGGCGAACTGGCCATCGTCTGCGAATCAACTTCAAACATGGCCTTATAGGTGTCCTTCAGTTTCCAAACGAGCACCAAACCGATCATCACGGGGTTGCCTGTCTTGTCGTTCACCTTGATGGGCTCGGCATCCAGGTTGCGGGCACGCAGAGACAATTTCTTCGCACCATAGAAGGGGTTGACCCAATAAAAACCTGTACGGGTGAATGTACCACTGTATTTTCCAAACCAGGTGAGCACACGGGCCTCATTGGGCTCGAGCATCAGGAAACCGCACCAGCAGATAATGTTCACCAAAAGCAAAAGGCCACAAGCACCAAGCAACCATCCTCCCTGGGCACCATTGCTGTCATCAAGCAACACAATACTGTAAATGATGCCTACAATAGAAAGGATAAGAACTGCCAGGTTGACAAACAACATCAAAAAACCATTCAGGGCCGTTCCCTTAAATGAGAATTCATTTTTCGTTTCCATTTTTACCTTATTTAAATTAGTTAGAAATATGATATCATTTTGATATTGCAAATATATTACTTTTTCTCAATACCTGTATCTTTTCCCCCAACTATTTAACATCTTTTACACAAAAAGGCACAGAGAGAATCCCTCTGTGCCCAAATTTGGTTGTCAATCCGCTGCGGAACAGCGGTCAAAGAAGTTTAGTCGAGTTGTGCAAGTTTGTTGTCCGATCCAAGCACCTCGATAATCTTGTGCTTGTACATCTTCTCCATCTCGTCGCGAGCGGGACCGCAGAACTTACGTGGGTCGAACTCACCCGGTTTCTCTGCCAGAGTCTTGCGGACAGCAGCGGTGAAGGCCAGACGTGAGTCAGAGTCAATGTTGATCTTGCAGACAGCACTCTCAGAAGCCTTGCGGAGTTGCTCCTCGGGAATACCCACTGCATTGGGCAGTTTGCCACCATACTGGTTGATGATGTCAACATACTCCTGGGGAACAGAAGATGAGCCGTGGAGCACGATGGGGAAGCCGGGGAGTTTCACCATGATGGCGTCGAGCACGTCGAAAGCGAGTGGCGGGGGCACCAAACGACCGGTCTTCGGGTCAACGGTGCACTGCTCGGGCTTGAACTTATAAGCGCCGTGAGAGGTACCGATGGAGATGGCGAGTGAGTCAACACCAGTGCGGCTCACGAAATCAATCACCTCCTCAGGCTTGGTATAATGTGACTCCTCTGCCACTACCTCATCCTCTACACCAGCGAGCACGCCCAACTCACCTTCTACAGTGACATCAAACTGATGGGCATACTCCACCACTTTCTTGGTCAGGGCAATGTTCTCCTCATAGGGAAGAGCAGAACCGTCGATCATCACTGACGAGAAGCCCATATCGACACAACTCTTGCAGGTCTCGAAACTGTCGCCGTGGTCAAGGTGAAGCACGATTTCGGGATGCTTGCAGCCCAACTCCTTGGCATACTCCACAGCACCCTGAGCCATATACTGCAAAAGGGTCTGGTTGGCATAGTTGCGCGCACCTTTCGACACCTGGAGGATCACCGGTGACTTGGTTTCCACCGAGGCCTTGATGATGGCCTGAAGTTGCTCCATATTGTTGAAATTGAACGCGGGAATGGCATAGCCGCCATTGATAGCCCTGGCAAACATCTCACGGGTGTTGACAAGACCTAATTGTTTGTAACTTACCATAGTTGAAAATATTAACTGTGAAAAACTGTCTTTTAAAACTGAGTGCAAAATTAGCATTTTTAATGTGGAAAACAAAGGTTTTCATGCTTTTTTTGCCTCAATAACGAACAGAAACGGCCCCTTTGCACAGCGGCATGCCCAAAGTAGCAACAATTGCAAAATTCAGTTAGCAAAAGAAACAGCCCATAAAGACCCCAAAAACAATACAGAGATACAGAGAAACAGAGATTTTATCTTCCTCTGTGTCTTTGTACCTCTGTGTTGAATAATAAGACAATCGTCAAAACGGAGAAACACAATTCTTTATTTTCCTCTGTGCCTTTGTACCTCTGTGTTGAATAATAAGACAATCGTCAAAACGGAGAAACACAATTCTTTATCTTCCTCTGTGTCTTTGTATCTCTGTGTTGAATAATAAAACAATCGTCAAAACGGAGAAACACAATTCTTTATCTTCCTCTGTGCCTTTGTATCTCTGTGTTGAATAATAAGACGAAGCCTTAATCTTCAATCTCATTGACGTCTATCACCTTCCAGATGAGGGCAGCCAAAGCACCACCCACCAGCGGACCGATGATGAAAACCCACAGTTCGTTCAATGCCTGACCACCCTCAAAAATGGCAGGACCAATAGAGCGGGCGGGATTGACTGACGTGCCTGTGAAATGAATGCCCACCAAGTGAATGAGGATGAGCGAGAGGCCGATGGCCAGACCGGCAAAATTGTTGGTGGCACCATTGGTCTTGGATGTGGCACCCAGCACCACCAGCACGAAAAGCATGGTGAGCACGATCTCCACAATAAGTCCGTTGGACACCCCAAAACTGCATACGTTGGCTCCTGTCTGCGTGGTGATGAAGGGATTGCCGACAGCCGTGCCGACAATGCCGGCGAGAGCCGCTGCTGCCAAAATGGCGCCCACCACCTGAAAAAGCATATACATGCCGCAGTCCTTGAAACTCATCCGCCCACTGAGAAACACACCGAGGGTGATGGCAGGATTGATATGGCATCCGGATATTCCGCCGATGGTATAGGCCATGGCGACCACAGAGAGACCGAAAGCAATAGCGGTGCCGACCACCGAAGCAGTGTCGGTACCACAACCCAGGGCAACAGCCGTGCCGCAACCCAAGAAGGTGAGTGCGAACGTACCCACCAGTTCTGCTAAATACTTCTTCATATGATATGATTCTTTTTTAATTGAAAATTTTCAAATCAGTGGTGCAAATTTACAAAATTTTATTAAAAACACCAAGGTTTTTTAAAAATTTATTTAAAAATAGAAGTAAAGGACTGGGGTCATGAGAATATGGGCACAAAAAAAAGGAGTACCGCTGTACTCCAACCTTTGTTAACCTTAAATCTAATACTATGAAAAACACGATGCAAAGGTAAGGCATTTCTTCTTACCATGCAAGTTTTTGCCTCTTAAAAAGTGTAAAATACACAATTATTTGATATAAATCAATCACACGAGCAGGTGTCTTGACTTCATCTCAAGGTACTTGTTGATGACATCGACGGACAATCTCTTGGGTGAGGTAAGCAGACTGAAGATGCCGTTTTGGCGCAGTGTGCTGACTATCAGGCGCCGCTCGTAGATGAGTTTCTCGGCGATGACATGCTGGTAATATTCCTCGCCGCCATGCGCATCCGTAGCGACATAGGACGACAGTTCGTCATCCTCAAAGAAAACGACCAACAATCGGTGGCGCTGGTTGAGCAGTCTCAGATAAGGCAACTGACGGGAAAGGCTCCCGAAGTCGGTGAAATTGGTATACAGCATCATGAAACTCCTCTTTCCCACCAGACGGTTGACATTGGGTGTGAGGATGGAGTAGTCTGACTCCCCAAAAGTGGTCTGCTGGCCGTAGAGGCACTCCAGGATGCGCTGCATCTGCGAGGAGTGGCGCTCGGCGGGAACAAACGAACCGAAATGGTCGGCAAAGGTGATGATGCCCGCCTTGTCCTGTCGGTTGACAACGACATAAGAGAGCACAAGAGAGGCATTGATGGCGTGGTCGAGCAAGGTCATTCCCTCATGCGATTGCTGCATGAGACGTCCTTTGTCGATGACGGAAAAGACCTGCTGCGCGCGCTCATCCTGATAAACATTGACCATGAGATGCGTGCGGCGGGCACTCGCCTTCCAGTTGATGGTGCGATAGTCATCGCCCTGCACATAGTCGCGGATCTGCTCAAACTCGGTATTGTTGCCGATCTGCCGAACCTTTTTCACCCCCATCTCCATCAGATTGTCGGTGGCAGCCATCAGTTCCAGACGGCGGAGCATGAGATATGAGGGATAGACCTTCACGTCACACGGCTCACCGCATCGGTGGCGGCGCTCTGCCAGTCCGATGGTGGTGGCAGCATAGGCGAGCACATGGCCGAAAGCATAGACGCCGCGCATGGTGGGACGCACATGATAGGTGACATCCGCCACCGAACCCGCCCCGACCTTGGCCGAGAGAGAGAAGTGCCGCTCCTGCAACTGCGCCGGCAACTCGTCGATAAGGGTCAGGCGCAATGGCAGAGTAGACCTGTTGGTCAGGCGCAGCGTCACCTCATTGTCATCACCCAGGGAAAAGCGCTCTGAGCAGATGCGGTCGACCTCGACCTTCGGAAGAGACCACAGCACCACCACATCGGCGGCCAACACCACGGCAAGAAGCACCAGCAAGCCCTTCCCCAGCAAGAACAGCGGGGAAAAGAGCACACCAGAAGCCAGGATGGCGGCTATGGCGGCCAGCACGATATAGAATCTTCGGGTGAGGAACATGCGCGGTTATTTGGGCACTTCCACTTGATCGATGAGCGCAGCAACCAGACGCACGGCATTATAACCTTCCATCTCTGCCTCAGCAGTGAGAATCAGGCGGTGCTGGAGCACGGAGGGTGCGACGAACCTGATGTCATCGGGGGTCACGAAGTCGCGGCCCTGCAGCAGGGCGTAAGCCTTCGATGCCTTGAGCAGCGCCACACCGGCACGGGGCGACGCACCCAGGAACACCGACTTGCTGCTGCGGGTGAGTTGCACCACATCAACCATGTATCGCAGCAGACTATCATCCACCACCACCTGAGACATCAGCGAACGGTATTCCAGAAGTTCTTCCTTGGTGAGCACCGGCTGTATCTCCTCCAGTTGGGTGAGGCGGGCATTCTCATGATGCCGCTTGAGGATGAGCGTCTCGAGGTCGGCAGAAGGATAACCCACCGTCACCTTCATGAGAAAGCGGTCGAGTTGCGCCTCTGGCAGTTTGTAGGTACCCTCCTGCTCCACAGGATTCTGTGTGGCGACCACGGTGAACAGGTCACCCATGGGATAGGTGGTGCCGTCGACCGTCGCCTGCCGCTCCTCCATCACCTCGAAGAGGGCGGCCTGTGTCTTGGCAGGGGCCCGGTTGATCTCATCCACCAGGACAATATCGGCAAAAATGGGACCTTTGTGGAACTCAAAAGCCGACTCCCGCATATTGAACACCGATGTTCCCAGCACGTCGCTGGGCATGAGGTCGGGGGTGAACTGCAGACGGTGGAAACGGGCATCCACCAGGCGGGCGAGAAGGCGGGCGAGAAGGGTCTTGGCAACACCGGGCACTCCCTCGAGCAGCACATGCCCATCGGCCAGCACCGAGGTGAGAAGCAGGTCGACGGTCTGGTCCTGACCTACCACTACAGAACCGATTTGCTGGCGTACCAACATCATTTTTGAGGAGAACGCTTCCAGATTGAGGCGTTGGGAATTGTTTTCTTCCATATGGTCTTATTTAGTGATGATTCTATTTTTATTCAAGTTTCGCTTTCTCTCATTTTTTTGGAGTTTAGACGTTTAGGAGATCAGGAGTTTAGACAATAGAACAGATTGCTCATCGTCAGTAGAAGCCTATGATCTGCAAGAGTAGTGTCTCTTCATTTATAGTTTCTTTATGATCTCGTTCATCCGGTCGATACATTCCTGTAACTGCCTGTCGGACAAATCTTCACGTTCGGCAGTGAGCCGGCGCACCATGCCGATCGTCTCGGCAATGCGCGCTTCCTCCATGCCTGTCTTCTGGGCAAGCCGTGCATGATGTGAGGCATCTGCGGAAGTGTCGTCGATATCAAGCAACATGGTGCGGCGCAGTTCCTCACGGAAATAGGTGTATTTCTTGCGCAGCAGGTCGGCATTGTCATGACGGCGGTAGTAGATGGTGCCCAACAACTGCACGAAACTCAGGTTGCGGTTCTGAGGCGTGTCAATCACGGGGATGCGGCGCTGCCGGCGGCGTGCCGTGAACAGCATGAAGAGCACGATGGCGGCGAGCAGCGTATAGATGGCCCACCTGAGCGGCGGACGGTCAAGCATGTAGTAGAGCGGAGAGGAAGAGATGCCCGACGGGTCGTTTCTATGGGTGAAATGCTGGCTGACCAAGGCATAGGAGAACCTCACCACGGGACGGTCGGCTATCTGAGACAACTGCCATCCCACGAACTTGGAGATATGGGTGTCGAGCACCCCATAGTTGGTGAACAGCAGCGGACTCGTCAGCAAAAACACCTTTCCCTTGCCCACATTGACGGTCAAGGACACATATTCATTGCTCACATCAGTATACATGTAGGCTTCCAAAGATTCCCTTGCCGACTGAATGGCGTTCTCAAAATCTTCTTTGCTGCGGTAGTCCATCACCAAAGAACTGTCTGTCTCATAAGGATCGGGCACCGTCACAGTGTCTCCGTCATAGGTAAAGCGGACTGCTCCCATCTCTTTGGCCTTGCGCTTCACCAGCGCCGTCTTGCTGAGCACCGGTCCGATCGAACTGGTATGCGTTGCCTTTAATTTGGTGCCGAAGAAGGAGGTGAGCAGGGGACGGGGCACAGGGATCCTGTCGCCATTGGTGCAATACAGCGTGTCGGGAGCCCGATGTCCTTTCAACACCTCTCTCAGGTCATCCTTCTTGAAAAAATCCTTGGTTCTGCGGTCGCTTCCCCAGGCATAATCGCCAACCCCATAACATTCGTTGCAAACCAGCATCAGATTGTTGCCCCGCCGGATGAAACTGTCAATCCGTATGGCAGCATACTCATCCCATGACACCTCCCCGCATACCAGCAACAGAGAGCGTTTCTCCTTTGAATTCAGCAGGTCGTCGAGGCTGCCCTGATAATAGGAATAGCCATTGGGCAGGGTAGCCTCTGCCATCTTGTCGAACAACTCGCAGCCAAAAGGCTCGTCATCGTCATGGCGGAACAAGGTGTCTGGATCCCAGATAAAATTCCGCTCTCCATGTGGGATGATGAGCCAGAGCAGCGCCAAGAGCGCAACGGCAAACAAAGCCATCATCACCTTGCGCTTCATGCCTCACCTCCTTTCTCCACCTCAGCCTGCAGGGCACGCATCTCCTCGTAGAGTGCCTCAGAGGCGTCAAACCGACCGTAGCGCACACGCAGGAAATGCCTCGTCATCGTGGCAAAAGCGGGCTGACGCAGTTCGGCGGCATACTCCGTAGGGGTTTTGTAGATGCGCCAAACGATGCGCCCTTCTTCATCGAGCGTGCGTAAGGTGCGGAGATAGATGAGCCTCACCATCGTGGAGTAATCTCCGGCGTGCATGGCACTTTTCATCTCCTTCTCATAGTCGATGTCGTAGATGTCGTCGCCATCGGCAGACTCCACCCTGCCGGTGTGGCTGAAACCATCACCAAGCAATCCGTTGCTGATAAGCCACCGTGCCAGCAATGCCAACAGAGCAACCCCGATAATGGCATAGACAATCCATGGCACGGATGCGAAGAAATGGGCCAAAGCATCAAAAAAGCCGATGTTCTCTGTCTCGGGAGGCACCTGTATCCGCATGATGTCGTCAGGTTCTACAAGAGAGTCGCCAACAAGCGACCGCTTGTAGTCGTGACCCGCAAACAGGCGTGCTGCCAAGGAGTCATCTTGCATGATATGGTTGAGTGCTGCTGCCATGGCTACGTCGGTTATAGGTCTTCAAAATGTTCTATCTCACTCTCCAGCGACGCATCGTCGATCCGTTCCGACACCGTGCCGTATTCGTAGGCACATGACATGAGCATCATCGACACCATCAGGTACAGTCCCAGATAAACCAACGAGGTAAACCCGTAGGCGACAAGCAGAGTAAGGCCATTGTTGCTTGACAAGCCGTAGGCCAACGAACTGAACCACCCGCTCATCACCAATGAGGGCAGCGCAATGACAAGGGTCATGAGAAAACCGAACAGCAAAGTGAGCCCGATGGTGAAGAACAACTGAAACCACGCTTGGAAACCCAATCTCAGTGACTTGGCAAAGGCAGAGAAGACTCCCAACCTCTCAATGATGACCACGGAGGGCAACAATGCCAACGGCACGAGCACTATCAAAAGCAGGAGCGAGGGCCATATATTGCTGGAACCCAGCACGAAATAAGACACACCGGCAAGCAGGATGGCAAGCCACCAAGATACCTTTGCCTTTCGCAGATAATAAGGCAGCATCTGCCGCTGCGTGAAGGCATCGAGGGCAGAACCATGCTCATCATAAGCCTCCAGCAGCGAATAGACAAACACAAATGTCATCCATGTGCCGACGACCACCATCACCTTGAAGAACAAGTCAAAACCCGGTCCCCAGACAAACAGCCAGTCCATGATGGTGTCTCCTGAGGGCCGATCGTCAGCGGAAAGAGTCAGCACCGAAAACCCCAGCACCATGCAGACAGGCATGAGCAAGGTGAAAGCCGACCGGAACCAAATGCGCCGGTTGGCACGCATGAAGTCGAAGACTGCCTCGATGCACTGGGCCCTCGAGCGGTCCTCATAAAGCAATATCTTATTTTCCTGCGGTCGTTTCACGGTGACGTTTGATGGGCAAAAGTATGTAATAGAATATGATAAACAGTGCAGAGGCGCAGATGACCAGCAGACGCAGGCCATCGCCGATGTTGGTATAGCGGGTGAAGAACCCCTCGATAAACGCCGCCACGATGAAGATGGGGGTCGTGGAGATGAGCACTCGGACACTGCGCTGGGCAGCACGGAGGAACGACTGCACACGGCCGTATGTGCCGGGGAAAAGCCAGCCGTTGCCCAGCATGATGCCTGCTCCGCCCGCAATGACGATGGCTGATAGTTCAAGCGTGCCATGGAGCATGATGGCAAGTATCGACTCCACAAACAAACCGCGAACGATGAAGAACGTGATGAATGCCCCCACCATGATGCCGTTGTTCATCAAGTAATAGCCGGTGCCAAAACTGGTGAATACCCCCATCACGTAGGTCATGAATGACACCATGATATTGTTGAAAGTAATGCCTAAGAAAGAAGAAACCTGACCTCCACTTGCATAGACGGCCATGGGATGGCCCTCCTCGATGTTATTCAGGGTCATGTCCACATAGTTGTCTCCCAAAATGGCACGGGGGAAGTCTGGATCGCCAAAGGTGGACAGCATGCCGATGATAGCGAACACCACGAATACTGCCAGTGAGATGAGCAGGCAGTAGCGCGCATCATAGACACTCAGGGGAATATCGTGTGTCCAAAACCTGACAATCCTCGACCAAGGGGTATGCTTGTGGCGGTAGAGGTCGCGGTGCAGCGAGAGCGCAAGGTCATTGAGATAGGCGGTCACCGGAGATGCAGGATACTGCGTCTGTGCGAAGGCAAGGTCGGAGGTGAGTTCATTGTAGGCCTGGACAAGTTCATCGGGCGTGGTAAACACCGAATCGCCCACCATCCTTTCCATGGCCTGCCACTTCTCCAAGTTCTGACGGATAAAGACTGCCTCCTGCATGATTATCTTTTTTTGTTCTATTGACTTGCAAAAGTAAAAAACTATCCTTAATTTTGCAAGCATCAACAGAGGAAAAATCACAACATCAATTCAAGAAGGCTCACATGGCAAAAACCAACATCATCACCGGACAATATGTACGCATTGAGCAGACGGCGGCTTCTGTCGTGCTGCGGTTCTTTGCATGGGTTATCGATGCCATCTTCCTCACCATCGCCGCCACCTTTTTTGTTGGGATGACAGCAGGCATCGCATCCTCTTTCGACACCTTTGGCGAAGTGCTCATATACCTCTCAGTACTCATCGTCCTGAGTTACCCCTTGCTCATGGAGATATTCATCGACGGACAGACCCTCGGCAAGAGCCTCATGGGCATAAAGGTGATATGCCTCGACGGGTCGAAGCCCTCAAAAACGGCGCTTTTCCTCAGGTGGATCCTATATTTGGTTGACTTCGGCTGCATGTTCGTCGGACTCATCTTCATCGTCTTCTCAAAAAACAGCCAGCGGCTGGGCGACCTCGCAGCGGGCACGACCGTCGTCAAACTATCAAAAAACCAAAAACCTTTTATCCTGAGATCCTTTATTTTCGCCGACCAGAACTATGCTCCCTCCTACCCCGAAGCCACCCACCTCTCCATGCGGCAGGTTGAGGCCATCGAGCATCTTCTCTACTCCGACAACACCCAGCGACGCGGACCACTCATGAACCAACTCGCACAGAAAGTGGAGAATGTATTGGGCATACGGGCCAAGGAAAACGACCCGGAGAAATTCCTCAACAAGGTGTATAATGACTTCCAATACTATTCTACGATATAATCCTTAAAATCCCGTTTTTTTCAACTTTATAAACTTCTCTAGATTTTCTAGATATCCTAGATTTTCTAGATCCTCTAGATCTTCTAGATCCTCTAGACCCTCTAGACCCTCTAGACACAAAAAAAGGAGTACCGCCGTACTCCAACCTTTGTTAACCTTAAATCTAATACTATGAAAAACACGATGCAAAGGTAATGCATTGCATCGTGTTTTCCATGCTTTTTATCGATTTTCTTCAAAAATTGATATAATTCTTGATTTAAATCAATTAATTGTGCTCGCAAACAACTAAAAAATTCATTTTTGTGTCCGCAAACAATGCTATAAATTTTTCTTTTTGGGGGTCGCTGTATTACAGGGCAAGTTCTTCACTCTTCACCCTTCACCCTTCACTCTTCACCCTTCACTCTTCATTCTTCACTCTTCACTCTTCTTAGGAAAGAGGACGACACCTTCCTGTTTCTTACCATCCATCATGATGCGCAGGGGACGGTCGAAACGCACATGGCGCACATGCTCCGTCTCTTCGACCGCAGGCATGGCATCAAGTATCTCCTTGCGCCAGATGCCCTCACCGGTGTAGGTGTTGACGGTGAAATAGCCCACACCAAAACTGGTGAGGTTCTGGAAGAAATGCGTTCCCTGACTCGGGTCGATGCGATAGTTTTTCAGTCCTGCCTCCACAATCAGTTTTGAGGCACTGATGTGGGGCCATTTCACGGGGATACCCAACCAATAGTCGCTGGAGCCCCACCGTCCGGGACCCACGAGGACATAACCCTTGCCCTCATCGAGGAAACGACGATTGATCTTCTCTATCTCGGTGGCGATGGTAGGATTGTTGGAGGCAGTGAAATGTTCGTCAGTCTTCACATACACCACATCGAAGACATCCTCGTTGATGCCATGCCCCAACGACATGTGAGAGCGCAACAGACACTCCTCATCGGGAATGGTGCACAGGTCGGTCTCAAGCATCTGCTTGGAATCGACGATGGGGCGTATCTGCAACAGGTAGAAATCGAGGATGCGCCGGTCGCGGATGTTGCAGGCGAACTCTATCTCCACAGGACGGTGCATGCCCTCTGAACCGAAACGCATGGCCATCTGCATGATCTCGGGGAAGGGGAACACATTCTGCTGGAGCACTCCGGCAAAGGAGATGACCTTGCGCCCACCCTCATAGATACCGTCACGGATGATCTGGTCGTAGGGGTCGTAGGTAGAGGCGATGAAGTCGAGCGACTGGTCACGGTCTGCCTCCCGGACGCGGAGTTTGAGGATGTTGAAGCCGTCATCGACCTGGAAATCGAGCGTCGTGGTGGCCATGTCGAGGGCATAGAACTTCGTCTGTGTCTCGCGCAGGGCGGTCTCCATCTCGCTGGTCTGAAGCACCTGATGGGGATGGTAGGGACTCACGCGCAATGTCTGTCCGCCATCAACGATATACTTGCCCAAACCCAAGGCCAGACTGGCGATGCCGTCCTCCGCCTTCTCATCACCGATAGGATAGTAGTTGAGCGAGCGCAGCACACCGCTGATATTGGGATAGAAATGGGTGCCGTAGGTGTTGCCGACCACTTCTTGGAGAATGACCGCCATCTTCTCAGAGTCAATCACATTGCTGGTGGCTGTCATGTATGCCTTGGAGTCGCGGTAATAGACCGAGGCATAAACCGCCTTGATGGCACATGCGAGCATACGGAGCATCTCATATTTGTCCTCTAGATAGGGTATCATATAGGTGGAGTAGATGCCGGCAAAAGGCTGATAATGGGCATCCTCCAGCAATGACGAGGAACGGACGGCTATCGGGCACTTCGTCGCCTCGAAGAAGGTGAAGAAGTCGGCAATGAGCGTGTCGGGCAACTGCGCGCGCAGGAAATGGCGCAGGATATCCTCGTCGGAGGCATCACACAGGGCTACCTGATACAGGTTGTTGGCATCCATGAACTGGTCGAAGATGTCGGTGCAGAGCACGACGGTCTTCGGGATGGACACCGTGGCGTTGGTGAACTGGTTGAACTCCGGATGCCGCTTGATGATGTTGTCCAAAAAAGCCAGTCCCCTACCCTTTCCGCCAAGTGAACCGTCACCGATGCGGGCAAAATGGGCGTAACGGTCATACTTGCCGCGGTCGAACACCGCGACGACGCCCACATTTTTCATCTTGCGGTACTGTACGATGGCGTCGAAGATTATCTGGCGGTGGGCATCCACATCCTTGAGTTTATGCCACGTGACGGTCTTGAGGAACTGCGACACGGGGAAGATGGCGCGGGCGCACAACCAGCGGCTCACATGGTTGCGGGAGATGTGGTAGAGCATTGACTCGCGGGGGATGGTGAAGATGTTGTCCTGCAACTCCTTCAGGCTCCGCACACGCATCACCTCATGCTTCGTGGTGGGGTCGCGGAAGATGAAGTCGCCGAAGCCCAGGTGCTCGGCAAGCAACTTGCGCAGGTCGATGTTCATCTTCTTCGAGTTCTTGTTCACATAGTGGAAACCCTCTGCCAGCGCCTTCGCCTCATTCTCGGCCTCAGCGCTCTGCATGATGAGGGGAATGAACTCATCGCGGCGACGGATCTCACGGAGCAGTTTGAAACCCGCCTCCGGGTCCTTCACGCCATCCTTGGGGAAGCGCACATCGCTGATGATGCCCTGTGTGTTGTCAGCATATTTCTCATAGAAAGCCATCGCCTCCTCATAGGTGCGTGCCAGCACCACCTTGGGACGGCCACGCTTGCGCTGTGCCGCGGCATGGGGGTTGAGCGCCTCGGTGGAGAAACGCTGACTCTGCAGGAGGATATAACTGTAGAGATTGGGCAGCACGGAGGAGTAGAAACGGATGCCGTCCTCGACAAGCAGAATCATCTGCACACCAGCCTCCTGGATATCGTGCTCGATGTTCATCTTGTCCTCCAGCAACTTGATGATGGAGAGGATGAGGTTGGTGTCGCCCAACCAGCAGAAGACATAGTCGAAAATCGACATGTCCTCGTCCTGGATGCGGCGTGTGATGCCATGGGAGAAGGGCGTGAGCACCACACAGGGCAACTGTGGAAAGTGTGCCTTGATGTCGCGCGCCACACTGAAGGCGTCGTTGTCGGCATTGCCCGGCATGCAGATGACCAGGTCGATAGCGGTGGTGCTGAGCACATGGCGCGCCTCCTCGGTGGTACACACCTGCGTGAACGTGGGGGGATAGCGCATGCCCAACTGCATATACTCGTCGAAAATCTTCTCATCGACACGGCCGTCATCCTCCAGCATGAACGCATCATAGGGGTTGGCTACGATAAGCACATTGAAGATGCGGTGCGTCATGAGGTTGACAAACGACACATCCTTGAGGTAAAACTGGGTGAACTCCTGTGGTATGTGGTTTTCCATATTGGTCTTCTCCCTGCGCTAGAGTAACATCACTTCGACAAATAGGTGAAAGACTGCAGTCCCTGTGCGGGGAAATGGTACATGCAGTCCACGTATTCAGGCTTTTTCTTGATCACCGTATCCACAATCTTTGCTATCTGATCGTCGCTGAGTTTCGTCAGGTCGAGTCTGAAGGCGTCATCTTCATATTCTACTGGCATTGCCTGGCTCTTGGCGAATTTGAGGGTGATGTCGTCCTCCGAATCATCGATGACGATGCCGTCTTTCTGGTCATTGTTCAGATTACAGAACATGTGGTAGGTTAACGGGGTGGCCACGTAACCGTCTTTCAACACACCCACCCGGAAGGTCTCTCCTTCGAGTTCGCTGTATTCATCGGTAAAGACAACGTCCTTGTATTTGCCGTCCTTCATCACCCGGCACTTGAAGCCAATGTCTTCCGTTTCGAGCATGTCAACCTTGATAGGAGCCCATTCGATGTCTCCTACACTGGTTTTGGGGATGTAGGCGCTTTCGATTTCACACCAATGGTTGATGGTACTTACCTTATAGAATTCGCCTTCCTCGCCGAGTACGGGAAAGATTACGCCTTCGCAAGCGATGATGTCAGTGCTTGGTTCGAAGCCTGATTTGCGAGGCTGGTCCGACCACTGGTAGATCATCTCACATATGTCGCTCTCGCAATCAGACTCAACCCACTTGGTCAATGTGGGACTGTTGGTGTCTGCCTCTTTGTAGAGGCCTTCTTCAGCAACTGTCACCACCACGAATTTCTGGAATGGAGGAGAGGCCACTTGGATGATGCTTTCTGTCTTCGCTGTAGCCTCAGCCGTTTCTGTCGTTTCTGTTTTGTCTGCGGTCTTCTTGTCACCGCAGTTGGTTGTCAACATGGGAATCAGCATGCCTAAAAGCACGGCGAAAAGTCTGGTCTTGATTGTTTTCATAATTGATCAAAATTGGTTTTATATGGCAAAGATAGTGAAAGGTGAGTGAAATGCAAAATATATCGAGATTTATTTCCATTTTTGAGTAGCGGATTGGGCGGACACTCAAAAGAAACCTGTGGATGGTCGTGGCCTCCGCGCCTCTGTGTTGAATTCCCCATTGATGCCACAGACAAAAAAGCGGAAATCCGACAAAAAGCAAGCATGGCAAGAATTTTTCCCCTTTTTTATTTGGAGGATAAATAAATATTCAATAATTTTGTGACGCCTTAATGACATTTTGACAACACAACCTAAAAAGATTACTATGGAAGTTGAAAAAATCATGCGTGCCTTGGAGCAAAAGCATCCGGGCGAGTCAGAGTATCTGCAGGCTGTCAGAGAAGTGCTGCTGTCTGTAGAAGAAGTCTACAACAAACACCCTGAGTTTGAGAAAGCCAAGATCATCGAGCGCCTCGTGGAGCCCGAGCGCATCCTCACGTTCCGTGTGCCCTGGGTAGACGACAAGGGCGAGGTGCAGGTCAACCTGGGCTACCGCGTACAATACAACAGCGCCATCGGCCCCTACAAGGGCGGACTGCGCTTCCACCCCTCCGTCAACCTCTCTATCCTGAAGTTCCTCGGGTTTGAGCAGACGTTCAAGAATGCCCTCACCACACTGCCGATGGGTGGTGGCAAGGGAGGTGCCGACTTCTCCATCCGCGGCAAGAGCGACGCTGAGGTGATGCGCTTCTGCCAGGCGTTCATGCTTGAACTCCAAAAAGTGATCGGCCCCGACATGGATGTGCCAGCAGGTGACATCGGCGTGGGCGGACGCGAGATCGGATACCTCTTCGGAATGTACAAGAAACTGACCCACCAATATCAGGGCGTTCTCACCGGAAAAGGCCTGGAATGGGGCGGCTCCATCCTCCGTCCGGAGGCTACCGGCTTCGGTGCCCTCTATTTCGTCCATCAGATGCTGGAGACCCACGGCATCGATATCAAGGGCAAGACCGTAGCCATCAGCGGTTTCGGCAACGTGGCATGGGGCGCAGCCAAGAAGGCTACCGAACTGGGTGCCAAGGTGGTGACCATTTCCGGACCTGACGGATACATCTATGACCCCGCCGGACTGGATGACGAGAAAATCGCCTATATGCTTGAACTCCGTGCCAGCGGCAACGACATCTGCGAACCTTATGCCGAGGAGTTCGAGGGTGCTACGTTCTACGAGGGCAGAAAGCCGTGGGAGGTGAAAGTGGACATCGCACTGCCTTGCGCCACACAGAACGAACTCAACGGCGACGATGCCGACATGCTGCTCGCCAACAAGACTCTATGCGTGGCAGAGGTGTCGAACATGGGATGCACGGCAGAGGCTGTGGACAAGTTCATTGCTGCCGGTCAACTCTTCGCTCCGGGCAAGGCCGTCAATGCCGGCGGTGTGGCCACCTCAGGACTGGAGATGACCCAGAACTCCATGCGCCTCTCCTGGAGCGGTGCCGAGGTGGACGAGAAACTCCACACCATCATGGCCAACATCCATGAGCAATGTGTGAAATACGGCAAGGAGCCCAACGGATACATCAACTATGTGAAGGGTGCCAACATTGCCGGCTTCATGAAGGTGGCACACGCCATGATGGCTCAGGGCATCGTATAGCCTTTCATTGAAGTAAGGACGGTAGGACCGGTCGCACTGGTCAGACCAGCAACAAAACAGCCAGCGATTTTTCGCTGGCTGATTTGTTGTGATAAGAGAGTGTTTGCCGACAATTACCTGGCTGTACCGATGGTGAACTCCGTGACGTCGGACATCGTGCGGCCACCTTGCAACACAGAGAGGCAGAATGTGGCGGAGCCATCCCTCATCTTGGCCGACTTCACCATTGCCGTGTAACGGATGGCCTTGCCGGGAGCAAGTTTCTCCACATGCACAGACGGAGAGATGTAGATATTGCGGAGTCCTGTTGCCTCCACCACTGAGGGCTGGAGGTCGTACAGCGTGCGGTCAGAGGCATTGTAAACCTCAAAAATCACCTTTGACACCTCGTTGGAATTGATCTGGCCATCGCGGTTACCGTCTACGAAACGGGGATTGCGGATGACAAGATTGGTATTGACAGAATAACCAGAACTGATGTCCTCGATGCTTGACGTAGAGGGAGATACACTGCGCGGACTGGCAGCACTGTAGTTGTCGGTATAGTCTGAACTCTGGAAGTCGTAGAGACGGTCATCGCCGCTGTTGGTCGGATCGTAGTAGTTGCCGTTGTCGTAAGCATCGCCATTGTAGTTGCCACGACGGTCATTCGGGCGATGATACGGACGATCATTCCGACGCTCGGCAGCCTTACGCTGCTGAATGGCCTCATAATGCTCATGACGCTCCATACGGGCATGCTCATCTGCTGCACTGCCAATGGCTGCACCTATCACGGCGCCTCCTGCCATGCCGAGAATCGTACCAACATCTGAACCACGGGGACCGTCTGTTATGCCACCAATTGCTGAACCAAGTATCGAACCAAAGTGGGCACCGGTGAAAGCGCCAGATCCTGCATAAGTACCGCAGCCGCTGAGCAGCACGGCAGCACAAACTGACATAATGAAAACTTTTCTCATATCCAAATTTTTTGTTGTTGCAAATATAGTGACTTATTCTCTAAATTGATGCGGCAATCGGCATTTTCTTCACTGTCTGCCTCCATTTTGGCAGCAAATGCCTTCTTCCTACGCTGCAAAATTATCACCTATCTGTCAACCTTGCAATGGGATTCCCCCAAATTAAGATAGGGAAAACCCTAATCATGCATTGTCCAAGAAAAAAAGCCCAGCCATCTGGCTGGACTTTTTATCTTCAAATGATTGTTCTGCTTACTCTGCTGCCTCTGCGACAGGAGCCTCGGCCACCTCTGCGGCAGGAGCCTCTGCCTTGGATGAACGACGGCTACGACGGGTCTTCTTGCCAGCCTTGGCTGTCTTGGCCATGTTGTCGTCGAAGTCGACCAATTCGATGAAGCAGGTGGGAGAGGCATCACCCAGACGGTGACCCAATTTGATAATGCGGGTGTAGCCACCGGGACGGTCGCCTACCTTCTCTGCTACCGGACCGAAAAGTTCCTTAAGGGCTTCCTTGTTCTGCAGATAACTGAACACCACACGACGAGAATGAGTGGAGTCATCCTTGCAGTGGTTGATCAGCGGCTCAGCATATTTCCTGAGTGCCTTTGCCTTGGCCAGAGTCGTGGTGATTCGCTTGTGCATGATCAACGAAATCGTCATGTTGGCAAGCATCGCGTGACGATGGTCAGCGGTACGGCTCAGATGGTTGAATTTCTTATTGTGTCTCATTGTTCGTTTTAATTTTTGTCAAGTTTGTACTTTGAAATGTCGGTTCCAAACGAAAGGCTGAGGCTCTCAAGCAGGTCGTCAAGTTCAGACAGCGACTTCTTGCCGAAGTTGCGGAACTTCAACAAATCAGTCTTGTTGTACTGAACAAG
Organism: Prevotella sp.; assembly: GCA_016281815.1. GTDB lineage: Bacteria > Bacteroidota > Bacteroidia > Bacteroidales > Bacteroidaceae > Prevotella. The sequence goes on along the minus strand of JAEEJK010000038.1, from coordinate 30,710 downwards.
GTCGCCGAGCGTCTCCACGTCAGCCGCCTTCAAGCAGTTGAGCGCACGTACACTAAGGTTCATGTCGGTGAGCTTCGTCTTGAGAAGTTGGCGCATGTGGAGCACTTCCTCATCAAATTCCTGGTTGGCACCATTGTCTGGATTCTCCAAGGTGATCTTCTCATCAGAGAAGAGCATGAAATGATGAATGAGGATTTTGGCTGCCTCCTTGAGGGCATCCTTCGGGTGGATGGAACCATCCGTTGTCACTTCGATGACGAGTTTGTCGTAGTCGGTTTTCTGCTCGACACGGAAAGGCTCGACAGCGTATTTGACATTACGGATTGGAGTGTAAATAGAATCGATTGGAATTACGTTGACGTCGGTGCAATAGTCACGGTTCTCATCGGCGGGAACATAACCACGGCCTTTGTTGATCGTGATGTCCAATTGCATGGACGCTTTGACATCTAAATGACAAATCACCAAATCTGGGTTTAACACTTCAAATCCAGTCAGATACTTAGTGATATCACCTGCCTTGAATTCTGTGGAATTCTCCACGGTGATACTAACCTTCTCGTTCTCGAATTCTTCTACTACTTGCTTGAATCTCACTTGCTTGAGATTCAAGATAATGTTGGTGACGTCCTCTTTGACTCCGGGCACCGAAGAGAACTCATGCTCGACACCAGCAATCTTGATGGTGTTGATGGCAAAGCCCTCCAGCGACGAGAGGAGAATGCGCCTCAGCGCGTTTCCTATCGTGACGCCAAAGCCAGGCTCGAGCGGACGGAATTCGAACTTGCCGAACTTGTCGTTCGCCTCCAACATGATGACTTTGTCGGGTTTTTGAAATGCTAATATCGCCATTAATTTAATGATTATTTAGAGTACAACTCAACGATTAACTGCTCCTTGATATTCTCAGGAATGGCCTCACGCTCTGGCTTGTGAAGGAACTTGCCGCTCTTTGACGACTCATCCCACTCAATCCATGCATACTTGCTGTGGTTGAAACCTGCGAGGGCAGCCTGAATCACCTCAAGAGACTTTGACTTCTCGCGCACACCAACCACCTGGCCGGGCTTCACTGAGTATGAGGGAATATTCACCACCTGTCCGTCAACCACAATGTGCTTGTGGCCAACGAGTTGGCGTGCAGCAGCGCGCGTCGGAGCAATACCCAAGCGGAACACCACGTTGTCGAGGCGGCTCTCAAGGTTCTGAAGCAGCACCTCACCGGTGATGCCCTCTGACTTGGCTGCTTTCTCAAACATATTACGGAACTGACGCTCAAGAACACCGTAGGTGTACTTGGCCTTCTGCTTCTCTGCCAGCATGACTGCATACTCCGACTGCTTGCGGCGACGGTTGTTGCCATGCTGTCCAGGAGGGAAGTTTCTCCTGGACAAAACTTTGTCTGCGCCGAAGATGGGCTCTCCAAAACGGCGTGCAATTTTTGATTTCGGTCCTATATATCTTGCCATAATATAAAAATATACTTTTTCTTGATTTTACGCTTCTCCATACCACCAAGGCATGAAAAGGCGTGATAACTGTTTTAGACGCGACGACGCTTCGGGGGACGGCATCCGTTGTGTGGAAGCGGAGTGACGTCAACGATCTCGATAACCTCAATACCGGCACCATGGATGGCGCGGATGGCGGACTCACGTCCGTTGCCCGGACCCTTCACATAGGCCTTCACCTTGCGCAGGCCAAGGTCATATGCCACCTTGGCGCAGTCCTCTGCTGCCATCTGAGCAGCATACGGAGTGTTCTTCTTTGAACCGCGGAAACCCATCTTGCCGGCGGAAGACCATGAGATGACCTGTCCCTCGCTGTTGGCCAAAGACACAATGATGTTGTTGAATGAACTGTGGACATGAAGTTGTCCAAGTGCGTCAACCTTGACGTTTCTTTTTTTCGAAGTGACTGTTTTCTTTGCCATAAACTAAATCCTCCTTGATTACTTAGTTGCCTTTTTCTTGTTAGCGACAGTCTTCTTCTTTCCTTTGCGGGTGCGGGCATTATTCTTTGTGCTCTGTCCGCGTACCGGAAGACCGTTACGATGTCTTACACCTCTGTAGCAGCCAATATCCATCAGACGCTTGATGTTCATCTGGATTTCCGACCTGAGGTCACCTTCCACTTTGTACTCAGCGCCGATAATCTCACGGATTTTGGCTGCCTGATCGTCAGACCACTCGTTGACTTTCAGGTCGCGGCTCACGCCTGCCTTATCCAATATCTTTGCTGAACTACTTCGACCTATTCCGTAGATGTAGGTCAATGCGATTTCGCCACGCTTGTTCTGGGGCAAATCTACTCCAACAATTCTTATTGCCATTTTGTAAAAAATTAATAAAAAATGAAAATTTTCAAATGAGGGCTGTCATCAGCCCGTCGCACCCTTTTTTAACCCTGACGAAGTTTATACTTCGGATTCTTCTTGTTGATCACAAAAAGACGACCCTTACGACGTACAATCTTGCATTCGGGAGTGCGCTTCTTCAATGATGCTCTTGTCTTCATATCTCACAAAAATTACTTGTATCTAAACACGATCCTGCCCTTTGTAAGGTCATAGGGACTCATCTCAACCTTTACCTTGTCTCCAGGTAAGATCTTGATGTAGTGCATTCTCATCTTGCCCGAGATGTGGGCAGTGATGGGGCATCCATTCTCCAACTCAACACGAAACATGGCGTTGGAAAGTGCCTCCACAATGGTTCCGTCCTGTTCAATTGCGGCCTGTTTTGCCATAAACTCTAACTGATTTTTCCTACTATTGATTCTAATTCGTCAAATGAAGATAAGATTTCCGCCTCACCACGTCTCACGACAATCGTATGCTCGTAGTGAGCGGCTGGTTTCCCATCGCGGGTGCGGACTGTCCAACGGTCGGGCATAAGATATATGTTTCTGTCGCCCATCGTGATCATCGGCTCGATGGCTATGCACATCCCAGCCTTCAGCATCACACCGTTTCCCCGGCGTCCGTAATTGGGAATCATCGGGTCCTCATGCATCTTTCTGCCGATGCCATGGCCGGTGAGTTCTCTCACCACACCATACCCTTCCGCCTCGCAGTAGTCCTGAACCGTGCTGCCGATATCGCCCACATGGCTGCCTGCTTTGGCCACCTCAATGGCCTTGTAGAGCGAATCATGTGTCGTCACCATCAGACGTCTGACCTCCTCGCTTACCTCGCCTACACAGAACGTGTAGCAGGAGTCGCCGTTGAAACCATCCAACAATGTTCCACAGTCGACCGAGATGATGTCTCCATCGCGCAGGATGGTCTTGTCGTCAGGAATGCCATGCACCACCACATCATTGACTGAGGTGCAGATATTGGCTGGAAATGGTGCCCCGTATGGATTGGGAAAGTTTTTGAACGTGGGTATCGCATCATTGTCCCGGATAAACTCTCCTGCAATCTTATCAAGTTGGAGAGTGGAAACTCCGGGCTTGATATGTTTCGCCAATTCGGCGAGCGTCCGACCTACCAGCCGGTTTGCCCGCCTCATCAGCTCAATCTCATCTTCAGTTTTCAGATAAATCTTCATCCGCAGACGATCATCAATAGGCTGCCACGCCGTTGCCGCGTGTATGGCCAGAGTTCAGAAGACCATCATAATGACGCATCATCAGATGGCTCTGGATCTGCTGCAGGGTGTCGATGACCACACCCACAAGAATCAGCAGCGAGGTGCCGCCGAAGAACTGCGCAAAGCCCTGCTGCACATTCAGCAGACCTGCGAGGGCCGGCATGATGGCGATGAAGGCGATGAACAGTGAGCCGGGGAAGGTGATACGCGACATGATGGTGTCGATGTAGTCGGCAGTCGGTTTGCCGGGCTTCACACCAGGAATGAACCCATTGTTGCGTTTCATGTCCTCAGCCATCTGTGTGGGATTCAGCGTAATGGCCGTGTAGAAATAGGTGAATGCGATGATCAGGATGGCGAACACGATGTTGTAAAGCCAACTCGTGTGGTCGAGCAGAGACCTCATCACGAATCCTGCCTCATTGGTAGAATACTGCACGATAGCCAGCGGGATGAACATCAGAGCCTGAGCAAAGATGATAGGCATCACATTGGCGGCGAACAGTTTCAGCGGGATATACTGACGGGCCACTGAACGAGTGCGGTTGCCCTGCACACGACGGGCATACTCCACCGGCACCTTGCGCACTGCCTGGGTGAGAAGGATGGCGGCACACACCACGGCGAAGAGAATCAGGATCTCAATGATGAACATCACGATACCACCGCCGCCGGCAAAGGTCACCCTCGATGTCACCTCCTGCATGAAGGCATTCGGCAGGCGGGCGATAATACCGATCATAATGATCAGGGAGATACCGTTGCCCACGCCCTTGTCGGTAATGCGCTCACCGAGCCACAGGATGAACATACTGCCTGCTGCGAGGATAATCAGACCAGTCCACATGAACCAGTTCCAGGAAATGGAGGGGTTGAGAGCACCGGCAGACTGCATCTTAAGGTTGATCAGATAAGACGGAGCCTGGAATAGAAGGATGGCCACCGTGAGCACACGGGTATACCACATAATCTTCTTGCGTCCGCTCTCACCCTCACGCTGCATTTTCTGGAAATAGGGCACAGCCACTGCCAGCAACTGCATCACGATGGATGCGGAGATGTATGGCATGATACCCAGGGCGAAAATCGACGCGTTGGAGAAAGCACCACCAGAGAACATGTCAAGCAATGACATAAGTCCGCCCTCTGTCTGCTGCTGCAGCTTATCCAAATTCTCCGGGTTGATGCCCGGCAGCACGACAAACGAACCAAAGCGGTAGATTGCCGTGAACAGGAGGGTGGTGAGGATCCGCTTACGCAAATCCTCCACCTTCCAGATGTTCTTCAGTGTCTCAATAAACTTTTTCATTTACTTAATAATAGTTGCGTTACCACCAACTGCCTTGATTGCCTCTTCAGCAGTCTTTGAGAAAGCATGTGCCTCCACGTCAACCTTGACGGTCAGCTCACCGTTGCCTAGCACCTTGACAAGTTCCTTGCCATTGGTGAGGCCAGCGGCCTTGAGTTCCGCGATACCAATCTTGGTAAGTTGCTTCTCCTCGACAAGGCGCTGGAGAGTGGACAGATTGACGGCGAAATACTCCTTATGGTTGATGTTCTTGAAACCAGCCTTCGGGACACGGCGCTGGAGCGGCATCTGACCACCCTCAAAGCCAATCTTTCTCTTGTAGCCCGAACGAGCCTTGGCACCCTTGTGGCCACGGGTTGACGTACCACCGAGCCCTGAACCGGTACCGCGACCGATACGGCGGCGTGAGTGTGTGGAGCCTGCTGCGGGTTTTAATGTATGCAATTTCATAAGTCTTTGCTTTTTAAATGACGGAATGTTTACTCAACTATGGTCACCAGATGATGCACCTTGCGGATCATACCCCGGATCTCCGGAGTGTCCTCTTTCTCAACCACCTGAGAGATTCTGCGGAGGCCGAGTGCTTCCAGCGTGCGTTTTTGGTCAATGGGGTAACCGATCTTACTCTTGATCTGCTTGATTTTTATTTTAGCCATGTCTGTACCTCCTTATCCTCTAAATACTTTCTGCATAGAAATGCCACGGTCGCCTGCCACTGTGTAGGCATCGCGCATCTCACAAAGGGCCTTGATAGTTGCCTTCACCAGATTGTGGGGGTTGGAAGAACCCTTTGACTTGGCCAGCACATCATTGATGCCTGCACTCTCAAGCACAGCACGCATAGCACCACCTGCCACCATTCCGGTACCGGGAGCAGCGGGTTTAAGGAAAACCTTGGCTCCACCATAGGAAACCTCCATCTCGTGGGGAATGGTACCCTTCAGTACGGGAACCTTCACCAGGTTTTTCTTTGCAGCCTCAACACCTTTGGCTATGGCTGCGGTGACTTCGCCGGCCTTGCCCAGGCCCCAGCCGATGACACCGTTGCCGTCACCAACTACGACGATGGCAGCGAATGTGAACGTACGACCACCCTTTGTCACCTTCGTGACACGGTTGATTGCCACCAGGCGGTCCTTTAACTCTGCGTCACTATTTACTTTTACTCTATTGATTGCCATAATCGCTTAAAAATTAAGTCCACCTTTACGGGCTGCGTCAGCCAGTTGCTTCACTCTGCCATGATAGAGATATCCGTTGCGGTCGAAGACCACTGCGGTGATGCCGGCGGCCTTGGCCTTCTCGGCGATCATCTCTCCCACTTTCTCGGCCTGTGCCGACTTGCTCATCTTCTCAAGACCGGCCGATGAAGCCGACACCAGGGTGCGTCCCTGAGGATAGTAGTCAACTTCCACCTTGCGGCGAGGATGCTTCTTCACCACCAAACCCTTGAAAGGCTTCTCGGTGTTCATCCATGAGTCGTCAATGATCTGCACATAGATGCCCTTGTTGCTGCGGAAGACAGTCATGCGGGGACGCTCGGCTGTGCCGTTCACCTTCTTGCGAATTCTATATTTGATCTTAATTCGTCTTTCTTCTTTCTTTGTTGTCATAATCGTAATTTTTAAAAGTTACTTGGCCGATGCCGACTTACCAGACTTCCTGCGGATGACCTCACCCTTGAACAGGATACCCTTGCCCTTGTAAGGCTCAGGCTTGCGGAAAGAGCGAATTTTAGCACAGATGAGACCGAGCAACTGCTTGTCGCACGACTCCAGAATGATGATGGGATTCTGGTTTCTCTCTGACTTGGTCTCCACCTTCACCTCACTCGGAAGTTGAAGGAAAATGGAGTGGCTGTAACCGAGAGAGAACTCGAGAAGATTGCCCTGGTTGGACACACGGTAGCCCACACCCACGAGTTCGAGAGTCTTCTGGAAACCTGTGCTCACACCAACAACCATGTTGTTGATCAAAGAGCGGTAGAGGCCATGGAAAGCCTGCTTCTGCTTGATGTTGACGGGGCTGTTCTCGTCGATGGAGAAAACCATCTCTCCATTCTCAATCTTGACATTGACCGATGGGTCGACCTTCTGGGACATGGTGCCTTTGGGACCCTTCACGGTGATGACGTTGTTCTCGTTCTTGATCTCCACGCCTGCGGGGATGACGATTGGCAATTTACCTATTCTAGACATAATGCTTATCCTCCCTGATTTAATAGACGTAGCAGAGCACCTCACCGCCGATCTTCAGCTCTGAGGCTTCCTTGTCTGTCATTACACCTTTCGAAGTGGACAAAATGGCAATGCCCAATCCGTTGATCACTCTCGGCATGTCCTTGTAACCCGTATACTTGCGGAGGCCCGGAGTGGACACTCTCTTCAGTTTGCGGATTGCGTTGGTTTTGGTTGCCGGGTCATACTTCAAGGCAACCTTGATTGTACCCTGAGGACCATCCTCGATGAACTTGTAGTTCAGGATGTATCCCTTCTCGAAGAGGATCTTTGTGATTTCCTTCTTCAAGTTTGAGGCCGGTACCTCCACAACACGGTGATGAGCCATGATTGCGTTTCTAAGCCTCGTCAGATAATCTGCTATTGGATCTGTCATAAAATATAAAATGTTTAATTAATCGGGACTCCCCCGACAATATTAAAAACTAGTGCCTCTTCTTACCAGCTTGCCTTCTTCACACCTGGGATCAGACCTGCGGAAGCCATCTCACGGAACTGAATACGTGAGATGCCGAACTGGCGGATGTAGCCCTTCGGGCGGCCGGTGATCTTGCAACGATTGTGCAGGCGGATGGGATTGGCGTTGCGGGGGATGGCCTGCAGTTTGCGGGCAGCCTCATAAGCCTCACCGGGATCGTCGGTGGTGGCGATGATTCTCTTCAGGGCAGCTCTTTTCTCTGCATACTTGGCCACGAGCCTTGCTCTTTTCACCTCGCGGGCCTTCATTGATTCCTTTGCCATGTCTTATGCGTTTTTAGCGTTTTTGAATGGAAGGCCAAAAGCCTTGAGCAGGGCGAAGCCCTCCTCGTCGGTGTTGGCTGAAGTGACGAATGTGATGTTCATGCCCTGGATGCGCTCGATGGTGTCGAGGTTGATCTCAGGGAAGATGATCTGCTCATCAATGCCGAGGGTGTAGTTGCCGCGGCCATCGAACTTCGTCTCAATGCCCTTGAAGTCGCGGATACGGGGCAATGCCACGCGGACCAACTTCTCAAGGAACTCATACATACGCTCGCGTCTGAGGGTCACCATCACGCCGATGGGCATCTTCTTGCGGAGTTTGAAGTTGGCGATGTCCTTCTTGGAGTACGTTGCCACTGCCTTCTGACCGGTGATGGTTGTCAGTTCGTTGACTGCCACGTCAATGAGTTTCTTCTCCTGGGTGGCGTCACCGATACCCTGGTTGATGACGATTTTCTTGAGCACGGGAATCTGCATCGGCGAAGTGTAGTTGAACTGCTTCATCAGAGCCGGTGCGATCTCCTCCACATATTGCTTCTTTAACTGTGCTGTATTCATTACTTAATCTCCTCCCCTGATTTTTTAGCGATACGAACTTTCTTGCCGTCAGCATTCACCTTGATGGCGATGCGGGTGGCTTTTCCACTCTTCGGGTCGACGAGGCTCAGGTTGGAGATATGGATGGGAGCCTCCACCTTGACCAGACCTCCCTGAGGATTCTTGGCGGTTGGCTTCGAACTCTTCGTCACGATATTCACACCCTCGACGATGGCACGCTGCTTGTCAACGATGACCTTCAGCACCTTACCCGTCCTGCCCTTGTCCTCACCGCTGAGGACGATGACGGTGTCGCCTTTCTTGATATGTAACTTTGTCATTGCTTTGAATTGCTTTTTGGATGATTAAAGTACCTCGGGTGCAAGTGAGACCACCTTCATGTTCACGGCGCGAAGTTCACGGGCGACAGGACCGAAAATACGGCTGCCACGAAGTTCGCCAGCGTTGTTGAGCAGCACACAAGCATTGTCGTCGAAGCGGATGTACGAGCCATCAGCACGGCGGATTTCCTTCTTGGTGCGGACAATGAGGGCCTTTGACACGGCACCCTTCTTGAGGTCGCTCGAAGGGATCACGTTCTTGACTGCGACGACGATGACATCGCCGACACTTGCGTAGCGGCGGCGGGTGCCACCGAGCACACGGATGCAGAGAGCCTCGCGTGCACCGCTGTTGTCACATACTGTGAGTCTTGATTCTGCCTGTATCATGATTACTTAGCTTTTTCGATGATTTGTACTAATCTCCATCTCTTGGTCTTGCTCAAGGGACGGGTTTCCATAATGAGGACGGTGTCGCCGACATTGGCCTCATTCTTCTCGTCATGGGCATGGTACTTCTTCGTCTTCTGCACAAACTTTCCGTAGATGGGGTGCATCTCCTTGAACTTAGCTGCGATAACGATGGTCTTGTCCATTTTGTTGCTGACAACCACACCCGTTCTAGTTTTTCTCAAATTCCTTGTTTCCATCATTATTTCTTGTTAAGTTCTCTCTGATGAAGTTCTGTTTTCATACGGGCGATATCCTTACGCATCATCCTGATCTGCATGGGATTCTCCAGAGGGGTGATGGCGTGGTTGAGCTTCATCTGATGGAGTTGTGCCTCGGCGCCCTCGAGTCTCTCTACCAAGTCCTGGGTAGCAAGCTCCCTGATTTCATTATTCTTCATAATAGATTATGCGTTTTTATCGTAATCACGTCTTACAACAAACTTTGTCTTCACGGGGAGTTTCTGAGCGGCCAGGCGGAGTGCCTCCTTGGCAATCTCAAAACTGACTCCCTCTACTTCAAAGAGGATACGTCCAGGTGTCACAGGTGCAACCCATCCTGCGGGGTCACCCTTACCTTTACCCATACGCACATCAGCGGGCTTGCGGGTGATAGGTTTGTCCGGGAATATACGGATCCAGACCTGGCCCTCACGCTGCATGTACCTGTTGACAGCAACACGGGCAGCCTCAATCTGGCGGCTGTCGATCCATTTGGCCTCAAGGGTCTTGATGCCGAAGGAGCCGAAAGCCAGCTGCGTGCCCCTGTGGGCGTTGCCTTTCCTGCCGCGCCCGTCCTGAGGCCTTCTATATTTTACTCTTTTTGGCTGTAACATTGTAGCTTCTGGTTTTAACGGTTATTGTTTCTCTTGCGGCCACCGCGCCCGGGGCGCCTGTCGCCTCCCTGACGACCGCCAGACTTCTCCTGTGAGAAGTTGGGAGCCAGGTCTACCTTGCCGTAGATCTCACCACGGCAGATCCATACCTTGATGCCGAGGATGCCCACTTTGGTGAGTGCCTCTGTCTGGCAGTAGTCCACGTCTGCGCGGAATGTATGCAGAGGAGTACGGCCCTCCTTGTACATCTCCTTGCGGGCCATTTCGGCACCGTTCAGACGACCGGTGATCTGCACCTTGATGCCCTCAGCGCCGGCGCGCATCGCATTGGCGATGGCCTGCTTGATGGCGCGACGATAGGCTATCTTGCCCTCCACCTGGCGAGCGATGTTGGTAGCAACGATATTGGCGTCTACATCAGGCTTCTTTACCTCGAAAATATTGATCTGGATTTCCTTGTTGGAGAGTTTCTTCAACTCCTCCTTCAGTTTGTCCACGTCAGAGCCACCCTTGCCGATGACGATGCCCGGACGGGCTGTGCAGATGGTGATGGTCACCAGTTTGAGCGTGCGCTCGATGACAATTCTCGAGACACTGGCCTTTGCCAGACGCTCGTTCAGATATTTGCGGATCTTCTGGTCCTCGACCAGGTTGTCGCCGAAATTCTTGCCACCGAACCAGTTGGAATCCCATCCGCGGATGATACCCAGACGGTTGCTGATTGGATTAACTTTCTGTCCCATGCTGCTTATTCTTTATCGTCATTAGTTTTTGAATCTACGAAAAGGGTAACGTGATTGCTGCGCTTACGGATGCGGTAGCCCCTTCCCTGAGGAGCCGGCCTCATGCGCTTCCATGTGACACCCTCGTCGACGAACACACGCGAGATAAACAGCTCACCGTCCTCGGCCTTGCGGTCGTTCTTGGCCTCCCAGTTGGCAATTGCCGAGCGGAGAAGTTTCTCCACATCAATGGCGGCCTTCTTCGTTGAGAACCTGAGCACTCCAAGTGCTTTGTTCACCTCCATACCGCGGATCATGTCTACGACATAACGCATCTTGCGCGGGGATGAAGGTACCCCCACAAGCTTGGCATAGTAGAGGTTTTTAGCGGCTTCTTTTCTTTTCTCAGCCGATTCTCTCTTTCTCTTTCCCATTATAGTTTTCTCTTTTTGATTTCAATGGTTACCGGCTTACCGCTTGTTTCCGGCGTGGCCGCCGAACCTGCGTGTGGGTGAGAACTCGCCGAGCTTGTGCCCCACCATGTTCTCTGTGATGTAAACAGGTATGAATTTGTTTCCGTTATGTACTGCTACTGTGTGTCCCACGAAATCGGGGGAGATCACAGATGCCCTGGCCCAAGTCTTGACGACTGTCTTCTTGCCGCTCTCGTTCATAGCGAGAATCTTCTTCTCGAGAGCAACATTGATATATGGACCTTTCTTAAGTGAACGACTCATAATTTCCTCTTGTTAACTATTTTTTCTTGTTTGCTCTCTCAATGATATACTTGTTGGAATGCTTCTTCGGAGCCCTTGTCTTCAGGCCCTTAGCATACAAACCGTTGCGTGAGCGGGGATGGCCACCTGACTGACGGCCCTCGCCACCACCCATCGGGTGATCATGCGGGTTCATCACCACACCACGGTTGTGGGGACGACGACCGAACCAACGTGTACGGCCTGCCTTGCCCGACTGCTCCAGGGCATGGTCGGTGTTGCCGACACTGCCCACAGTGGCTTTGCAAGCACTGAGAATCTTACGTGTCTCACCCGAGGGAAGTTTGATGACGCAATAGTCACCCTCGCGTGAAGTCAACTGAGCGAAATTACCTGCTGCGCGGACGAGTTTGGCACCCTGTCCCGGACGGAGCTCGATGTTGTGGATCACTGTACCCACCGGGATGTTGGCCAGCGGGAGGGAGTTGCCCACCTCAGGAGCAGCCTGGGGACCGGAATTGAGCACATCGCCCACCTGCAGTCCTACAGGAGCAATAATGTATCGTTTCTCACCATCAGCATAGAAAAGCAATGCGATACGTGCCGAGCGGTTCGGATCGTATTCGATTGTCTTCACCGTTGCTGGAACACCGTCCTTCTCGCGCTTGAAGTCGATCAGGCGCAACTTGCGCTTGTGGCCACCGCCGCGGTAGCGTACAGTCATCTTGCCTGAATTGTTGCGACCTCCCGTGGAGCGCTTTCCACGAACGAGGGACTTTTCTGGTACGGATGCAGTAATCTCTTCGAACGTACCAATAATCTTGTGTCTTTGACCCGGTGTGACGGGTTTCAATTTACGTACTGCCATTTTATCTTAAATATTGCTGTAAAAATCGATTGTCTCGCCTTCTTTCAGCGTGACGATTGCTTTCTTGAAAGCGCTTTTCTTGCCACGGATCAGACCGGCCTTCGTGTAGCGCTGGGAGCGCTTGCCCATATAAAGAAGGGTGTTCACCTCAACCACTGTGACATTGTAAAGGCGCTCTACCTCCTCCTTGATCTGAAGCTTGTTAGCATCGGGACGAACAACGAAACCGTAGCGGTTGGAACGCTTGTCGGTGATTTGGGTCATCTTCTCAGTGACCAATGGTCTTATAATGAATGCCATAATGTTTCAGTCTCCTTGATTATTTCGTTAAGATTCCGTCGATAGTCTCGAGCGACTTTTCGGTCATGACAAGAACATCAGCATTCAATACCTTGTAGGCATTGAGTGATGATGCAAGCATAACTTCTGTGCGCTGCAAATTTCGAGCCGACAAATATACGTTTTTATTTGTATCCGGCAAAAGGAGAAGAAGTTTCTTGCCCTCGATTTTCAGATTTTTAACAACATTTACGAAATCTTTAGTCTTGGGTGCCTCAAAGTTGAAGTCTTCAACAACAATGATGGCATTCTCCTGAGCCTTGTATGAGAGTGCGCTCTTGCGGGCAAGCACCTTCACTTTCTTGTTGAGTTTGGTGCGGTAATCACGTGGACGCGGACCGAACACACGGCCACCGCCACGCATCAGCGGTGAGTTGATATCACCATGGCGTGCACCGCCGCCGCCTTTCTGACGACCGAGTTTACGGGTGCTGCCTGCGTGCTCGCTGCGCTCCTTTGCCTTGTGGGTGCCCTGGCGCTGGTTGCCCAGATACTGTTTTACGTCGAGATAGAGGACATGGTCGTTGGGCTCAATGCCGTAGATCTCGTCGTTGAGTGTCACCTGACGTCCGGTCTCCTGACCTTTGATATTTAATACCTTGATTTCCATTATTTCTGAATTAAGACGGTTGAGCCAATAGCACCGGCCACAGAGCCCTTCACGAGAAGGAGGTTGTGCTCCGGTATCACTTTTAACACTCTGAGGTTCTTTGTCGTAACCCTATCACATCCCATGTGGCCTGCCATGCGCATTCCTTTGAACACTTTGGCGGGATAAGAACAAGCACCGATCGAACCCGGTTTGCGGGCGCGGTCGTCCTGACCGTGTGTCTGCTGTCCAACACCTCCGAATCCGTGGCGTTTGATGACGCCCTGGAAACCTTTACCTTTGGAAGTACCTGTCACATCGACGAACATCGAGTCGTTGAAGATCTCAACGGTGATGGTGTCGCCGAGGTTGTACTCCTCGTCGAACTTGAACTCGGCCAAGTGCTTCTTTGGCGTTGTGCCGGCTTTCTTGAAGATACCCATGAGGGGTTTGGTGGTGTTCTTCTCCTTTGCCTCACCGAAGGCGAGTTGATAGGCGCTGTAACCATCTTTCTCATTGGTCTTCACCTGAGTCACGACACAAGGACCAGCTTCGATAACAGTGCACGGCACGTTTTTGCCGTCGGCACTGAAAACGGATGTCATTCCGATTTTTCTTCCAATTAATCCTGGCATTTCAATTGTGTTTTATAAATGTTTGTAAGTATGTTGCCAAAGGCAACTTTTTAATTTCTCTGAGTAGTCTCCTATACTTTGATTTCAACTTCCACACCGCTGGGGAGTTCAAGTTTCATCAGCGCGTCGACAGTCTTTGCTGTTGTGCTGTAGATGTCGATGAGACGCTTGTAATCGGAGAGTTGGAACTGCTCGCGAGCCTTCTTGTTGACGAAGGTGGAGCGGTTGACTGTGAAGATGCGCTTGTGAGTGGGGAGGGGAATCGGACCGCTCACCACGGCACCTGTTGCTTTCACGGCCTTGACGATTTTCTCGGCCGACTTGTCCACGAGTTTGTGGTCGTAGGACTTCAGTTTGATTCTGATTTTCTGACTCATGTTGTTTTTGTTATTGATGATTTATTGAGTGACCGCGAACCCGCTTAAGAGTCATACGCTAAGACGGGCCGCAGTCATCTTTTCTTATACCAGGTCGGCGCGTCCGTTGATTTCCTGCAGCACTGTCCTTGCGATGGAACTTGACAGCGGTGCGTGGTGATCATATTCCATGGAACTGGTCGCACGGCCTGAGGTGATGGTGCGCAGGGCGGTGACATAACCGAAGGTCTCCGAGAGCGGAACCATCGCCTTGACGATGCGTCCGCCGGAACGGGCCTCGTCCATGCCCTGCACTTGTCCGCGGCGCTTGTTCAGGTCTCCGATCACATCGCCCATGTTCTCCTCGGGTGTGACCACCTCGAGTTTCATGATAGGCTCCATGAGCACCGGAGCAGCCTTCACGCACGCGTTCTTATAGGCTTGAATGGCAGCAATCTCGAACGAGAGTTGGTCGGAGTCCACGGGATGGAATCCACCGTCCACCACAGTCACCTTGAGAGAGTCAACGGGATATCCTCCCAGGATGCCATTCTTCATGGCCGACTCAAAGCCTTTCTGGATAGAGGGGATATACTCCTTGGGGATGTTTCCGCCTTTCACCTCGTTGACGAACTGCAACGGACCGTTGGCCTTGATATCGTAGTCTTCGTCCACAGGGCCTACCTGCACGAGGATCTTGGCATACTTGCCACGGCCGCCACTCTGTTTCTTGTAGACTTCCTCGATCTCCACGGTGCGGGTGATGGCCTCCTTGTAGTTGACCTGTGGCTTGCCTTGGTTGCACTCCACTTTGAACTCGCGCTTCAGACGGTCGATGATGATGTCGAGATGCAACTCGCCCATACCTGAGATGATGGTCTGTCCGCTCTGCTCGTCGGTACGTACGGTGAAGGTGGGGTCTTCCTCTGCCAGTTTGGCGAGGCCGATGCCCAACTTGTCAACGTCGGCCTGAGACTTGGGCTCCACGGCGATACCGATCACGGGATCGGGGAATGTCATCGACTCGAGGACGATGGGATGTCCCTCATCGCAGAGTGTGTCTCCGGTGTGGATATCCTTGAAGCCAACACCTGCGCCGATATCACCTGCATCGATCGACTCCATGGGAATCTCCTTGTTGGAGTTCATCTGGAAAAGGCGGCTGATGCGCTCCTTCTTGCCCGAACGGGGGTTGTAGACATAGGAACCGGCCTGCACTTTGCCTGAATAGACACGGAAGAACACCAGGCGGCCCATATAGGGATCAGTGGCGATCTTGAATGCCAGGGCGGCTGTTGGCTCATCCTCCGACGGCTTGCGTTCTTCCTCGGCCTCGGTCTCCGGGTTGGTGCCCACGATGTTCACGGCATCAATCGGGGAGGGAAGGAATGCGCATACATAGTCGAGCAGCGGCTGCACACCCTTGTTCTTGTAAGAAGAGCCACACACCATCGGGGTCAGTTCCATCGATACGGTGCCTTTGCGGATGGCGGCGATGATTTCCTCCTCGGTGATCTCCTCACCTTCGAGGTATTTCTCCATCAGTTCATCATCATAGTTGGAGGCACTCTCCAGCATCTTGTCGCGCCATTCCTCTGCCTCATCACGAAGGTCAGCGGGGATATCCTCGATATCATACTCAGCGCCCATGGTCTCGTCGTTCCAAAGGATGGCCTTCATCTTGATGAGGTCGACCACGCCCTTGAAGTTCTCCTCTGCGCCAATAGGAATCTGCACGGGGCAGGGGTTGGCGCCCAGGATGTCCTTCATCTGCTGAACTGTCTCAAAGAAGTCTGCTCCAGAGCGGTCCATCTTGTTGACATAACCGATACGGGGCACGTTGTATTTGTCGGCCTGACGCCACACAGTCTCTGACTGGGGCTGCACGCCATCAGCAGCCGAGTAGGTGGCCACTGCTCCGTCGAGCACTCTGAGAGAACGCTCCACCTCTGCGGTGAAGTCGACGTGTCCCGGAGTGTCAATCAGATTGATCTTGTATTTTTTCCCGTTCCATTCCCATGCGCAAGTCGTAGCGGCAGAAGTAATGGTGATGCCACGCTCCTGCTCCTGGGCCATCCAGTCCATGGTAGCGGCACCGTCGTGCACCTCACCGATCTTGTGCGTCTTGCCCGTATAGAACAGGATGCGCTCCGATGTGGTGGTCTTACCGGCGTCGATATGGGCCATGATGCCGATGTTGCGCGTGAGTTGTAAGTCTTGCTTTGCCATTGTCTTTTTACCTTATACCTTGATGTTACCTGAAAATTAGAATCTGAAGTGGGCAAAAGCACGGTTGGCCTCGGCCATGCGGTGCATGTCCTCTTTACGCTTGTAAGCACCGCCTTGGTTGTTGTATGCGTCCATGATCTCGGCAGCCAGCTTCTCAGCCATGCTCTTGCCACCGCGCTTGCGGGCAAAGTTGATCATGTTCTTCATCGATACGCTCTCCTTACGGTCGGGACGGATCTCCGTAGGTACCTGGAAGGTAGCACCACCGATACGGCGGCTCTTCACCTCCACCTGCGGGGTGATGTTGTCAAGGGCGGTCTTCCAGATTTCGAGGGGAGTCTTCTCTTCCTTCTCCATCTTGGCCTTCACTATGTCGAGTGCCTTGTAGAAAATGTCGTAAGAGATGGTCTTCTTACCACTGTACATCAGATGATTCACAAATTTCGACACTTTCTGGTCGTTGAATACCGGATCCGGGAGGATCAGGCGCTTTTTGGGTTTTGCTTTTCTCATTTTTCTAAAAATAAATTCTGCTTGGGGCTGTCCTTGTCTGTTCTTCAACGCTCACACGAGAGCATTTACTCAACCTGTCTAACAATTCTCCAGCAAAACGGTTTTTTGAATGAATGTGTCCTGGTACTAACCTTCTCCGGTTATTACTTCTTCTGCTTAGGACGTTTTGCACCATATTTCGAGCGACGCTGGGTGCGGTTGGCGACGCCGGCAGTGTCAAGCGTGCCGCGGACGATATGATAGCGCACGCCAGGGAGGTCCTTCACACGACCACCACGCACAAGCACGATGCTGTGCTCCTGAAGGTTGTGTCCCTCACCGGGAATGTAGGAGTTCACTTCCTTCTGGTTGGTCAATCTTACACGGGCAACTTTACGCATTGCCGAATTAGGCTTTTTGGGAGTAGTGGTGTAGACACGCACGCAAACACCGCGGCGCTGAGGACATGAGTCCAAAGCGGGTGACTTGCTCTTGTCGACCAATTCCTTCCTGCCTTTCCTTACTAATTGAGAAATTGTAGGCATTTTGTGATTTTTTTAATTGTATTTATATGTTGTATTGTTGTTTGCACATAATAATATGGCATGCCGTAACACACCAATTGGGGGTGCAAAGGTACGAACTTTGCGCTAATATTCCTAATTATATAGGTTTTAAAGACGGGGTGATGCTTGTTTTTTAAGTTTTTATAACATATAAAAACATTTTTTACGGGACGATACCATCTTAAACGATGATAATCGCCCCGTAAAGACTGTTTGCCGGGAGAGGTTTCAAGCCTCGCCCTTGTTGCCCATGTTGAATGGGGAGATGGTGCGTGGCTGGGTATTGGGCAACCTGATGGTGCCGTACTCCTGCTCATACCTCGCAATGTTCTCCTGCAATGCCATCAGCAACCTTTTGGCGTGCTCGGGGGCCAGGATGGCCCGGCTCCTTACTGTGGCCTTTTGGAATCCAGGCATCACGGAGGCGAGGTCGACGATGAACTCAGAGCTGGAATGTGCGATAAGCGCGAAATTCACATAAACACCTGAGGCCATTTCCGGACTCACCTCGATCTGCAACTGTTTGCCCTGAGGTTTGTTCTGATTGTCCATGACTGTATGTTTTCTTTTTTCCTGTCCGGCATCCGTCATGCATGGCGGTCGTCATGCCGCCGATGCAGTCAGATGCCGGAAGGAGGTTGGGTTAAACGATCATTTCTCTATCTCGATTTCCTCTTCATCAGCGAAGTCGAGCACGTTCTTCCTGTTGGCCTGCATGCGGTCATGCTCCTCCTTGGAGCCGACCAACAATTTTTCCCACTGGCGAAGTCCGGTGCCGGCAGGGATGAGGTGGCCGCAGATGACATTTTCCTTCATGCCCTCGAGGTAATCCACCTTGCCGCGGATGGCTGCTTCGTTGAGCACCTTCGTCGTTTCCTGGAAGGAGGCGGCAGACATGAAACTCTTGGTCTGCAAGGCTGCACGGGTGATACCCTGAAGGATCTGGGTGGAGGTGGCGGGGACGACGTCGCGCACCTTGATGGTGCGGAGGTCACGGCGGGTAAGACTCGAGTTCTCGTCGCGCAGTTTGCGTGCCGAGATGATCTGGCCCTCATAGACAGAATCACTGTCACCTGGATCCACCACATACTTCTTGCCCCAGATGCGGTCGTTCTCCTCTGCGAAGTCGAGTTTGTCCACGATCTCCTGCTCGAGGAACGTCGTGTCGCCTGGCTCCACAATCTGAACCTTGCGCATCATCTGCCTGACGATGATCTCAAAGTGCTTGTCATTGATCTTCACGCCTTGCAGACGGTAGACGTCCTGCACCTCGTTGACGATGTACTCCTGAACAGCCGTCGGACCCTTGATGGCAAGAATGTCGCTGGGAGTAACCGAACCGTCGGAGAGTTGGGTGCCGGCCCTCACAGCATCGTGCTCCTGCACGAGCAACTGTTTCGACAGCGACACGAGATACTTGCGCTGCTCACCGGTCTTGCTGGTGATGATCACCTCACGGTTGCCTCGTTTCAGGCGTCCCAGAGTCACCTCACCGTCAATCTCGCTCACAACAGCGGGGTTGGACGGGTTGCGGGCCTCGAAGAGTTCCGTCACACGGGGAAGACCACCGGTGATGTCACCACCCTTGGCAAGTGAGCGTGGGATCTTGGCCAGCGTCATACCGGTCTCCACCATGTCCTCGTCCTTGACGATCAGGTGTCCGCCGACAGGGAAACTGTAGGTGCCCAGCACCTCGCCGTCCTCGCTGATGATGTCGCAGGTAGGCACCCTGACACGGTCCTTGGCCTCGATGATCACACGCTCGGTCATGCCGGTCGTCTCATCGGTCTCAGACCTATAGGTAACACCTTCCTCCACATCGTTGAACTTGACCATACCCTTGAACTCGGTGACGATGACGGCGTTGAACGGATCCCACTTGGCAATCAGGTCACCCTTCTTCACCACATCACCTGTCTTGAAGTACAGCGAACTGCCATAAGGAACAGGCATGGTGGAAAGCACAATGCCCGTGTTGGGGTCGATGAACCTCACCTCAGCGAGACGGCTCACCACCATCTGGCATTCCTGACGGTTCTGAGCATCCAACTTGGCGTCCTCGACGAACGGCACGGTGCGGAGTTCGTCAAACTCCAGGCGGGAATCGTTCTTGGCCACGATAGAGGCATTGGCAGCAGCGTTGGCTGCCACACCACCGGCGTGGAATGTACGGAGGGTCAACTGTGTACCCGGCTCACCGATGGCCTGGGCGGCAATCACTCCGACTGCCTCTCCCATCTGCACCATGCGGCTGGTGGCCAGGTTGCGGCCATAGCACTTCATACAGACACCCTTCTTGCTCTCACAGGTGAGCACCGAACGGATTTCCACCGTCTCGATGGGAGAATCCTCGATGGCCTGTGCCACCGGCTCGGTGATTTCCTCACCGGCAGCCACGATCAGTTCGCCGGTGGTGGGGTTGATGATGTCGTGCACAGACACACGGCCGAGGATGCGCTCATAGAGAGTGGAGATCACCTCGTCGCCGCTCTTCAGCGCCGAGCAGTTGAGGCCGCGGAGTGTACCGCAGTCCTCCTCGTTGATGATAACATCGTGCGAGACATCCACCAGACGGCGGGTCAGATATCCGGCGTCGGCTGTCTTCATGGCGGTATCAGCAAGACCCTTGCGGGCACCGTGCGATGCGATGAAGTATTCCAACACTGACATTCCTTCCTTGAAGTTGGAGAGGATGGGGTTCTCGATGATCTGCGCATCCGATGCGCCAGTCTTCTGAGGCTTGGCCATCAGACCACGGATACCGGAAAGTTGCTTGATCTGGTCTTTCGAACCACGGGCACCTGAGTCGAGCATCATGTAGACAGCGTTGAAGCCTTGGTCGGCCTCCTCCATCTCCTTCATCAGGATATTGGCAATGTCGTTATTCACATGGGTCCAGGTATCGATCACCTGGTTGTAGCGCTCCTTGTCGGTCACGAAACCGAGGTTGTAATTCTCATGGATACGGCGCACTTCCTCGTTGCCTTTCTCAATGAGTTCTGCCTTCTCTGGCGGGATGATGATGTCGTCGAGGTTGAACGACAGACCGGCACGGTATGCCATGCGGTAGCCGAGGTTCTTGATTCCGTCGAGGAACTCGCATGCCTCGGCGAAGCCCACAGACTTGATCACATCAGCGATGATGTCACGGAGGCTCTTCTTGGAGATCACCTTGTTGACATAGCCCACCTTGTCGGGAACGATGCCGTTGACGATGACACGGCCCACGGAAGTTTCCACCATCTTGTTGATGACTTCTCCGTTCTCGTCGTAGTCCTTCACGATGACACGCACCTGTGCGTGCAGGTCGCACTTGCCCTCGTTGTAGGCGATGATGGCCTCCTCGGGACCGTAGAAGGTGAGTCCCTCACCCTTTGCACCCGGACGGATCTTAGTGATGTAGTACAGACCAAGCACCATGTCCTGTGACGGCACCGTAATGGGCGCGCCGTTGGCGGGGTTGAGGATATTGTGGCTCTGGAGCATGAGGATCTGTGCCTCAAGCACAGCCTCGTTGCTCAGCGGGAGGTGCACAGCCATCTGGTCACCGTCGAAGTCAGCGTTGAACGCTGTACAGGCGAGCGGATGGAGTTGGATGGCTTTTCCCTCGATGAGTTTGGGCTGGAATGCCTGGATGCCGAGACGGTGGAGGGTCGGTGCGCGGTTGAGCAGCACTGGGTGACCCATCATCACGTTCTCGAGGATATCCCAGATCACGGGCTCGCGGCGGGCGACAATCTTCTTGGCGCTCTTCACCGTCTTCACGATACCGCGCTCTATGAGTTTGCGGATGATGAACGGCTTGTAGAGTTCTGCTGCCATGAGTTTCGGCAGTCCGCACTCACCCATTTTCAGTTCAGGACCCACCACGATAACCGAACGTGCGGAGTAGTCGACACGCTTGCCGAGCAGGTTCTGGCGGAAGCGGCCCTGCTTGCCCTTCAGAGAGTCGGAAAGCGACTTGAGAGGACGGTTGGACTCGCTTTTCACGGCGCTGCCCTTCCTGGAGTTGTCGAACAGGCTGTCGACTGCCTCCTGAAGCATACGCTTCTCGTTGCGGAGAATCACCTCGGGAGCCTTGATCTCCATCAGTCTCTTCAGACGGTTGTTGCGGATGATCACACGGCGGTAGAGGTCATTGAGGTCGGAGGTGGCGAAACGGCCACCGTCCAGCGGCACGAGCGGTCTGAGTTCAGGCGGTGTCACAGGGATGATCTTGAGAATCATCCACTCGGGACGGTTCACGTCCTTGCTGTTGCGGAAGGCCTCCACAACCTGGAGACGCTTCAGCGCCTCGGTCTTGCGGGCCACCGACGCATCGGTATTGGCACGAGTGCGCAGTTCGGCAGCCAGTTCGTCGAGATTGATGGTGGCAAGGAGGTCAAAGATAGCCTCTGCGCCCATCTTGGCGACAAACTTATGAGGGTCGGTGTCGGGGAGAGCCTGGTTCTCGGGGGAGAGTTTGTTCTCCACGATGTCGAGATACTCCTCTTCAGAGAGCAAGTCAAACTTCTGCGAACCCAGGGATGGGATACGTTTCTCGCTGGAGGACTCTGCATCTCTCTCCACATCAGTTCTTCCCTCAAAGTCACCCGGCTGGATAACCACATATTTCTCATAATAGATCACTGCGTCGAGTTTCTTGGTGGGAAGTCCGAGCAGGTAGCCGATCTTGTTGGGAAGAGAGCGGAAATACCAGATGTGGGCCACAGGCACCACCAGTTCGATATGTCCGCTGCGCTCACGGCGTACGTTCTTCTCTGTCACCTCCACACCGCAGCGGTCGCATACGATGCCTTTGTAACGGATGCGCTTGTACTTGCCGCAACCGCACTCATAGTCGCGTGTCGGGCCAAAGATGCGCTCACAGAAGAGACCGTCGCGCTCGGGTTTGTACGTGCGGTAGTTGATGGTCTCTGGCTTGGTCACCTCACCATAAGAGTTCTCGAGGATCTCCTCTGGCGAAGCGAGACCGATGGTTATACGGGTGAAGTTGTTCTTAACTTTTGTATCTTTCTTGAAAGCCATGTCTGATGTCGATTTAGTCGAGTTTGATACTTAATCCGAGTCCGCGGAGTTCATGCAGCAGCACGTTGAGAGATTCGGGGATTCCAGGCATAGGCATGGGCTCGCCCTTGACGATGGCCTCGTAGACCTTGCTGCGGCCCACCACATCGTCTGACTTCACGGTAAGGATTTCCTGCAAGACGTGGCTGGCACCGAATGCCTCGAGTGCCCAGACCTCCATCTCACCGAAACGCTGGCCGCCAAACTGTGCTTTACCACCGAGCGGCTGCTGTGTGATAAGGGAGTACGGGCCAATGCTGCGGGCGTGCATCTTGTCCTCCACCATGTGTCCGAGTTTCAGGAAGTAGGTGATGCCCACTGTGGCAGGCTGGTCGAAGCGCTCGCCGGTCTCACCGTCGTAAAGGTGTGTTGAGCAGAGGCGAGGAAGTCCTGCCTTGTCGGTCCATTCCGACAGGTCCTCGAGTTTGGCTCCGTCAAAGATCGGAGTGGCAAACTTCACGCCGAGGCGCTTGCCGGCAGCACCGAGGATAGCCTCGAAAATCTGGCCGAGGTTCATACGTGAGGGCACACCCAGAGGATTCAGCACGAGGTCCACGGGACGTCCGTCATCCAGGAACGGCATGTCTTCCTGGCGAACCACCTTAGACACGATACCCTTGTTTCCATGACGTCCGGCGAGTTTGTCACCCACGCCGATCTTTCTCTTCTTCGCCACATACACCTTGGCCATCTGGAGGATGCCTGAGGGCAGTTCATCACCGATGGTGATGGCAAACTTGCGGCGCTTCAGTTCTGCGTCGAGCAACTTGGCCTTGCGGATATAGTTCATGATCAGTTGTGAGATCAGCATGTTGGTATGCTCGTCGTCGGTCCAGTTGTTCGACTGGATGCCCTCATAGTTGAGGTTCTTCAGGCTGGCAACGGAGAACTTGGAGCCTTTGGTGATGATCTCGGTATCGGCATAGTCCTTCACGCCCTGTGAGGACTTGCCGCGCAACAACTTCATCAGTTTGTCGACGAGGATGTCCTTCAAGTCGTCGTTCTTTGCATCATACTCTTCATCAATCTTCTGAAGTTGTATCTTGTCATTCTTGCGCGACTCGCGGGTCTTCACGGCTCTTGAGAAGAGTTTCTTGTCGATGACCACACCGCTGAGCGAAGGATTGGCCTTCAGAGAGGAGTCTTTCACATCACCTGCCTTGTCGCCGAAAATGGCACGCAGCAACTTCTCCTCAGGAGTGGGGTCGCTCTCACCCTTCGGGGAGATCTTACCGATGAGGATGTCACCGGGCTCCACACGGGCACCGACGCGGATGATACCGTTCACATCGAGGTCCTTGGTGGCTTCCTCGCTCACGTTGGGGATATCGGAAGTGAACTCCTCCATACCGCGCTTGGTCTCGCGCACGTCGAGTTGGTATTCATCCACATGGACACTCGTCAGCACGTCCTCGCGCACCAGGCGCTCCGACAAGACAATGGCGTCCTCATAGTTGTATCCCTTCCAAGGCATGTAGGCCACGAGCAGGTTGCGTCCCAGGGCAAGTTCGCCATTCTCTGTGGCATAGCCCTCGGTGAGGATCTGGCCCTTGTGCACACGGTCACCCTTGTTGCAGATAGGACGCAGGTCGATGGTCATGTTCTGGTTGGTGCGGCGGAACTTGGGAATGCGGTATTCCTTGGTCGGCTCGTCAAAACTGACGAACTCCTCATCCTCTGTGCGGTCATACAGGATGCGGATGGTGGTGGAATCGACAAACTCGATCACTCCCTCTCCCTCTGCCACAATCATGGTGCGGGAGTCTTCACACACCTGTTTCTCCAGTCCGGTGCCCACGATGGGTGCATCGTTGTGGAGAAGGGGCACTGCCTGACGCATCATGTTGCAACCCATGAGTGCGCGGTGACCGTCATCGTGCTCGAGGAACGGGATGAGCGCTGCCGAGACAGAAGCGATCTGCTGCGGCGACACGTCCATGTATGACACCATCGAAGGCTCCACCACGGGGAAGTCGGCATCGAGGCGGCATTTCACCACGTCACGGATGAAGGTGCCGTCATCATTCAGCGGGGCATTGCCCTGACCGATATGGTGCTCGGCCTCTTCCTCTGCGGTCATGTAGACCACATGGTCATTGTCCAGGTCCACCACGCTGTTGTTCACTTTGCGGTAGGGAGTTTCGATGAATCCCAGTTCGTTGATGGTCGCATAGACGCACAGCGACGAGATCAGTCCGATATTCGGACCTTCAGGACTCTCAATCGGGCAGAGGCGGCCATAGTGGGTATAGTGCACGTCACGCACCTCGAAACCGGCTCTCTCTCTCGACAGACCGCCAGGACCCAGGGCTGAGAGGCGGCGCTTGTGTGTCACCTCTGCCAGAGGATTGGTCTGATCCATGAACTGGCTCAGCGGGTTGGTGCCGAAGAAGGTGTTGATGACGCTTGAGATAGTCTTTGCGTTGATCAGGTCGGTGGGGGTGAACGTCTCGTTGTCGCGCACGTTCATACGCTCGCGGATGGTGCGGCTCATACGGGCCAGACCGATGGAGAACTGGTTGGCCAACTGCTCTCCCACAGTGCGCACACGGCGGTTGGACAGGTGGTCGATATCATCCACGTTGGCATTGGAGTTGACCAACTTGATGAGATATTTGATAATCTCGATGATATCCTGCTTGGTGAGGATGCGCACATCCATATCGGTGTCAAGACCGAGTTTCTTGTTGATGCGGTAGCGTCCCACCTCGCCCAGGTCATAACGTTTCTCCGAGAAGAAAAGGTTCTGGATGACCTCGCGGGCACTGGCATCGTCGGCAGGGTCTGCATTGCGCAACTGGCGGTAGATGTACCTCACAGCGGTAATCTCAGAGTTGCTGTCGTCCTTGGACAGCGTATTGAATATGATGGAGTAGTTCTTCGACTCCTCGTCATCCTTGTGGAGAAGGATGATCTGAGTGCCGCTCTCCACAATCTCATCGGCAATTTCCTTGGTGATGAGTGTTCCGCGTTCGAAGATGGGCTCACTGCGCTCAATCATCGACACCTCACCGGTATCCTCATCCGAGAATTCCTCGGTCCAAGTTTTCAGCACATTGCCGGCAAGTTTGCGGCCGATGGCCTCCTTCATGTTCTTCTTGTTCACCTTCACCTCGTCGGCAAGACCGAAAATGCTCAGGATGTCCTTGTCGCTCTCATAGCCGATGGCGCGGAGCAAGGTAGTGACGGGCAACTTCTTCTTGCGGTCGATGTAGGCATACATCACATTATTGATGTCAGTGGCAAACTCTATCCAAGAACCCTTGAACGGGATGATACGGGCGGAGTAGAGTGTGGTGCCGTTGGCATGCATGCCCTGGCTGAAGAACACACCGGGGGAACGGTGCAACTGTGAGACGACAACACGCTCAGCACCGTTGATGATGAAGGTACCGTTGCTCGTCATGTATGGGATGGTGCCGAGAAACACGTCGGTGGTGACGCGCTCAAAATCGACATGCTCGGGATCGGTGCAGTAGAGCATCATCTTGGCCTTGAGCGGAACGCTGTAGGTCAGACCACGCTCCAGGCATTCGTCGATCGAGTACCTCGGCGGATCAATGAAATAGTCGAGAAACTCGAGCACGAAATTGTTGCGGGTGTCGGTGATGGGGAAATTCTCGGAGAACACCTTGTAGAGGCCATCGTATTTTCTCAGCTCGGGGGGTGTGTCGAGCTGCAGGAAGTCCTGGAAAGACTTCAACTGCACGTCGAGGAAGTCCGGTGTGGGCATCGGTGTCCTGACGCTGGCGAAATTAACCCTGTTGTTGATGAGTTTGGAAGCCATTAAAATGTTTTAGTTTGTGCCCATGAGGGCATTTTCAGTGAAAAGACACAAAAAGGTTAAGAATCCCCTACTGGGAGACTCTTAACCGTAAATTTCGAGAAGCGATGCCCCGTCATGTGAAGACGGGCACCGTAGACAGGTCTGGATTATTTCAACTCAACCTTAGCACCCTCGGCCTCAATGGTCTTCTGCAGGTTCTCAGCCTCAGCCTTTGAAAGGCCTTCTTTCAATGTGGAGGGAGCACCGTCAACCAGGTCCTTGGCATCCTTCAGGTTCAGACCGCAAGCCTCTTTCACAGCCTTCACAACCTTCAGTTTGTTGGGGCCAACCTCAGCGAGCACCACGTTGAACTCAGTCTTCTCCTCCTCAGCGGCGGCTGCAGGACCGGCTGCAGGACCGGCTGCCACTGCAACGGCTGCAGCAGCGGGCTCGATTCCATACTCCTCCTTGAGGACGGTTGCCAACTCGTTAACTTCCTTTACTGTCAAATTGACCAATTGCTCAGCAATTGCTTTGATATCTGCCATTTTATTTAAAATTTAAATTGTTTGTTAATGTTGATGATGACTTTAATAATTACTCAGGGCGCTCGCCTAAAGTCTTAAGCACACCGTGGATGGTGCCGGCACCTGACTGAAGAGCGGAGAGCACATTCTTTGCAGGAGACTGCAGCAATGCCACAACGTCTGCAATAAGTTCGCTCTTGCTCTTGATGGCTGCAAGTTCCTCAAGTTTGTCTGCACCCACGAAGATTCCCTCCTCGGCATAGGCTGCCTTCAAACCGGGAATACCCTCCTTGGTGTAGTCCTTGAGCATCTTGGCAGGTACGTTGGCCGACTGGCAGAAAAGCACAGCAGTATTGCCCTTCAGGGCACTGTACATCTCAGTGAAGTCAACCTCGGAAGCCTCGAGAGCCTTGTGAAGAAGTTTGTTCTTCACGACGACCATCTTGATCTCGCTCTTGAAGCATTTGCGGCGCAGTTTGCTGGTGGCATCGGCATTCATGCCGGTGACGTCCACCAGATAGAAGTGGGGATACTCCTTCAACTTCTCGCCCAGCTCAACGATGATGGTATCTTTTATTTCTTTCTTCATGTCAATTCGAATGGTTTATACGTTACTCAACCGACTTGGGATCAACCTTGATACCCAAGCTCATGGTGCTTGAAATAAAGATACTCTTGATATAGGTACCTTTCGCAGCAGCCGGTTTCAGTTTGATGATCGTTGCGATGAATTCCTTCGCATTCTGCAGGATCTGATCCGGTGTGAAAGTCACCTTGCCAATAGAGGCATGGACAATACCCGTCTTGTCGACCTTGAAGTCGATCTTGCCCTGCTTCACCTCTTTCACAGCCTTGGCCACATCCATGGTCACAGTACCGCTCTTGGGGTTAGGCATCAGGCCGCGGGGGCCAAGCACACGACCAAGAGGACCGATCTTACCCATGCACGACGGCATCGTGATGATCACGTCGACATCGGTCCAGCCTCCCTTGATCTTATCAATATACTCGTCGAGACCCACATAGTCGGCACCAGCCTCTTTGGCGGCAGCCTCCTGGTCGGGGGTGCAAAGACAGAGCACACGCACAACTTTACCAGTACCACAGGGGAGTGACACCACGCCGCGGACCATCTGATTGGCCTTGCGGGGATCGACACCCAGACGGACGTCGATATCGACAGAGGCGGGGAACTTCGTGGTGGTGATTTCCTTCACGAGTTCGGAGGCCTCCTTCAAGGTGTATGCTTTCCCTGCTTCAATCTTGGCAGCTGCTGATTTCTGGTTCTTTGTCAGTTTACTCATAGTTACTCAAATTGAAGTTGATTATTTTCCAGGGAACTCGCCCTTTACTGTGATACCCATGCTTCTAGCCGTGCCGGCGACAAGCTTCATAGCAGACTCGATGGTGAAGCAGTTCAGGTCACTCATCTTGTCCTCAGCGATAGCGCGCACCTGATCCCAGGTCACAGAGGCCACCTTCTTGCGGTTGGGCTCTGCGGAGCCGCTTTTCACCTTGGCTGCCTCCAGCAACTGAATGGCTGCCGGGGGAGTCTTGATTACGAAGCTGAAAGACTTGTCGTTGTAATAGGTGATAACGACAGGAAGAATCTTACCTGCCTTATCCTGGGTGCGAGCGTTGAACTCCTTGCAGAAACCCATGATGTTGATACCCTTCGAACCGAGGGCAGGTCCAACTGGAGGAGAAGGATTCGCTGCGCCGCCCTTAATCTGTAATTTGATTAATCCAGCAACTTCTTTAGCCATTTGTTTTGTTTGTTAAAGTTTGATATTATAAAAGAACTGGCGGATCCGTAACAATCCGTCATTCTTTTACTACTTGCATAAAACCAAGTTCCAGCGGAGTTTTGCGTCCGAAGATCTTGACCATGACCTTTAGCTTTCGCTTTTCCGTGTTCACCTCCTCGATGACACCGGAGAAGCCATTGAACGGGCCTTCCGTCACCTTCACCGTCTCATTGACCTCGAATGGGATCGATACCTCGTTCTCAATCTCCGTCTCCTCGGCGGTTCCCAGCATACGGTTGATTTCCGACTGTTTGACAGGTGAGGGGTTGTCCAAGCCTCCGAGGAAGCCGAGCACGTTGGGCATGAAACGCAGCGTATGAGCCACGTCACCCTTCATGTCTGCCTCAACGAAAACATAGCCAGGGAGAGATACTTTCTCCTTGACCACACGTTTTCCATCGCTGCGTTGCACAGCGTGTTTCTCCATAGGGATAACAATCTGGAAAACACATTCCGACAACAATGGAATGTGCTTGATCTGAGCCTCGATGTATTCCTTCACCTTAGCCTCTTTACCGCGTACGGTAATCAGCACATACCAGTTTCTTCCTGCCTTAGCCATCTGTTAAGATAACAATTGATAAATGAATAGCATAAAGTTCTTAAACACCACGTCCATCAGGAACACCACCAAAGCGATGATAAGGGAAGCAGATAAAACAACCATCGCAGTGTGGGTCAACTCCTTGTAGGTGGGCCATGTCGTTTTATGCGCAAGTTCGTTATAACATTCCTTGCAGTAATTGACAAATCTCTTAAACATATCTTTTTTCCTTTCTAGCACGGGAAGGAGGACTCGAACCCACGACCCTCGGTTTTGGAGACCGATGCTCTACCAACTGAGCTATTCCCGTAAAAAAGTTCCCGCGCCCACTGTCGCGGGAACCGACGTGTATCAATTTTGGATATTAGTCCTCGAAGACCTTAGTGATCTGGCCAGAGCCAACGGTACGTCCACCCTCGCGGATAGCGAAACGAAGACCCTCATTCAGTGCCACAGCGTAGATGAGTTCAACAGTGATCTCAACGTTGTCACCAGGCATCACCATCTCAACGCCCTCGGGCAGAGAGATCTCACCAGTACAGTCCATGGTGCGGAGATAGAACTGAGGACGATACTTGTTGCCGAACGGTGTGTGACGGCCACCCTCTTCCTTCTTCAGCACGTAGATAGAAGCACGGAACTTCTTGAAAGGCTTGATCTGACCCGGATGGCAGAGCACCATACCGCGCTTCACCTCGTTCTTGTCGATACCGCGGAGCAGCAGACCAACGTTGTCACCAGCCTGACCCTCATCGAGCAGTTTGCGGAACATCTCAACACCAGTCACAACTGACTTCTTGTCCTCACCGAGACCAAGGAGTTCAACGGGGTCGCCCACGTGAATCACACCAGTCTCAATACGACCTGTAGCAACAGTACCACGGCCAGTAATAGAGAACACGTCCTCAACAGGCATCAAGAAGGGCTTGTCGATATCGCGCGGAGGCTCCTGAATCCACTCGTCGCAGACATTCATCAACTCCATCACTTTCTCTTCCCACTTGGCAACACCCTCGAGAGCGCCAAGAGCAGAACCACGGATGATTGGAGTGTCGTCCTCAAACTCATACTGAGCGAGAATCTCCTGAACCTCCATCTCCACGAGTTCGAGCATCTCCTCGTCGTCGACCATGTCGCACTTGTTGAGGAACACCACGAGGCGGGGAACGTTCACCTGACGGGCGAGCAGCACGTGCTCACGGGTCTGAGGCATAGGACCATCAGTAGCGGCAACCACGAGGATAGCACCGTCCATCTGGGCAGCACCAGTAACCATGTTCTTCACATAGTCAGCGTGTCCCGGGCAGTCAACGTGAGCGTAGTGACGAGTAGCAGTCTCATACTCAACGTGAGCGGTGTTAATGGTGATACCACGCTCCTTCTCCTCGGGAGCGTTGTCAATCTGATCGAATGACTTAACCTCAGAGAGACCCTGCTTAG
>JAEEJK010000037.1 GCA_016281815.1 Prevotella sp. | reverse complement strand
TTTCTCAAGTTTTTCTGTCACGAATTTGAGAATTTAAGAATTATATGCAACACAAAAGAATTTTCAAGAATGGTTTGTCGCAAGCGACGGAATTTCACCTTGCTATTGCAGAATGGCCTGCCATTTCTTCTCCAATTCCTTATAATTCTTGTCGTAATGAAATAATTCTCTAATTCTCTAATTCGGGATAAATGAAAGATTAGTGTATTTGAATGGGTGGGAAACTTCAGTTATTAATCAATTCCGATTAATAAAAAATTTGGGGATTCCATACGTATTTGCGAAAACAAATTTGGGGATTCCAACAAAAAGACTAATTTTCGCTCCTTTAGAAGTCAAGTCATCTGGCTACAAAACCCACAAGTCACTTGATGAGTTCTGCAAGAAATTCTCAGGACGCATCAGTAACCGCTATCTTGTATACACTGCGTATCAGGGGAGGGCAAAACTGCCCAAAAACTCCCTCAAATGTTAAAAACAAAAGATTTATTGCAAAAAATTTGCTTTTGTTGATAATGACCTTTATATTTGCAGCAATAATTTTTTGGATTTCGATGTTTCGAAATCAGCCCTCGAGGTTGGTAGCTTCCTGCACCAACCTCTTTTTTTGCTGTTTTTCCGCTACTTTTTGAAAAAAACATGGAAAAAGTTGCAGTTTTCAAATCTAATTCCTATTTTTGTCCGTGCAAATATTGATAGCACTTAACTATAACCAATAGAAATAACCTAACAAGATATTGAGAAGATACTCTGAGGAGAGTGTTTGACCATGACATTGTTAACCTAACAAACAGTAATGAGAAAATTTCTCACCCTTTTTTTGATGTTGCTGGTCACGCTTCGGATGATGGCCGAGTTTGTTGTCGACCCCATGCAATTAGGTGCCCGTGGCGATGGCAAGACGGATGATGCCGTGGCTATCCAGCAAGCCATCGACCAATGCTCCGCTGAGGGCGGTGGCATCGTCATTTTCAGTCCGGGACACACCTATCTCTGCGGCCCCGTAAGGCTGAAGTCAAACGTGGTCCTGTTCCTGACATCCACATCCGTGCTGCGTGCCAATCCCGATGAGAGCGTTTACCGCCTCAGTGCCTTCGGAGCCAATGAGGGCGAGGGCATGATGTGGCTCTATGCCGATGGCGCGGAGAACATCACCATCATGGGGCATGGCACCATCGACGGCAATGGGGTGGCGTTCATGGGAGCAGAACTGGAGGACTCCTATGAACTCAAGCCCGTGACTACTTTCGACCCCCGTCCGCATGTGCTCACCCTCACTGGGGTGCGCAACCTGACCGTGCGTGACATCACCATCCGCGACGGCGCTTATTGGACGCTCCACCTCGTGGGCTGCGATGGTGCGGTCATCGACGGCATCAACCTGCTCAACAACCTCAAGATACGCAATGGCGACGGCATCGACATCGACCATTCACGCAACGTGCGTATCGCCAACTGCCACATCACCAGCGGCGACGACTGCATCTGCCTGAAAAACCGCCGCGAGACGGAGCAATATGGCTCGTGCCACGACATCACGGTGACCAACTGCGTGATGACAAGCCGCTCGTGTGCCATCAAGATTGGCAGCGAGAACGTGGACTCCATCTACAACGTCTTGTTCGACAACTGCGTCATCACGGCCTCCAACCGAGGACTGGGCATCCAAAACCGCGACGAGGGTACGGTGAGTGATGTGGTGTTCTCCAATATCCTCCTCGACTGCCGCCTGTGGTCGGACGTGTGGTGGGGCAAGGCCGAACCCATCTACGTCACGTCGTATCCCCGTGCCAACGGCAACCATAAGGATGCCAACTGGCGCTTCCCCAAAGGCCAGACTGAGGGGCGCTGCGGTGAGGTGTCGCGCATCTGGTTCAACAACATCCAGGCGACCTCAGAGAACGGATGCTTCATCGGAGGCGACACGAAAGACAAGGTCAACCATATCTACCTCAACAATATCACCCTCACCATGCGCAGGACAACTCCTTACGAGGGTGGGGTGTATGACAAGCGCCCATGCCGGGGCGAGGGATTCGTCAGCGGACAGGTGCATGGCATCTATGTCGATACCGCCAGCGACATCGTTGTCAACGGGCTGTTCGTGGACTGGGGAAAGGCTGGTTTCCCCAAGAAAGGGCTCAACCACATGGAGAAGAACAGCGAGCGCATCTTCATCAAAGGAGAATTCTGAGTTGGTGCACCCACAAAAACGAAACAAAAACCAAACCTAATATCAATCTAATTACAAACAATTATGCTAAAAGTACGATTCTTCAATTCAAGGAGACTATCGAAAGTGTTGCTTTCGATGGCTCTGTTTGCGTGCAGTACGGCTTTCGCACAAAATGAGGTCACCGGTGTGATCACCGATGCCCAAGGCGAGCCGCTCATCGGTGTCACCGTCATGGAGGCTGGCACACAGAATGGTGCCGTCACTGACATCGATGGCCGCTACAGACTCAATGTGAAGCCCGGAGCCAAACTCAATGTCAGTTATATCGGTTATGAGCCGATGACGATCTCTGCCGGTCAGAGTGTCACCCTCAAGGAAGACAATGCCACCCTCAACGAGGTGGTTGTCGTGGGTTACGGTACCATGCGCCGCAAGGATGTGACCTCCTCGATTACCACCGTCAAGGCTGAAGACCTCAACAAAGGTGTGTTCACCGACCCCGCATCCATGTTGCAGGGCAAGGTGGCCGGCCTGATTGTCACCTCGACAGGCGACCCCAACGGTGCTCCTTCCATCACTCTCCGTGGTGCTTCGTCACTGCGCAGCGGTGCCATGTCGCCCTACTATGTCATCGATGGTATCCCCGGTGTGGACATCTCAATGGTGGCACCCGACGACATCGAGTCCATCGACGTGCTGCGTGACGCTACCGCTACCGCCATCTACGGTTCTAAGGCAGCCAACGGTGTGATCATCATCACCACCAAGAGCGGCAGCAAGGCCGAGCGTACCAATGTCACCTACAATGGTTATGTGGCTTTTGACATGATCTCCAAGAAACTGGATATCGCCACAGCCGATGACATCCGTGGCTATGTAAAGGCAAACGGTCTGGACTATGGCTACGACAAAGGTGGCAACACCGATTGGCAGGACGAGGTTCTGCGTACAGCAGTGAGCCATAACCACAACGTGTCCATCAATGGTGGAAATACGAGGACGAAGTATATGGCCAGCGTGAACTATGGCAACCGTGAGGGCGTTATCCGCGGTTCATACAACCATCGTCTGAATGTCCGCTCATTGATCTCTACCAAGGTGCTGAAGGATCGCCTCGAACTCTCTGCCGGTCTGAACGGCATGTATGGAAAGCATGTGGGTGTGAAGATGGACAATGAGGGCGCTTCTGTGCTCGATGCCATGAACTACTTCTTGCCGCTGAATCCTATCAAGGATGACAATGGCAATTGGTTCAGGGGCACTGGTTCAAAGAACTACAACCCCTTGTCACTCATCAACGAGGACACCGCAGAGAACATTTGGAAACGTGAGCAGTTCATCGCCAAGGCAGCGCTGAAGATTGTAGAAGGACTGGTGCTGAACACCAACTATTCGTTCAACCACTACCAGCGTACCTACAGCGCATACGATACACATAAGACACAGTTGGAAGGTGTCAGCGCCTACAATGGCCGTGCTGACCGCAGCACATGGTTTGGCGACGAGCATACACTCGAAATCTATGGCAACTACAACCAGACTTTTGCTGACGTTCATACCATCGCCCTGATGGCTGGTTATTCCTGGGAAGAGAAGAGATACGGTGACGGCTTTGGTGTCATTGTTCACGACTTCTATGATGACTACCTGAAGTGGAACAACCTGAGTTATGCCAGTACCATCGACGGAATGAACGGCGTGGTGAGCGGAACGAAGGAAACCATCCGCAACATCTCCTTCTACGGACGTGCAAGTTATTCCTACGCAGGCCGCTACATGCTGCAGGGTACCATCCGTCGCGACGGTTCATCGGTGTTCGGAAAAGACCACCGCTGGGGTACATTCCCCTCTGTTTCAGCAGCATGGAACATCACTGAGGAAAACTTCATGAAGAATCAGAAATTCTTCTCTACCTTGAAACTCCGTGCCGGTTACGGTGTCAGCGGTAATGCCATGGGCTTCGGTGCCTATACCGCATACGCTACATATGGCGCATCCGGTTTCTTTGATTACAACGGGAAGAGTTGGCGCACACTGGCTGCCACAAAGAATGCCAACCCCGACCTGAAGTGGGAGAGCACAGGCATGATCAATATCGGTCTTGACTTCGGATTCCTCAAAAACCGTATCAACGGTACCTTGGAGGTCTACCAAAAGAAGACCAAGGACCTGATTTGGGACTATCCCGTCTCCACCAACATCTATCCCTTCGGCTCCATCGCTGCCAATGTGGGTGAGATCACCAACAAGGGTATTGAGTTGACTGTCAACATCGATGCCATCCGCACAAAGAACTTCAACTGGATGACCACCATCAACCTTTCACACAACAAGAACACGGTAGACAAGTTGTCCAATGACAAGTTTGAGGTGGGTACCTTCACCCAGGGCGACCCGATGGTGGCCGGTGTGTCCAGCAATGGATATACCCAGCGTATCATCGAGGGTGAGTCGCTCGGCACCTTCTACACCTATGAGTTTGCTGGTTACAAGGACGGCAAGTCCACCTATTATGTGCGCGATGAGAATACTGGAGAACGCACCGGTGAGGTGACCAACGAGCCTGGCTTCAAGGACCGCACCATCACGGGATGCGCACAGCCCAAACTGAATCTCGGATGGAACAACACGTTCACCTACAAGAACCTCAGCGCATCGCTCTTCTTCACAGGTGTCTTTGGCAACAAGATCTACAACGGTGCACGGGCCAACTACTCCAGCCCTGAGATGTTCAACAACGGCAAGAACGTGCTGAAGGAGTTCATCACCGACCGTCCCGCCACCGACAACCTGCCCAACTATCCCTCTGACCGGTATCTGGAGAATGGTTCTTATTTCCGTCTGTCTTCCGCTACTCTTGGTTATACCTTTACTAAGTTCAATAACTGGATTGAGAGCCTCCAACTCTATGCTACTTGCAACAATGTGTTCACCATCACAGGTTATAAGGGACTTGATCCTGAGGTGAACATGGGTGGTATCGACCCAGGTATCGACTACCGCTGGAGCACCTATCCTCACACCCGTACGATGATGGTGGGCGTGAAGGTCAACTTCGGTGGTGGCTCCGAAGCAAAAGCCACTGCTGCCGCCAAGACCGTTTACGTCACCGACAATGCTGAGATCGACCGTCTCAATGGTGAGGTCAACCGGCTTCGTGCAGAGAACGATAACTTGCGCACCCGCAAGCCTGAGAACACAAAGGAAGTCATCAACACCAAAGAGTTCATCACCTATCCGCACTTCGTCAACTTCGCACTCAGAGAGACGAAGGTACAAGACCGTGAGGTGGTCAACCTGAAGTATGTTGCTGAGATGATCAAGTCGGTGCCTGGTAAGAAGTTCAGTGTTATAGGATATGCTGACAAGCAGACAGGTACTCCCGAAATCAACGCTAAGTTGGCCAAGGAGCGCGCTCAGAATGTCTATGACGTGCTCACCAAGCAGTATGGCGTTTCTGCCAATCAACTGACGCTCGATTCCAAGGGTGGTGTTGATACCATGTTCCTCAACGATCCGGGGCTCTCTCGCTCGGTGATTATCTCCGAAGTCAAATAATTATTAAAGATCAATAAAGGTATGAAAACAAATATAAAGGGACTATTCCTGGCCGGACTTGCCGCAATGGCTGTCGGCTGCACAGATTTGGATGTGGATGTGGAATCCCAATACACAGAATATCCGACCAACGACATCGCCATCGAGGCCAAGATGGCTGATATCTACTACCATTTCAGTGGCGTTCTCGGCCGTCGCTATATGGAGGTGATGTGCCTCTCGAGCGATGAGTATTCCGCAGCATCTTTTGGCGGTGGCTGGTATGATGGTGGAGCCTATGCTCACCCTGCTCTGCACAATTACACTTTTGAGGATGCAACGATCGACTGGTTTGGCACCATCACAGAGGGCATTTCAAAGGCCAACAAGGTGATACTCGAACTGGGTGGAAATGATGCAGGTGCCAGTGTGGCATCGGCACGTGCCATCCGCGCGTTCTTCCATTGGATTATCATGGACGGTTGGGGCGATGTCCCCATTCTGGACCGTATCCCTGAAGACGGTGAGACGATCGACCGTAAGCCACGTGCAGAAGTGGCAAGATGGCTGGAGTCTGAACTCCTCGCTGTGATTCCTGACCTGACGACAGATGTGAATGAGAACACCTACGGCAAACCGACCCGCTGGATGGCTGAGGCCCTGCTTGCCAAGATTTACATCAACTGGCCGGTTTACACCGCTTCTGCTGTGGAGAACTATGACGCCGCCTCTGCCAAGAATGAGAAACTGGCCGAATGTGTCAGATTGTGTGACGACATCATCAACTCGGGCAAGTTCAACCTTGGTTCGATGTCCTATCGCGAGAAGTTCTCCTATAACAATGGTCCGCAGGTGGAAGACTTCATCTATGCCATGCCTTATGATACACAGACCCGTCAGGGCATGCAGTATGGCCGCAGCCGTTGCTGGAAGAATATCAAGAAGATGGCAAAGAGTTACTTCGGTGACGCACTCTCTCAGTCGGGTGGTGGCTACATCACGATGACTCCGGAGTTTGTGAAGAAGACCTTCATCCTGCCTGGCGACGAGCGCAACAAGTGCGTCATCGGTCTGTCAAGCAATCCTGATGACTATCGCTATGTGGCAGGACAGGATGAGAACACAGTCTTCGTCTACAACAAGTCTAATCTGCAGATGACCAATGAGGTGGCTCGCGTGGAAGGTCCTGACAGCGACCCATTGATTCTCAAGGTGAATGTCGCACTCGCTGCTGCCGACGATCCTACTTTGGACGTAGGCGACAACATCAATGGCTACAGCCAGGGCTGCCGGTCAGTGAAGTGGTATGTCATCGACGATGACTTCAAGAACGGGCGCAACCAGTCGAATGACGTGCCCCTCTTCCGTTTCGCCGACGTGCTGTTGATGAAGGCTGAGGCACTGACCCGTCAGGGCAGTTCAGGCGAGGCCAAGAACCTGTTCAACAAGATCCGTGCATATGCCCATGCTCCCGAACTCGACCATAACCCCTCACTGGAGGAGATTTATGACGAGCGTGGCCGTGAGTTCTTCGATGAGAACTGGCGTCGCAACGACATGATCCGCTTCGGCCATTACGAGGATGAGTATTTCCCGCACTACAAGAACTTCCCGACGGCACGTTTCGAGAAGACTTGCCGCATCTTCCCCATCCACAAGGATATCCTGAACCTCAACCCGAGTTGGAAACAGAACGCAGGTTATTGATCATGGCTGATCCTGTGACATTCTCCCCCGCTGCAGCCGCAGCGGGGGATTTTGGTAAAATGTGCC
This sequence comes from Prevotella sp., assembly GCA_016281815.1. GTDB lineage: Bacteria > Bacteroidota > Bacteroidia > Bacteroidales > Bacteroidaceae > Prevotella. The sequence goes on along the minus strand of JAEEJK010000037.1, from coordinate 35,354 downwards.
TTCCGTAAAATAATCAAGACAGAGATGCAATGCCACAGAGAAAATAAATGCTGATTTGTTTTGCTTTCCTCTCGGCTTTTACTATCTTTGCGAAATATATGATGAGAGTTAGATTTTGCCTTCTGATACTATGGTGCAGTTTGTTCTTGGGCGTTCAGGCACAGGATGTGTGCCGCTATGTTGACCCGCGCATTGGAAGCGAGGGGGTGGGGCGCACCTTCCCCGGTCCCTGCATGCCGTTCGGTATGGTAAAGCCGGGTCCGGACTGCGGGGTCAAACCCAATGCAGGATGGGCACCCATGCCCGAACCTGTCACGGGCTTCTCGCAGACGCATGTCAGCGGTACCGGCGGCGGTCAGAAATACGGCAATATCCTCATCCAGCCGATGGCGGAGAATGGGCCGCAGGAACAACTGCGCACCACTGAACAGGTCAGTCTGGGCTTTTACGCCACCACCTTTGAGAATGGCATCCGCACGGAAATCACCACTGCGGAGCGTTGTGCGCTCTACCGCATCCATTATCCAAAAGCCGGACAGTTGTTCGTTGATGCCACCCATTATCTGGGCAAGAGTGATATCCCTGACCTACGCGAGGCACAGCAGTTTGTCAGTGCTGGCGTGGAGGTGGTTTCCGACCATGAGGTGAGGGGCTACTCTACCATCCGGGGTGGGTGGAACAATGGCGATGCATACACGGTTTATTTTTCTCTGACGACAGACCGCCCTTTCACCAGTCTGACGAGTCCGACAGGTCCGACTTGTCCGACCAAGGCTCACCTGCTTTTCACCGACACCTGCGTCAATGTCAAGGTGGGGATCTCCTTCGTGAGCACCATGCAGGCCAACCGCAACATCACTCCCAATACCTTTGAGCAGCAGTTGGAAGACTTGCGTGAGGCATGGCGACCGCTCCTCAGCCGCATTGCACCGGCCACCAAGGATGAGCGTCAGTTGCGGATGTTCTACACCGCTCTCTATCACACGATGATCATGCCGGTGGACCGCACCGGTGAGAATCCTAAATGGACGGATGCTCCTTATTATGACGACTATTATGCCATCTGGGACACCTATCGCACCTCGTCACCCCTGCTCACGCTCATCGCTCCCGACCGTCAGCGTGACATCATCCGTTCCATGCTCCATATCTACCGCCGTGAGGGGTATCTTCCCGAGGGGCGCAGCGGCAACTGCAACGGGCGCACCCAGGGGGGCAGCAATGCGGAGGTGGTGATTGCGGATGCCTGTGTGAAACACCTCGACGGCATTGACTATGAATGGGCGCTCGAGGCGATGCTCAAGGATGCCACCGTGCCGCCGGGCGGCAATGAGGAGAAAGAGGGTAGGGGCGGACTGGCTTACTACAATACGTTGGGGTATATCCCATATGGTGTCGACCGGGCCGGCAACCGCACCATCGAGTATGCCTTTGACGACTATTGCATCGCTGTGGTGGCGCATGCCCTCGGCTATGACGATGTGGCCTCGGAATATGGCCAGAAAGCGGGCAACTGGAAGAACCTGTTTCGCAAGGACTATGAGTTTGATGGCATGAGGGGGTTCATCATGCCGCGGGACGAGAAGGGAAACTGGCTCGACAGCGTGCCCTGGGGTAAGTCAAAAGTGTTTCATCCACGCATTCCCTACATCCCCACCACCAAGGTCGCACCTTGGTACCTGCCGTGGTGGTCCACTTTCTTCTATGAGGCGACGTCAGAGGAATACTCGCTCAATATCCCCCATGACGTGCCGGGACTGATAGAGGCATGCGGTGGCGATGAGGCTTTCCGGCAGCGGCTCGACTTGTTTTTTGAGAAGAAATATTATAACGTGGCGAATGAGCCGTCTTTCCTCACACCCTGTCTCTACCACTGGATAGGACGGCCTGACCTCAGTACCCGCCGTGTGCATGAGATTATCGATAACAATTATTCCGACACACCCAATGGTCTGCCGGGCAATGATGATTCGGGTGCCATGTCGTCGTGGCTCGCGTTCCACATGATGGGGCTCTATCCCAATGCGGGACACGACTATTACCTGCTTACCCTTCCGATGCTTACAGAGGGCTATACGATGCTCCTGCCCAACGGCCGCTCACTGGAGGTGTCCCTTCGTGGTAAGGGCACTGACTATGACTACGCCTCTCTCAATGGACAACGGCTCAATGAGGCACGCATCACACACGACCAACTCTTGCAGGGGGGAAAACTGGTGTTTTGGCAAAAGGAGGAGCCATCTGCTGCCTCGGTTCCCGCAAAGGCTACCCGACCGCTCACGGCCATCACACCTGCAATGCCTGCCCGACCGGTCACACCCATCGTGGAATCGCAAATCTCCTATACGCTCAACCGCCAGTTCCGCACCTGGCCGCTCTCCATGGAATGGATGGGTGACCAACTTCTGGTAAGATGCAACAAGGCCATCTACAGGATTCCACAGGGTGTGGTGGAACAGGCCGACGGCTTCTGTTGGGACAGTCCGCAGCGTGATGGTGCGACCTATATCGCTGAGGGCACCTTTGCCTTTATCTCACGCAAGGCATTGGATACACTGCTGAAAGAAAGAAAATTTATATATGACGGAATTACCTGGAGGGAAATCTCGCGTTCGGAAGACACCATCACGGTGCGGGCGAACATCGACCGTACCGAGATGACCGTCTCGCTGACACATCCCTTGCCGTTGGTGCTCAGCATGCGCAAGAATCCCTTAGGTATCGACTGGAATATCAAATTATATGAACTCAACTTTCTCAAGTTGAAAGGAGTGTAGGAGTGTGAAAGTGGAGCAAAAGCGAACTTGAATTATATGAATAGAATTCTTACCATATATATTGCCCTCCTTTTAGCGATGGCCGCTTCTGCCCAGGAAAAGACACCTGAGCAGATGGGGGGTGTCTATTACGCCTATCCCGTCCATCACGTGCTGATCAATCCTGCACCGCCAGAGGGATATCTGCCTTTCTATATCTCACACTATGGCAGGCATGGTTCTCGGTGGCTGCCTTCCGACAGCCGGTACGAGTGGGTCATTGCGCAGTTGGCTGACAAGAAGAACCTGACTGCGGAGGGGAAGAGGCTGCGCAAGCAACTGGACAAGGTGTGGCGCAATGCCCGTGGAAATGGCGGACAACTCACTCCGCTGGGCGGACGGCAGCATGAGGAAATCGCCGACCGCATGGTGTCCAATTTCCCCGGAGTCTTCACCGAGGGAGCGCTCGTCCGTGCCCGTTCCAGTGTGGTGCCGCGCTGTGCCGCCAGTATGGGCCATTTCATTTCAAAAATACGCAGCCGCTGTCCGTCGGTGCATATCGACAGCGCCACCGACTCAGCCGACATGAGTTATATCGCATATACCACACCCGAACTCAAAAAGATAGAGAAAGGTCCGTTTGCCAAAATGCACGGCAGTCCCGACCGTCTGATGCACCTCTTGTTCAAAAATCCTTCGTCGGTCAGCGAACCAGAGAAACTCATGAGTGAACTTCACACCATCGCCTCTGATATCCAGGACCTCGGCGACCCCTCATTCCGCTTCGACCTCTATTGGCTGTTCACAGCAGGAGAGATGCGTGACGTCTATGAGCGAAACAACGAGCGGATGGCTTATTGCAATGGCAGTGACCCGCGCACGGGAGGCGAACCAGCGCGCTCGGCGCTCTCGCTGTGGCATGACATGGAGACGAGGGCCGACGTGGCTGTCCAACGGACTGGCTCATCGGCAGACCTCCGCTTCGGACACGATACCAATCTCTACCGGCTGCTGACCCTGATGCAGGCTTCCTCTGCACAGAGCGGTCAAATGGATGAGATACTGCCCATGGCGGCCAACATGCAGATGATTTTCTTCCGGGGACAGAAAGGGGAGGTCATCGTGCGCCTGTTCCACAACGAAAGGGATTTTTCTCTTCCCATCCCTGCTGTCATGGAGCACTATTACCGATGGAGCGACATCAAGGCATATATGGCCGACCGCATCCACCGTCTGGAGCATGAGCGACAACTGGTCGGCCTCAATACGATGGTGGGCACCGCTCAGGCCAACACCCTGTCCGCAGGACTGTTCGGCAAGGGCAGCGAGGAGCATGGGCAGACGCTGCCTGCCGTACTCGTTCCCAACGGACAGAATTTCTGGACTCCGCAGACGCGGGACACGGAGAAGAAGTGCATCGCTCCTTTCTATTACGCCGACTCGCTGTGGCAGGGCATGCGCAACTCTCATTGGATTGTAGGCGGATGCACACAGGATTATGGTTCGTTCACCATCGCTGCCCTCGGTGGGGTGTTGCGCACGGCTCCGGAAAAAAGGGCCACGCGGTTCTCTCATGACGATGAGGTGTCGCATCCGCATTATTATGCGGTGAATCTGCCCGACGAACACCTGCGTGTGGAACTGACGGCTTCTGCCCATGGGGCTATTATGCGCATTATTCCCGACCACGACCAACAGGTGCACATTGTCATGCAGACCAACAGCGACGAGGGTGAGGGGAATGCGCTCATCGACCTTTCTGCCCGCCGTGTCTATGGCAGCAATCCCGTTCACCGCATCTATCAAGGATGGGGTGAGCGTGCCGGATTCAGCGGCCATCTGTTGATGGAATACTCAGATGCTCCTGTTGACTACGGAACCTTCGTGGCTAATGCCGTGGAGAAAGGAAGGACCGCTGTCAGTGGAAAAGAGCAGTCGGGTGTGTGGCTGACATTCGAGGGTAAGGCTGGTCAATCCATCGTCCTGAGGATGGCGTCGTCGTTCACGGGCCGTGAGGGCTGTGAGCGCAATATGGCTGCCGAGGTGGCGGGCAAAGAATTTGAGACCATGATGGCCGAGGCTGCACAGACATGGACGGACCGGTTGCACACCATTGATGTGGAGGGGGATGACGAGAGCATCATCCATCAGTTCTATGGCGCGCTATACCGTTCCTCGTTCCTGCCACGTCTGCTGAGCGACGCCGATGGTGCCTATCCGCGCTTTGCCGGCAATGGTTCCATCATGAGGGGCTCGCGGCCTGTCTATACGGATTTCTCCATGTGGGACACCTATCGGGCGCTCCATCCACTGTATAACATCATCGTTCCAGATGTCTCTTCCGACATGATGCAGTCGTTGGTCAATATGGCGGAGGAGGGCGGTTGGTTGCCCATCTTCCCCTGCTGGAATTCCTACACGGCGGCGATGATCGGTGACCACTGCGCTGCCACTTTGGCGGATGCCTACATCAAGGGGATACGTGGATTCGACGCGGAGAGGGCTTATAGGGCGATGCGCCGCAACGCCTTTGAGTCACCTGCCTCTGACACAGACTACCGCAATGGCATGGGACGGCGTGCCCTCAGGTCTTATCTGCAGTGGGGCTACATCCCGATGGAGGACTCCGTGGTGGAGGCTTTCCATACCAACGAGCAGACTTCCCGCACCCTGGAGTATGCTTTTGATGACTTCGCCGTGGCGCAGATGGCTGCGGCGCTCGGCCATGCAGACGATGCCAAGGTTCTCTTGCGGCGGTCGGACAACTGGCGCAACGTCATCAACCCACGAACGGGCTATGCGGATGGAAGACATCAGAACGGAAAGTTTGAGAATAACACCGACTTTATACACCGCAAGAGTTTCATCACCGAGGGGGCTGCCTGCCATTACACTTGGTATGTGCCGCATGACCCCAAGGGGTTGATGGATGTGATGGGGGGCCGTGACGCTTTCGTGGCTCGGCTGGACTCGATGTTCACCGAGGGGCGCTACTGGCATGGCAACGAACCCTGTCATCAGGTGCCGTATATGTTTGGTTATGCGGGGCGTCCTGACCTGACACAGAAATGGGTGCGCCATATCCTGCAGACGGAATACAACGACACGCCGGGCGGACTGTCGGGCAATGATGATGCGGGGCAGATGTCGGCTTGGTATGTGTTCTCGGCGATGGGATTCTATCCCGTCTGTCCAGCCACCAAGGAGTATGTGCTGGGCTCGCCGCTCTTCCGGAGGGTCACCATCAATCCCTCCAAAGGCGCTCCCTTCACCATCGAGGCTCCGGGCGCAGACAATGCCCATCCCTATGTCAGGGAGGCTGCCCTCAATGGCGTGCCCCTCAAAGGCTGCACCCTTTCACATGATGACATCGTCAGGGGAGCCATGCTCCAATTGAAAATTGAAGATTGAAGATTGAAAATTGAAGATTGAAGATTGAAGATTGCTTCTCCGTATGTTGCGTTTTTGACGCAACCTCCACATGCGAATCATATATCCAATACCCTAAATCCCTCAAAAATAAGCAATGAAAAAACTCCTATCCCTCCTCATTGGCCTGATGGCCATCCTCACCACCTCGGCCAATCCTGCGGATGACTTGCTGGAGCGCATCGATGCCGGTGCCTCACGCAAGTTCAAAACCCAACTGGTCAAGGCCGACCGCGATTTCTTCGAACTGGACCAAAGCGGGCAGCGTGTCGTGGTCAGGGGCAACACATGGGTCAATATCGCCACAGGCATCAACTGGTATCTGAAATACCATGCCGGCATTCATCTCTCATGGAACGGCATGAAGGCGAAGTTGCCGGCGCAACTGCCTCCCGTGACACAGCGTGAACGGCACGAGACCGACCTCACCCTGCGATACGATTTCAACTACTGCACTTTCTCCTATTCCATGGCTTTTTGGGATTGGGACAGGTGGCAGCAGGAAATCGACTGGATGGCGCTTCATGGTGTCAACATGCCCCTCGCCATTGTCGGCGAGGAATGTGTGTGGCGCAACATGCTCCTGAGACTGGGATACACCGAGGAGGAGGTGGGGCGTTTCATCGCAGGACCTGCTTTCCTCGCTTGGTGGGAGATGAACAACTTGGAGGGATGGGGCGGACCGCTGCCGCTGTCATGGTATGCACGTCAGGAACGCTTGCAGCGACAGATACTTGCCCGCATGAAGCAACTGGGCATGCATCCTGTATTGCCGGGGTATTGTGGGATGGTGCCCCATGACGCCCGTGAGAAACTCGGTCTTGACGTGGCAGACGCAGGACTGTGGAATGGTTTTCAGCGGCCTGCCAACCTGTTGCCCACTGACCCTCGTTTCGGTGAGATAGCGCGCCTCTATTATGAGGAACTGACCCGTCTTTTCGGCAAAGCGGACTATTACTCCATGGATCCGTTCCACGAGAGCAATGATGACAGCCGCATCGACTATGCCGAGGCTGCAAGGGTGCTGCTCAAGGCGATGAGGGCTGCTAATCCCAAGGCCACGTGGGTGGTGCAGGGATGGACGGAGAATCCCCGTCCGCAGATGCTTGAGGCGCTCGGCGAGAACGATGTCATCGTGCTCGACCTGTTCAGTGAGTGCCGGCCCATGTGGGGCGCTCCTTCCATCTGGCATCGCGAGAAGGGCTATGAGGGACATCAGTGGCTCTTCTGCATGTTGGAGAACTTCGGTGCGAATGTCGGACTCCATGGCCGCATGGACCAACTCATTGATAATTTCTATCTGACCAAGACGCATCCGCTCGCTAAGGGCCTCCGAGGCATTGGCTTCACCATGGAGGGGTCGGAGAACAATCCGGTGATGTTTGAACTGATGAGCGAACTGCCATGGCGCAATCAACGCATCAGCAAGGAGCAGTGGGTGGCTGACTATGTCAGGGCACGTTATGGCTTCGATGATCCTGAGGTGCAGAAAGCATGGCTTGTCTTGGCGCAGGGCATCTACAACTGTCCGGTGGGCAACAACCAGCAGGGACCTCATGAGAGCATCTTCTGCGGGCGGCCAACACTCAACAACTTCCAGGCTTCGAGTTGGTCGAAAATGAAAAACTATTATGACCCGGAGACAACTTTGCGGGCAGCACGACTCATGGCATCGGTGGCGGACCGCTATAGGGGCAACAACAATTTTGAGTACGACCTCGTGGATATCACCCGGCAGGCGATAGCCGACCAGGCGCGCATACAGTACCAACGCACCATCGCCGACTACAAGGCTTTTGCACGTGCTGCTTTCAAAGCCGATGCTGACCGCTTTCTGCAAATGCTTGGCATGCAGGATCAGTTGCTTGGCTCCAGACGTGAGTTCAGACTGGGCTCTTGGCTCAAAAAGGCTCGTGACTGTGGAAATACAGTAGAGGAGAAAAACCTCTATGAGTGGAATGCGAGGGTGCAGATCACCACCTGGGGCAACCGCTTCTGCGCCGATACAGGCGGACTCCGCGACTATGCCCACAAGGAATGGCAAGGACTGCTGGCAGACTTCTATGCCGTGCGATGGAAGGCATATTTCAATGCACTGGAGGCGCAGATGGAAGCCCTGACAAAACCTGACCCGGAATTGTTGGGCTCGGGGGTCAACAGCAACAAGACGGCGGATGAACTCTTCCAAATGGCATTGCCACAAGAGGTGAAGTTGGATTATTATGCCATAGAGGAACCATGGACGCTGAAGCATAATGTCTATACTTCTGATCCGGAAGGTGACCCTGTCGACCTGGCAGCCAAAGCCTTGCGACTCATCGGAAAAGAGATCTCCTCCAAGCAATAAAAGGTAATGGCTTAAACTTCTCAGCGAAGCGATAACTTCATAACTTCTTAACTACTTGCAAGTTGATCAAAAGCGAAACTTGAATAACATAATTATTTGAATACAACTATGGCTGAAAACAAGCAACGACTGCTCTCGCTCGACATCCTCCGTGGCATTACGGTGGCGGGCATGATATTGGTCAACAATGGCTATGGGGAGTCTTTTGAGATGCTCCAACATGTCGAATGGAATGGCATGACTCCATGCGACCTCGTCTTCCCCTTCTTTCTCTTCATCATGGGTGTCTCCACTTATCTGTCGCTCTCAAAAAGTGGATTCCGACCATCCGCACCTGTCATCAGGAAAATTCTCCGTCGTACTGTCCTGCTCTTCGCAATAGGTCTGGCCATTAATTGGTTTGACCATGCCATAGAGGGTGACTTGCTTTGTTTTGGGCATCTCCGTATTTGGGCCGTGCTGCAGCGCATCGCTCTCTGCTATGGCATCGTGTCGGTCTATGTTCTGCTGGTCAGCCATAAGTGGATAGTGCCCACCATCATCGCTTTGCTGGTGGTCTATTCCGCCATCCTCACCTGGGGCAACGGCTATGCGGAGGACGCTTCCAATATCCTGGCACGTGTCGACCTCAGTTTGTTTGGATACGACCACCTCTACCACAAGAGTCCTGTTGATCCGGAGGGACTTCTCGGCACCATCTCTTCGGTGGCGCATGTGCTCATCGGTTTTTACTGCGGAAGTCTCATCAAACAGCGTCAGTCCGTCAAAGACAAGGTGCTGGCTCTGTTCTTCCTGGGCGCCATCCTGGCTCTGGGTGGCTATCTGCTGTCCTATGGCCTGCCGCTCAACAAACGGATATGGAGTCCGAGTTATGTGATGGTGACCTGTGGCATGGCGGCATCGCTGCTGGCTTTGCTGATGACCATCATCGACATCCGTGGACACCGCCGGTGGACCACCTTCTTCCAGGTGTTTGGCATCAACCCGCTCTTCCTCTATGTGGCAAGTGAGTTTTTCGCCATCCTCTTCGGTCATCTGGGGATCAGCAATGCGGTTTATGAAGCCATTCATTCTGTCATCCCACATCTCCAGTTCGCTTCACTTGGCTATGCTGTCAGTTTTGTCCTCTTCAACTTCCTCCTCGGATATGTCCTCTACCGCCGTCGCATCTATATCAAACTGTGAAAGAATACAACTATAAAACCAACTATAAATGAACATTATCGTATCAAAAGAGATAGAGCAGGTATGCCCTGGGTTTGTGGGGGCCGCCGTGGAGGCACAGTGTGTCAACAGCGAGTATTGCGCCCCGCTTTGGGAGGAGATCAATGAGATGACGGAGCGGTTTAAGGCGACGCTGACAACAGAGTCGCTGAAACAGTTGCCCAGCATAGAGGCGACACGCCGCATCTACAGGATATGCGGCAAGGATCCCTCACGCTACAGACCGGCATCCGAGGCGCTTATCAGACGTGTGCTGCAAGGGAAGGCTTTGTATCAGATCGACACGCTCGTCGACCTCATCAATCTTGCCAGCATCGCCTATGGTTACAGCATCGGCGGCTTTGATGCCGATAAGTTCGTGGGCGATACCCTCACATTGGGTATCGGACGCGCAGGAGAACCTTACGAGGGTATCGGCCGGGGTGTCATCAATATCGAGGGACTGCCCGTGTACCGTGACGCGGAGGGCGGAGTGGGGACACCCACCAGCGACCATGAGCGAACGAAGATAACCCTCTCGACCACTCACCTGCTCGTGCTTATCAATGGTTACGACGGCAACCGCGAGCGGGTGGAGGCCAATGCGGAATTCATCCGACAACTGCTTCAAAAATATGGAGCAAGTGACGGGGGACGCTATTGGGTGTATGAGAGATTAGGAGTTTAGGAGTTTAGGAGATTAGGAGTTTAGGAGTTTAGAAGTTTAGAAGTTTAGGAGATTAGGAGATTAGGAGTTTGGGAGATTAGGAGATTAGGAGTTTAGGAGTTTAGGAGATTAGGAGATTAGGAGATTAGGAGTTTAGGAGATTAGGAGATTAGGAGTTTAGGAGATTAGGAGTTTAGACATTACCCTTTGGTGGAAAGGAGCAATGAATCAGGTGTTTTTCTTGTCCTTCACCCGGAGGGGAAGGTGCCGCCAGATGATGCGGGGGATGCAGCGCCATAGAGCCGTGATGATGCGATAACGCCAGTCGATGACGCGCACATGGTTGCCTTTGCGGATGGCATCCATGATTTCACGGGCGACATCTTCCTTGTTGAGCAGCAGGGGATAGTTTTTCCCGTCGTTGAGCAGGGCTGTGTCAACAAAACCAGGTCGGATGTCGGTGAAACGGATGTGCAACTTGCGGTTGTTGGCCTGCTGCTCAAGTGCTTGCAGGTAAGTGTTCTGGAAGGCTTTCGTGGCAGAATAGGAGGGCGCGGGACCCAGACCCTTCGTGCCGGCGATGGAGGTGATGACGGCAATATGTCCACCCCCATGGTTGGCCATGTAGCGATAGGCAGCACCCACCATCCGGGTGAAACCCAATGCGTTGGTCTTCACTGTGGATGTCTCGATATCTGCCTCTAAGGTGGGGTTCTGTTTGCCGATACCCGGAGCATAGAAGAATAAATCCATGCCCCCCACCATGGCGATGAGGCTGAGCAATAAATCCTCAGCCTCATCGCTGTTCACATCGATGGTTTCCACCTCGACACGGTCGGGGGACTTTTCTTTGAGTTGCAGCAGAAGGTCTGTGCGGCGGGCGGCAATGCCTATCGTCCAACCATCGGCGAGAAGCAACTTGCTCACTTCCATGCCGATGCCCGATGAGGCTCCCATCACGATGGCCCTCTTGCCCTTCATACCTACTGTTATGACCGATTAATCGATTCTCTTGCTCAACTCACGATAGACCACTGCACCACAGGCCAACTTGATGACGATGAAGATGGCTGTCAGGATGGCCATGATAATCATGGTGACAATCATGTTGTTGATGACGATTCCAATGAGCCACATGAGGATGCCGGCTATGATGAAGAACACCAGTGAGCATACCACGTCAATCCAGAACAAGGTGGATTTATAGCCGTAGGTGATCTTCGTGCTTTGCATCATGGCATCCGAAGGTGAAAGTTCCTTGTCGAGCAACAGGTAGAGTGCCTGCGACCAACCATAACTGATGATGATGGCCGGGACGATGGTAAACAACAGGGCGGGGAAGATGGAGATGGCCATCAGACCCACTAAGTTGAAGAACTCTCCCATGTATTTCCGGTAATGTCCGTCAAAAATGAACGTAGGACTGATGATGGCATTGGAGTTTTTGCTGAGTTTCAGCGGCAAGGTGTTGATGCCAATGGTAGTTCCCACGTTGATGTAGGGCACCCAGATGGTGAGAATATAAAGAATACAGGCGAGGAAAATGGACAGGAAGTTTTTCAGACCGATACCGACACCTTCCTGGATGACACCCATGACCGTGATGAGCCTTTCTCCTGGATAGGTGGGGCGCTGCTCTTCCTGCTGCCAGCGGGCTTCCTCTCGCTGGCGGCGTTCCTCTTCTTGTTGTCTCCGCTGCTCTTCCTGTTGCCAGCGGGCTTCCTCTCGCTGGCGACGGGCCTCTTCCTGCCTTCGCTGTTCTTCCTGGCGGCGGGCCTCTTCCTGCCTCCGCTGTTCTTCCTGCCTACGGGCTTCTTCCTCACGGCGGCGTCGTGCTTCTTCTTCAGCACGGTTGTCTGGCGGCGGCGTCGTGTCTGGGGTGTCGAACCAATATCCGCAATAGCGGCATTTACGGGCTTCTTGCCTGATCATTTGCCCGCACTTGGGGCATCTTTTCATGTTGTCCATAGTGGCTAATTGTTTTGGTTATAGATAGGCGTTTACTTAATAATGTTATGTCAATTTTAGTTGATGGGCTCAAGGTGGAAGCCATTCCCGGAACTGCTGTTTGGGTTGGGGTTCTGACCCTGATCGACGGGCTCCAAGTGGAAGCCGTTTCCACCTCTTCGTGGAGGATAGTCACCCGGTCGGCGACCCTCACGCCTCATCCGCTCCATGCGTTCCATCCGTTCCATGCGTCTTTCCATCCGTCTCCTGCGGAATTCTTCACGTTCCTCCTCGCTGCGGAACTGCCTGCGAGGACGGTCCCTGTCAAATCGGTTCATGCGGTGACGTTGAGGAGCATCATAGTAGTCATCCTCATAGTATTCCTCTTCCTCTACGACGGCCTTTTTCGTAGTCGTTTTGGGCTTTTGGACTGTTTGGGTCTGGACAGGTTCTTCTTCCGGCACTTCTTCCTCCATTTTTTCAAAACTACCCGTGTTGGTGTTCATCTTATAGGAGTATGTATAGTTTCCGTCTTTGTCTCCCATGTCGATGAGGAGGTAGTCATTGTCCAAAGAGTCTGTTATGGCATCAAGCACTGTTTCCTTGGCCGATGTGTTCGGGATGGTTACACTCTCGGTCTTGTCGGTTTCGGCCTGATAGACCATCAACTTGTCATCCAAGATATAATAGAGACAGGGATGCTCAGCATCGGGGTAGGCGTTCAGTGCATACGCCTCTTCGGGAATGTTTTCCTCCACGCTGTCAATCCTATGCTTGAAGAGATCTTTGCCCGTCAGTTGGTTGGTGGCATCTGGGTCCACGTTTTCCTTGGGGTCGACAGGTGGTTCCTCGTCATCCCCGTTGCCTCTCAGGAGGAAGTAACCGAGCACACCGAGTCCGATGGCCAGCAGGGCGATGAGGGCGATGAGCAGCCATTTCAAAGGGTTGGCTCCTCCGGAAGGGGCAGGTGCGGTGTCAGGATCCTGGGGCGGCCATTGGCGATTGGGCTCTGGCTCTGGTTCCGGTTCCTGCTGATACCTCGTCTCTGGCTCCTGCTGATACCTCGTCTCCTGTTTCTGCTGGTATCTTGTTTCTGGCTCCGGTTCGGGTTGGGGCTTGGGCTGGGGTTCCGGCTCTTGGTCGAAGACCAGTTTCCTTTCCGGCTTATTGGCTGGTTCTGGTTCGGATGGCTTCGCATCGAATCCAGTGGGTTCGAAGCAGACGGGGCATACCGACAAGTGTGCTCCGATGCGCTCACCGCAGACAGGGCAGAACCTCATCTCACCTGTGTCAGGACGTGGGGTGCTGGGAGCGGGTTGGTCTTTCTTTGGTTCCGTGGGTTGTGGGGCTGCGGATGATGTCGCACCAGAAAAGGGCTCACCGCAATAAGGACAGGCGCTCAGATGGTCGTCTACCATCTCGGCACAAATAGGGCATCTTTTCATAGCAATGTGTATTTGAATGGTGATTGATTTCAGATTGCCTACAAATTTAACTGATTCCTATCAGTTTTGCAAATTTTTGGACAAAATTTTGTAAAAATGCTTAGTCCTCGCTATTCCCATATTTTTCCACTACGCTTTTCCATGTAGCAGGGAGTTGGGATATGTCGTCTGTGGAAAGAGTGGCTTTCTGCTGATTGTCCCTCAGCGTGTATTTGTTTTCGACCTCATATTCGCCGTATTGTTCGGGGTCGTTGACGATGACCAGTTCCTCCATCGTCTTCAGTTTGTCTCCTTCCCAGATGCTGCGGGTGAAGTAGTCACTGCACCATGAACTGCTTCCTCCTTCAAACACAAATTGGTCGGAGGGATAGAGCATGACGTTCTGAAAACTGGGGTCACCCAAACTGCCCACTCTTTTGAATTGCTTGGCTGTGGCATCCCAAATGAGCAATGCGCTGTACGTGCGCGATTCTCCCGGACCGATGAAGATGTCGACATAACCGTCGAAATTGGCATCCATAAAATGAATGACGTTGTCTTCACCCGTTGCCGTGAATCCATCTTCCGCGTCAGAGAGGGTCTGAAGTTGCTCACCGTCATAAGTAATGGTCACCGTGGTGTTGTCTTCTGAGACAGCAACCTCCATTTTGTCGTAGGTGGTGGGACACTGTGACAGACGAATCAAGCCACTCGCGTCAGGTTTGATGTCCGGGGCTTTCATGCTTTCCTTGGCTGTCTGACCCGTTCCTGTAGTTGCTTCTGTATCATTTTCGGATGCAGAAGACTGTTCTTTCACTGAGTTCGCTCCCTTGCCACAAGCAGTCAAGAGGTTCACACTGATGGTTAGGGATAATGCCAAGAAAACGATGGATGAGAAATGGAATAGATGTTTCATAACTTTGTTTGATAAATAGTGTCGTATTTTATGAGCGTATACATGGTGCCGTATTTCATGTGCAAATATAATGAAAGTCGTGCTCAATACAAAAAAAAGCAACAATTTTCATCCCGAATCTCCCGAACATCCATCCCGAATTTTCGAATGAGTCGAATAAATCCATCCCGAATTATCGAATGAGTCGAATAAAAAATTCTCAAATTCTCAAATTCGTGACCTAAAAACCCCGAACATCCATCCCGAATTCTCGAATGAGTCGAATAAATCCATCCCGAATTTTCGAATGAGTCGAATAAAAAATTCTCAAATTCTCTAATTCGTGACCTAAAAACCCCGAACAACCATCCCGAATTTTCGAATGAGTCGAATAAATCCATCCCGAATTTTCGAATGAGTCGAATAGAAAAATTCTCAAATTCTCTAATTCGTGGCCTAAAAACCCCGAACAACCATCCCGAATTCTCGAATGAGTCGAATAAAACCATCCCGAATTTTCGAATGAGTCGAATAGAAAAATTCTCAAATTCTCTAATTCGTGACCTAAACCCCCGAATCTCCCGAACATCCATCCCGAATTCTCGAATGAGTCGAATAGAAAAATTCTCTAATTCTCTAATTCGTGACCAAAACCCTGCGAATCTCCCGAATAAATAATTCTCTCATTCGTGATCTAAAAATCACATTCCCCCCATCTTGGGCATTTTGCTCAGTTTGAGAGCACACGTGAGCATGAGGTAGCGAGGGATGCAGTTGTTCCAAGTCTCCGTGCGCCCCTGAGCATTCACGTTGTATTGCTTGTTGGAAAGTTGGTGGAGAAGGTCGAAGGCGGTGAGTTTGAGGGTGAGTTTCTCCTTGAGGAGGGATCGTGAGAGTTCCGCGTTCCACACCAGGTCATCGGTGTTCATCATGTCGCTGTTGTAACCACGTCGGCTGAACATCTTGATGTCGGTGGCAAGAGACAGTTTGACAACCGGGATGACATACATCAGACGAGCCCCGTAGTTGAAGTCGAAGGCACTGATGCGCTCGAAATCTTGGCGGTCGCTGGTGCTGCTGCGCCAGTTGATGTCGCCCACGACAGCGGCGGTCAGTTTGTCTTTCTGGAACTCCAGTTCGAGCCGCTCATGCAGGAGCCAGTTGTTGACGGTGCTCTTGTCGGCCTGTCCCTCCGTTCCCGAAGCCACATAGATGACGGGGAAATCCACAGAGTGGGTGTAGTTGGCCTCGGCCCGCTGTTTCAGCGTGAGCCGTTTCTTGCGGTCCAGCGGTTGTTGGAAAGAACTGCCCACATTGGAACTCCAGTTGCCGTTGATGTTGTCGTTCATAAGGGTATAGGCACCCGTCTCTTTGTCATAGGTGGTGCGTGTGCCCCATGAGTTGCGGGTCAGGTTGACTGAGCCCCAGGTGCGGATGAAGCGCCTAATGCTGTCGTTGTTGAACTGGAAGGCAATGTTGAGGTTGTAACTGACGCGGGGTTTCAGCGAGGGGTTGTTGATCCATGTGGACAGCGGGTTGGCGGTGTTGTCATGAGGCATGAGTGACGAAAGGCTGGGCCGTGAGATGTCCATGTTGAGGTTGATGTTCTGCAATCCCTTCTTTTTGCCCCACTGGTAGTATCCGAAACTGGGCGTGAATGTGGTGTAGTGGCGTCGGGCGATGGTGTCGGTGCGGTGGTCGTTGAAGTTCAGCCGTTCTGAGATGTGCTTGACGGGCAGGTCAAAGGAGATGTACTGATTGTCGTCGCTGCGGTTGACGGTCAGGCGTCCGGTGTAGTTGCGTGTG
This sequence comes from Prevotella sp., assembly GCA_016281815.1. Taxonomy (GTDB): domain Bacteria; phylum Bacteroidota; class Bacteroidia; order Bacteroidales; family Bacteroidaceae; genus Prevotella. The sequence continues at coordinate 18,880 of JAEEJK010000037.1, read as the reverse complement.
ATGAGTTGTTGTCTGACGCTGTTGTCGGTGTCCATCACGCTCAGCAACTGTTCGCGGCTTGAGGGCAGCCATCCGATCTCATGCGGGTCGTTGTCGGTGGCGTTGAGCCAGTCGAGCCTGAAGAGGTCGTTGCGGCTATCTTCCATGCTCTGCTGGAACTGTATTGACGGGTCGATGCTCCATTTGTTGGGCATCTGCAGTGAGTACTCACCTGAGATTTGATATTGATAGTTGTTTTGCCGGGTGTCGTTGTATCTGTCGCGCAGGTCATCAAGATGGCTCTGGGTATAATGCGTCTCACTGCGTGAGAAGTTGTCGCTGGGTTTCATCGCTCCGTAACTGATATTGGCCCTGAGGCTGATGATGTCGCCCCAGGCAAATTTCTTGTACCATCCTGCCGTACTGCTGAAGCTCAGCCTCCGATATTTGTTCAGACCGAAGTTCAGGGTGTGGTTGATGGGTTTCTGCTGCCAAGTGGAGTCCTCGCTGTGGGTGTCGCGGTGTCCGTTGCTGTAGGTGAGATACATGTAACTGTATAGGATGAAGGGCTTCTGGAGGGAGAATTGATTGCTGAGACTGAGGCTGAAGTCCCTTTGCTTGCTCCACGACTCCGAACCACCTATGATGTTGCCGCCGGTGGCGAAGCGCTCGGTGGCGGTGCGGCTCAGGTTCTCGGCACCGCTCCAACTGAATGTGGCATCCGCCTGCTCTTCCCATTTCTTGTCCGCATCCTCGGTGCTGATGTGCATGCCGGTCTCCCTCGTGGTGCGCAGTCCTTGAGGCATCTCCGACGGACTCCATTCTCCGTCACCGCCGGGACGGCGTGTCTCGTTCACGTTGTTGGTGTTGCCATAGAGGGAGATGCGCGAGTGGTCGCTGTAGTAGAGTCCGAACAGGCGTGCCATGTAGCGGCTGTCGGTGCCACCGCCCGTCTCGATGTTGCCCATGTAGCCCCTGTTGTACTCACGTTTGAGTTCCACATCCATCACATAGTCTTTCTTCTCGATGTCGCGGCCCACGAGTTCGCTCTGCTTGGTCGATTTGTTGTAGACCTTGATGTCGCGCACGGTGAAGTAGGGCAGGTTGTCAAGCATCACCTTGTTCTGCCCCTTGAAAAAGTCCTTTCCGTTGAGGGTGAGATAGTCCACCTTCTTCCCGTTGATGTAGATGTCGCCGTTGTCCTTGAGTTCTGCCCCGGGCATCTGTCGGATGAGTCCGTCGAGCATCGACCCCTCGGGCAAATTGAAGGCGGCGGCATTGAATACGAGGGTGTCGCCGCGGTAGGCGATTTTCACTCGGGTGCCGGTGACGGTCACACCCTCCAGGTCGTTCTCCCGCCAGATATCATCCTGCTTTTTCTTCATCAGGATACGGGGCAGTTCGAAATAGTTGTTGCGGGCGATGTGGCGCAACTGGTAGTTCATATACGTGTCCTCATACCCCTCTGCGGTGGCTTTGATGATGAAGTCGTTTTGGACAGCGGGCACTTTGAGAGAATAATACGATGAGGTGCTCCATGCCATGCAGGTGGTGGTGTCGACGGTGGTGGAGTCGGTGCGCATCAGGGTGATGAAGGCCTTGATTTTCGCTTTCGTGAACGAGTCATAGACTTCGCCGTAAAGTTCTATGGTGCGCACTTTTTTCTTCTTGGTCTCCTTGGCGGTGGTGGTGGAGTCGTTTTGTGCGGCTATGGGAAGGGTGAGGCTCAAAAGGAGCCCCACCAATAGTGATATCCATTTCATGACAGCGAAATTACCACAATCCACATGACTGACAAAAACATTTAAGAAAAATAAGGATGAAATGGGAAATATTAAGAAATTATCTCACAAAAACTGGTTATGAGGTGATGATTTTTATCATTTCCAACCGAAGACTGCATCCAATGGTTGATCCGAGGCCAAAAAATTTGGTGTTTCTCTCGTTTATCCGTAATTTTGCACAAAATACCACGAAATGCATCAACGTTGCAGAAAGATGGCTAATAAAGATGGCGGCAATGAGATTTCAACAGCCGCATGGGGAAAAAGTAATAGTATGCAAAACCTAAACAGTAACTGAATGATATGAAAGTGTCAAAGAAGAAAGCAGTGACTGTCATGCTGGCTGGCATGTGGGCTTTCAGTCTTCAGGCCCAGTCCGTTCTCGACTCATTGGACGTAGAGCAACTCAAGGTGGGCTATACGAGAATCGATGTGCGAAGCATCGGCGGCGCTGTGGAGAGAGTGAATGTTGAGCAGTTGAAGAAGGGACTTATGACCTCTGCTCTCGATGCCCTCAGCGGTCAGACAGCGGGCGTGCAGGTGCAGACCGGCGGCAACCAGGAGGCCATGGTGAGTGCCGTGCGTGTGAGAGGAACCACATCGCTGACCGGCGGCAACGACCCTTTGGTCATCATCGACAATGTGGCCTGCGACCTGGCGGCATTGTCCACCATCTATCCCGCCGACATCGAGTCGTTTACAATCCTCAAGGATGCCTCGGAAACCTCACAGTATGGAAGCCGTGGCGCAGCCGGTGTCATCCAGGTAGCCACAAAAAAAGGAAAGGAAGGACGGTTCCAAATCTACTATGACGGCAATGTCGGTGTCGAGTCGGTGTACAAAAGACTCAACATGCTTTCAGCCGATGCCTACCGTCAGGCTGCACACCAGATGAACGTAGGTTTTTACGATGGCGGCGGGTCTACCGATTACAACGATGTCATCCTCCGGCAGGGATTCGTGCAGAACCACCACGTGGCGTTCGGAGGAGGAACGGAGAGCAGCAATTACCGTATCTCCACAGGTCTCATGGACCATTGGACGGTGGTGCGTACCAACCATTTGCGCAACTATATCGTCAAACTCGACATGACGCAAAAGGCTTTCGACGACCGCGTCACGTTCGATATTGGAACTTTCGGAAGCATCCGGCAGGCAGCACAGATAGCGTTCCCCGGCAAATTGTTCTATTCGGCTTCGGCTTTCAACCCCACCATTCCAAACGGGAGAAATGCTGAAGGTGAATTCGATCAGATACCTGAGGCAGCGTGGATCAACAACCCCAACTGGTTGCTGTGGATGGACGATAATGAGGACATGGGACATTTCAACGGACACCTCAACGCCAAGGCCAACCTCGGATATGGCATCCAACTGAAAATTTTGGGTAGTTATTCCTACAATACCGTCGACAATGCGCATTTCTATGGCTATGAGGCCTACCGTGGGGATAGGAAGACCGAAGAACTGCTCAACAACATATCACTGAATAAAAAATTTGAGTTCAAAAACTCCTCGCTCAGCCTGATGGTTCTGGCAGAACGACAGCAGACCAAGTCAAAAGGCTTCCATGTGACGACCACCGATTTCTCCACCAGCCTGTTCGGCTACGACAATATCTCGGCTGGAGCACAGCGCCCATGGGAGGGAACTGGGTCCTTCTTCACCAAATCCACAATGGAGTCATTCCTCGTCAGTGCCCAATACCAACTTCTCGACCGCTATACCATCTCTGTCAACGGACGTGCCGACGGCTCGTCAAAAGTGGGAAAGAACAACCGATGGGGCTATTTCCCCTCACTGAGCACGTCGTGGGTCATTTGGGAAAAAAACAAGGCAAAGACCCCGCTGAAAGGCTGGAAGGCTTTCACCAATTATATAAAACTGCGCGTAGGATATGGTCTGAGCGGCAATCTGGGAGGTATCGATGCATACAACTCCATGCAGTTGATGGCTCCCAACGGCATCATCAGTTCAAAAGGAACGACAAAGACGTCGCTGGCCATCCTCCGCAATGCCAACCCAGACTTGAAATGGGAGGTCAAATACACCTTCAATGTCGGTCTGAACGCGGCTTTCTGGAACCAGCGCATCGCCCTTACCGTTGACTACTACAACTCAAAGGTAAAAGATATGCTCTATATGTATGACGTGCCTGTGCCGCCTTTCGCCTTCGACAAGATGCTCGCCAACTTGGGCTCGATGTCAAACAGCGGTGTGGAGGTGGGATTCGGCATCACACCATATCGAAGCAAGGACATGGAGTTCACAATGAACATCAACATGTCGTTCGAGCACAACAAACTCATCTCACTCGACGGGTACTACAACGGACAATTGCTGACCGCACCGAAGTCGTCAGGACTGGCTGCGGTGAGCGGTGCGGGCTTCCATGGCTCCTCCAATGTCGTTTCGCAGGTGGTGGGAAAGCCGCTGGGCGTCTTCGACCTGCCACACTGCACAGGACTGACTGTCGATGAGCATGGTGTGCGTCACTATGAGGTTACCAAGGAATCGTATATCTGCGGACAGGCGACTCCGAAGATGAGACTTGGGTCAAACTTCGCGTTCAGATACCGACACTGTGACATCGCCCTGCAGGCCAACGGTGCCTTCGGACACCATATCTTCAACGGCACGGCACTGACCTTTATGAACATGCTGTCGCTGCCCAACTACAATGTGATGGAGGGGGCTCCGGAGATGAACATTCAGGACCAGACCATCAGCGACTATTGGTTGGAACGCGGCGACTATCTCAACATCGACTATATCACCGTGGGATGGACCATCCCCGTGAAGTGGAGGTTCGTGAAAAATCTACGGCTGTCGGCTTCGGTCAACAACCTATGCACCATCACAGGCTACTCAGGCCTTACCCCGATGATCAACTCCAGTGTCGTCAACAGCACACTGGGTGTGGATGACAAAAACACCTTCCCCGTTTACCGAACTTACTCTATGGGAATGAGCATCCAATTCTAATCGCAAACAGCATGAAAAAGATAAGATTACATATCAACAGGCAACTACACGGGTGGATGGGCATTTTGCCCATGGCACTGCTTGGCGCATGGATGATGACGGCATGTTCCCTCGACGAACACCCGAAAGACCAGATTGAGGAGGAACAGTTATACAACAACTCGGAGAATATCTATAGGCATACCATTTTGACACTCTACAGTTATATCGGAGGCAACAGCGACGGACAGGGACTGCAGGGCACCTGCCGAGGGGTTTACGACCTGCAGACCTTCGGGTCCGACGAGGCATTGCTGCCCACACGCGGCGTTGACTGGTACGACGGTGGCATCTGGCAGGCCTTGTATAAACATTCGTGGACTCCAGATCACGAGGTCATCAAAAACTCATGGTACTATCTATATAAGGTCATCGCCATGTGCAACAAGTCCATCGAGACCATCTTCGCACATAAGGACAAACTCAGCCCGGTAGAGGCAGAACTGTATGTCAAGGAGGCGAGGGCGCTGAGAGCCATCTATTACTGGTACCTGCTCGACCTCTTTGGGCGTGTGCCCATCGTCGTCTCAACCGATGTGTCGATGAATGAGGTGAAACAGGCCGATCGATCGGAAGTCTTCTCGTTTGTCAGACAAGAACTCGAAGAGGTCCTGCCATGGGTGCCCGACCACAACAGCATAGAGAATTCGGAATACTATGGAAGAGTGACGCAGGCAGTGGTGGCTTTCGTGCTCGCCAAACTTTATCTCAACGCGGAGGTCTATACCAATGACGACTGGACCCATCAGCCCAGGATGAGTGGAAAAGATATGGTCTTCAACATAGATGGTGAAAAGAAGAACGCATGGGAGGCATGCATCTATTACTGTGACATGCTGAAAGACAAGGGATACCAACTGGAAGAGGACTACCTAAAAAACTTCTCACTCGACAACGACCATAGCAAGGAGAACATCTGGACCATTCCCATGGACAGAGTGCTCTTCTTCAACCAGCAGCAGAATATCTATCGTTCCTATCACTGGCGCCATGCCGCTGCTTATGGCTTCCTCGGAGAGAATGGCACGTCGGCTACGCTCACCACGCTGAAGGTGAACGGATATGGTACGCCTGATGAGGACGACCGGTTCAATGCCAACTACTGGTCGGGGATGATCTTCGACTCCAATGGCTTGGTCGTATCCGACAAGGAGGGGGCTCCACTTGTTTATTATCCGCTTGAAGTGGAACTCGTTCTGACGGGCAAACCCCACATGGAGACGGCAGGTGCCAGGATGAAGAAATATGAGATAGACCCTGATGCCGCACAGGATGGCAAGGTGATGGACAACGACATCGTGCTGTTCCGATATGCCGACGCATTGCTCATGAAGGCAGAGGCAAAAATCAGAAATGGGGAGGACGGACAGGATGAGTTCGACATGGTGAGATATCGTTCTTGGGGAACTCCACGGTCTGCCACTCTCGACAACATCTACGACGAGCGACTCATCGAACTGGCATGGGAGGGATGGAGACGTAACGATATGATCCGTTTCGACCGATACCGCAGTGAGTACACAGGTGCAGATGCGGCCGATGAGTCCGATCATCACACAATCGTCTTCCCCATACCCTCGGCAGCAATGGATGTGAACAACAATCTTGTCCAGAACCCAGGATATTGAAAGTGCCGGGCTATATTGCCACTGTGGCATGCTTGTGTTAATTTTTAATAATGGCGATGTGCTTCGTGGGAAATTGCGTAATTTTGCAGCCGCAAAACTTATTGATTGACAAAGAATGAAGAAGATTTACTTGTTTCTGATGGCTGCAATGATGATGGTCACTGCAGTCAATGCACAGACGAATGGATACAACCGACTGAAGAACCTGAAGACAGGCCATTTCGCCAACCTCGCTTCCTCAGGCAGTTTCGCGCCTAATGTGGACGAGGAAAGCGCACATGGAATTGCAGGTACGGTGGCGTACATGGAATTTGATGAAAATAGGGTTACCCAACTTAGGTTGCAGGGCATCGATGTGGTGAACATGGCGATACCTATGATGAAGGCAATGCTCCTGACTATTATTGACGAGGCAGAATTCCTTTCCATGCGCGACACCATGGTTGAGATGGTCAAGAAGCAGATGAGCGGGGTCATGGGCAGCATGGTGGCGAGAATGATGGAGGATTATACCTATGAGGAATTTGTCACATGGGTGAACACCATTGACACCAATCTATATAAGGAGAAGAACGGGGATGGCTTCCGACTCTTCATGGTGACACCCCCATTCCCCCTCAACGCAGGCACGTTCAATGATTACCTCACCACCAAGGCCAACTCGTTCATGAAGACCTATACAGGTACACTGCAGGAGATGGCTGATGGATACCTGACAGGTGGCAGGGAGGGACTGCGCCCCATGGCCTATAGTTTCATCTCCCATATCAAGTTTGACAACAGAATGTACCTGACGGAACAGACCATTGACGATGTCATACAGTTCGGTTTCGCCAATGATGATGATGTGAGCAAGGCAAGTGCACAGTGGGCTTTTGTGCCTGTGGACAATGATGCCAACTATTTCGGTATCGTACCTGAGGCGGAGGATGCCAACGGCAACGGCTATTCCACGTTCGTGGCTGATTTCCCCATAAAACTGGCAGAGGGAATGCAGGCATATTATGTGACCGACGAGATGGATCCGGCCAACTCGCAGGTGAAATGGCAGAAAGTGGAGGATGAGAAAATCCCGGCCAAGACTCCGGTCATCATCCAACTCAAAGGCAAGAGTGCTGCAGACAACAAGGTGCAACTGCTCGACGAGAACTATTCCTATTCCCTCAGCGACAATGCCCTCATGCCGGTTGCCAATGAAATGGGCTTCCTCCTGGGAAGGGTGCTCGACGAGCCCGACCCCAATATTTATGTGCTGGATGTGAAAGACGGCAAAGTGTGCCTCGCCAGTTCCTCGGATAATGTGCTGAGAGCCAACACCGCCTACCTCTATGTAGAAAGCAGCAGAAAGGACCAGAATCCGTCGGGCTGCCTGTTCTTCGTGGATGAGGTGAACGGCATCAGTGAGGTGACATCAGAATACAGCGGCCAGGCTCCATGCTATGACCTCCAAGGCCGCCGCGTCAGCCATCCCACAAAAGGCCTCTTCATCATCAACGGCAAAAAGGTCGTTTATTGATCATCGCTCTATATCTACTATAGCATCTATAGCATCTATAGTTTCTATAGTATCTATAGTCTCTATAAAATCATGGGGGGCAGGAATTTCCTGCCCCCCATGATTATCTCTAATCTTCAATTTTCAATTTTCAATCTTCAATCTTCAATTAGTTTGCTGCCTCAAACTCGCGGAGGAAGCGGGTGTCATTCTCCGAGAACATGCGCAGGTCGCTCACGCGGTATTTCAGGTTGGTGATGCGCTCCACGCCTACACCGAAGGCATAACCGCTGTACACCTTGCTGTCGATGCCGCAAAGTTCGAGCACGTTGGGGTCGACCATGCCGCAGCCCAATATCTCCACCCATCCGGTGTGCTTGCAGAATCCGCAGCCCTCACCGCCGCAGATGTGGCAGGAGATGTCCATCTCGGCACTCGGCTCGGTGAACGGGAAGAAACTGGGGCGCAGGCGGATCTTGGTGTCGGCGCCGAACAACTCCTGGGCGAAGGTGAGCAACACCTGCTTCAGGTCGGTGAACGACACGTTCTTGTCGATATACAGTCCTTCCACCTGATGGAAGAAGCAGTGGGCACGGGCGGTGATGGCCTCATTGCGGTAGACACGTCCCGGACAGATCACGCGGATAGGGGGCTGTGTGGTGTCCATCACACGGGCCTGCACCGAACTGGTGTGGCTTCTGAGGATGATGTTCTTGGCCACGTCATCGGGGTTGGTCTCCACAAAGAAGGTGTCCTGCATGTCGCGGGCAGGATGGTCGGCGGCGAAGTTCATCTTCGTGAAGACATGGAGGTCGTCCTCCACCTCGGGACCGTCGGCAAGGGTGAAGCCCATGCGCGAGAAAATGTCGATAATCTCGTTGGTCACGATGGAAATGGGATGACGTGTGCCTAATGCGATGGGGTAGGCGGTGCGCGTCAGGTCGAGGTCATCATCCTGGTTGTCGGAGGTGGCCAGTGACTCGCGCAGCGAATTGATTTGGTCAAGGGCTGTCTGCTTCAACTCGTTGATTTTCATGCCGATGGCACGCTTCTCCTCAGCGGCTACCGAACGGAAATCGGCCATCAAAGCGGCAATCTCACCCTTCTTGCTCAGATATCTCACACGAAGTTCTTCTATCTCCTCGGCATTCGAGGCGTGAAGGTTCTGCACTTCCTTCAGAAGTGACTCTATTTTCTCAAGTAACATTTTCCTTTGGTTTAAAAACGGTGCAAAGGTAATATTTTTCATGCAAAATAGGAAATATATCGAAATAAAGTTGTACTTTTGCCCATAATATCGTCTAATATTGCGAACACCCCAAGTCCGAGATGACGAGGTGTGCAATCGGTTAATTTGAGAGATATGAGAAAAAGCGCAATGTTCTTTTTCTGTATGGTCTGCCTCATGCTTGGCATGACTATAGGTTGCAAGGATAAGAAACCAGAGGTGGTGACCGACTCCTTGTCAAATGACACGGTGGAAAAGGCCGACACGGTCGATACAGTGACCATCGATACCATCCCGGAGGATGCCATGGACAGCCTTATCTCCGCCACTCCCATGCCGGTCACGGCGGATGAACTGTTTGATGACTTCCTCTTCAATTTCACCGCCAACAAGAAACTGCAGTATGAGCGGGTCATGTTCCCATTGCAGGTGATCGACGGAGACAGCGTGACCACCATCGAGCGCAATGACTGGAACCATGAGCGCTACTTCATGAAACAGGAATTCTATACCCTCATCTTTGACGATGAGAGTCAACTCGAACTGGCCAAGGACACCCGTCTCGACAGCATCGTGATCGAGAAGATCAACCTCCAGAGCAAGTCGGTGGAACAGCATGTGTTCAGACGTATCAACGGACAGTGGATGCTCTCCGAAATTGTGCTTAACAACACCTATCAGAGTCCCAACAGGTCGTTCCTGGACTTCTATGAGAAGTTTGCCTCCGATTCTCTCTTCCAGATTCAGAGCATGAACGAACCGGTGAGCACCGTGCTTCCCGACCCGGATGATGATTACTCGACGATAGAGGGGGAGTTCTACCCCGAGCAATGGCCTGATTTCAAGCCACTTGACTTCCCTTCCGACATGATTTACAATATCCTCTATGGCCAGCAGTATCGCAAGAGCCGTCAGAAACTGTTCGTGCTCAGGGGCATCTCCAACGGACTGGAGGCAGAGATGACCTTCAAGCAGATTGACGGGAGATGGAAACTCGTCAAACTCATCAACTGACCCTTCTTCAGTACTGACCAACTCAGAAACACAAGCCTATGAGAGACATCAGCAATTTTAATCTGAAAGCATATAATACGTTCGGCATCGAAGCCACATGCCGGAGGTTTGTAGAGATAGAGAAGGCGGATGAGGTGACTCCCCTTGTCTGCTCCCTCACCAGCGACGACCTGCCCTTGCTCATCATCGGCGGAGGAAGCAACCTGTTGCTTACCGGCAACTTCGATGGCACCGTGATCAAGTCGGCCATCAAGGGTGTTGAGTCGACAAGCGAGGACGGTCACGTGTTTCTTCGATGCGGTTCGGGCGAGACGTGGGACGACATCGTCAGACTCTGTGTAGACCACGGATGGTATGGGACGGAGAATCTCTCGCTCATCCCTGGTGATGTGGGGGCTACCGCAGTGCAGAACATCGGGGCGTACGGCACAGAGGTGTGCAACCTCATCTGGAGCATCGAGGCCGTCGATATGGTCACCGGCTTGAGTGAGACCATCGACCCGAAGGACTGCGACTATGCCTACCGCGACAGCCGCTTCAAGCATGAGTGGAAAAACAAATATTTCATCACTGCCGTCACCTACAGGCTCTCGGAGACTTTCCATCCCGTGCTTGACTATGGGAACATACGGGATGAACTCAGACGGTTTGAGATCACCAAGCCCACGGCAGCCCAACTGCGACAGGTGATTATCGGTATCCGAAATGCCAAACTGCCGGATGTCAAGGTGGAGGGCAATGCGGGCAGTTTCTTCGTCAATCCCGTCATCTCACGCGAGAAATACCTCCAGTTGCAGGCCAATTACCCTCAGATGCCTCACTACACCATCGATGAGGACCATGAGAAGGTGCCGGCAGGATGGCTGATAGAGCGCTGCGGATGGAAAGGACGGTCGCTGGGCAACGCCGGCGTGCACGACCGCCAGGCGCTGGTGCTCGTCAACCGGGGTGGGGCGACAGGCGAGGAGGTGCTGGCTCTCAGCAAGGCGATCAAGGCGGATGTGCTGGCGCGTTTCGGCATTGAGATCAGCACCGAGGTGAACATAGTTTGATTTTTCCATTCAGATAGAGGAAGAGTGATATGCGACTGACTTTCCTGGGGACAGGCACATCCGGAGGGGTGCCAAGCATCGGATGCCATTGTGAGGTGTGCCGCAGCACCGACCCACGCGACAAACGCCTGCGTTGCTCGGCACTGCTTGAGACAGACACCACGCGGGTGCTGCTTGACTGTGGTCCTGACTTCCGACAGCAAATCATGCCTTTTGATTTCAAACCCATCGATGCCGTGCTGCTCACGCATATACACTACGACCATGTGTCGGGCATCGATGACATCCGGCCGTTCTGCACCTTCGGAGCGGTGAATGTATATGCCAATGAGGCGACGGTGAGACTGCTGCACGTCACCATGCCCTATTGCTTCAGCGATCATCTCTATCCGGGTGTTCCGCTGCTCGACCTACACGCCATCGCTCCCCATGAGCCGCTCCGCGTGGGTGATATTGACATTATGCCGATTCAGGTCATGCATGGGAAATTGCCCATCCTGGCGTTCCGCATCGGTCCGCTGGCCTACATCACCGACATGAAGACCATCGATGACGGGGAGATGTCCTATCTGAAAGGGGTCGACACCTTGGTCGTCAATGCCTTGCGCATCAAGAAAGAACACCATTCCCATCAACTCCTGGCCGATGCCATCGCCTTTGCCAAAAGGGTGGGGGCACGCCGCACCTATCTCATCCACTGCACCCATCAGATGGGACTCCATGCCGAGACCTCACGCATATTGCCCAAGGGCGTTTTCCTCGCCTATGACGGTTTAACCATAACAATCTGATTCAGCGATGTCTTTCCTCACCCGGACATATCCTTTCATGCAGAGCGGACACTGGCCGAGAGACTGCGTCCTTTATGGCGTGGGCATCTGGGCGATACTCTATCTGTTGCAGCCTTTTGGTTTCAGCAATTATCAAGGAAACAAGTTCTTGACGGCTGTTATATTCGGCCTTGTCACGTGGGGCTGCTGTGTCCTGTACAATTGGGGCGTCTTCAACCGCCTCCCGCAGCGTGTCCAGCCTTGGCGCGTCTGGCATCATGGATGTGCGCTCCTCGGCCTGGTCCTCTTCATCGCTGTGTGCAACTTCCTGACGTTCTCTCTCTTCTTTCATATTCCGGTCACCCTGGAGGCCTTTCTCTTGTTCCTGAATTGGACGCTGGTGATCGGCCTCTTCATGTCGGCTGTCTCTGTCATCGTAGGGTACAACCGGTTTCTGAAAGAAAAAATGGAGGCGCTGCTGAGCAACACGGCGGAGGAGCAGAAAGACATCTGCATCACCATCCACGACACCAATGTCAGGGGAAACGACCTCACGGTTCCCATCAACGACCTGCTGTATGTCGAGGCGCAGAAGAACAATGTCTCGGTCTGCTATCTGAAAGACAACAAGGCGGTGTGCACCGAACTTCACACCACGCTGTCGGCTGTGGTCGAGGAACTGAAAGACTATGAGAACATCTTCCAATGCCACCGCTCTTTTGTCGTCAATGTGAACAACATCACTTCTGCCAAGGGCAACTCCAACGGTTATCAACTGACCCTCAGGACATGCTCGGAAAATGTCCCGGTATCCCGTTCGTATGTGCCTCGGCTAAAGGCTTTTATCGCTTAGTCATTCGTCATTTTTATTAGTCATTCGTCCGTTGGCATAGGTTTCTGTCAGTGGTTTTAGTTGTCTGTCACGGGAATTTGGAGGCATCGGATTCTTGCCGTATTTTTGCGGCATGAAACATCTCTTGACACACATCATCATCCTGCTGACGGCCGTATGCAACATGGCTGCTCAGACCACCGTGACGGGTATCGTCACCGACGGTAAGGAACGGCTCGTGGGGGCCAACGTATTTATAATAGGAACGATTGACGGTTGCCTGACGGACTCGCTCGGACAGTTCGCTTTCCCAACCTCCAAGACGGGTGAGGTGACGCTGAAGGTCACCTACATGGGTTATGAAGACTATTCTCATACCGCCGATGTCAGACAGATGACCCATCTCACGGTGAGGATGAAGGAGCAGGCCACCACCATCAGCGAGGTGGTCGTCACCGCCAGCACCTTCAGTTTTGGCAAGAGCGACAACTTCAAGACGATGGATGCGCTCGACGTGGTGATGGCGGGCAACTCGTGCGGAGACATCGTGGCGGCTCTGCAGACGCTGCCGGGCACTCAGAAAGTGGGTGAGGATGGCAAACTCTATGTGCGGGGCGGCGAGAGCGAGGAGTGCCAGACTTTCGTCAACGGGATGCACGTGCTGGTGCCTTATTCCACCAATACGGAGAACTCTGCCGTCCGCGGGCGTTTTTCTCCTTTCTTGTTCAAGGGCATCAATTTCTCCCTGGGTGGCTATGGCGGTGAATACGGTCAGGCGCTCTCTGCCGTGCTCCCGATGGAGACCACCGATATGGCGACGAGCGACAAATATGGCGTGAGTGCGTCGCTGGTGGACTGGAACGTGGGCGGCACCAAGGCTTTCGCCACCAGCAGCCTTTCATTCAATGCTGCCCTGACCAGCATGGGACTCTACGACCGCCTGTTCTCTCAGCGCTTCGACTTCACCCGGCCTTACCGCAAACTCTCTGGTGAGGCTCAGTATAAGAAGGAGTTCAAAACCTCGGGCGTGCTGAAGTCATACGTCGGCTACGACCTGACTTCCGTGGGACTGCATGTCGACGGGCGCCACCTCTCGCTGAAGGAGCACAACATCTACGCGAATGTCACACACAAAATGTCATTGAACCGCGGTTTCTCTCTCTTCACGGGTGTAGCCAACTCATCCGTGATCGGAGACATCGACGATGCGGTGGCTGCCGGCGACCATTATTTCAATTTCCGCAATGAGGTGCACCTGAAAGCGGAACTTCGCAAGGTCTGCTCGGATGTGCTGAAAATGTCTGCCGGTGTGGAGGACTATATCCGCCACAGCAGGTTGAGTTATGAAACTTCCCGATACCATCTTGATTACAACATCCTAGCGACTCATCTTGATGCACAGTGGCGGGTCATCCCCCGTCTGTTCCTCAACATGTCGGCGAGGGCGGAGATGATGGGAACGGATTGGTTGCTCATGCCGAGAACCACCCTGAGTTACGTCCCCAATAAGCGGCTGCAGACATCTCTGGTGCTTGGCCGTTACAGCCAGACTGCTGCCGATGATTACTTGGCACAGAGCAGGAAAGCGTTGGGCCAGAGCACGGCCGACCATGCCATTCTCTCCGTGCAGTACAGGACGGCCAACACGCTCCTGCGCGTGGAACCTTATTGGAAGAAATACCACCACCTGCCTCTGTTGAAGAATGGCACCTATCTGCCGCAGGGCTATGGCATGAGCCGGGGCGTTGATGTGTTCATGGAGAACAACTTCAAGAACCTGACGACCACGCTCTCCTATTCCTACAACGACTCCGAGAGATGCTCCTTCGACAATACACAACCGTGCATGCCCGATTTCGCATCACGGCATAACCTGCGGCTGACCGCCAAATACGGTATCGGAAGGACCATCATCGGATTGTCGGAGTCCTATGCCAGCAGCCGCCATTTCCCTCAGGGCAAGACGCCTGCTTACAACAGCGTGGATGCCAACCTCACCTACCTGCTGAGTCCGAAGGTCATCATCTATACCTCGCTGAACAACATCCTGGGACGTACCAACATCTTCCGCTTCGACAAGATGGGCAGTCCCGTTACGGCTACGCGCGACAGTTTCTTTTATATCGGCATTTTTGTATCACTTAAAAATAATAAAGCGTATGACATTTCTAACTTTTAAAACCCGTTTCTTGGCCATCGCCCTCTTCCTGATGGCATCGTTATCCATCCACGCCCAGGAACCTTCCATGCAGGCTCTCATCGGGCAGTCGCTCTCCAAAATCCAGCAGCCCACGCCTGAGGCTGTCCTCAACTGCGTGGCGGAACTGAAGCGCATCGACGCGATGTTCCCCGACAGCATCCAACCCAAGTATCTGATGGCTGTGCAGAGTCTCAACTTCTCGGTGATGAATCCTCGTGCACCGCAGACCGAAAATATGATGGCTGAGGCGGAGCAGGCCATCTCACAGATGGAGAAGATGAAAAATGCCGACCCGTCTGACCTCTGCACCCTGCGCGGCTTCCTCTACATGGTGCGCATCGTGCAGGATCCCGGCAAGAACGGCCAGCGCTACTACCTCGACGTGATGCAGAACTTCGAGAAAGCCCTAAAACTCAATCCCGACAACCAACTCGCCCAACAGTTACAGCAGAAGTTCATGGAGGGAATGAAACAGGCAACAGGCCAGTAACTCAAGATGGTTCAACACAAATGGTTCAACACAGAGATACAGAGACACAGAGAAAGATAGTTCAACACTTAGATACAGAGACACAGAAAAAAAGATATTTCATCTTTCTCATATTGTAAAGATTCCAGTGTGGAAACGGCCTGAACAGCCAATAAGCGGTAACGGCCTGAAAGGCCAATAAGCTATTAGCCCAGGGCAACACCCTGGGTTGATAGCGTGAAGGGGAAAAATCGCCCTGTAAGGGCAAAAGAATGACCCAGAAATGAGGGTGTGTCAAATACAATGTTAGTCGCCCTATTTGTTAGATTTCTGCGCGAAGCGCACTCCCTCAATTATGACACACACTCTTATTCACCACAGAGGAGCAGATAGATAAAGAGAAAAATCTCTGTACCTTTGTGCCTTTGTGTTGAACTTTTTATTCAGCGCACGGTATAAAAAAATCCGGCCAACTGTCACATTAAAAATCGGCCAACTGTCACATTAAAAATCGGCCAACTGTCACATTAAAAATCGGCCAACTGTCACATCAAAAATCGGCCAACTGTCACATCAAAATTCAGCCAACTGTCACATCAAGAATTGACTATTCATGATCAATTGCATGATAATTATATGTTTAATACCCATTTAAAAAATTAGATATCACCTCTTTTTCAACCTTTTGCGAGTGCCTTGGCACTTTTTCTATTTTTGTATTCCTTTTTCCTCCTTTTTTATCTTCTTCTTCTTTTCTCCAATAGCAACCTGGTCTTCCTTCGATGGTCAACCGCTTGGTGTCGGGACATGCATGAAGCAAGTCCCTATGACTTCGGGGGACCTGATCGTTATGGCTGATGGCAGAACAAAAAAGGCGAGTGAAAATGATTCGGACATTTAGTTTTTCTTCATGATTTTGATGTTTTTATTTGTATATTCAAAAAGTTTTCATAGTTTTGCATTTGAGAACCAAAGATTAGAGGAATATGAATACTTCAAAATTGAATGCTGAATTGTTTTTCACCATGGGAAAAATTGCTGATGATGAAGGACTGATGCTGAAACTTTTGAAATACGCAAAAAAATTGGCCGCCACCAAACAGAATGAGACTTTGGTGTCGGAAGAGGAATTCATGGCAAGCCTTGACCGTGGGGAGGAAGAATACAGACAAGGTAATTGCGTCCGTCTGCTACAAGGTGAGTCTGTTTCTGAAATGTTGAGAAGAAGTGGGCTGTAATGTATAACATTGATTTCACCACTGAGGCCCGTATCGGTCTGGCAAAACTTGTTCTTAGAAGTTATGGCCATTACAATGATAAGTAAGGGCGAAATCTATGCTTTTTTAGGTAGATTTCGCCCGTTTTGGATGCAATTTGGGCGAAATCTATGTATTTTTAGGTAGATTTCGCCCGAGACCAACCAGTATACAATTGACTTTAAAATACAAATTATTAAATTTCGGTAATTTTTTTTGGTAATTTGCTTAAATCCGTTACTCCAATAGCAACTCAGTCTTCCTTCGATGGTCGGACTTAGGAAATTTACGGATTCTTTAACATGTAATTACCATATAATAAGCCATATAATTTATTGTTGAAAATCATTCATGGCCATTCGCGATTATTCATGGTCATTCATGGTCATTCATGGTCATTCACGTGAATATTTTAAACATATAATTCCCCTAAAACACCCCATTAATAGTAAAATCTCTGTACCTCTGTACCTCTGTATTGAAAACAAAAACGTGACAATACGCTCATTCCCATCGTATCAGGTTTTGAGGAAACAATCATACAAAAAAGAGGTACAGGGTTTCTTCCCCTGTACCTCCAAGTCACTGTGTTGAATATGGTCAAAGTGTCAAAGTGGATAATCCTCAAAAGCGTAGAGGACGGTGGAGAGATAGCGCTCACCGGTGTCGGGCAGCAGCACCACAATCTTCTTGCCCTTGTTCTCTGGGCGCTTGGCCACTTGGATGGCGGCGAAGAGGGCAGCACCGGCAGAGATGCCTACCAGCAGACCTTCTGACTGGGCTACCTCACGGCCCGTGCGGATGGCTTCGTCGTTTTCCACGTCAAACACCTCGTCGATGACATCCGAGTCATAGGTATTGGGGATGAAACCGGCACCGATGCCCTGAATCTTGTGCGGACCGCTATTGCCACCGTTCAGCACCGGACTTGACTTCGGCTCCACGGCGATGATCTTCACGTTGGGGTTCTGCTCCTTCAGATACTTGCCTGTGCCACTGATGGTGCCTCCGGTTCCTACACCGCCGATGAAGATGTCCACCTGTCCGTCTGTGTCGCGCCAGATCTCCGGACCCGTGGTGGCATAGTGCTTGGCGGGGTTGGCGGCGTTCTCAAACTGCTGCAGGATGACACTGCCGGGAATCTGCGAGCGCAACTCCTCGGCTGCGCGGATGGCACCTGGCATACCGTCTTTACCAGAGGTGAGGCGCACCTCGGCCCCATAGGCCTTCACGAGGTTCCTGCGCTCAATACTCATGGTCTCGGGCATGGTAAGGATAAGATGGTAGCCTTTGACGGCAGATACCAGTGCCAATCCTACGCCAGTGTTTCCTGAGGTGGGTTCGATGATGGTGGCACCGGGCTTCAAGATGCCCTTCTCCTCGGCATCCTCGATCATCGCCAGTGCGATACGGTCCTTCACGCTACCGCCAGGGTTGAAAAACTCTACTTTGGCAATGACGGGTGCCTCGAGACCCTTTGCCGTCGAATACTTGTTGAGTTCCAGAAGTGGGGTGTTCCCCACAAGTTCTGTCAGTTGTTTTGCAATTTTGCTCATATCCTTACCTGTTTTTTATGAATGATTTCCTGTCTTAATCTTTGCTTGTGGCCCAAAAACAAGGTCCGTCGTGGGCTGTCTTCTCGGACAAGTCCGTAAAGGTACATATTATTTGCGAACCCATCAAATTTCGAGTCACTTTTTGCTGTTGTTCTCCTTTTCCTGTTGCTGATTTCGTCTCATCACCTCACATCTCAGATCTTGTCGAATGCCTGTGAGAGGTCGTCGATGATGTCGTCGATATGCTCCGTGCCGATACTCAGACGGATGGTCGAGGGCGTGATGTGCTGCTCTGCCAGTTCCTCGGGCGAGAGTTGGGAGTGGGTGGTGGTGTAGGGGTGGATCACCAGACTCTTCACGTCGGCTACGTTGGCCAGGAGCGAGAAGATCTGCAGGGCATCAATAAATTTCCAGGCCTCTTCCTGTCCACCCTTAATCTCGAAGGTGAAGATGGAGCCGCCTCCGTTGGGGAAGTCTTTCTGATACAGTTTGTGGTCGGGGTGACTCTCCAAGGCGGGATGGTTCACCATGGCCACCTTGTGATGGTTGGCGAGGAAGTCAACCACCTTGAGTGCGTTCTCCACATGGGGCTC
>JAEEJK010000036.1 GCA_016281815.1 Prevotella sp. | reverse complement strand
TTTCTCAAGTTTTTCTGTCACGAATTTGAGAATTTAAGAATTATATGCAACACAAAAGAATTTTCAAGAATGGTTTGTCGCAAGCGACGGAATTTCACCTTGCTATTGCAGAATGGCCTGCCATTTCTTCTCCAATTCCTTTTAATTCTTGTCGTAGTGAAATAATTCTCTAATTACTGCGTTCCTCGTGGGTCTTCGACAAATCTCTCTATTTCGGGATAAATGAAAGATTAGTGCATTTGAATGGGGTGGGAAACTTCAGTAAAGTTAGCATTTTTCTTCAAATTTCCAAATCTAATAAGGGGTAAGTCTTTTTTTATCGGTTTTGTTCTTGCTTTCTGAGATGAATTGTTTGACAAGTTTTTATGATTAATATCCGCGTTAGGGTTGTTTGTCAAGCGCTATCAAAAATGAACCAAAATGAACCAACAGAAAATTTGGCAGTTATTTTAGAAAAACACTATTTTTGCACTTGAGTTAAAAAATTCCAGCTCACAACGAACGGTCTTTGAAAACTTTTCTTATTTTGATACTATGTATCGGAGATAGGCTGCATCTCGGGAATCAAAATCAAAATTCTTCGGATTTTGTTTTGAATTCCGCTCGATTTGCACTATCTTTGGAGCGTCATTTCGGTGACGCGACATTTTGAGAAGAGCAATCAAACTTCACTTGTCTGAGAATCTGCCAAATTCAACGTAGCAAGGTGAAAGTCTGAGGCTGCTTCTCCCATGGTGGATATACAGCACCATTCCCGTCAGAGGGAATGCTGTGTCCTGCATATACCTATGGGTGTGAGCTGGTTTCATTCTTTTTGTTACGGGTAGGCAGAACCTTCAGACGGAGAACGGAAGAAGGCTCACACCTTACTTTTGTGTCTAATACAATGGAATGTGCAATACTCAAAACAATATAAATTAAAAAAGATGTTATTATGAAAACAAAAGTTATCCTTATGTTCCTGCTGCTTGCATTGCCATTCGGCATGGTCAGCGCACAATCTAATGCTGGGAAATGGATTAAAATCAGCGATGATGGTACTGTCACCATTTCTTACAATTCCAATATCACAACGACGAAAAGCGGAGAGCATATTGTATGGGTGAAGGCAGAGTATCACACGGCTGAATGGCAGAACTATCTTGCCCAACAAGCAGGTCTCCGCACTCCTGTTGCTTCAACCCGCACAAAAGCCCAATTTGATGCCCGCTACAATTTTGTTATGGTACGTCAGGTGTTTTGTTACAACAAGGCAGGAAAGCAAATCTTCAATTCTGGAGATGATACATCTGCTGGATGGGGACCAGTGAACGCTGGCGATCCTGTCGGCATTGTCGGTGAGCACCTGGGAGATAAGATAAGGTATAATGAGACTTATGGATATTGGTGAATGAATCATAATCATTAATAAATTGTCATAGTTTTATAATTTCAAAATATTCATCTTAAAATTATTATTATGAAAAAAATTATTGTAATTATGGCTTTGTTTTTGACATTGCCCGTGCTATCATCTGCTCAAAACAAAGCGCGAAGTACGACAAAAAGGAACGTTACTCGCACTACTCAACGCGTTGGAACAAAGAAAGCGACACAACCTTCAAGCGGACAAAGTGCTTCTTCTAATGATTCTAAATTCGAAAAAGGTTCTATGAGCCGCCATAACCATGCAGACATTCTTGTATTTGGGCCAAATGGTGAGGGAGGAAAAGTTTTAACTAAAGGCCATGCTAATTATGTTTTTGAGCTTTATAGCCATCCTTTGGATCCAGGCTTGAAAACAGCGATATTGACGGTAGATGTAGATTGGAAGGCTTTAGGGGCTGATGATAATCAGCCTATCGATTGGTCCTGGTCTGGAAGAGGTGTCAATGCTAAGGTTGACAATAATAAAGACTATATTTATATATTAGATGGATCTGTAGGTGCTGCTGGAATAGGTTCTGTAGAAGGTAACGAGGTGATCTTCTTAGCAGGTGAAAGCCCTAATCAACTGACGGGCCTACGCCAAGGTATGCTTTTGGACGATTTGGCAAGATATATACAAAAAGAGATACCAGGAACACGTGTTGTGGTTACCGATAAAGTTGTAAAAGGCCTAACTCAATACCTCCTTCTCTCATATGGAGAACGAAAGGTGTATGAAGTAACAGGCGATTATCACTATTCAATTCATAACAATGAACCATATTTTTCATTTTGGTTTGACAAGAACAAAAAACTTGTGAAATGGTTTAAACTTAAAAACGGAAGATATTGATTTTTTTAAGATTGCTACTAATACTAAACCAAGAGTTGTTTTTTCCTGATAAAACGAAACAACCTTGCGAATAGTTTTTAAAAGAGAAGGCCGAGGTGCTTTAAAGGCGGTAGGCGTTAATTCAAAAAGAACAATTATGAATAAAGTCAACAATTTAGTGTCGTTGATTCTTTTGTTATGCATATTTTCATGTAATGGAGAAAAGGAAACAAGTGCTGATGCCATAACATTGGATACAGATATCGAGGAATTGGGAGACTTGACGAAATATGTAGAATTCCCCAACAGTCTTACTCTTAAAGTTGTGGATGAATTAGGAGATAAAGTAAAAATAGAAATGCCTATTAAATTATTAGTTAGGACAGATGTTTGTTCTGACAATTCTTTCTCATTTGGTTTGGAAGTGGAAGATGCCGATGACTTTACTGTTATTGATTTTGGAACATTTAGGCCAGAGCAAAATCTTGATACATATGAAATGGAATTCAAGGAATATCTGAAATCTGGAAAGATTGAGGATGTACATAAAAAACATTTCAAAAGATAAATGGGAAAAAATTCTCCAGAAAGGATCTAAAATAAAAATCTCAAATACGTGGAGTTCTGCAAAATTCAAAAGTAAATGATGATTTGGAAGAGAAAATGGATCAAACATATTTGTATGAGCATTTGTAAATAAGTGACAAATCGGAAATAATATAATAAATATATGAAAAAACAGTTGACAATAGGCTTGGCAATTATAACAAGCACATTAATCATTTCGTGTTCTGAAAAGAAAAAGGAAGAACCTGTTCAAGTGCAAGAGAAAGAGGTGGTGGTTCCTGAACCAGAGCCAACCGGACCCAAAATTCTTGATTTGGCTGGAGCAGTTTCCAAATACCGGGTGGTGATGCACCTCGAGATTGATGGCAAACATGTGGATGGCCAGTACTACTATAAATCGAGCGGGCCCAGCAATCCATTGAGTTTGTCGGGAACTGCTGATAAAGATGGAAACCTCGATATTCATGAAACAAATGATGAGGGGCAGCCTACAGGCCATTTTATGGGACAGTGGGATGGTGGAGAATTCACAGGTGAGTTCGTAAACTTCAAAGGACAACATTTCCCCTTCAAACTAGTGAAAAACGAAGAGGGTGCTGATATTCCTACTTTTGCAACAGGGTCAGTTTCTATAGGTAGCGATGACTACGATAGTGATTCCGATGAGGATAATGACTCCTATTCGTATGAGTCATCTTCAGGTTCTGAAGATTGGGATGCTTTACTTAATTCATATGAGCAGTATGTTGACAAGTACATTTCTTATGCAAAGAAAGCTGCAAATGGAGATATGAGTGCACTGGAAGAGTATCCTTCACTTTTGGAAAAGGCTCAGGAATTCAGTGAAAAGATGGAAAATGCTCAAGGTGACATGTCTGCATCTCAGTGGGCTAGATATATAAAGATTACTAACAAAATGGCTACTGCGGCTAGCCATATGAGGTAATTTTAAATAAGCATTCATTAAATATTTGGTCTTTATGTTAATTATTTAAAATTATGGTGCTTACATAAAAAAGATGACACAATCTTGCTTTACAATAAAAAGTTGACATAATTATCAACATATTATTAATCTTTTAAAATTTCAAAGTATGGAAAAAGAAAAAATCGATCAATTTCTAATGGTCAATGGGAAATTTTTTCCCGCAATGGTGCAACAACAAATTCGCGAAAAACTTGCCACGTTGGACGAGGCAAAAACAACCATGTTAATGGGTTCAGAATGGAAAAATCCTGTGGTAGGTTTTTTGTTGGCCTTCTTTCTAGGCAATTTGGGCGTAGACAGATTCTGGCTAGGTAACAATGGACTTGGAGTAGCGAAACTTCTCACTTGCGGGGGAGCGGGGATTTGGCTCTTGATTGACCTTTTCACTATTTTTGACAGAACAAAAAATTTCAATTATCAAAAGTTGATGAACTTCTTTTAGTCAGGTATCTTTTATTATTATAGCATCAGGCGTATTAACAACGCCTGATGTATTTAAATATAAATAGTGTATAGAAAGTGAAGTTGATATATGTGATGTTGATATGTTCTGGCTTATACATTTTGTATTTGATTAATCCTGAAAACTCATGGATTTATCCAAAATGTCCGTTTAAGCTAATATCAGGCTATAACTGTCCAGGATGTGGAATTCAGCGTTCTATATATTGGTTTTTGCATGGTGAATTAAAAAAAGCAATTCATTACAATTATTTTTTATTGCTTGCTGTTCCATATGCATTGGGGTTCCTTGCATGTTTGATTATGCCAAGTTCAAATATTAAAAGGGTCTTGTGCACATTTCTAAACAACAGATATGTAGTGATTGTTTTTTTGACACTATGTTGGATATGGTTTATCATTAGGAATTTTTTTAATCTTTAAATATAAATATGGAAAAAGGTCAAATAGATCAATTACTGGCTATGCATAGTACAAAATTGCCATTTGAAAGCTTAAGTATTGTAAAAAAGAAATTAGAGAATATTGAATATGAAACAGCTGCCATTTATATGTCACAGTTGAAAGACCCTACAATTTCTTTGATTATTTCTGTTATTGTTGGGGTTTATGGTGTTGATAGGTTTTATATCGGTGATGTTGGATTAGGGGTAGCAAAATTGTTGACTTGTGGAGGAGCTGGCATTTGGTGGCTTGTAGATATATTTTTAATTATGGACGCTACAAAGAAGAAAAATTATGAAATGCTGATGATGATGTGATTGTACATCACATACTATTATTAAAGAATCGCCCATATTGCCCCCTATACATTTCTGCTGATTCTTAGGGCTTTCTTCTATTTTTGGTGGATTTTTGGCATTTCAAAGGACAGATTTTGATTCACATTCTAATGAGATAATGTCTAAGGAATCAAGGAATTAGGGAACTCCCTCTCCTTTGGAGAGGGTCGGGGAGAGGTATCATTCCTTTATTCCCATATTCCTTAGACCATAAAACCGGCGGCCGCGGAGCGGTCAAATTCATGTGTAATTACATGGTAATTACATGTTTTCTTATTTCAACACGAATGTCCATGTTGAGAATTTTCAATGTTTTCAGATCCTGTTCAACCAAAAGAATAGGAAATAATCGTATATTTGGTATTTCCCGTTTTCATTGGTTAAAATATCTTTATCCTGAAGGGCGGAAAGGTTTCTTTGTACAGTACTAGCAGAAGTCAACTTGTACTTTCTGATAAATGTTCCACTGGTAGGTTTTGCTTCATTTTTCTCATGTGCCAAAGCCAGCAGAAGGGCTTTCTGTTTGATGGATATCCTCCCCATCAAGTCTTGGTAAACGTCTTCCTTTTCCTCAACGGCATGAGTGATGGCAGTGTCGATGTCGTTAGTGTTGCACAATTGACCTATCTCAGCAGAAGCAAAGACCTCATTGCAAATTTTTTGAATATACCAAGTAGTGCCATCAAATCTCTCATATAGGTATTTAATGGCATCTGGACTAATACCATAGCCGTTTTGCTCAAAATGATGAAGAATGAAAGATGTGTATGAAACGAGGGGAATTGGTCTGAGTGAGATCATAGAGGCACTTTGATAGAAAGGCCGTGAAGGTGATGAGAACATCTCACCCATCATGTGCCGTTTTGAGCCAGAGAACACGAACCGTGCATTGTTGCAATTTTGTATATAGGTACGGAGGAGGGCTTCCACATTTTGTTCGGGATAATCCATGATGCTCTGAAACTCATCAATGGCCACGATACATGGACGGTCGGCTTCTGACAGATACAGAAAAATCTCATCCAGGGAAGCACTAGGTGTTTGTATATCGCCAATTTCTAAGTTCCAACAAGGTTGTCCAAGTCCATCAAGAGTGATGCCAGTGCGCAGGGAGGCGGCTATTTGAATGAAACGCTCCCATGCCTTCCGACCTTTGGACTTAAGGACAGAAAGGATAGTCCGTCCCAGTTCGTATATTAACTCTGCCAAAGATTTTGTGGCATAGATATCCACGATAAACAAGTAATAATTATCTTTCAGTTCTTGTTGGGAAAAGCAGTGTTTGATGAGACCTGTTTTTCCCATACGTCGAGGTGACACTAGGGCTACATGATTGCCATTGGTCAAAAGTTTGATAAGTCGTTCGGTTTCGTCTGCTCGGTCGCAGAAGTATTCCGGACCATTATAACCATAGGTGAGAAAAGGATTCTTCATAGATATTGTCTTTTTGATATTGTAGAAAATGGAGGCATAATTGCATTTTCTTTACTATGCTGAGCCAACCGCAATTGCGATGCAAAGATAAGACAAAAAAGAAAATTATGCAAATTTGCGTTACGCTTTTTTGCGTAATTTCTATAAGTCAGAGAGTGACGGAGATTTTGATTCGTTTTTCTCAACACAGAGGTACGGAGGCACAGAGATTTTATTCCTTTATTCCTAATATTTCATAGACCATAAAACCGGCGGCCGCGGAGCGGTCAAATTCATGTGTAATTACATGGCAATTATATGTTTGAATATTTCTAACACGAATGACCACGAATGTCCATGAATTATTCATGAATTATTTTTTGTGAATCACGGAGAGGGAGGTTTTGATTCGTTTTTCTCAACACAAAGGTACAGAGATACAGAGAATTTATTCCTTTATTCCCATATTCCTTAGACCATAATACCAGTGACCGCAGTTTTTTATCAACGCTGAAATTGTTTTTATATTTCTTTCTTTCTCATTTCCTCTGAGCAACAGAGCACACCATCTGAGATGAAGAGATAATCAAAAACCGCTTCGCTTCGGAAAAAAGAAGAAAAACATTTTTGGTTGACAACTGACAAACGCTGATGCTTGCGAAAAAGTGCCAAGGCACTCGCAAAAAAGGAGAAAAAGAGACTGGGCCGCTCGGCTGACAGGGTTGCTTGTCAAAGGCCAAAAGCCACAGCAAGAATTTTCAATTTTAATCTTCAATTTTCAATCTTCAATCTTCAATTTTCAATTTTCAATCTTCAATCTTCAATATCATATCACCTCTCCCTGATGTTGTCCTTGTACAAACTCAGGCTGGGGATGGAACGGTAGGCTTTGGCGGCACCCTTGGGCACGATGATGACAACATCCAGGCTGAATATTTGCAGACTCTGATGATCGATAAATTGTGGTTCGGGTGACTCGAAGAAAACGGTGTCGATGGTGAGTGATAGTGCCCATGGGCCAATGGCCTTCAATTGGCGCGGGATGGTGAGGGTGTCACGGCCAATTCCAATGAAGACCTCGTCGGCCAGTTTGTCGACGGTGCGGGGGAAGAAAGTCGTCACGCAGGCTGTATGCATCGTGTTGGTCTTGGTCTCGATGATGGCGTTGCAGTTGTCACGGCTGTCATAGACGGGATTGTCGGGACTCACCACAACCTTGGTCAGATGAGGGTTACAGGTGAAGGCACTGATACCAATGAAGTTGACGCTGGCAGGGATGAACACCTCACGCAGGTTGCACCCATAGAATGCGTGGTGCTCTATTTGCTCCACATGGCCGGGGATGGTGAATTCTTTCAAGGCTTTGCATTCTGCAAATGCCCATTTCTCAATCACTTTTACCGAGGATGGAATGCGGATGGATTTCAGGTGACTGCACAACTCGAAGGCACTGGCGTTGATGCGGTCGATACCGGTGAAAAACCTCAGTTCATCGAATGACTCTATCTCATCTTGGGCTATGAAGGCAGAGGAAAGCGACTTCACGGAGGCTGCCTCATCTATCGAAAGTTCATGGTCGCCGTCGCGGTCCCACTGTCTGACACAAATCGCTTTTACCTGTGGGTCGGCGAAGCGGATATGGTCGGTCATCAATGGGAATACAGCCTTCCATGTGAGCCAGACGAGGAATATGTAACTATAATGCCCGAGGTTTTTGCTGATATATTCTCGGTTATAGCCTTTGTCCTCCAGGCTTTTCCCCGTCTGCATCGCTTTCAAAATGGTGGTAGGGATAAAGACGGTGCTTAGTTGAGGGCAATTGACAAAGGGCTCGCTCTCGGGTGTCACATTGGTATTTGGCGGACGCGACTCGAAAATCACCGTTTCAAGTTGCGGACAGTCGTTCATGAAGTAGTCGCCAAGCCCTGCTACGGCTCCGGGGATGATGATTTGCTGCAAACCTGTATGACGGAATGCCTCGCTGCGGATGAAGCGGGTCTTGGAAGGGATGCGCACCGACTGCAAATGCACACAATCCTTGAAGGCTTTACGGTCAATGCTTTCGAGACCAGTGAAGTGTTCCAATTCATCGAAAGAGGTGATGAGGGTGTCGCCTGTGAAGACATCGCCCAGGCTGTCCACTGCTGCCGCCTCGTCGTAACTCAGTTGCCCGTCGCCATCGGTATCCCAGTGTTGCACACATTTCTCCTTGACACGTGAATCAGCAAACCCGATGATCTCATGGTTGAGGATGCGGAGTTGGGTGCGCTGCTCATTGGCCTCCTGTTGCAGGTGGGACACCTGTCCCAACAGTAGGGCGATGACTGCCGCCACAGCCAGCACACCTGTCCCCCATGCCAGGCGTTGGCGTCGCTGGCTGCGGAGATCGTCGAGCAGTGCCTCCATGTTTTGGTAGCGCTCTTCGACAGGGCTCAGACACCGTCTGACCACTTTTCGGTATTTGCCGCCTCCAAGGTTCATTTGCTTCATCACGACACCGAGCGAGTAGATGTCGTTGCGCACGTCGGCGACGGCAAACTGCAACTGTTCGGGAGCCATATAGCGCAGTGTCCCGGCGGGTTGCTTGAGGATGGTGTGGCTGTTGGTGTCGGCGAGGCCGAAATCGATGATTCTCACATAGTCGCCATTGTGGGTAATCATGATGTTCGACGGCTTCAGGTCGCGGTGCACCACCTGCTGTGAGTGGATGTAAGCCACAGCCTCGCACAGTTCGGTGGCGATGCGGCGGCGCTCCCGCTGCGACGGGTTCTCGGCCAGGAAATCGTTCAGCGTGCGGCCGTCGATCCACTCTGCGATGATGCACAGCACCTTTCCCCTGCCGGGAAGCGACACCTCCTCGATGCCCGTCACCTGCATCACGGAGGTATGCTGCAATGAGATGACAATCTCAAACTCCTTGCGCAGCATCTGCTGGCAGGCGGAGTCGGTGGCGTATTTAGCCTTGAGACATTTCAGGAGATACCACCGGCCATAGCGCTTCGCCCTGAACAGGTCGCAGGTGCCGGAGGAGGGCAGCGCCTCGACATCAGTGAAGTCGCTGCTGATGCCTTCGTAGTCGATGGTGATATAGCCTGAGGTGTCGTCGGTCATATTTTTAGTTCATAGTTCATAGTGCATAGTTCATAGTTCATAGTGCATAGTTCATAGTTGATAGTTTAAAGTTGATTTATGGCTGGCGGACGCGATGCATCGCGTCCCTACCTATCGCACCGCAATTTGTGGGGTCACTCCCCTTTGGGGAGGGTTGGGGAGGGGTATTCAAACCTGACTCCTCCCTGCTTGCCGCAGACATAGTTGACGGCGGGACGGTCGCCCTGATGCAGTTGACTGAGGTAGAGCGGCTCGCCCTCGATGATAAAGTGGCAACTGAAGGTATCGCCTTCACGCAGGCGGGTGTTGGCCGAAGCCGTCACGATGAAGCGGTTGTTGCCCAAATAGCGGAGGTGGCACTCCCGGTCGGGCAACCAATACAGGGTGAGTTCGTCACCCTCAGTGAGGTCTTCATCCACGTCGATGTAGTTGCTGATGACGATGTCGCTCGGAGCCTCATCGGGCGACTGCTCACTGAACTGCTTGTAGTCCTGAAAGCCCAGAAACTGCGCCAGTGTGTTGAGCGTCCTCAGACTGGGAGCGTGGTCGTAGTTGACATATCCCCAGACGCGTTTCAGCGTGGTGTCGCTGAGTATCACACGGGTGCGGGCATAGATCTGGTCGCGAAGGAACGTGAAGTCCTTGGGCGTGCGGATCTCCTGGTGCAGCATGCGCTCCACAGACTTGCAGATGGGGTGTTGATCGTTCATAATTTAGGGGCTTAGGAGTTTAGGAGTTTGGACAATAGGCCTTTTGCAGAGGTTGCGTCAAAAACGCAACATACAGAGAAGTTATTCTTCACTCTTTACTCTTCACTCTTCACTCTTTACTCTTCACTCTTCACTCTTCACTCTTCACTGGTATATAGTCCTCATCGACATTGGCGAGGAAGTTGGAGTTGATGATCGACTGGAGGAGTTGGGGCTTGTCGCTGTGGTCGTTGTAGAAGTCAAGGAACACCATGCCGAAGTTGGTGTATTCCTTGGACTCGATGACTTCGCGCAGCGCCTGGTTCATGGGCTTGCGAATATTCCTTCCACCCCATGCCGAGTAATAGGGTTTGTGGTGGCGCGGGTCCCAAGCGATGCTGTTGAACGTGATGTACCACTTGTTGGGATCCTCGTTCTCGTAAGCGTTGCGCAGATGGTGCTCCACCAGTTTGATTTTCTTGTAGGTCTTGTGCTCCTTATAGACATCCTCCACCACGAAGCAGTCGTAGTTGAATATCGTGTTGTCCTCGAACTTCAGCAGTTTGCCCAGCGGACAGGCCTCCTGCCGCTTGATGACAAGCACCTTGCCACGGACCTCACTGATGGGTGTCGAGGGACCGAAGTCCTCGACGAACAAGTCGGCATACTCCTTGGTCAATTTCTTGAAATTGTGGAGCATCTCCTCTTCCCACTTGCCGCCCTCGTCGCTGCCGATGAGAGCGACGATGAACTCCGACGGGTGATCTTTAAGGAATTTCCTGATGTCGACGAGCGACTCGTCGAATCCGTCACGGCAGGTCATGGTGTGACCGTATTTCATGTTCTTTTTCAGACGGATGTCAAAGGCGCGGATGCCGTCGCGGAGTTGTTCTGTCACAGTGAAGTTCTGTGTATGTCCCATGCTGGTAACGGTGTTCTCCGGCAGCGAGGCAGAGCCAGCGTCGTGGGTGCCGGGCAGTGAGATCTTGCCGATGGCGCGTGTGTCGGGGATGTATTGCATCCAGTTGCGTGAGGATGCTTTCAGTCGGTTGACGTATATGTTCATCTTCTTGCCCATCTTCTTCGACTCCACATATATGCGGCACAGACGGCCGTTGACGGCTGCATCGCCGGTGATGCTGTAGGCGGAGCGTGAGAAAAAGTCCTTGGCACCAATCATATAAAACTCCTTGGTGTCCTTGCCGTGGCAGAGGCAGAAGTCGTCGATCACCAACTGCTGTGGCATCATTGTCCCAAACGTATGGTCGCGCACATTGAGTGTAAGGCGCCCTTTCACCGCATAATGCAGCATCTCCGGGTACCAGTTGAACGGGGTCTGCCTCACGTCAAGTTGTGACTTCCACCAGTTGGCAGCGCGGATGCTCTTCTTGTGCCCAGCCTCTATGGCGATGTTGCCATCCTTGCCGATGTCGATCACCTTGCCCGCCCGCAGGCGGCCCTCCGTGTCCTCTCCGGTGGTGACATATCCGTCGGTAATCTCGAACGTGCCGTATTTCCCGTCGGGTCCTATCACCAGGTCGCAGCCGTAGAGGTCGAGGTCGAAGACGTCGGTCTTGTAACTGGTCTTTTTGCCGGCCACTTCCATAAAGGCGTGGCTGATGTTGCCGGCGGGCACCGTGTCCTTCATCTCCTCAATCTGGCTCTTGGTCAGTGCGGCGGTGATGTATGCCTCACGATTCTCCCCATTATAGCGGTATTCTTTCTTGCGTCCGAAGCAATAGCCGGCATAGAAGATGGCATTGCCGTAGTTGTTGTAGAACTTGATGCCTTGTTGCTTGTATAGCAGGCTGTTCACGCTGGCATTGATGCCGAAGCGCCAACGGTTGAAGTTGTAGGTCAGGCTGGCGCGCCCATAGAAGTCGTAACCGAAGTTTCTTGAATACTCTACGATTTGGACATCGCTGACGTTGATCTTCTCTGCATTCTCAATATCTTCAACATCTTCAACATCTTCAATCATGCTGTTGTACATATCGACAAAGTTGGGACCGAATTCCCAAAGGTAACTGCCCTTGTTGTCAAATTTAGTCCATTTAATGGCGGGAGATGCTATCAGCGACAGACCGAGCAGAAGACGGCGTGAGAACACCAGGTTGTAGGCATATCCCAGTTGCAGGTGCAGGTTGTCGATGGTGAAATTGGTGGGTATGGCGTTCAGATACATAGCCAGGTTGTCTGTGTCGAACATAGCCAACATCAAATATGTAGAGGCATCGTTGATGACCATGCCCGCCTTCTCTGCAGCATAATCGGCAAACAAGTTGCTGACGGTAGTCTCAAGTTTCTGGTGGGTGTAGCCTAGACCGATGATAGGGGAGCCTACCGACTTGAGTTGTATGGCACCGTTGGAGAAAGCGGCAGGGTTGGAGTATTTGCGGTGGTTGGTAAAGTAGTTGATGTTGATGCCATTAATACCATAACGTACATTATTGCCTACACCGAAATGGTTGGCCATATCTGCGTCATACATGGAATATCCGCGGGTGTCTATCTTCCTGACCATGAAGTCGCCACCGGTGCGCCGCCGGATCAGGTCAATATTGAACAAGTTGGAGTTGATGGAGAGTGTGAACTCGTTCTTTCGCTTGTTTCCCTTGAAGATGTTGTCGGCATTGAGGTCGATGGTGAAGCCATAGAACAGCCAGCGCCATCCCAGGTACGGTCCCACGCGGTGGGAGAGTTTGGAGCGCATTTGCAGTTTAAAGACGTTGTCATCCATCGACATATACTCTGCCGAGGTGGTGTTCTGCAACTGTAATGCCCAGTTATAGAACGACGGGGTGGAGTATCTTGGGTCGTAGGCTGACCAGTTGCGTCCGATCCATTTGAAGGGTTGGAGAAGAATCTGTCCGATACCTTTTTTCTTCTTGGGGCTTTTTGTCTGGACGGTGGCTGTGTCTGAGGGTAGCGGTGTCACTTCATCAGCCTTACTGACGGTCATGACAGCAAGGAAAAAGATGAGGCATGTTATCGTTTTTGTCCTTATCATGTTTTGTATTGAAAGTTCAGTCTTTAAGGCTTTTCCCTTGCAAAAGTACGAATAAGCGAGAGGAAAGCAAAATAAATAACGAAGTTTTTATTTTCTTTCCCGAGCGATAGAACTTTCGGTGTAGCCAAAATTCGTTTTTTCAACACAGAGAGGCAGAGGCACAGAGATTATAATTGCTTGCGTTTCAGGGCACACACCAACTGATATGGAGAGAAGATCAAAAACCGCTTCGCTTCGGAAAAAAGAAGAAAAACATTTTTGGCTGCCGTTCGGTAAACGCTGCTGCTTGCGAAAAAACGCCAAGGCGTTCACAAAAAGGGCGAAAAAGAAGTGTGGCCGTAATTACTCAGCACCCTCAGAATAAATGTACTTAGGAGTGCCCTGACGGGCAGAAATTATAAAAAAAAATAAAAAAATGGTAAAAAAATATTTTCTTATAATTTTCTTAAACATTTTCTTAAAATTTCTCGCCATAGGCGACTACTTTTCTAATTTGTTGAACATGTTTACTAGAGGGTGCTGAGTAGTTCCGTGTGGCCAGGGCACTCACAAAAAAGAATAAAAAGGATGTATTACAAAAGGAATTGGAGTATAGGAGTTTGGGAATGCGAAAGACATGAAATTCAAAAAAAAATGATATAATTTTGTTTATTTACATATTATCGCTAATTTTGCAGAAAAAGCAAAGAAATATGGGAAAGTTTATCAATCCTTTCACAGACGTGGGTTTCAAGCGGATCTTTGGCCAAGAAGTATCAAAAGACCTTCTGTTGTCGTTCCTCAACACCCTGCTCGAGGGTGAAAGGATTATAACCGACCTGCAGTTCCTTGACAAGGAGCAGTTGCCCGAAACCGATATCGACCGCGGACTGATTTACGACATTTACTGCACGACAGATACGGGTGAACGTATCGTGGTGGAGATGCAGAACCGCGCACAGGCGTATTTCAAAGACCGCGCGTTGCTATACCTTTCGAAAGCAATTGTCGGTCAAAGCAAAAGAGGAATTGAAGGAAAGAGATATGCGCTCAGCGCTGTTTATGGCGTATTCTTCATGAATTTCAGTGAGGCACCTTTTAAGGATGAGTTCCGTACTGACGTGGGAATTCTGAACATGAAGACCAAGGAGATGTTCAGCGACAAAATGCGTATGATATTTCTACAACTTCCTTTGTTCAACAAGGAGTATGATGAGTGTGAGAGTTTTTTCGAGAAATGGATTTATGTATTGAAGAATATGGAGATACTGGATAGAATGCCCTGGGCTGCACAATATGCTGCATTCCAGAGGCTGGCAGAGATATGTGAGGTGGAAGCCCTCACCCCGGCTGAGCGAGAGAGATATGAAGAAAGTATCAAGGTCTATCGGGACAACCTTGCCATCATAGAGAGAGCGGCAGAGGAGGGACGTGCCGAGGGACATGCCAAAGGGCATGCTGAGGGGCGTGCTGAGGGACTCGCCGAGGGACTCGCCGAGGGGCGTGCCGAGGGGCGTGCCGAGGGGCGTGCCGAGGGACATGCCGAGGGACTCGCTGAAGGACTCGCTGAAGGACTCGCAGAAGGTGAAGCAAAGAAACAACGAGAGATAGCCATACAACTGAAGGAAATGGGCATGGAACTTGCACAAATCTCAAAAGCAACAGGCCTGTCAGAAGATGTCATCAACAGCCTTTGAAACTTAATAGAATGAAGACCTCCCGAAAGAATCAACTTCGAAGCATCGCGGTGCTCATCATCGCTGCGTTGTTGCTGGAATTGATCACCGCCGTGCAGTATTTCTCCACACGGAGGGGAATCACCATGCAGATGACCGAGATGGCGCAGCGTGATCTCAGCGCGACCAACCGCACTGCGGAGTTGAAGAAAGATGTGGAGGAGACGATGGCTCAGATTCTGCCCGACATAGAACGGTTTACCGCCAATCAAGACAAAGACTCACTGCGGCTGATCATCCGTGAGATGCTCGGCAAGGAGCAGCAGGTGGTGGGAGTGGACTATTGCCGCTTGGTGGGGGCTGACGGCCATCACGACGGAATATATATTTATAAGGAAGAGGAGCAGGGCGGACTTACCGAGCAGGTCATCGACTTCGACTATACGAAGCGGTCCTGGTATTCACGGGCCATCGACAGCGACGGTTTCTGGAGTGAGCCTTATATGAGCAACTACAAGGTGGTGCTGATGTGCACCTTCTCACGGGCAGTGCGCAATGCCCAGGGAGAAACGGTGGCTGTGCTGGGTGCCGATGTGCCGATGAAGGAACTGTCGGCTCTTGCGTCGCAACTTTATGACAACCAAAAACGCTCCCTGTTGCCCGTCATCCTCCTACAAATTCTCGGACTGGGCATTCTGGCGTTTATTATCCATCGCTATGTGCGCGGCATCCGACGTCTGCATGACGTGAATAAAGAGAAGGAGCGCATCGCGGGAGAACTGAGCGTCGCCCAGGGCATTCAGGAGGCGATGAAGCCCAAGGTGTCTCCATCGTTTGCCATGCGCGATGACATCGACCTCCATGCTTTCCTGACACCGGCCCGGGAGGTGGGCGGAGATTTTTGTGACTTCTCCATCCGTGACGAGAAACTCTTTTTCTGCATCGGCGACGTGTCGGGAAAGGGTGTGCCTGCCGCACTGGTGATGGCAGTAGCCCGCGCCTCATTCCGCATGCTGTTGGCCAGGGAGTCGGCTCCGGAGCGCATTATCACGGTGATGAACGACACGATGGCGCAAGACAACGACTACAACATGTTCATCACCATGTTCGTGGGCGTCCTCGACCTGCCTACCGGACGATTGCACTATTCCAACGCGGGGCACAAGGCACCGTATGTGGGCAATGAACCGTTGCCCGTTGAGCCCAACCTCCCCGTCGGGGCATTCAACAACTACAGGTTCTCGGCGCAGGAGACGGAGATTCCGTCGGACACGACCATCTTCCTCTACACAGACGGACTGACGGAGGCAGAGGATGCCATGCACAACCAATTTGGAACCGCTCGGCTGGAGGAGCACCTGAAAGCGGGCTCGCCTCGTGAACTCATTGAACAGATGACGGCGGCGGTCAGCGACTTTGTGGGCAATACCGAACAAAGCGATGACCTCACCATGCTTGCCATACACTATATTAGGCAAGCATCAGACAGTCACTTCTATCGCTCGCTCACACTGCCTTGCGATGTCAACGAGATACCACGGCTCGCCGAAATGGTAGAAGAGGTGTGTGAGGAGGTGGGATTCTCCGGCACCACCACCATGCAGATCAACCTTGCCTTGGAGGAGGCGGTGGTCAACGTGATGAATTATGCCTATCCCGCAGGACTGGAAGGGGAGGTCACCATCGAGGCGGAGGCCAACTCAGAGAGAGTCAAGTTTGTCATTACTGACAGCGGACAACCTTTCGATCCTACTACCAAGGAGGAAGTGGACATCACACTGCCTGCCGAGGAACGAGGCATCGGCGGACTCGGCATCCATCTCATCCGCAAGTATATGGACAGCATCAACTATGAGCGCCATGAAGGCCGCAATATCCTCACCCTGAGGAAAAGAATTGAACATCTGGATTGAAGATTGAAGATTGAAAATTGAAAATTGAAGATTGAAGATTGAAGATTAAAAATTCTAAAACAGGAAATAGATAAATGAAGATTATTCATCTATATATATAAACTTTTAAATTCCAAATCCAAGATATATGATTACAACATTCACAGAAGAAAACAACAACTATGTGATGCGCCTTGAGGGAAGGCTCGACACAAGTGCCTCCACCCAGGCTGGGCGCGACATGCAGGTACTTTATGATTGTGCCGGTCATGACATCATCCTCGACTGCTCCAAGTTGGAGTATATCTCCTCCAGCGGACTGCGTATTTTCCTCGCAGTGCTTAAGAATGCCAACAAACATGGCAGCAAGGTCACCATCTACGGAATGAGTGACGACCTCCGCCAGGTTTTTGATGAAATAGGATTCACCAACTTATTTAATTTCCAATGACCAAGGAAGATATATCGCGGCTGCAGGAGGAGAATGCCGCACTCCGCAAAGAAGTGGAGCAACTGAAGAATGAACTGATCCGACTCGTCAGCCGCAACCTCGACCTCTCTGAGCGGCTGGAGGAAGACTTGGAGATGCGACGCCGTACCGACGTGGCGCGTGAACTGCTCAATGGCAACATCGAGCGGCAGCGCAATGCCGACCTGAAGGATGACTCGCAACTTATGGCACTTATCGAACTGCATGTGGAGCAGGACAGGCCGCATCTGAAGGCCGATTTCGATGCAGCGGCCCTGGCACAACTGCTCGGCGTGAGCCAGGAACGACTCAACCGGCTGTTCCGTCACCAGACCATCCACCGCACCCCGGAGGCATACATCGACAACCTGCGCGTGCTTGCCGCCCTGCGTATGCTGCGCGACAAACCGCAGTGGAGCATCGCCGCCGTGGCTGAGGAGTCGGGTATCGGCAATGTGCGTACCCTCCAGCGCCGTGTGCAGGAGGTGGTGGGCATGACACCTGTCGACTACCGCAGAATGCTTACCCGCGACCAGTAGACCAACCTCTTACATCACCGCTTGCGACAGATTTTTGGGGGCCATAGCCGTTTTGTCGCAGATATGCGGGTGTGGCGCTACGAAAAAAGGCGAAAAAAGAGGAATACTTTGCTGTGGGAGAAAAACAGCCCTACTTTTGCATTGTAAAAACAAATAAAACATACGACAATGAAAACAATAAGCAAAATGAGGACAGTGAAATTCTTCCGCAAGGCGGCAAGACGTTTCGTAGCAGATCTCGCAGAAATTAGCAAGTACACCAACTATCCCATCTATTGCTCGCGATTCTATAATCCGTATATGATGTAGAATGACAAGTAGTTTTTGGTTAGGTTAGAAAAAAGAATTGCCGGGGGACTGAGGTCCTCCGGCTTTTTCAAACCTTTTTTCTTTTTGATGAGAACAGGGGTGTGAATCGATAATATGACTTTTATGAACCGTCATGCGACATATTTACTATATATGGAGCCTATTTGTCGCAACTGTCGTGCCGTGTCGCAACGAGTGGGAGAGAAAAACACGGAAAAATAACCAGGTATGCCTGAAACCGCCTTATCTTTGCATCAGAAACAAGAACAAAAAAAGATAAGGTTATGAAAAGTGCTATTTCAATGGTGTCCGACTTCATCCACAGGATGACCCGACCCGCAGCAGAAAAAAAGAGTGAAAAGAGATTCTTCGCAGAGGATCTTCCCAAGTCAGTCAAGTACTTCGTGCAGCGCAACTTCCCCGGAAGAAGCATTGCTTTCGTTCATAAGAAGTCCTCTCTGAAAGGTGCGTTGTTTGTGGTTATCCTCAACGATGGCATTCTGATTGAGTTCAAGGAGAACGGCAACTGGGAGAAAATAGATTGCAAGATGGGGGCTGTCCCCGCCACGATGGTTCCTTGCAACGTTGCTACATTCATGAAAGACTATTATCCCCGTGTTCCTATCGTCAAGATAGAGAAGACAGACAATGGTTATGAAACCACTCTCTCCAACTTTGTCTCCCTGAAGTTCAACATGACAGAGAATGTGGCGTAATCAAGTCACGAATGAATGAAAAAGTGGGCGTGTCATGACATGCCCACTTTCTTGATTGTTAGTGAATGATTTTGCGTGCCGCTTCGATGATGGTGTCGATGCCTCGGGCGAAGTCGGTGTCGGAGAGAGAGACGAACTGGTCTGGGTCGATACCGAACTCCGTGCTCCGTTTGTCGCGGTCGTACATGGGACAGGCCGAGAAACGGATGCTCCATCCACAGGGCAACTGGCTGGAGAAGGGCATTCCCGCACCACCGCCGGTATGGTCGCCGATGATGGTGGCTTTCGGACAGCATTTCATGTATTTCACGAACTCGTTGGCAGCGCTGAACACACCGCGGTTGGTGAGCACCACCACGGGTTTCTGCCACCGCACGCCTTTGGAGGGCTTCAGCCGCTGCTCCTCCATCGAGGAGAAATCACTGTGCCCAGGACCCGTCTTGTGCTGGATGTATCCGACGAGCAGTTCTTCATTGGTGAACCGTGCCGCCAGTTTCTCTGCAGAGGAAATGAGTCCTCCTCCATTGCCGCGGATGTCGATGATGAGTCCTCGGCAGGGCGCCAGGGTCGTGAGCATGTCGTCGAGGTTTCCCTCGCCGATGTCATTGCCAAAACTCTCATAGCGCACATACCCGATATTGTCGTCGAGCACCCGGTAGTAGAAACCATTGCTTATATTGTAGTCGGTGCCGAGGTATCGCCTCAGCAAGGTATCACTGAGGTTACTCGGGTAATCCTCCTGCCAACTCCATTCCCTCGCGATATCAAAAGAGGTGTAGATATTGACGTGTCCGTCGCGTAGTTCGGCGAGCATGTTGCGCAGCACCTCGAAAAGTTGGAGGTCGGTCATTGTTATGTTTACCTGAGGCGCATAACGGGCATGCACCTCGTTCCAGTCGAGTCCGTAAGCAGCCTTCTTCTCCTCAAGGAAGCAATAGTGCTCATCGATGATGCGCCAGAGCGCCTCAAAATTGCCCCGTGGTGTGTCGGGCATCTCCTCCTCGTCGATACAGCCGGTGAGGGAGGTCAGACATAAAAGGGCGACGGCGGCGCACACCCATCGGGAGAGCCATTTATATCGTTTGAGTATCAATTCTTCATCCATTTTTCGTTATCTTTTGGGAGTTTAGGCAATAGGCCTTTTGTAGGGGTTGCGTCGAAAACGCAACATACGGAGAAACTATTCTTCACTCTTCACTCATTTATGCGTGATTCTCAGGTTTTTCACATAGCCGATGATCAGCGCGTGAGTGTAGGCATGTTGCTTGAGGTGGTTGGCTTTCGCCTGTTGGATGTCGCCCAGATAGCCGATGCGCAAGCGAGCGCCCAGGAGCCGGAAATCGAGGGTGAGCATCTGGCGCAGCGAAGGAGCGTTGAAGGGGGTGGTCACCACGGCGTTGTGCTCATAGTTGCCGCGTGAGAAGAGTTCGTAGTACGACTGTCCGTAGTTGGGACTGAACATGAGGCCAAGGATGGGAACTGACAGTTCGTAGCCGATGGAGAACGGCCGGCGGAAGAGGTCGAAGTCATATCGGGCGGAAGCCGTCGGACCGATCTGCATCGACATTCTTATCTGTGCCGGGTTGTTCTGGTTGCGTGAGTTATAGACCGCTCCCAAGTTGATGTCCGTCATTCCGCCTGCCAGCAGATGCAGCCGCCCGCCCAGGAGGTCATACTGCCGGATAAAGGCGACATCGAGGGTATAGAGTCCCTGCATAAGGTTGCCTTTCTCGTTGCGGTCGTCGCCACTGGCAATGACGCCGTAATGCGTGATGCGGTGTGCCCAACGTCTGCCTGGTGTGAAACGCAAGGTGTGTGAGATATAACGGAGGTCTACACCGTTGTATTTCTCTGGTGACAGGTATGTGTCAAGGAGGTTGGCGCTGCCCAGGCTGATCATCTGTGCATTGATGACCTCCTTGGTGGTGCCCAATGAGTCCTGGGCTGCGGCCCGCGAGGGTGCCACCCATGCTGTCACCAACAGCAGAAGAGCGGCCAGAATGCCTTTTTTTGTCTCGTTATTCGTCATCGTCTTCAAATTGGAGGAACTGCTGTCCTGTGAGTTCGGTGATGACCTGCTGTTCGGTCTTGTCTTTGTCGGGGTCGAGGTTCTCGGGCTCCTCCTCCGTGTCGGACTCCTCCTCGGTATCCTCTGGCTCCGGTATCTTGGTAGGTTCCAACATCTCCACCGACTCCACAGCCAGGGTGGTGATGCGCTTGCCGCGTGCTTTGAAACCCTTCACGGCGATGAACTCATCGGCCTCGATGACAAGCGGCTCGCGCCCGGCATCGCTGCCGCCGTAGTTCACCTGCAGGCGGGGGAAGGGCTGGTCGGTGAGCAGCACCTCGCGGTTCTCGGGGTTGTCGCCCAGGTAGTTCTGCCGGCGCTTGGTGGCCTCCATCTTGAAACGCTTCAGGTAGAGGAATCCTGACTGATCGGCATCGAAGAGCAGGGCGGTCCACACCTTTTCGGGTTTCCATTTCTCCACCATGCGCACATTGTCCTCGTAGTGGTTGTTGCTGTCGAACGTGCTGATGTAGAAATCGCCGCCCTCGAGGATGACGAGTACGGAGTCATCCTCGTTGAACTCGCCGAGCAATGTGCCGTGCTCGTCGTAGTTGAGGCGTTTCACATCGGGGTCCCACCACACCTTCCTACCGCCGAGGGTACTGTGGCCGTGGCTCTTGAGTGCGATGCGGTGGATGGGGTATTTGGTGAGCAGATTGCCCTTGCTGCCGCGTCCCTTGATGAGGATATCGGAGAAATCGCGCTCGAGGAAGATTTTCTTGATTTTGGGGTTGGGCTCGAGGGTCACCTTGATGATCTCTGCCTCGCCGTTAGGGTTGCAGGTGAAATAGGCGATGCGCGAGCCTGGTGTTCCCTGCGTGAGGTCGTACTCCTTGTCGCGTGCCAGACTGGTGACGTTGAATCGCTTCATGTAATAACTGCCGCGCTTGCCATCCCGGTAGACCACGTTGTAGATGGTGCGGCTGTCGTTCTTCTTGAACACCTGCACATGGAGGATGTTCTTGCCGACGAAGATTTTCTCAGCCACCTTCACCACTTTGTACTTGCCGTCGCGGTAGAAGACGATGATGTCGTCGATGTCGGAGCAGTTGCATACGAACTCGTCTTTCTTGAGTCCTGTCCCGATGAACCCGTCTGTGCGGTTGATATACAGTTTTTGGTTGGCCTCCACCACCTTCGATGCCACGATGGTGTCGAAGTTGCGTATCTCCGTGAGGCGTGGGTGGTCGGCACCATATTTCTCGAGGATGTGCTCAAACCACTTCACGGTATAGTCCACGATATGGTTGAGGTCGTAGTCGATCTGGTCAATCTCCGCCTTGATGCGCAGGATGAGTTCATCGGCCTTGTCCTTGTTGAACTTGAGGATGCGCTGCATCTTGATTTCCATGAGGCGGAGGATGTCGTCCTTGGTCACCTCTCGGATGAGTTGCGGATAGAAGGGGGTGAGTCGCTCATCCACATATTCGCAGGCTGCATCCATATCGGGTGCGTTCTCGAAGGGCTTGCCTTTGTAGATGCGCTCCTCGATGAAGATTTTCTCCAGTGAGGCGAAATGGAGTTGCTCCAGCAGTTCTCCCTTGCGGATCTCCAGTTCCTGTCTCAGCAGGTCCTTGGTGTGGTCGGCGGAGTGGCGCAGCAATTCGCTGACAGTGAGGAACTCCGGCCGTTTGTTGACGATGACGCAGCAGTTGGGTGATATGTTGATTTCGCAGTCGGTGAAAGCATAGAGGGCATCTATGGTTTTGTCCGACGACACGCCGGGTGCCAGGTGTACGAGAATCTCCACCTCGGCGGCGGTGTTGTCGTCCACCTTCTTCACCTTGATCTTGTTTTTCTCGATGGCCTTGAGGATCGAATCGATGAGCGATGTGGTGGTCTTGCTGTAGGGGATCTCACGGATGGCGAGGGTCTTGGTGTCGATTTTCTCAATCTTGGCCCTGACGCGCAGACCTCCGCCGCGCTGTCCGTCGTTGTAGCGGCTCACATCGATGGAGCCTCCTGTGGGGAAGTCGGGGAAGAGTTGGAACTCCTCACCGCGCAGGTAACTGATGGCGGCTTGGCAGAGTTCGCAGAAGTTGTGCGGCAGGATTTTCGACGTGAGGCCTACGGCGATGCCTTCGGTGCCCTGTGCCAGCAGAAGCGGGAATTTCACGGGCAGCGCGATGGGCTCCTTGTTGCGCCCGTCGTAACTCATCTGCCATTCGGTGGTCTTGGGATTGAAGGCGGTCTCGAGGGCGAATTTCGAGAGTTTGGCCTCGATGTATCGCGGTGCGGCGGCCCGGTCACCAGTGAGGATGTTGCCCCAGTTGCCCTGGGTATCGACGAGCAGGTCTTTTTGTCCGAGTTGCACCAGTGCGTCGCCGATGGAGGCATCGCCGTGGGGGTGGAACTGCATGGTATGTCCCACGATGTTGGCTACCTTGTTGAACCGCCCGTCATCCATCCGTTTCATTGAGTGGAGGATGCGTCGCTGCACGGGTTTCAGTCCGTCGTCGATCTGAGGCACGGCACGCTCCAGGATGACGTAGGAGGCATAGTCGAGAAACCAGTTCTGATACATGCCGCTGAGGTGGTGTACCACAGAGGCGTCGAAGCGGTTGACGGGCTTGTAGTCGCTGTGGCTGTCTTCCTCAAGTTCGTCGGGCTCATTGGTCTGTGGTTCCTGGCCGTTGTCAGAGGTGTTGTCGTTTTCCAGTGTCTCTTCGTCTTTCTTCTTCTCGTCGTCGTTCATAATTTCCAATCAGTTTGGTCATGATGGTTGGCATGCAACCATTTGCGTTGCAAAGATAGCATAAAAATCTGATTAATGATGCAATTTGTGGTTGAAAAAGTCACCTCTGTCCAACACACCCCATAGATATAAAAGTCCCGAATGTGAGAATTGAATCAAATCAGTTTGATTCTCCGATTCTCGCATTCGGGATAAAAAAGCATCCGCTGTGTTATCTCACCACTTGCGTGAACTCCGGTTTCGCACCAGGTTCCTTTCCTACGGTGACGTAGATGGTGGAGGTGGACTCCCCTCCGTTCATGCCCCTGCTCTTGACGATGAATTGATAGTCGGTGCTGTCAGAGGTGGTGCGTTTACCCACTGTGGAAGGGGTGCCGAGAGGGAACTGATAATTGGAGCAAGCGGCGTCGAAGATAGCCTTCTCCTCATCCGTTACTGGCTTTTGGGCGGAGTAGTCGGGCAGTTTCTCCACAGTGCCCTTCTTGTATCCGTTCTCCTTCAAGAACCTGTCGATTTCCTTGGCTGCCGCTGCTACCCTTGCTGTGCGCAAGCCATAGCCTGCCTCTATCTTAGCCTTGGGCAATGCCTTTTGGAGTGCGCTGGCAGAGGTGTTGAGTCCGCCGCTGCCGAAAGTGCAGAAGGGGACGATGGTCTTGCCGGCAAAGTCATTCTCCTTGACGAGCGTGGCGATGGGTGTGGCATAAGTGCCAAACCAGATGGGGTAGCCGAGGAAGATGACGTCGTAGTTGGCGATTTTTGACTTGAGGGGTTTGAGGGCGGGTGTTTCACCGCTCTGCATCTCGCGCTGGCCGCGCTGCATGGTTTCCTGGAAATTTCCGGTGTAGGGGGTAGCGGGCTCGATGCTCTCGATGTCGGCATTGAGTTGCTTTTGCAATTCCTGCGCGACGGTCTTTGTCGTTCCGGTCTCAGAATAGTAGAGGATCAAACTTTTTTTCTGTGCGCTTACCATGAGTGACATCATGACAGCGATAGACAACAAGATGGATTTCATTTTCATGTGTTATTGTGATAGTTGATAATTTATATTTCTTGTTGACAACAAGATACTGAACATAAAATACTGAATAGGGGATATCGAACAAGAGATATCGAGCAAAAAGACAACAGATAAGAGTGCGCCTGAAAGGACTCGAACCTTCACGTCGTAAGACACCAGATCCTAAGTCTGGCGCGTCTGCCAATTCCGCCACAAGCGCATCGTTGTTCTAAGGCGGTGCAAATTTACAAAAAACTTTTATTTCCCCAACATTTTTGTGGAATTAATAACTTTCATAGTCCATAATTCATAGTTAATCGTTGGAAAAAATCATCCCTTTCACATCGTAATGGATGGTGCTGACCAACGGATGCAGCACAGGGGAATCGAAATTCTTACGCCAAAAATATTAAAATCATGAAAAATGGGTTACAAAAATTAATATAAAGTATATATTATCCGTAAAATTGGTATTTTTTCAGCGATTTTATATAATACCCTATTTGATGATTGTGCTTACCTTTGCAAACAGAGATTGAAAACTAAAATGATGTTGGGCCATTTCGCATTCCACCATCCCACGAAGTTGCATTTCGGCGAGGATGCATTGAGTAAAATGGGGGAAGAACTGACCAACTGAGACAATAAGGAGATAAAAAGGTGATAAAGATGAAACAGATTTTTTTATTCTTAACAGCACTGCTGTTCAGCAGTTGTTCCTCAGACAATGAGATAAATGCAGAGGTGCACGACTATGTTGGCAAGACACTGGTGGTGTACTATAGTTACACGGGCAACTGCCGTGAGATAGTGAAAACGCTGACTAGCCAGATTCAGGCCGATGTGCTGGAGATTCAGCCCGCTGAGAAGGGACAGAGGTACGAGGCCAACAACTATGCGCTCGGCACGCAGTTGCTGAATGCCATCAAGGCCCACCCCAACGATGCCAGCAGTTATCCTGCCATCGACCCTGTGACGACATCGCT
This sequence comes from Prevotella sp., assembly GCA_016281815.1. GTDB lineage: Bacteria > Bacteroidota > Bacteroidia > Bacteroidales > Bacteroidaceae > Prevotella. The sequence continues at coordinate 36,862 of JAEEJK010000036.1, read as the reverse complement.
CAGCAACTATCAGAACATCATCATCGTCACGCCGCTGTGGTGGAGTCAGATGGCTGCTATTATGCAAACTTACCTCTTTAACTACGTTCCGCAGATGGCTGGAAAGAACGTCGGACTGATTGTGTCGAGTGCCAGCAGCGGCATCAGCGGTGTGGTCAGCGATGCCAAGCGGCTCGTGCCTGACGCAGCGTGGATGGGCGATGCGCTGTGGATCAACAATTCCAACCGCAGGAATGCCTCGTCGCTGATTCAGAACTGGTTGAAGACACTGAATTTCTCTCAGGTACAAACTACAACAGATAAAATGTATATCACAATCGACGGACAAACACAGAGTGTGACTCTCGAGGAAAATGCTGCCACAAGGGCTCTCGTGGAGAAGTTGCAGCAAGCCCCTGTCACTGTGAGGCTCAACAGCAGCGGCGGTTTCGAGATTTGGGGCGCATTGGGTTTCTCGTTGCCAGCAAGTGACCAACAGACAACGGCCCAGCCAGGTGACGTCATCCTTTACAACAGCAGCAACATCTGCCTGTTCTATGGCTCCAACTCGTGGAGTTACACTCGCTTGGGCAGGATTGACGGCCTGTCGGAGAGTCAGTTGCGCACATTTCTCAAAGCCGGTGAAAGCGATATCAGCGTAACGCTGTCGTTGTCATCGGGCACGACAGCCATCCGGCAGATAAGCGGACAGGATGATGAGGATGTGTATTTCTCGCTGAACGGACAGAGGGTGGTCAATCCATCACATGGCATATATATCAAAAACGGGAAAAAAGTCATATTGTAAATACATGCGGCTGTATTTTTGCTAATCTTTCATTCATTATTCTTGGTGCGCTCGGATTTTCTTGCTAAATTTGCACCCAATTATCAAGTCTTCAACAGATTTGGCACTTGGAAACAGTATTCAACAATAACATAAAATGGCACAAGAAGATGTATTCAAGAAGATCGTAAGCCACTGTAAAGAATATGGCTTCGTCTTCCCCAGCAGTGATATCTACGACGGACTGGCAGCAGTGTATGACTATGGACAGAACGGCGTGGAGTTGAAAAACAACATCAAGGAATATTGGTGGAAGAGCATGGTGCTTCTGCACGAGAATATCGTGGGCATCGACTCCGCCATCTTCATGCACCCCACGATATGGAAGGCTTCCGGACATGTGGATGCTTTCAACGATCCGCTCATCGACAACCGTGACTCGAAGAAGCGCTACCGCGCTGATGTGCTCATCGAGGACCAGATGGCGAAATATGACGAGAAAATTCAAAAAGAGGTAGACAAGGCACGCAAACGTTTCGGAGAGGCTTTCGACGAGGAGAAATTCCGTGAGACCAATCCCCGCGTGCTGGAGAATGTCCGCAAGCGCGATGAGTTGCATGCCCGCTATCAGGCAGCCATGCAGGGACCAGACTTGGAGGAACTGAAGCAAATCATCCTCGACGAGGGTATCACTGATCCCATCAGCGGTACGAAAAACTGGACCGATGTGCGCCAGTTCAACCTCATGTTCTCCACAGAGATGGGCTCCGTGTCGGATGCTGCCAACAAGATCTACCTGCGCCCGGAGACCGCCCAGGGCATCTTTGTCAATTACCTCAACGTGCAGAAGACGGGCCGCATGAAGATTCCTTTCGGCATCGCACAGATTGGAAAGGCCTTCCGCAACGAGATTGTCGCCCGTCAGTTCATCTTCCGCATGAGGGAGTTCGAGCAGATGGAGATGCAGTTCTTCGTCAAGCCTGGCACCGAACTGGAATGGTTTGAGAAATGGAAGCAGACCCGCATGGCATGGCACCAGGCACTCGGATTCGGAGCCGAGAACTACCGTTTCCACGACCACGACAAGTTGGCCCACTATGCCAACGCCGCTACAGACGTGGAGTTCCACATGCCGTTCGGATTCAAGGAGGTGGAGGGCATCCACAGCCGCACCAACTTCGACCTGTCACAGCATGAGAAATACAGCGGACGCTCCATCAAGTACTTCGACCCGCAGACCAACGAGAGTTACACCCCGTTTGTGATCGAGACCTCCATCGGTGTCGACCGTATGTTCCTCTCCGTCATGTGCCACTCCTACGAGGAGGAGAAGTTGGAGAACGGCGAGACACGTGTGGTGCTCAAACTGCCTGCTGCATTGGCACCGGTGAAACTCGCCGTGCTGCCGCTCGTGCGCAAGGATGGACTGCCAGAGAAGGCACGCGAGATCATCAACGCGCTGCGCTTCCATTTCAACTGCCAGTATGACGAGAAGGACACCATCGGCAAGCGCTATCGCCGTCAGGATGCCATTGGCACCCCGTATTGTGTCACCGTCGACTACGACACCCTCACCGATGGTACCGTCACACTCCGTTTCCGCGATACGATGGAGCAGGAGCGCGTGAGCATCGATCAACTCAACAGCATCATCGAGGACAAGGTAAGCATTGCCAGCCTGCTCAAGAAACTGCAATAATAAAAGGATGAAGAGAGTTTTCCAAACGCTGACATGGGCCCTCGTGGCAGTTATGTGCCTCTCGGCTTGCTCCGAAACCAACGACGAGGTGGAGGAATACCCTGACTGGATAAATAAGAACGAGGCGTTCTTCGCGGCAAAATACACTGCTGCCAAGCAGGCAATAGCCTCGGGCAGCAAGGAGTGGAAGGTCATCAAGAGTTATGCCCGTGACCCGGAGAAAGAGGGCACTTACACCGACTATATCGTGGTGAAGGTGCTCAGAGAGGGAACAGGGAGCGGATGCCCGCTGTTCACGGACACTGTAAGGGTGCACTACCGTGGCCAGTTGCTCGCCTCCGCCACGCATGTTGACAGCAAAGACCCTGAATTGGGAATGATATTTGACCAGTCATGGGGCACGGATGAGTTCAACGAGCGTGTGTCGGTACCTATGAAATTTGCTGTCAGCACTGTGGTGGATGGTTTCTCTACCGCCTTGCAGCACATGCACATCGGCGACAGATGGCTCGTTTACATTCCTTACCAGTTGGGCTATGGTACCCAAGGGACCTCTGGTATTCAAGGCTACAGCACGCTGGTGTTCGACATCGCCCTATCGGCGTATTACCGTGTCGGCGTCAAAGTGCCTGACTGGCAAAGCAATGAAGGCTTGCTTTGGGAAGAATAATATAAAACCTCTCCCGCCGGAGAGGTTTTTTTATGCTTTTCTTGTAGTTTTCCAAGTCTTTCCTGCGACTTATAAATAGAATCGCTTTCGCAGGCCGACAGAATCGAGCGTATGCGATACATGAATAGGAACTGTTCAATTGTAAGTGATGAGTTTGACAGAAAAGGAATTCTCGAACATCGTAAAAGAGCACCGCAGCACTATTTACACGGTGTGCTACATGTTCTCCAACAACCAGGATGAGGTGGCTGATCTCTTTCAGGAGGTGCTCATCAACCTATGGAAGAGTCTGCCCTCCTTTGAGGGGCGGAGCCAGATGCGCTCGTGGATCTACCGTGTGGCCCTCAATGTGTGCGTGTCGCTCGACCGCAAGCGGAAGAAACTGCACACCGTGCCGCTGACGATGGACATCAACCCCTACGAGGAGACGGAGACCAACCACAACTCCAAGCAGATGGACATTCTCCGCCGGCGTATCGCACGCCTGCCGCAGTTCGACCGTGCCATCGTCCTCCTCTGGCTGGAGAACATGAGTTATGAGGAGATAGGTGCCATCGTGGGCATCACACCCAAGAACGTGTCGGTGAAACTCTACCGCATCAAGGAACAACTCAAAAACATGTCTTCTGAGGAATAGTCATCATGGCAGGCAAAACGGTTTCAATGGAACAAGAAAAGAAAAAGCAAGAAATGGCAATGGAAAACAATATCATGGAAATGGAGCGACTTCGCTCTGAACTGAATACCTTCAAGGAACGGCTTGACAAACAGCAGATTGTCAACGACCAACTGATGCGCCAGTCGATGAAGTCAAAGATGTCGTGGATCAGAAAGATGCTGTGGATAGAGGTGGCTTTCATCCCGTTCTGCGCCGTCACCATGGGAGGATTGGTCTATCAGATGGGGCTCAGTTGGTGGTGGTGGCTCTACACTTTAGTGATGCTTGCTGTCGATGTCGGACTGGATTTCTGGACCAACCGCATCCGTAAGGATGATTTCGCCAGCGGCAACATGGTGGAGACCGCGCGCCATCTCGCTGAGATGAAACGGTCGCGCACCAAGGTGCTCGTTTTCGGAATAGTCATGTTGCTGGTGTGGCTGCTATGGCTGGGATTCATGCTCTATCAGATTGCCTCAGACCCCGCAGCCTCCGAAATGGAGCAAGGGCGCGCGTGGGCTTTCCTTGTCGGAACGATAGTAGGAGTGCTCATCGGACTTCCCGTCGGACTGTATATCTTCTTCCGCATGCAGCGCACCAACACCGAGATCCTTCGCCAGATAGATGAACTGGTGATGGAATGAAGAAAGATTGAAGATTGAAAATTGAAAATTGAAAATTGAAGATTGAAAATTCTCTTGATAGGATTATAATTTTCAATCTTCAATCTTCAATTTTCAATCTTAAAAACCCTCCCTTGACACTTACCTGCTCTTCGCCGATGAGATAGGCGAGGGCGGCATCAAGTCGTTCTTTTGGCAATTGAAGACCGTGGAGTTCGGCGATATGGTGCTGACCTCCGTCCGCCAAGAGGGTGAGGATGCGCTCACGGGTGGAAGCGTCGGCATCCCTGTCGGCATTTGTCTCACTGCGGTGGGCGCGGCAGACATCGCATTGTCCGCAGTCGGATGATGTCTGCTCTCCGAAATAGCGGAGCAACTGACGGCTGCGGCAGATCTCATTTTCCGTGGCATAGGCTATCATGCTCCCGATACGTTCCTCGTAACTTTGGCGGCGGTCCTCATACACCTCGTGTGGGATGAGGAGGCGATGACCATCCTCACGCCTTTGCGTGTAGCAGATGACAGGCAGTTTCCGCCGTGGGATGAAGTGGATGATACGCCTGTGGCTCAATGCCTTGAGCACCTCATACACTCTGTTGGTACTTAGCCCAGCCTTCATGGCGATGGCACTCTCGTCGATGAAACTGTAGTCTGAGAACAGTCCGCCATAGAGACGGAGCAGAGCAGAGATGACACTTTCCTCATCGGGTGTGGTGCGGTCCAACAGGTAGAGTTGGTCGCGCTCAAGCATGAACCGCAGCCGAGCGCTGTTGTCGGGGTCGGTGTCGTATTCCAGATAACCTGCCCGCTGGAGAATCCTGAGGGAGGCGTCGACATGTATGGGAAAATGGCGGAAGGCGTGGCAGAACCGCTCGATGTCAAACTCATGTACAGTGCCCTCACCACTTCCCACTCCGATCTGGAAGAAGTCGGCCAGGTGGTCGTAGACCTCACGGATGTATTCTTTCTCAGGAAATGTGTCGGTGATGCGCTTGAGCAGTTTGCGGCGGTCGGATGAGTTGTAGAGCAGCACGGCATACGATTTCTTGCCGTCGCGCCCCGCACGCCCCGCTTCCTGAAAATAGGCCTCTGGGGAGTCGGGGCAGTCGGTGTGTGCCACTACGCGGACATCAGGCTTGTCGATGCCCATGCCGAAAGCGTTGGTAGCCACCATCACCCGCACCTCGTCGTGCTGCCACTGTGTCTGTCGCTGGTCTTTCACGGCGGGTTCGAGGCCTGCGTGATAGAAGGTGGCGCTGATACCGTTGTCGGTCAGCCATTTGGCGATGTCCTTGGATTCCTTCCGGCTTCGTACATAGACGATGGCGGCACCGTTGACCGTGCTGAGGATATGAACCAGTTCACGTGGTTTGTCAGCGGCTTGCCTCACCACATAGGCCAGGTTCTTGCGCTCAAAACTCATGCGGAACACATTCTTCTGGGCAAAGCCCAACTGCTCCTGGATATCCTCCACCACATGCGGCGTGGCAGTGGCGGTGAGTGCGAGGATATGCACATCGGGCTTGATGTGCCGTATCTCCGCGATACGCAGATAGGAGGGCCTGAAGTCATAGCCCCATTGACTGATGCAGTGTGCCTCGTCGACGGTGACGAAACTCACCTGCATGTGGCTGAGTTTGATTAAGAAAAGAGGTGAGGAAAGCCGTTCGGGGGAGACATAGAGGATTTTGACGCCGCCGAAAACAGCATTGTCGAGTGTGGTGACGATTTCGTTGTGGGTCATGCCCGAGTAGATGGCAGAGGCGAGGATGCCTTTGGCACGGAGGTGTGCCACTTGGTCTTTCATCAGTGCGATCAGCGGGGTGATCACCAGGCATACACCTTCATTCAGCAGCGCGGGCACCTGAAAGGTGATGCTCTTGCCGCCGCCTGTGGGCATCAGTCCCAGCGTGTCGTGACCGCTGTCGATGCTTTCGATGATCTCACGCTGAATGCCGCGGAAATCATCATAGCCCCAGTACTGCCGTAGTATCTGCTGGTATCTGTCTGCCATCTTCTAGATTTTCTAGATGATCTAGATACTCTAGATATTCTAGATATTCTAGATTTTCTAGATATTATACTCCCCCCTCAAACTCTTCTGTCTGGCGGATGTCCTCGATTTGCAGTTGCACGGCACCATGCTTGTAGATGTTTTCCTCGATGGTGTAGACGATGTCGAAACTGCGCTTCGATTTGATATAGCGTGCTGCTGCGCTCTGGCCAAACGCGATGCCGTTCATCACATGGCTGGACTTGGAGTCGACCAGTTCGAGTTTGATATGCTCCTGATCGCGTCCCACCACCTTGCTGGTGCCGAAATCATAGACGCCGACAGTGCAGAACAGCGGTTTCTCGTTGCCTGGTCCGAAAGGCGCAAATCGGCGGAGGTCGTTGTGCAGCCGTTTTGATGAGATGTCGCGGAAGTCGATGACAGCATCGATGTTGAGGATGGCCTCTGTCTGCTCAGGCTGGATATGCTCCTCAACATATTTTTGGAAACGCTCTCTGAATGCCTTGATGTCATTCCATCTCAGGGTGAGGCCTGCGGCATAGGTGTGCCCACCAAAGTTGAGCAGCAGGTCACGGCAGTGCTTGATGGCAGAATAGACATCAAACCCAGCCACGCTGCGTGCCGACCCTGTGGCGAGGTCTTCGTCGCGGGTGAGCACCACCGTGGGGCGGAAGTAGATTTCCGTAAGCCGGGAGGCCACGATGCCGATGACGCCTTTTTTCCAGTTCTCATCATAGAGGACGATACTCGACTGGTGTTTCTGGCTCTCCAGTTTGGCCACGATTTGGTTGGCCTCCTCTGTCATTTGCTTGTCGATGTCCTTGCGCTGCTCATTGTACAGGTTGATGTGGCGTGCCTTGCGCAGAGCCGTCGCGAAGTCGCGCTCGATGAGCAGGTCGACGCTCTCCTTGCCGTTCTCCATGCGCCCCGAGGCATTGATGCGCGGTCCGATCTTGAACACGATGTCGCTCATCGACAGGTCACGGCCATTGAGTCCGCAGATGTCGATGATGGCTTTCAGACCGATACTGGGGTTCTGGTTGAGTTGCTTGAGCCCGTGGTAGGCGAGGATACGGTTCTCGTCGGTCACCGGCACGATGTCGGCGGCGATGCTCACGGCACAGAAATCGAGGAGAGGGATGAGCCGGGAGAAGGGGATGTCATTGTTCTTGGCAAAAGCCTGCATGAACTTGAACCCCACTCCGCAGCCGCAGAGGTGCTTGAAGGGATAACTGTCATCTTCCCGCTTGGGGTTGAGCACAGCCACCGCATCGGGCATCACGTCATCGGGCACGTGATGGTCGCAGATAATAAAATCAATGCCTATGCTTTTTGCATAAGCGATTTCCTCGATGGCCTTGATGCCGCAGTCGAGGATAATCACCAATTTCACACCAGTTTCCTTTGCATAGTCCAGTCCTTTCTTGCTGATGCCATATCCCTCGTCGTAGCGGTCGGGGATATAGTAGTCAATGTTGGAGTAGAATTGCTGCAGAAACTTGTACACCAGGGCAACTGCTGTGCATCCGTCGACGTCATAGTCGCCATATACCAAAATCCTCTCCTTGCGGCCCATGGCGTCGTTGAGTCGGTCGACTGCGACGTCCATGTCCTTCATGAGGAAGGGGTTGATCAGGTCGGCGAGTTGTGGTCGGAAAAAGCGCTTCGCCGCCGACTCTGTGGTGATGCCACGCCTGATGAGGAGCGATGCGAGGATAGGATTCATGTTGATCTTCCCCGCCAGCTCGTCAGCTGCTTTCTTCTCGTCTGGTGTAGGTGGTTCGTAATTCCATTTAAATTGCATTTATATTGTTTTTATTCTTGTTGTCTGCTCACAAGTGCCCATTAACGGCAATTTGGGTGTAAAGATACGAATAAAAACTCATATCATGGAATTCTTGATGTTTTTTTTAGAATATTTATATTTTGGAATATAAGATAAGGTAAGTGGGCAAAAGACAGATAAGGGATGAAAGGGGGCAAATGCTTGCCACAACCCTTTCATCCCTCATCCTAATCTTCAATCTTCAATCTTGAATCTTGAATTTTCAATTTTCAATCTTCAATTTTCAATCTTTTCAGTCTCCCAGCGGTTGGTTCTTCCGGGCATCCTGCATTTTTTTGAGGATATCCTTGGGGATGGCATTGATGTTCACCATATAGTCCATGGTATTGGCAGCGATGAAGGCTTTGGTCATGTACCAGATGCCTTTGTAGTCACCAGCCTCGCCCCATGAGTTTTTCACCAAATAATATTCCTTGCCGTTCTGGTCCTTGGCGAGTCCGTAGATGAGCATGCCATGGTCATCGGTGAGTTCCCAGTTGTCGTAGCGCTCCTGGCGCATCTCCTGTGTCGGTGTGATTTCAGGCACCTTGCAACCTAAGGAGTCGAGCAGGGAGGTCTTTTCCACGCGGGTGAGTTTCAGCCAGCGTGCCATGTCGCTACCGGCGAGGCTCTCAGCCTTCTTGGTGTCGATGGCATAGGCGAGACCTTTGCGGGTGAAGCCTTCCTCAGACACGTCGCCACCCCATGCTACGGTGTAGCCCTTCTCAATGGCGTTGTCGATAATGCGCATCATGTCGTCCATCGGAAGGTTCCATGACAACGGGTTGCGCCAGTTGTCCTGCACCTCCACGGCAAACTGGGTGTAGAATGGCTTGTGGGTGTAACTGGTGATGGACACATAGTCGTTGAGGTTGATGCCGAGGCTGTTCACAAACGACTGGGGAGAATAACTCTTTCCCTCGTATTTGAACTCTGACGGGCACTCGCCGAGGTATGCGTCGAGGATACCCTGCAGGCCTTTCTTCCACTGGTTGGACATCTTGCTTGCCTTGTTCTTGGACACAGCGGCCACGTATGGCTCCATGAGGCTGAAGAACTCATTGAAGTTGTTGAGCGAGTCGCCATAGAGGCTGCCGGGGAACGGCATGGCGTTCTCGGGGCAGATACCGTAGTTCTTCAGGCAGTAGAGCACATCATAGGCACTGCCGCCCTGTGCGAACTGGCAGTCACCGTGCAGACGTGCCACCTGGATGGCGCGGTCCATGTAGGTCTTGTTGGCGACAAAACTCTCGCAGAGGTCATAGGTCTTGCCGGTGGCTTTGAGGATCTCTGCCTCAAAGTAACTCAGTGTGGAATACGCCCAGCAGGTACCCGAGCGGTTCTGGTCTTTGATGCTGGTGATGGGGATTTCCTTCACGGTGGTGAAGACGGGCTTGTTGTCCGCTTTCTTGTCTTGTGCGTTGGCGCCGATGCTCACGGCAGCCAGCAGCATCATGAAAAACATTTTTCTCATTAGGCTCTTTTTTTTATTGTTTGTAGAAAATTAGTTGCAGAAAACTTTATTCATTCATCGCCTTCTCCACATCCTTGGGATGGTAGGGGATGCGCTCCTTGCCGATGAAGCGGCAGCCGTCGGCAGTGATGAGCACGTCGTCCTCGATGCGCACACCTCCGAAATCCTTGTAGGTTTCGAGCAGGTCGAAGTTGAGGAACTCGGCGCAGTGGCCGGATGCGCGCCAGTCATCGATGAGGGCGGGGATGAAATAGATGCCGGGCTCGTCGGTGACGACGAATCCCTCCTCCAGACGGCGCCCCATGCGGAGGCAGTTGGTGCCGAACTGCTCGAGGTTGGGCCGTGTCTCCTCGTCGAAGCCCACGTTGATCTGGTCGAGGTTCTCCATGTCGTGTACGTCCATGCCCATCATGTGTCCCAGTCCGTGGGGGAGGAACATGGCGTGGGCTCCTGCCCTGACGGCCTCCTCTGTGTCGCCGCGCATGAGTCCGAGTTCCTTGAGTCGGTCGGTCATCAGCCGGCAGACGGCGAAGTGCACGTCCATGTATTTCACGCCGGGTTTGGCGACATCCAGCACATAGTCGTGACATTCCTCTACAATGGAGTAGATGTCCAACTGGCGCTGGGTGAATTTGCCGCTGACCGGCATGGTGCGGGTGTTGTCGGAGCAGTAGTGGTCGATGGTCTCGGCACCGCAGTCGCAGATGACCAACCGTCCGGGTTCAAGTAGGGCGGTGGATGGATTGCCGTGCATGATTTCGCCGTGTTGCGAGTAGATGGTGGCGAAACTCACCATGGCCCCATAGGAGTGGGCTATGCCGTCTATTTGCCCTCCGACAAATTTCTCCGTCACGCCCGGTCGGGTGAGCCGCATGGCGGTGGTGTGCATCTTGTATCCGATGGTGGCAGCACGCTCCAAAGCCTCGATTTCCTGGGGTTCCTTCTTGGAGCGCATCTTCACCACGGCTTGGATGAGCGGCATGGATGCCGCAGCCTTCTGCTGACTGGGATGGATGCCGAGCAGGTCCATGATCTGAATTTTGATGTCGTGGCGGTAGGGCGGCAGGAAATGGATGGTGCGCCCGGCAGCCTGGTCACAGATCTCCTTGAGCCGGCTCATGGGTGCGGATTTCGCTACGCCCACTTGTGCGGCAAGGTCTGCCACACTGTCTACGCTTCCATACCACACGATGTCCTCGATGTCGATATTGTCGCCGATGAGTATCTCATAGTCATTGTCGATGTCGATGACGCCGACAAGTCCCTCCCGTTTCTGACCGAAATAATAGAGGAATGATGAGTCCTGCCTCATGGGATAATAACTGTTGGCAGGATAGTTGCATGGTGACTCGTTATTGCCGAATAGGACGACAATGCCGTTGCCGACCAGTTTCTTCAGTTCTTCACGGCGCCTGATATACGTTTCCTTGCTGAACATAGAAATAGTGTTTAGGTTTGAGTGAGCAAAGTTAGTGAAAACCGAGAGCAACGCAAAACAAAAAGACATTTTTTTTCATCTTTCATTCATTCCGTTGTTCTAGTTCATAGTTCATAGTGCATAGTTGGCGGACGCGATACATCGCGTCCCTACCCTTACACCGACATCTTTGCAGGGGTAATCATAATTCTTAATTCCTAATCCTTAATTCTTCACTCTTCACTCTTCATTCTTCACTCTTCACTCTTCACTCTTCACTTTTCATTCAGTAAGTCCGGTCGCAGTCGGCGGGTGCGCTCCAGGCTTTGCTCTATCTCCCAGTCCTTGATTTTCCCCTCATTGCCGCTGAGGAGGATGTCGGGCACCCGCCACCCTTTGTATTCAGCGGGACGGGTGTAGATGGGAGCAGAAAGCAGTCCGTCCTGGAAACAGTCGGAGAGAGCGCTTTGGTCGTCGCTGATGACACCGGGCACCAGCCGTACGATGGCGTCGGCCATGACGGCAGCGGCCAGTTCGCCACCAGTGAGCACATAGTCGCCAATGGAGATCTCGCGGGTGATGAGATGATCCCGGATACGTTGGTCGATTCCCTTGTAGTGGCCGCAGAGGATGATGATGTTGCCGAGCATCGATAGGTCGTTGGCCACCTGTTGTGAGAACTGTTCTCCGTCGGGTGAGGTGAAGATGACCTCGTCGTAGTCGCGCTCCGTCTTCAGTGCAGAGATGGCCCTGTCGATGGGCTCGCACTGCATCACCATACCAGCGAATCCCCCGTAGGGGTAGTCGTCCACCCGCCGCCATTTGTCGGTGGTGTAGTCACGCAGGTTGTGCAGGTGAATCTCTGCCAGTCCTTTTTTCTGTGCGCGTGCCAGGATCGACTCGTGAACAAAGCCTTCGAGCATTTCCGGCAAAACGGTGATGATGTCTATTCTCATTTTTTCTTCTTGTTTTTCTCTTTGGATGTTTTCAACTTTCCTTTTTCCAAAAACACCTTGGTCAGGTGGGAAGGAGAGACTTTTACAGCACCTCCGCAGATGTTGCCTTCAGAGATGATGTTGACAGTGACGGTTTGGCGCTTGTCTCCTCTCAGCCAAATGGCCTTGTTGTCGTCGGGCACCTGACGGGCTGTTATCCCTTCTCCTTCTCCTTGCACGAAGCAGTTGATGGTCTGCATGAGGGCGGTTTCCTTTGCAGCGTGAAAGGAGGCCGTCGCCGAACCGCCGTGGATGGTTGTCTCATTCTCAAAAACCGGTGCGCCGAGCGAACAGCCTCGGGCGGTGATGGTGACCTCCGTGGTGTCGCCTTCGAAATGGGCGAGCATGAGGTATCTGGTCTGGTCGGGGTCTGCGGTGATGATGCCGTTCCAGCCTGAGGGCAACTGTGAGGTCAGCCTTTCAGTCTGTTGGGCAAGCCTCCGTGTGGTCTTGGCGTCCACATGGCAATAATAGACGACATTGCGCCGGTCGGCGAGTGTGCCCTTGCTGAGTGTTCTTGGCGATGCGCTGTAAGAGGGATACATCTTGGCTGTCAGGATGCTGTTGTTGTTGGTGCGGTTGCCGAAAGCCATGCCTTTGGTGCCTATGCTCACGAACCCCACCTCGTCGTCGATGTTCATCCATTCTGTATCGGTGGAGAAAATGGTGGAACCGTCGGTGAGTTTCGAACCTCTTTCATGGTGCAGGGTGCGCTTGGTGCGTGTCAGTTCATCGACAGAGATGGCCATCAGTCCGCCCATCTCGCTGTTGATGGTCACATCGGTGAGTGTGCTCACATGGTCGAGGTATCCCACGGCGTTTCCGGAAGTGGAGAAAAGGGCAAAGCGGTGGTCGAGCACCTCCCCGTTGGTCAGCAGGTGACCGTACATGGTATAGGCGTCGCCCTTCAGTTCGTATTTGCCGCTGACCACGGGCTTGGCCTCATGAGGCCGGTCCTTGATGTCATACCATCCGAGGAAATTTCCGGTATTGTGGGCACGGAAGGGCACGATGATCTTGTTTTTGTCCACGCTGTTGTCGGCGATATATCCCGTGTAGTTTTTCAGTCCCTCGCTCCAGGAGAAGGTGGTGAAGCGGTGAGGTGTGAAAGCCCTTACGATGTTCTGGCAGGGAAACAGCCGGGCCTCGCTGTGTGCTTTGCGGAAGTCCTCCCAGCGGGTGGGGGAGAGTTCTGCGGTGCTCCAGGTGTGGTGCATCAGGTAGGTCATCATCACGCGGTGTCCCTGCACGCCCATGCGCCGTGCCTGCACGTCGGGCCGGAGCAGCCAACTGCCGTCCTGCGCCGTGGATTGCCTGGCCTTGATGTGTTTGTAGGCGAGGTTTTCCAGCATCAGTGCGTTGGCATCGCGCATCTTGGCAGCCATGAAGGAGTAGGCCGTGATTTGGTCGTAGAGGAACATGCTCCAGTCGTTGCCGTTGGGCATCGCCAGTTCGCCGTCGGCGAGTGCCAACCAGTTGAGCACATGGTCGGTCACTTCTTGGTTGTGGTGTAGAAAGGCATTGGTTTTCCATCGTTCCCCCTTTCCAAGTCCGTTTTGGAACAGGTGGAGGGCAAGAGCGGCCTCACCCAGTTCCTGTATCACCACATTTTGATAAGAGGTGTGGAAATAGTCATGGTTTTGCAGCGTGTAGTCATCATACAGATTCTGCCCTTTGTAGAGTTGTGCCACGGTTCCCTCATGCTCCTCGTCCACGTGGTCCTGGCAGAGGGAGTCCGTGGCGTGGCTGTGGCAGTTGATGGCAAAGAGCCTCAGACGCTCAAACCACTTGGGTGCCAGCGGGTCGTCGGGAAACAGTCCGAGAGCGGCGGCGAGCACGTCCACTTCCCATCCGTTCTCCTCAGCCTTGGTGTCACCCTTGTAGCCTGTGGGGATGTCGCGCTCCAGTTCGTAGTTGCACTCCGCTTTGAGCAGTTCGTGGATATATCCTTTTTGCTTGTCACTCAGCAGATGCCATTGGAAAAAGGCAGAGTAGGCCACCGACATCGCCCAGAGCGAACTCTCCCATACGCGGTCTTTCTTGGAGGTGCTGCCCCACCAGTCGCCGCCGGAGCATTTCATGAGTTTGTTGGCCTTGTGGGTGGAATAGGCAAAGATGAGCGATTTCATGGCGATGTCGCTCATGTCTTCCCATGAGATGCCCCTGGGCAGTTGCAGTCCGGCAGGCTGGGCGTATCTGACGAGGAAAGCGCAGAGCATCGACAGGTCGGCATTGGTGCGCACGCCCGCCTCGTTGCTGGCCATGGTACTCTCCCCCTTGAAGCATCCGCATGCCTCGCCGATGCTGTTGGGATCCTCACAGGGCTGGAAGTCGGCCATCATATATTGCCCGAATTTGGTAAGCATCTGCAGCAGGTCGTCCATCATGGCTTTCTCCTCCACGAAGTCGGCAGTGAGCGTGCCCTCGGTGGGGGAGGAGACGGCATTGTTCTTGGCCGACGAGTTGTCTGTCGGTTGGCCTTGTATGGGCAATGCAAGCATGCTCAGCAGCACGAGGCTCCAGATGATGAAAATGCGATTGATGGCAGTCATGGGTGGTGATGAAAGGCAATAAACACGTGGTGAAAACAAACGCGGGTGCTTAAACTGTCAAATCCAATGGCAGGTCACTTATATCTTTCAACCTCTTTCCTGTGATAAGTATTTTCAACATTTCTATAGAATCTTCGGCATTGGTGTCATTGACTGCTTCTACTAGTTCATAAAGTGCGAAATGATACACACAATCTATATCGCCTGTTCCCAATGCAAGAGACGCAATGCGTGAAGGCATCGGTTCACCAGTTACTACAACAATATGTGGCAAATGACCTTTACGGTTACGGATGAGTCCAAGTGCTTCTGTACGGCTATTTTGGGCTCGGTCACTGCGCATTGTCCATTTTGCAGAAATGGAAGCATGAAGGATTGGTAAACCACCGCAAACTGTTCTGATATCAGAGAGTTTACCTACAGAATCATTGACAATAGTTTGCTGCTCGTTTATTATCTCGTCAGGCTCTGTTTCGCGATAGACAACAACATCAGGTGCTAACATATAGTCGTTACCCATGCTAGCAGCTAATCGAGCATCTTCTTTTGTTAGTTGGGAAAGATAGTCCAAATGTTCGTATTGTGCAAAACTGCTAGTTTTGATACTGTTACGATTTCCGAGCTTAGTAATGTGCCATTTGCCTGGACGTAAGTTCTGCAATTTGGGGAAGGTGGCTTCTAAAAATTCCACATTCAGTTGCTCGAACTTAGCACCAACTGTCTGCCCTACAGTCTTCTCATTTATGTTAGCCATCAGTTTGCGGGCTATACCTTGAGCTATTTTGATGGAAAGTTTAGATGAACTGTCAGCATTACTTGGAATACCCTTAGCGTCTACTGTCAGTACACCATTAGACAATAATCCTACGTGATACCTCTTTCGTGCTTCTGCTATCAGTGCTTGCATAATCCAAAACTTGTTTTATTTTGATTCCAATTTCTTTTGCTACGGGTGGTGGAAAAGCATTTCCAATCATTCGGCAGGCTGTTGTCTTGCGATTGCAGAAATGCCAATTATCGGGGAAACCTTGCAACCGAGCCATCATTTTAGGTGTGAGTCTTGGCATACCCTCAAAATCCTCAGTTGGTGCTTCGTTGGCTATGCCTCGTCCGTCAATTCCCATCTCAGCCCATGCTTGCCGGGCGCGAGTCGGTCCCAAATCAGGACCTCCATGTTTTTTACTACCACCTACAAGTGTTGGGGCAACTTTATTGGCAATCTCTCGCCATTTTTTTGCTCCTTTCCAACCATTTGCAGACATCAGGTCAAACAAAGCTTCGCCTACACTCTTTGACATAGTGGGTTTAGGTCGTGGAAAACTGAACAGATCAAAAATGTCTGTTCTTATACCAATGATTATGGCACGGGGACGTAGTTGAGGAACCCCGTAGTCGGAGGCATTTAGCAGTTGAATATGAATATTGTAACCAAGAATGTTAAGCCGATTTAGGATAGCCATGCGATAATTTTCAAATTGTTTTCCCATAAAACCACGCACATTCTCTATCATCACTACTCTTGGTTGAATTTCATCAACGAGCCTAAGCATCTGTGGAAAAAGGTCACGTTCATCATCAGCACCAAGTTGTTTGCCAGCAATGCTGAAAGGGGGGCAAGGTACTCCACCAGACAACAGATCAATCTTGTTACGGAAAGACTTTCCATCAAATAGCCTTACGTCCATACACTTCACATTCCAAAGAGGACGGTTCGTTTTTAAGCAATCACAATAATCTTTTTCATATTCTACCAATGCCAAATGATTAAAACCAGCCATTTCAAGCCCTAAAGCCTGACCACCTGCACCTGCACAAATTTCTATAGAAGTGTATGTCATCTTGTATTCCTTTTTCCAATTGCAAAATTACATTTTTTTTTAGTAACATCATATTATTTCATAAAACAAATATACAAAAAAGCAAAAAGAAGCATAAAAAGTGATTTGACTTATTGCTTTTTATCTTTTTTGTTATTCTGTTGGTTAAAAATCATTAAAATTTTTGTTTTGGTGATCTGATGTGACTCTCATATATAAAAAATATGTGTACCTTTGCAGTCCGATTATTACAGGGGGTATGCTTAGAGCCCCCAAGTGCGGCGTGTTAATAGTTGTGCTTTTGGCCAGGCCCAACGGTTAGTGAATCTCCGTACAAAGAAAGGTAAACTTGTTTTTTAGTAGAATTTTTAACATTTGAAATGAACACTTTAAGTTACAAGACTATTTCCGTCAACAGGGAAACAGCCCAGAAAGAGTGGGTCGTTATCGACGCCACCGATCAGGTGGTGGGTCGTCTCTGTTCCAAGGTGGCTAAATTGCTCCGTGGAAAGTACAAGCCCACATTCACTCCCCACGTAGACTGTGGTGACAACGTGATTATCATCAATGCCGACAAGGTGGTCTTCACCGGCAAGAAAGAGACTGACAAACTCTACACACGTTATACTGGCTATCCAGGTGGTCAGCGCTTTGAGACTCCCGCCAAACTCCGTTTGCGCGAGGATGGTTCGGAGCGTATCATCCGTCATGCCGTCAAGGGCATGCTTCCGAAAGGTCCGCTCGGCCGTAAACTGCTCGACAACCTCTTTGTCTATCCGGGAACTGAGCACAAGCATGAGGCTCAGAAACCCAAAGCAATTGATATTAACCAGTATAAATAATCGCAGGAATGGAATATTTATGTAATGCATTAGGCCGTCGTAAGAGTGCTGTGGCACGTGTTTACGTCAGCGATGGTACAGGCAAAATCACCATCAACAAGAAGGACCTCAACGAGTATTTCCCCTCAGCCATCCTTCAGTATGTTGTCAAGCAGCCGCTCGAGTTGCTCAATGTTGCAGACAAATATGATGTCAAGGTCAACCTCGACGGAGGTGGCTTCACCGGTCAGAGCCAGGCTCTGAGGCTTGCCATCGCCCGCGCATTGGTGAAGATCAACGCTGAGGACAAGAAAGCACTCAAGGATCAGGGCTTCCTCACCCGCGACTCCCGCGCTGTGGAGCGCAAGAAGCCGGGTCGTCCAAAGGCACGCGCACGCTTCCAGTTCAGCAAGCGTTAATCCGCGCAACAACAATCTGTTTAGCATCCAAACTGGCGAGACTCAGCGCATACCTCTTGAGGCGATGCGTCATGATTACCCGCTGGCTGGTTAGAAACAACTAAAAGGAAAGTAAACAATTTTAAAATCAACAAATCAATCATGTCAAGAACAAATTTTGATATGCTGCTGCAGGCTGGCTGTCACTTCGGCCACCTCCGCCGCAAATGGAATCCTGCCATGGAGCCCTATATCTTCATGGAGCGCAATGGTATCCACATCATCGACCTCCACAAGACCGTGGCCAAAATCGACGAATCCGCTGAGGCTCTCAAGCAGATTGCCAAGTCGGGTAAGAAAATCCTCTTCGTCGCTACTAAAAAACAAGCAAAGGGCATCGTGGCTGAGAAGGCTGCCAGCATCAATATGCCTTATGTCAACGAGCGTTGGCCGGGTGGCATGCTCACCAACTTCCCCACCATCCGCAAGGCTGTGAAGAAGATGGGCAACATCGACAAACTCATTGCCGACGGCACATTCTCCAACCTCTCGAAGCGCGAACTCCTTCAGGTGACCCGCCAGCGTGCCAAGTTGGAGAAGAACCTGGGTTCCATCGTCGACCTCACCCGTCTTCCGTCTGCTCTCTTCGTCGTTGACGTCATGAAGGAGAACATCGCAGTGAAGGAAGCCAAGCGTCTCGGCATCCCCGTGTTCGGTATCGTCGATACCAACTCCAACCCCAACGACATCGACTTCGTGATTCCTGCCAATGACGATGCCAAGGACAGCATCGACGTCATCCTGACCGCTTGCTGCGCCGCTATCGCAGAGGGTCTGGAGGAGCGCAAGGCAGAGAAGGCCGACGAGAAGGCCGCTGCCGAGCAGAGCGAAGAGGCTGCTGATGCAAGACCTCGCCGCCAGCACCGTGCCCGCAAGGAAGATGCACCCGTCGCTGAGGAAGAGGCTCCCGAGGCTCTCGCCGAAGAGGAAGAGGCTCCCGCCGCAGAGTAATATCATTCAAATCAGTTAAACACCCAAATTAGACAAAAAGATATCATGGCTTACAAACCAAACATGGAAGATATCAAGAAGCTCCGCACCATGACCGGTGCAGGTCTCGCAGATGTGAAGAAAGCACTTGTAGAGGCCGAGGGAGACTTCGACAAGGCAAAGGACTTGCTCCGCGAGCGCGGACTCGCCATTGCTGCCAAGCGCAGCGACCGTGAGACCTCCAACGGCTGTGTGCTCGTCAAGGTGGTCGACGGCTTCGGTGCCATCATCGCCCTGAAGTGCGAGACAGACTTCGTGGCCAACGGTGCCGATTTCATCGCCCTCACACAGGCTATCCTCGACGCCGCTGTGGCTGCCCGTTGCAAGACTGTGGAGGAAGTGGCTGAACTGACACTTGCTGACGGTCAGAAAGTGGCTGAGGCAGTGACTCAGCGCTCTGGCATCACTGGTGAGAAGATGGAACTTGACGGTTACAACTTCATCGAAGGTGACAACATCTACTGCTACAACCATCAGGGAAAGAACATCCTCTGCACTTTGGTGCAACTCAACAAGGACTTCGAGGAGCAGGGGCACAACCTTACCCTCCAGGTGGCTTCTATGAACCCAGTTGCCCTCGACGAGGCCAGCGTGCCCCAGTCGGTGAAGGACAACGAGTTGCAGGTGGCTATCCAGAAGACCAAGGAAGAGCAGGTGGAGAAGGCTGTGGAGGCCGCTCTCAAGAAGGCTGGTGTCAACCCCAACCTTGTGGACAGCGAAGACCACATCAGTTCCAACATCGCCAAGGGATGGCTCACTGAGGAAGAGGCAGAGAAGGCTCGCGAGATCCGCACCCGCGTTTCTGCAGAGAAGGCTGCCAACCTGCCCGAGCAGATGATTCAGAACATCGCCAAGGGCCGTCTGGCTAAGTTCTTCAAGGAGAACTGCCTGATCAACCAGGAGTATATCCGTGCTGAGAACAAGGAGAGTGTCGGTGCCTACCTGAAGGCTGCTGACAAGGAACTTCAGGTGGTGGCATTCCGCCGCTTCACCCTCCGTGCTGACTAAGCCAATCAGCAAATAACCCAACAGAGAGCCAATGGCATGACACCCTCATGCGTTGGCTCTTTTTGCTATATCCCTTTGAAGAACAGATCCGGAAGCCATGAAGATCTTTGCCATCGCATACAACTATGATGCGTACAATAAAGAAAAAGAATCTCCGTTATATAAGAGGAAAGAGCCTGTCGTGCTGATGAAGGCCGACTCATCCCTGCTCAAGGGCGGCCGGCCGCTGTTCCTGCCTGATGAGTTGGGGCGCATCGACTACGAAGCCGAACTGGTGGTGCGCATCAGCCGGTTGGGAAAGAGCATTCCAGAGCGTTTCGCCCACCGTTACTATGATGCCGTCACCTGTGGTGTGGACTTCACAGCCCGCGATCTGCAGCAGCGGCTCAGGCGGGACGGACTGCCATGGGAACTCAGCAAGAGTTTCGATGGCGCTGCAGCAGTGGGGGAGTGGGTGCCTTTGGAGAACCTGGGCACCGGAGGCATCACTTTCAGGCTCGATGTCAACCAGGTCACCGTGCAGGAGGGTAATTCCTCAGACATGCGGTGGAGCATCGACTCACTCATTGCCTATATCAGCAAGTTCATCACATTGCGCACGGGCGACCTCCTCTTCACAGGAACACCCTCGCCCACAGGACCAGTCCACGTTGATGACCACATCACCGGCTATCTCGGCGACAAAAAAGTATTGGAGTTCAATGTCAAGTAGACAATACCGTTATATCCTCATTGTCCTGTTGCTTGGCTGTTGCCTGACGGCAGCGGCACAGCGGTTCTGCAACCTCACTGCCGACGAGGTGAGGGTCGATTCGTTCGTGCCCCGCTTCGCCACTTCCATCCCCTTGGGAGAGAACTATGCCGACTCTGTTTATCAGGTCAGCATCCTCTATCCGGAGTTCATGGATATGACGCCTTACAGCATCAGGAAACTGCAGGCCCTGAAAGCCGATACCCTTCCTGGCATGCCAGCCATAGAGAGTCATGTGGTGGTGGAGCGCAAACGTGGTTTCCTTGAGGTCTCCTTCGTACCTTTCGTCTTCCAGGAGGGGCGGCACCGTATCCTCGTAAGTTTCATGCTTGATGTGAAGGCCACGCCCATCAACACTTCCGGACCGCGCAAGATGCGCCAGGCGGCATCTGCTTCCGAACGGTATGCCGACCACTCGGTGCTCGCCTCAGGAAAGTGGGCCAAGGTGAAGGTGCCTTCGTCGGGAGTTTATCAACTCACCGAGGCATTGGCAAGGCAGGCAGGCTTTTCCGACCTTAGCAGGGTGCGGATTTATGGCTATGGCGGTGCGCTCCAGAATGAGAAACTTGTCGGCGACGAACTCAAGGCCACTGATGACCTCAAGGAAGTCCCCACCTGCTCGGTTGGCGGGCGACGGCTCTTTTATGCGCAGGGACCGGTGACCTGGAAAACAGCCTCTACGATGCAGCGCACACGCAATCCCTATTCCGATGTGGGTTGCTATTTCATCACCGAGGCAGAGGGCGAGCCGCTGACCATCGACAGCGCCGCTTTCATCAAGCAGTATTACCCCAGGCCTGAGCATTACCACACCCTGCATGAGGTGGACAATTACTCTTGGTTCATGGGCGGGCGCAACTTGTTTGAGAATACCCCCATCACCGCAGGCAACTCCCATACCTATACGATGACCAATCCCAGCGGTAATACCGAAGGGAGGGTAGCCATTGCCGTTACGGCAGGCTCCACCACATCGGTGAGGGTGGAACTCAACGGAACGGAGTTGGGCACGCTCTACATGTCACCGGGTGGCTACGACCGTGGCGACGAGGCCTATCAGGTGTACAACGTGACCAACCTGCAGCCTACAGACACCATCACCATCACCACACTCAGCGGCGGTCCGGTGCGCCTCGACTATATCGATATCTGCACCGAGTCGTCGCCCCGTGCCATGACGGCACTCACCTATTCGGGCATTCCGGCTCCGGAATACATGTACAACATCACCAACCAGGACCTCCATGGTGACGGACCCGCAGACATGGTCATCATCATCCCCGCCTCGCAGAAACTGCTCCCGCAGGCGCAGCGCATCGCACAGATGCATGAGCAGCGCGACTCCATGAGGGTGCGCATCGTACCGGCCGATGAAATCTACAACGAGTTCTCGAGCGGCACGCCCGATGCCAACGCCTACCGCCGCTATCTCAAGATGCTCTACGACAGGGCGGAGAGCGAAGCCGACATGCCCCGATACCTGCTGCTCTTCGGCGACGGTTTCTGGGACAACCGCATGCTCACGGGCGAATGCCGGGGCTATTCTCCCGATGATTTCCTGCTTTGTTTTGAGAGCGAGGAGTCATTCAGTGAGATCTACTGCTATGTCGATGACGGATTCTACGGCCTTCTTGATGATGGCGAGGGAATCAATCCCGCTTCCTCCGACAAACTGGATGTGGCCGTCGGGCGTTTCCCTGTCCATACCCTCAGTGATGCCAAGACGCTTACCGACAAGATTCTCACCTATGTGGCCAATGAGGACGCGGGTGCCTGGCAGAACCAGGTGGTCGTGCTGGGTGATGACGGCAACAACAACTCTCACTTGGTGGATGCCAACAATGCCGCCAACCTCATCAACTCCCTCTATCCGGGATTCCAGATCAAGAAGATCATGTGGGATGCCTACACAAGGGTCACCTCTGCTACCGGCAATTCCTATCCCGACTGCACCCGCGATATCAAGCAGATACAGTCCAACGGTGCTTTGGTCATCGACTACTCCGGGCACGGTTCGGCCATCAGCATCTCGCACGAGCGTGTGCTGATGCTTCAGGACTTCAAGGACTTCACCAACACCCGCACTCCGCTGTGGATTACGGCCTCATGCGACATCATGCCGTTCGACATGGCGGAGGAGTGTATCGGCGTCGAGGCCCTTCTCAACAAGAAAGGCGGTGCCATGGCCTTCTTCGGAACCACCCGCACCGTCTATCAGAGTTACAATGCCTATCTTAACCGTGCCTATATGAAGCATGTGCTCAATGTGGTCGACGGAAAGCCGGTGAGCATCGGAGAGGCGCAGCGACTGGCCAAGAACGAGATGATCACGTCGGGGCAGGACAGGACCACCAACAAGTTGCGCTACTCCCTTTTGGGTGACCCTGCGCTTTGTCTGCATGTGCCTACGGCGAGAACGGTGGTTGATTCCATCAACGGCATCGCAGTGGGTAGCGATGACATCCTGCTTCGGGCTGGATCCACCGTCAGGGTGAGCGGGCATGTGGAGCGTGACGGCAAGACCGATGACTCCTTTTCTGGTCTGATGACTGCCACCGTGCGCGACTCCGAGGAGACCGTCACCTGCAAGGGACAGGCGGAGGATTCCAATACCGTCTTCACCTATCAGGACCGTCCCAACATCCTCTACAACGGTTCGGACAGCGTCAGGCATGGCAAGTTTGATTTTACATTCGCCGTGCCGATGGATATCAATTACTCCGACGGGCAGGGCCTCATGAACATCTATGCCGTCAACAATGCCCACACGCTGAAGGCACATGGTGCTTGCGACGGATTCAGGGTTGGCGGTTCGGATGTGGCGGGCAACGACTCCATCGGACCGTCCATCTACTGCTATCTCAATACCTCTTCGTTTGTCAATGGCGGAGATGTCAATCCCACTCCCTATTTCGTGGCGCAGATCACCGACAAGGACGGTATCAATGCTACCGGAACGGGTATCGGCCATGACCTGGAACTTGTCATCGACAATGAGATGTCGCGTACGTATATCCTCAACGACCATTTCTCTTTCGACTTCGGAAGTTATACCAGCGGCACCACCTATTACAGCATTCCCGAACTGGCTCCGGGACGCCACAACCTGCGGTTCCGTGCCTGGGACGTGCTCAACAACTCATCTACAGCCGAACTGTCGTTCAATGTGGTCAGCGGACTTAAACCGACGCTCTTCAGCGTCAGTTGCACCAACAACCCGGCCTCCACTTCCACCACCTTCATCATCAATCACGACCGCACAGGCAGTGAGATGGATGTCGAACTTGATATTCTTGACATGAGCGGAAGACTCCTCTGGCAGTATCGGGAGACGGGAGTGTCCACCAACGGGGCACATACCATCGATTGGGATCTCACCGTCGATGGTGGCCAGCGCCTTCAGACCGGTGTCTACATCTATCGTGTGCGGGTGGCCTGCGACGGAAGTTCGTATGCCTCCAAAGCCAAGAAACTCATCATCATAGGCAATAATTGAAGAAGATGAGCGTTTTATAAACAGTTTAATTTCCTAACCGATCAGCAATGCATATCATCTCCAGACATCTGAGAATATGGGTTCTTCTCGCTGTTGTCACCATGACCACCATGGTGATGGCACAGAACAAGGAGGACATGTTCAATCCTGTCAACACCTCAGTGACCTCACAGACCATCGCGCCCGATGCCCGTTCCGCAGGTATGGGTGACGTGGGTGCTGCCACTGATCCCGACGTGGTGTCGCAATATTGGAATCCGGCCAAATATCCTTTCACGATCTCACGTGCCGGTGTGGCGCTCAACTATACCCCATGGCTCCGTCAACTTGTCAACGACATGGACTTGGCTTATCTTGTGGGCTACTACCGCATTGGTGACTACAGTGCCGTGTCGGGCTCCCTGCGCTATTTCTCGCTGGGTGAGGTATACACGAGCAGTGCCACTGATGCCACCAACGATATGACCATCAACCCCTATGAGATGTCGCTTGATGTGGCGTACTCCCTGATGCTCAGTGAGAAATTCTCCCTGTCTGCTGCCGTGAGATGGATTTACTCCGACCTCACCTATGATTTCACAGAGGACACGAGCCCTGGTTCGGCTTTTGCTGCCGACCTCTCGTGCTATTATCAGAACTACCTCAACATCGGTGCCCGTGAGTGCCAATTGGGCTTGGGTTTCAACGTGAGTAACATCGGTAGCAAGATCTCTTTTGGAGGCGACGAGCACAGTGAGTTCATCCCCACCAACATGCGTCTGGGTGCTTCGCTGATGATCCCCGTTGATGAGTACAACCGCTTCACCATCGCTGCCGATGCCAACAAGTTGCTGGTGCCCACTTATCCTAAGCAGAAGGAAGAGGAAACCTCGCAGGAATACCAGGACAGGTTGGAGAAGGACTACTTTGATGTGTCGAGCATCAGCGGTATGTTCAAGAGTTTCAGTGATGCGCCCAATGGTTTCAAGGAGGAACTGGAGGAAATCCAGTGGAGCGTGGGTGCCGAGTACGTCTATCACGACCAGTTCGCCATCCGTGCCGGATACCACCATGAGAGTGAGAACAAGGGCAACCGCAAATATTTCACGGTGGGTGCCGGTTTCAGAATGAGCGTGTTCTCTCTCGATGCGGGTTATGTGATTGCTACGGCGAAGAGCAATCCCCTTGACCAGACGCTGCGTTTCACCCTGTCGTTCGACATGGACGGCATCAAGGACCTTTTCAAACGGAGATGATGAAAATCAGGGTTGGTTTCGGATTTGATGTCCACCAGTTGGTGGAAGACCGCCCCCTGTGGTTGGGTGGCATACAGATTCCCCATCACCTCGGACTGTTGGGCCACAGCGATGCCGATGTGCTCATCCATGCCATCTGCGATGCCCTTCTCGGTGCTGCCAACATGCGCGACATCGGCTATCATTTTCCCGATACGTCGGATGACACATTGGATATGGACAGCAAGATCATCCTCCGTGATGTGGTGGCGCTGATTGCCACCAAGGGATACCATGTGGGCAATATCGATGCCACCGTATGCGCGGAGCGCCCCAAACTCAACCCCCATATCCCAGCCATGCAGCAGTGTCTGGCTGAGGTCATCGGCTGTTTCGTCGACGACATCTCCATCAAGGCCACCACCACGGAGCACCTCGGTTTCACCGGCCGTGAAGAGGGCATATCGGCATACGCCACGGTGCTGATAGTTAAGAATTCATAGTTCATAGTTCATAATTCATAGTTCATAATTCATAGTTCATAGTTGAGGGATGTGGGGCATGCTTCATGTATGTCCATTAGTTTCTTGGCATGGTGGCTCACCGGCATAAAATGAGAAAGGAAAAAGCATTATTACCTTGTCTGGTGGCAACTGTTGCTGTAGGTACGGCCTACTCTCAGACTACTCGTCCAAACCACCAACCGGCGCGTCCCAACATCATCCTCTTTATGGCTGATGACCTGGGGTGGCAAGACACTTCTGTGCCGTTCGGAAACGAGCGCACCCGACTGAATGACCTGTATGAGACTCCGAACATGCAGCGGCTTGCCAGTCAGGGAATGATGTTCACCCAGGCTTATGCGGCACCCATCAGTTCTCCCAGCCGCTGCTCCCTGATGACGGGAGCGAATGCCGCGCGCCATCGTGTCACCAACTGGACATTGCACAAGGATAAGAGCACAGACGCGGAGGATGCTGTCTTGGCAACGCCGGAATGGAATGTGAACGGCATCTGTCAGGCAGAAGGGACGGGGCATGCTTTCGTGGGACGTTCTTTTGTTGATATCCTGCGTGAATATGGATATCACACCATACACTGCGGCAAGGCGCATTGGGGAGCCATCGGGACACCTGGTGAGCAACCGGAACATTTCGGTTTCGATGTCAACATTGCCGGGCATGCGGCAGGAGGACCGGCAACGTATCTCAGCGAACAAAACTATGGGTACGACAAGGACGGACAACCCACTTCTCCCATGCATGTCCCTGGCTTGCAGAAATATTGGGGCACAGGCACTTTCCTCACAGAGGCTCTTACACGGGAGGCCATTTCGGCACTTGATGAGGCGAAGCGGCTTGGTCAGCCTTTTTATCTGTATATGTCTCATTATGCCGTTCATGTGCCCATAGACAGAGATCCGCGCTTTTTCCAAAAATATATCGGCAAAGGACTTTCTCCCAAGGAGGCTGCATACGCTTCGCTGATAGAGGGAATGGATGCCAGTCTTGGCGACATTCTCGACTGGTTGGAGAGAAACGGAGAGGCAGACAACACCATCGTCATCTTCATGAGCGACAATGGTGGGTATGCCACTGGCAGTTATTGGCGCGACGAACCGCTCTATACACAGAATGCTCCCTTGCGGTGTGGCAAGGGGTCTTTATATGAGGGCGGCATCCGTGAACCCATGATCGTTCGGTGGCCGGGACATGTCAGACCACAGACCCGTTGCGACAGTTATGTCATGATAGAGGACTTCTATCCGACGCTTTTGGAAATGGGGGGCGTAAAACGTTACAAGGTGCCTCAGACCATAGATGGCAAGAGTTTCATGCCTCTGCTGACACAGAAAGGCGATCCCTCAAAAGGACGTTCCCTGATATGGAACTTCCCCAATGTGTGGGACAATGAGGGACCGGGCATCAGCCTGAACTGCGCGATAAGGAAAGGCGTATGGAAGTTGATCTACAATTATAAGACGCATACAAAGGAATTGTACGACATTTCCGTTGACATCAGTGAGACGAACAATGTGGCCTCACGCTATCCGGAAGTAGTCAGGAAACTGTCCCGTGAATTGGGTCGCAAATTGCGCAAGATGCACGCCCAACGACCTTTGCTTAAAGGCACTGGCACACCATGCCCCTGGCCCGATGAGACTGATTGATAGTAATTTTCAATTTGCGGAACTTGAATTAATTACCTCAATAATCGAAATGATCAATATAGAAAAACTTGTAGCATGATATGAAAAAGTCAGTCACAAATTTGTCGCAAGAGGATCAGGCGCTCACCGACCGTATTCATCTTTGCAAGGATGGAAAGTACCGATGGATTTACGAACTCAATATGTATAAGAACCCATCCATCATCTTTGTGGTGTTTAAAGTCTTCGGATACATCCTTCTGACAGGGTGGGCTATTATGACCATCTCCGACTTGTGCCGCGGAGAGGGATGGGACACAATATGGTTTGACACCAAAATGATGCTCCTCATCGTTGCGCTCTTCGTGGTGCTCATTATCCTGGCCTACTTATTGGTGGCAGCCAGTTATGGTGGGAAATACATTGTGCTCTTCGAGATGGATGAGCAGGGCGTGCTCCACCGTCAACTCAAGTCACAGATAAAGAAGGCACAAGCGATGGGATGGTTTACCGTCCTCGCAGGACTGAAAGCGGGCAACCTCACCACAATTGGTGCCGGTCTCAACAGCGCGACGAAAACATCCAGTTATTCCTCGTTTGAAAATGTCAGGAACGTCAAGGCATGCCGCAGCAGAAACCTCATCAAGGTCAACGAACTGCTGGAGAAAAACCAAGTCTATGTGACAGACGAGGATTTCGACTTCGTTTACAACTTTATCTGCTCGCGCTGCACCAAGATGAAAAGTTAGGGTGTGATTGTTTGGTCCGCTGACCCGTTTATCCGCTGACCCGTCGTTAGGGAGTTGATACAATACTCCTGTAAAAAAGTACGCTGCAACTCATCAACGAGCCGCAGCGTACAAGCCTATGTTTAACTAAAAATCCTTTTCGAAATCAAAGGGAGCCTCACGGCGACCTTTGTTGTCCAATTAAACAATCTACTTTAATACCTTAAACCTAATAACTAAAAACCTAAATCTATTACTACTAACCTAAACAATCTATTAACCATGATAATTGAGTTGCCTCAATCATTTTGACAATGCAAAGGTAATATGAAAATCCGCTTCATGCAATATTTTCTACCTCATTTCTCTATAAAAATACCCTTTTCTTGATATAAATCAATCGTTGTGTGCGATAACAACGCATTTTTTTGCATAATTTGAGAAAAAACTCAATTTCAAAGATATCCTTTCTCAATGGCTTTTTTGATCAGGTCTGCCATATTGGTAGCCGCCAATTTGCGCATGATACGCCGACGGTGAAATTCAATGGTGTTGAGAGACACATACAATCGGGTTGCTATCTGTTGTGAGGTGAGGCCTTCAGAGATAAGTCTCAGCACATTGATTTCCTGAGGGGAAAGTTCCTCTTGCTGTTCATATTCTTTCAAAAACTGCTCATACTCCTTGCTGAAGTATTTTTCACCGCTGAGGATAGTTTCCATGGCTGTGCGCAATTCGTCAAGACGGTCGCTCTTCATCACGATACCGTCGGCCTCGCTTCTGAACATCTGCCTGACAATCCAAAACTCGTCGTGCATTGAATAAAAAAGCACTTTCACCGTAGGGAGATGTTTTCGCAGACGGGCCAGCAGTTCAAATCCAGACATGTCAGGCAATTCTATGTCAATCAGCACGACATCAAAGTGGGTGTCAAGAAATTTGCTGATGGCCTCTGTGCCGGATGAGGCTCTGTCGATGAGGCCGATGGTGTTGCATGTGGAAAGCAATGTGCTGATACCTAACTGCACCACGGCGTGGTCTTCTATTACTAATACGTTGACTGTAGTATGGGTCATGGTTGTATATAAATGCAATCGCACTTCAAATTTATAGATTTTTCCCATATTACTGACAAATTCGCCGCAAAATTTATTATGTGGATGTTGAAAACTACGGTATTCCGTAGTCTGTGAGACCGGTGGAGTGATGAAATAATAAGTTGTGGCAGGAATTGCCTGAAAACTCGAAGGCCATGTTTGGGCGGTTGCGAAAAATGTTGTATATTCGCGGCATGAAACCAACTCTTGGTGATTCACAAACATGTTTTGCCATCATTCAGACACCTTATGTATAAATTCCTGTTTTTTTCTTTATCACTGCTTTCGACATTTCCAATTGTATTGAGGGCACAGTCTACGGAACAATCGCTCGTCATCTATCGCAGCAATGGCAAAGAGGACTATTTTGCATCCTCGGGAATAGACAGCATCACTTGGTCATGTTATGACACAGACAACCAGTTGCATGAGCAGAGGGTTGCTGTCATCCTGCACACCAAAGATGCTCGTACATACATCAACATCGCTGATATCGACAGTATGAAGGTGCTTACATTGCCATCATTCTGTCCCGATGCCCATCACCCTCATGCCATCGACTTGGGTTTGCCCAGTGGGAGGAAATGGGCGTGCTGCAATGTGGGGGCGGATGTGCCCGAGGGGTTCGGCGGCTATTTTGCATGGGGAGAGACCGTTGAGAAAGACAGTTATACTTGGGACAATTATTCCTACTCCACGTACATTGCCGATGATAAGGATTATGTCTGCGAATCTCTTGGGGATGATATCGGAGGAACGGGGAATGATGTGGCTCATGTGAAATGGGGTGGGACGTGGCGCATGCCTTCGAGAGATGACTATTTGGAATTGTCGAACAACTGTGAGATCCTGCAGACAGATTACCATGGCATTTCAGGATGGCTTTTTACGGGTCCAAATGGCAACTCCATATTCATGCCTGCAGCCGGATGGAAGATCAAAACTACCTATCATGATGTGGTCAACAGTTGGACCTCTACCTTGTATGGTGATCCTTTCAAATTCCGATACGCTTATTTTTTCACTGGAGTCTCGCTGTTCAACGATTACTTTTTCAATGTGGTTTACAATGAGAGATTTTCGGGCAAGACCGTCAGACCTGTGAATCAATGATTATCTCAGCCTTTCAACTATTTAAATACCATACTATGCGACAGTATTCACGTCATATATTTCTTGTCATTCTGATAGGCATGCTGATGGTATCTTCATGCCAAAAATCATCTCTGAAAAAGAGTGATGGTGACACGCTCTTCGCACAGGCGGAGGCCGCTTTTGAGGAAGGTGATGCCGACAAGGTTTGCCATTTGCTGCAAGATGCTCTCACCGCTTATCAGAAAGAGGACAACGAAGAAGGAATGGCTGCCTCATGGCTTGCCCTTGCGCAGGTCAGGACCAATGAACTGCTTACTGATACCGCCATGAGTTATGTGGACAAGGCTCTTACTCTGCATGTGGGCGACAGCATGCGTGCCGCTCTCCTCGGTGAGAAAGGCTCCATTTATATCATCAAAGGCGATTTGCGCTTGGGGGTGCATCATGTGAGAAGGGCTATACAGGAATTTGGTTCGGCTTATCAGGGAGAGGACAAGGCGTTAGGCTGTGGAAATGCCGCTATCGCATGTCGCCGTTTGGGGATGTCCGACTCTGCACGTTACTTCTTTGAGGAGGGTATCAGAGCAGCACAGCAGGTGGGTGATGACGAGGAATTGGCATTCTTGTACAACAGCCTGTGTATATTTTTTGCCGAACTGAAGCGTTTTGATGAGGGACTGGTGGCCTGTCATAAGGCCTATGAGGCTGCAGTCAGGGCTGGTAATGAGGAGGAAGCCATGAATGCACGTGCCAATGAGGGCGTGATTTGGAACAGAAAAGGTGATTCTCAGAAAGGCATTCATCTGCTTGAGGATTTGTGGCTCAAGGTCAAGGGCATTGACAATGCTGTATTGAAGACCAAGACGCTGACCTATCTGCTGCAGGCAAGTGTGCAACAGGGTGACAAATCCAGGATTGGCAAATATCTTGACATGAGCGAGCAGTTCATCAGGCAAATGCCAAAGGCTGGCATACAGGCATCAGGACTGATAGAGGTGATGACTGACATCAATATCGGAAAGGGCGATTATGCCGCAGCCCTCCAGCTTTTGGAGCAGGTTGACACTGCAGCATTGAACAACGGCACCTACCCGCGTGATGCTTTTCTCAGGCAGAAAGCCGGTTGCATGGCTGGCATGGGCAACTACCATCAAGCGTATGATCTCACCCTGAGGTCTGTCGAGACCGCTGATTCGCTGAAGGGGTTGGACGCTCAGCGGCAGATTACCGAACTTTCAGAGCAACTCAAGGCACAGGAGCGTGAAACAGAGATTGCCCGTCTCAACAAAGCAGTGGCGCAACGACAACTTTTTGCTGTAATCCTCGCCACGGGTCTGGTCATTCTCGCGTTGTTGGCTGCCGTATACGTCTATTGGCAGCGAAAACGCAAGGAGCAGTCGCTGGCTCAGCGTTATGTAGAGGGACTTGAGAGAGAACGGGCACGTTTTGCCCGTGAACTGCATGACGGTGCCTGCAATGAACTTCTGGGCATTGGCATGGTCATCAACACGCAGAAAGCGGAGCCAAAGGAGGTGGCGCAGAGAATCAGCCAGTTGCGTGACACGCTGCGCCATATCTCCCACGAATTGATGCCGCCGCAGTTTGACAAGGCTACACTCGACGAGATTCTCCGTTATTATCTGCAGCATATCAAGTCGCCGTCAGTCGATGTGCGTTTTTCTTCCCAAGGCGACTTTTCCGTGCTGCCCAAGCACATTGCATACGAACTATACCGTATCACGCAAGAGGCGGTGGGCAACATCCTCTCGCATGCCTCTGCTACGCTCGCTCAGGTGGATGTCCGTTGCGACCGGCGTGAGGTGACCCTTAGTGTGAGCGACAATGGGTGTCAGCCAAGTAATGATGACAGAGGAGAAACTGTGGCAAGGACCGTCAGCCACGATGGCATAGGCTTGCGTTCTGTCAGCGACCGAGCCAAAAGCATCGGTGGCAACCTGCGCATTGACTCCAATGAGCAGGGCACCACCGTCACTCTCACAGCACCTCTGTGAGGGATAATGTAATGCAGGTAGAATTGCTTAATCTAAAGGTGCATCTCTAGTAATAACAGGCCGTACTGAAAGGCCTTCGCTGCGACTTAATATTGGTAATGGAGGATCACCATTTCTTAAGTAAAGACATTTTGCATCAGTTACATCAGGTTCGACACCTTCTCCCCACTCATTAGACAGAGTGCCAGACCAATAAATACACCCTTGTCTAAAATCAAAGTAATTATAACCACTAATGCCTCCTGCAGCGGGAAGAAAGATACCAACTCCATTAGAGCCGGAGAATTTGAAACCTTCAATGCCATTGAGTGTTGTCCATTGATGAGTGCATTTATTCAACAACTCCTCGAAGTGATCATAGGTCGGCATCTGCCACGCACCACCCCATTTAACATGAGCCACATCGAACATTGTTCTAATAATGGGGTCATTACCTATAAAGTCATAGCCATAATTGTCCCAATCATACACACTTTTTTCTTCTGTATCACCCCATGCATAGTAGCCGCCATCGTTTTCTGGCTTTTGGTTCTCAGGATGTTCCGTGTCCACATTACAGCATGCCCACAACGTGCCGGAGGGAAGGCCAAGGTCTATCATGTGTGGATGATGGTCGTCGGGACAAAGAGAAACAGAAGATGCTGCCACCGTCACAGAGATATTGGCAGTTTGTCCTGTCTGAGTATCTGTCACAGTAATAGTGGCAGTACCATCACCAACGGCAGCGATTATTACCGAACTGCCATCTATCATTACAGTAACCACATTCTCATCACTGCTTGATACTCTATAGTTACCATTGCCGGAAGTGATGATAACGGAGGTATTCTCCCCCTCTATAGTAGTGATGCTGTTTTGTGAAAGCTGCAAAGGAGCAAGAGGAATTTCTGTATCCATCAGTACCCAAGAGATGTCATCGAAATAGTAATTGTTTGCTTCTTTTGATACATTGAGCAAAAAAGTTATCGTCTGCATGCCATCCTGCTCGGAAGAGATTTCACCTTCAAATTCAAATTCCTGCCAATCCAATTCGGCTTGCAGATTACCAAACATCTCAAAGTGTAGGTATTCTCCTGGTTTCCCGTGTGATTGTGTAGAGATTGTTGCGGGTTTGTCTGCGCGATACATCATCTTAAATCGGTAATGCTCGCCTGTCTTCCATACGTGGTTGGGAGTATAGACAAAAAACTGAGTTTCCCAGTCATATTGAGCATTGTCGATAGACTGTACCCTGATGCATCTGGATCCGTTAACACCCACATCTTCCATGAAAAGCATGTTTGCCCTATCATTACTCCGTAGACAACTCACATCGTTGCTCTCGCAGTCGCCATTCACCACCAAACTGTCAAACGAAGTACGCGCTGTCACTTTAATGCAGTTTGTCTTACCTGTGAACACATCAGTCACGGTGATGACAGCATCGCCTTCACTAATAGCTGTGATTTTCACCGAATTTCCATCTATCACTGCGGTGGCTATATCCTCATTGCTGCTTGATACAGTGTAACTGCCGTTACCAGAAGTGATTTCCACTGTGGTCTCCTCTCCCAAAGTTAAATACACATTGTTTGATGAG
Organism: Prevotella sp.; assembly: GCA_016281815.1. Classification (GTDB taxonomy): domain Bacteria; phylum Bacteroidota; class Bacteroidia; order Bacteroidales; family Bacteroidaceae; genus Prevotella. Next base: position 2,954 of record JAEEJK010000036.1, on the reverse strand, counting down.
AATAGGATATAGGGTCCCAAAAATTCCCAATAGATATCGTCAAAGTAGTAATTGTTCGCTTCTTTTGAAACATTAAGCATGAAGCCGATGGTCTGCATTCCATTCTCTTCGGAAGTGATCGTTCCCTCGTATTCATACTCCTGCCACTCCGTTTGAAAAACAATGTTTCCTGTTAACGTCCTATAGCAAAGGTATGAAGTAGGATCTTTATATGCATTTATGTTGGCATTCGCAGTTTTTTCAGCACGATATTTCATCTTGAATCGGTATTTTTCACCCTCCTTCCATACATGGTTGGGAGTATAGACAAAAAACTGAGTGTCGTAGTCATTTTGAGCATTGGCGAGGGATTGCACTCTGATGCCTCGGGAGCCATTGAATCCTCCATCTTCAACAAAGTGCGTATAGACACCGTTCTCAAAATTGTAAACACCTCCATCACGCCCCCATAGGCAAGTAACGTTATCGCTCTCGCAGTTACCATTTATCACCAAATTACCACTCACTGTCACAGAAATCGTGGCTGTTTGTGAAGATTGTGTGTCTGTAACGGTGATGGTGGCTGTTCCGGCAGTTACTGCCCCTACTGTAATGATATTGTTCTGAATGGTGGCGGTTGCGACACTCTCATCACTGCTCTCAACAGCATAACTGCCACTGCCGGAGGTGATTTCCACCGATTCCACATCCCCTACAAAGATGCTCAATGTGGCAGATGATATATGAAGATTAGCCACGATTGATGAACTGACCACCGGGCGGACGCTTTGACCGAAGTTGCGAAAACCGTCGTCGTAAATGTACGCGCTACCCGAACCGAAGTCGAGGTCGTAGGCGATGCTCAAGTTCGACGGGAGTTGTGACGACGACCAATAGTTGCCGTTCAAACCTTTATTGCCAAGGGCAGAATCGTTACGGTAACCTGCAGCGGGCATAAAGATGCTGCCACCATTAACACTGGTAAACTGGATACCAATGACATCGTTCTTGGATGTCCATGTGAATGTGGTGTTATTTAGCAACTCACTTATCTGGTCTCTTGTCGGCATCTGCCAGGAGTCGCCCCATTTCACGTGGGCCACGTCGTATTGAGTGCCGGCAATGTCACTGCCGAGGTCGTGGCAGGTGTCATCTGTGCCGTTGCAATGGATATAGGTGGACCATTTGTAGGTGGACTTTGTCTCCGTCTCTCCCCAGGCGTAGTAGCCGCCATAGTTGGTGGGGCTTTGGTTCTCCGGATGGTCTGTGTCGACATTGCAGCAAGCCCATTTTGTGCCTGAGGGCAGACCAAGGTCAATCATGTGTGGATGATGGTCGTCGGGACAGGCGAGATATGGTATGATGTCCTCTGTGACTGTCACGTTGATTTCCATGCAGGAATCAGTGATTTGGTCTGTGACTGTCACGACAACTGTTCCTGCGGCTTTACCTGTGATGGTTATAGTCGAACCTTCCAGTGAGACCTCAGCAATACTCTCGTCAGAACTGACGGCTGTGTATTTCCCATATCCTGATATAATGGTAACAGTATAAGATTTGTCGATGGTCACGGAAACATTCTCAGCATTTAACGACAAGTTTTTTTGACCATTCATCACAATATTCACCAACATCATCACATCTGAGACGGTGACTTTCCCATCTTTGTTCAAGTCTCCGAAGAGGTTGTTTTGCGTGATTTGAGCATTTGATGAAAGGGCGGTGAGAAAAATAGTAAATAAGGTAAACAGTTTTTTCATAAACAAGTATGATTTAATCGTTGTATAAAATCAACACAGAGACACAAAGATACAGAGTTTTTTATGAATTCTCCGTACCTCAGTATCTCTGTGCTTAATAATCGTTTCCTATCATTTCTTCATGAGGCTTCTTACTACAGTTTTGCCTCTCTTACGGTCCGACTCTTATAGGGTTATTTTCAGCGTCTTATTGCCAATCTTTATGATGTAAGTATTGCCCGATTGAGCATGGATGCGCATGTTGTCGCCGCTGGAAACACCACTGTTCAGCAATTTGCCGTCAATGTTATAGACGCTGACGAGATCACCGGCTTCAGTGCCTTTGACGATGATGTCTCCACCGTATGCATATACTTTTACGTCATTGAAGCGAACTGCTTGTACGCCAGAAGTAGTCCAATAGGCTACTCGCAGAGTGGAGTTGGAAGTGATGATCGGAGTGTTGTATACGTTTTGTGCCAACTGTGATGTGACATCCTCGTCATTAAAGGTCACGGTGTTGATTGCCCAACCTTCCTCAGCCTCGATTGTAATGGCATATTTGATGCCTTTTGTAATAGGCATCTTCACGCGGCCACCCTCCGACTGGATGATGGTGAGATAGATATCCTCTACAATGGACTGGATTTTTGCAAACTTACCCCAGACAGGGTGCGCCTTATAGTCGTTGATAGAAGCCTCAGGCACATAGAGTGTGGCATCGAAGTAATTGAAGGCAGAATTGTCTGCATCAGGAACGCTAAGACAAGGTACCGTGATTGTCCTTAGACTGTTGCATCCATAGAATGCACGGTAACTAACATCTGTTAGTTTATTACCCATCGTAACAGACTCCAACGCTGTGCAGTTCAGGAATGCGTAACTCCCAATGATTCTTACGCCGTTTCCTATTGTTGCTATCTCCAAAGCCTTGCACCCGTTGAAAGCGTAACTTCCCAATGTTGTCACGCTGTTGGGAATGCTGATGCTCCTCAGTTTTGTGCATCCGCTGAATGCCGACCCACCAATGACGGCACATCCGTCGTTGATGGTGACCGATGTCAGGTTGATGCATCCATTGAACACGTCTCCATCCATCGCTTCGAGACTTGGGCTCAGTTCAGCGGCAGTCAGTGACGTGCAGCCTAGAAAAACATCACCTTCAAGTTTCTTTATGCTGTTGGGCCAGTTGATGCTGATCAGATTTGTGCATTTGTAGAAAGCACGGTAGGAGAT
>JAEEJK010000035.1 GCA_016281815.1 Prevotella sp. | reverse complement strand
CTCGTTGGGTGTGCCATGGCGGTCGAAGTAGTCGGTGAGGATGAGCTGGAGGCTGTCGGAGCGGAAGACGGTGTCGCACTTGTTCTGCGCCATAAGACGCAGGAGCTGCCACCTGCGGAGAGTGCTGCGGGAGAATTCCTGGGATGATGGCTCCAAGGAGTCGAGGATGGCGAGGGCGGAGTCTGGCCGGTCGTTGATGATGGCCTGTGCCGCATCAAGGGCAGCACGCTCTTTCCCGTTGCCCACGCAGGCAGCGAGAATGATGGTGGCGACGATGATGTATAATAGTTTCCGCATGTTTGTCAAATAAATGCAAAATTATGGAATTAATATGAAACTTCCAAATAATAGAGCGTTCCTTCATGATAACCTTTTAGAAAATGTATCATTCTGCAATCGTCGTACAAACGCTTTTGGGGTGGATAGCACAGCTAAATAATTACTGATAGCACTACGATAACCCCTCAAATTGGTAAGGATGGGGAAGAACATAAGGGTGCCCAGATAGACCTGATTATCGACCGTGGTGATAGGACACCCTGTTTTTGATATGTGCCATGATTGAGATAGCGGTGCATGCTATAGGATTTTCACTCTTATACCTACCATTACGGTGCGCCCCCTGAGTTGATATTCGCCATTGAAGCGGGTGACGCCCTTGTCTGTCACAGTCCTGAACTGCTTGGTGTTGAATATGTTGAGACACTCTAAGCTGATGATTGTCCTCTTGAGGTGATATTCTACGTATTCGTTAACATACAGGTTGTTCCGATTTTCAGAGAAATAATTGTTGTAGTAGTATTTTGCCTGCGTGTTGAATGAAATGCTTTTTCCTGCCCACAGGACGAGTGAGGTGGAGTTGCCCAAAGTCCTGTAGAGTGTGTCGCCCCTCCTCCCGTCAGTATATGGCTGCGAAAGAATGTATGAGAAGACAGATGACAGCGCCATCCACCCTGACGGATTGGCACTGTATCCCAACATAGCCCTGAAGACATTTGTCCTACCCCTGTGCCTTGCTCCTTCGATGATGTACTCATTGTCATAACGCCCGAGTGTCAGGCTCTGCTGGATTTTGGAGTCGTATCTGAGAAAGCCCTTGGAGAATGACTGATCTACGGAGATGGTTTTGCTGAGATTGCCATCAGGATGGAGATAATAGTCAATCTCATTGCCGCTGAAGCGATAGGCCTCCGTGTTGGGAGACTTGATGACGGCATAGGTGACGGCGAGACTTGAAAACAACATCTTGATGATGTCCTTGTAGGTGACGGTGGCACTGGCTTTGATAGTGTGCCGCAGGCCGGCCTTCGCCGATTCGCTGTTGGCAAATGCCGTCCGGTAGTTTCTGAAGTATTTTGCGGTGAGCAACTCTGTGGCTGCCGGCAGAGATTGTCCGTATGTGACTGCCGCGTCATATTGCATTCCATGCTGAGTATGATAACTGAAAAAAGCGTAAGGAGCGGTGGAGAAGAACACCTTGCCGTAACTTCCCATGTTCATGTCGCTGGCATGGTAGTATCTGACTCCGACGGGTGCATACAGGTTCAGTTGTAGACTGCTGCCATGGTGCAGGATGGCTCTCGGCACCAGATGTACGGCGGACTCCACAGTCTCAAGGCGGTTGTCGCGCTGGATGATGTCGGTCGTGACCCTTTCGTATTTCATCTCTGCGGAGGCATCGGTGCCAAACATCATGAAAGGCACAAGTTTGGAAATCAGCGAGACGCTGCTGACCATGTGTATCTTGCTTTGGTGGATGTCCTGGCAGATGTACGGCAGCATCAGTTTGCCGACCTTGTCCGTCATTCTGAGTGTTGACGAGTAGTCGGCCACGCTCCCGTTGTCTCTTTTCTTTTTCGCCGTGATCCTGTTGGCTATCTCCAATGAGTGATTGTCCAAGTGCTGCGTGACGTCAGTGTTGACGGTTCCGTGTCCGCAGTTGAAGGCGGCAGATATGGTGAGCGCCTCTTTGAGATAGAGCCCGCTGTCGTTGATTTTGTAATTGAGGTTGCCATTCAGGTAGTTCATCTTGCTTTCAGACATATTGTCTTCGATGATGTCCAGCACACTGTCTGCCGACACGAGAAATACCGAATGCTCGGCAGAGTGGCGTCTCTCCCGGTCGTAGAGATAGTTGATGTTGTAAGTCAGCACCCGGTTCTTTCCAGTCTCCACCAGTTGGTTGACGGACAGGCTGTGGGAGTCATTCCTGTAAGAGAAGATATCATCAATGGATGGCTTGGCGGGCATCTGCATCCCTGTTCCTGAGTCCCCGTTCATGTCTCCTGGTGCGTTGATTTCCTGTCCGAGGTTACGGCCCGTATTGTTGGTCTTATAGAAAGAAATATTCTGTCTGCGTGGCCTGAAGTTCATCAGGCTGACAGAGACATCGCGGGAGAGCAGAGGCCACCCCGCCTTTGCGTCGAGGGTGGAGGCCCATGCTCCCTTAGCGCTGTTTTTCAACTTAATGTTGATAGCGGGGCTGTCGCCCCTCATCCTGCCCTGGAGCACCTTGGCCTCCTGGTGGTTCTCCATCACCTGCACGGTAGCGATGTCATCCGCGTTGATGTTGGTGGTGGCGATGGTGTAGCGCCCTCCCAGCAAGTCTGAGCCCTCGATGTAGAAGTCGCTGATCCATTTACCGTTGTATGAGATCTGGCCGTCGGAAGAGACGGAGATGCCAGGCATCTTCCTGAGCAGGTCTTCCAGCACCTTGTCTTCCTTCTTGATGTAAGAGGATGCATTGTAGGTGACGGTATCGCCGGATTGTCGGATTTTTTTAGCCTTTACCTCCACTTCCTGCAAGTTGAGCGTCTTGAATATGGAGTCAAGGTTGAGGCTATCCGTCTGTGCTTGGGAGAGGAGCGGCACCAACAAGGCAATGAAAAGGCATGGGAAGTATCTGTCTATGGTGAATACCGTCCGCATTTATTTCTCCAAGGGGTTGTAGTATTCCTGCCATGACTCGCTGACGGGCTGCAGTCCCCTCTCACCCCCTGCCTTGGGAACAAACAGCCTGATGTTGTTGTTCTTGACAAACTTGCCGGCATTGTTGTACATATAAGTCTCAAACTTCATCCACTCATCCTTGGACATCTTCCGGTATTTCCAGTCAAACTGCTTGACAGGAAGTCTTTTTTGGGCCAGCCCCTCCACCTCAAACATGAAATTCCGCCCGCTGTCAACGGCTCTCAAGATAAGTCCTTTCAGGCCTCCCAACTTCCATGGACCCAGCGGGACGGGTATAAGATCGGTATACCATACTTTCCATTTCCTTCCGCCGAACTCTCCCTCAGCGGCCTGGCAGCGGTAGCCCATGATGGTGTCCCTGTCCTCAGGCAGCAGTGTCCACTGGATGATGGGGACTGGCTCGATGTACTGGCAGACATCCTGCGTGAACGGCACGCGGTGGTTCACAGTGAGCATATTCTCCTTCATGTCACGCATGATGTCATAGCCCTGCCAGGTAATTTGGGGTGAGTCCATCTTTAGGGTTGTCTTCATCGACTCGGTGTTCTTGTCGTCGAGGTTTCTCAGGTTGATGCTGAAAAACGACACGTATCTCTTTCCGATGAGCAGCCACATGTCATCCTCAGCCTGCAGTGAGTCGTCGTCCTCCGTCATCCTGAACCTGTATTTGTAGGCAATCTCAGCGAGACTGCTGTCAACGACATTGTATTTGTCTGTATTCAGGTGCGTAATCAGGAAGGCCGGCCTGTCTATCGCGTAGGTCATCCGTACCTGAGCGTCTGCCATCTGGCAGAAATATAAGAATGCTGTGAGGCATGTTAAAAAGCGAAAATACGTTTTCATCATTGTTGAAAATACTTGAAAAAAGATTGGGAGATAAATGAATCACGGGGAAAGGTCCTTTTGTTGAGAGGTTTTATTGCAGTTTGAATGTTACTGGCATGTTGTAACGACAGTTGACGGGCTTGCCGTCCACCATGCCAGGTTTCCAGTCGGGCAAGGATTTCACCAGACGAATGGCCTCTTGTTCCAGAGCCTCACGGGCTTTCACCTGATTGATGCGCTTGTTCACAGCCACGGAATCATCCTCTTGGGACAAGGCATTCACATTAATCTCACTTAGCGTCTCCCCTTCAGGTTTTCTGGCTATCTCTACATCCGTGACTTTTCCTTCTGACGAGATACAGAAACCTACTACATAACGGCCCTGAACACCATTCTCATAAGCAATTTGGGGATAACGGAAATTCTGTGACACGTATGTCAACAGCGAAACCTGGCCACCAGGGAATTCCGGCATCACCTCCGGCACGTCATATACTTGCTTTCCGTTGACGGTTTTAACCACCCCTGTATCGGGCAAGGTGCTGATGGGCATTTGAACGTCCGATGTTTCAGGTTTCACATCAGGGATGGCACTTTCCTGTTCCACATTGCCAACATCCTCCTTCTCCTTGAAGTTGCTTTTCTCAACAACTGCTGCTTTGGGCGGAGCGGACGGTTCAACGACATCGGCATGAGAAGTGGGCGACCCACCGACATCACCAAGCGAGGTAGCCTGACTGACAAAACGGTGGCTGGCAAATGCGCCGAGGACAATCATTGTGGCGGGTATGATATAGAGCAGTCTCATGCGTGCCCATTTGCTGGATTTCTTTCTCATCATCATAGTAATTCGCTTTTTGAGAAGGCTGTGGTTGAATGCATTGGCAAAAGCATAACGGCTCCCGCGCACAGCATTCTTGATTAATAAAAGTTGATAATTGCGGGCTGTGATGCCTCTGCGCAGTACGGCATCATCGGCCTCATATTCATGAATCTCCCTCAGGGAGATGTCAAGCATCCAAATGCAGGGGTTGAACCACTGCAGGACTTCCACAAAAGCCACCAGCAGCGCATCCCAGGAATGACCATGGCGCACATGCGCCATCTCATGCAGCATCACGGGTGAGTCGGGGGCGCTGTCCGCCTCCCCCACCACGATGCTCCGCATCCAACTGAATGCGCCCAGTTCTCCGGCATGGCAATAGATGG
>JAEEJK010000034.1 GCA_016281815.1 Prevotella sp. | reverse complement strand
GCCACCTATCCTATTAAGGCCGTGGCTCCGTTCGAACTGACCTTCGACCCGAAGGACGGCACCGAGGTGGAGGTAGACGACCAGATCACTCTCACCTTCGACGAAGAGGCATTCCTGCTCTACTACACCACCGACGGCAGCGATCCGAAGGCTCCCACCAGCAACGTCATCAGCGCATGGGGCACTGGAGAGAAGGTGACCGTCAAGGGCGAGGGCAACTTCGTCATCAGGGCTTATCTCGAAAACCGCAAGACCGACGCTCAGAGCGAGGTATTCACAGCCACCTATCCTATTAAGGCTGATGAGCCTATTGAACCGGAGGTAGCCACCATCGAGACCAAGGCAAACGGTTATGGTACCTTCTGCTATGACAAGGACCTCGACTTCAGTGCCAGCAATGCCAAGGCATACATCGGACGTCTTGACGGCAACAAGATCTACCTCACCGAGATCCAGCAAGTGCCCGCCGGCACAGGTATCCTCGTGCAGTCCGGTGCTACTGATTGCACCGTGCCCGTCATGGAGGGTGCTGTTCCTGTCAACAGCAAGAACGACTTCATCGGTGTCCTCGAGGATACCGAGGTGGCCTACGGCACCGTTTCCATCCTCTCTGTGGTCAATGGCGAGGAAGGCTTCTACAAGTTCCTTGGCACCACCATCCCAGCCAACCGTGCTTACTTCCCCGCTGTAGCAGCCGGAAGCGCACAGGCCAAACTGTCGCTCATCTTCGAGGATGCTGACGGCATCGGACAAATCGTCAGCAACGCCATCGTCAACGGCGATGCCTACAACCTCAACGGCCAGCGCGTGAAGAGCAACTACAAGGGCGTGGTGATCGTCAACGGCAAGAAATACTTCAAGAAATAATATTCATCAATTAAAACCATTGATTATGAAAACAAATTATGTAAAGCCTGAGACGAAAGCCGTCCGCATGAACCTCAGGAAAGAACTCATGGGATTCGATGAGTTGAAGAGCGCAGGAGCAACCGATGTGATGGTCTCCGAAGGAAAACTCTTCTAACTGAGAGAAGAAAAGGTACTTTATGATTTAGATCGTCTAAATGATTTAGAAAATCTGAATCAGACCTCACAGGAGGCAGCACCAAAGGGTGCCTGCCTCCTTTTTTTTTGCTTTTTATTTTGTTTTGTCTTCGCCTTGCACTAACTTTGCACCACAAAACAAAATCACACATGGACAGATATGAAATCTTCGCCCCCAAGAGCAGAGAACGGTTTGCCAACCGGTTGGACGAACTGTATCTCACCCTCAGTGAGTATCTTGGAGGAGAGAATGCAGAGGACAGGCACCTGCAGTTTTCCAAAGTGTTTCTGAGCGATGCTCAAAACCAATATGCAGACCTGACACGCTCGGCACTTTATACAGAGATCCTGAGCCAGGCCGCCTGCTCGGTCATCGAACAGCCGCCACTCGACGGCAGCAAGATATCCATCCTCATCAAGACCACCGACGAGGAGGACAACTTCATCCTCCACAGCATCCGGCTGAAGGAGGAGGAGACACGGGGTGCCAACTCCTACATCCAGACGATGCTCATCTTTGACAAATATCTGGAAAGCATCCGCAAATTGGGGCTTACCCTCCGCGACCATTGCGTGCGCACCTGGATCTATGTCGCCGACATCGATGTCAATTACGAGGGGATGGTGAGGGCACGCAATGATGTCTTCCGCAGTCAGGGACTTACCACGGAGACCCATTTCATCGCCAGTACCGGCATCGGCGGTTTCTCACAGACCCGCAGCGCCTCCGTCGCCATCGACTTCCTCACCTACCCCAAGGTGAAGGAGAGCGACAAGAAATACCTGAAGGCGCTCGACAACCTCAACCCCACCCATGAGTATGGCGTGTCGTTTGAGCGCGGCACCCGCATGACCACCGGCGAGAAGCAGACATTCTTCATCTCAGGCACGGCGAGCATCGACAAATACGGCAAGGCCATGTATGTGGGCGACATCCAGATGCAGACAGCCCGCCTGCTTGAGAACATCGGTGCCTTACTCCATGATGGCGGTGCCACGATGAACGATATCCGCTATTTCTATGTCTATCTGCGCGACCCCTCCGACCGCGAGGTGGTGGAGCGTTTCCTGCAAAAGACCTATCCCAACATCCCCCACGTGCTGCTTCACGGCAAGGTGTGCCGACCGGAATGGCTCGTCGAGATGGAGTGTGTGGCTACTTTGGGAGTATAGGAGTATAGGAGTGTAGGAGTTTAGGAGTTTAGGAATCTTCAATTTTCAATCTTCAATTTTCAATTGAAATTTCATTCCTTCATCACGCTCATGCTCGTGCTGCTGCCCATGGTGGCTGCCGCGCAGGTGAACAGGGGGCAGGCAAACCCTGAGGACCGTCCCGTGGACATGAACAACCCCACCTTCGTTCCGGATGTACCCATAAAAAAGACGGTTGTCAACGGTGACAGCATGCTCTTCATGCAGATGAACAATGTGTATGTCTACCCTGTGATGGAACTGAAGAGCGAGAAACAGCGCAGGGCATTCAACCGCTTGGTGAACAACGTGAAGAAAGTGCTGCCCATGGCCAAGGAAACCAACAGCATCATCATCGAGACTTATGAATACCTGCAGACCATTCCCGACGAAAAGGAGCGCAAGGCACACATGAAACTGGTGGAGGCTGAGATTTACAAGAAATACAAGCCTCGCATGAAAAAACTCACCTACTCACAGGGCAAGTTGCTCATCAAGTTGGTCAACCGTGAGTGCAATTCCTCGTCCTACGACATCGTGAAGGCCTTCATGGGACCTATCCGTGCTGGTTTCTGGCAGGCTTTTGCCTGGACGTTCGGTGCCAGCCTGAAGAAAGAATACCACCCAGAAGGCACCGACCGCCTCACCGAACGTGTTGTCCTCATGGTCGAGGCTGGACAACTGTAACAACTCTCTCACCCCCCACCTCTCACCCCTCACCCCTAAAAAAATGGCGCCATCCTCATCACTGAGGTCTGGCGCCGGTGTTTTTTAGTAATAGAAACAGGTTGGCGTAATATTGTCTTTTGGCAATTGTGTCTTGCCATGCTCTCGGAGAGATGCTGCTGAATGGTCAGAGCGTGAACAGCACCTGCACCAATGTCTGGCCAACTGCTTTCAATGTATTTTTGTCGATATGGTCCATCGTGTCGTTGACAGTATGCCAAGTGGGACCGAAAGAACTGCTTTCACAATTGGGATAATAAGGAATGATGTCGATGGTGGGGATACCTGCCTTCTCGTTGACAGGCAGATGGTCGTCGGTGATGCGGCCGCCAGGCGACATGGGGAAATAGCCGCTGTATCCTGCCTGTTGTGCAGCCCTCCAAACCTTTTCAACGATGCTGGGGGCCATCAGCATGGACATGCCCTCCTGATGGAACTGCGCAGCCTCTCCGCCCACCATGTCGAGCAGGATGCCAAACTCTGTGGTATAGCCTTCGGCTTTGTATTGGCTGGCCCAGTACTGTGCTCCCAGTGCCCAGGAGTCCTCGTCGGAGCGGTTGACCCACTGTGGGACTCCCCAATCCTCCGCATCGAAGCAGACGAAGTCGACACCCACGCTGAGCGAGTCGCTCTGCTGCAATAGGCGTGCGATCTCCAGCATGACAGCCACTCCGCTTGCCCCGTCGTTGGCAGCCATGACAGGCTTTTGCCAGTTGGTGCTGTCAGGGTCGTTGTCTGCCCATGGCCTGCTGTCCCAGTGGGCACAGAGGAGGATATGCCGCTGCCGCTCCGGATGATGGCGTGCGATGATGTTGGTGGCCCTGAGCATCGTGCCGTCATATCCCGTCAGGGCGGCTTTCTGCATCTCGACGGTGCAGCCCAACGCGCGGAACTTGTCTGCAATCCATGCGGCGCATTGCTCGTGAGCCTCACTGTTCATCGTTCTGGGACCAAAGGCGCACTGCGCATAGCAGTAAGCCCAGGCTGAGTCGGCATCGAACTCTGGTCCGACGCTCTGCACCTCAATCACCTCTATGTTGGTGTTGCCTCCGCGATGGCAGGAAGCATTGCTGAACAACAGCATCGCTGCAAAGGCGACAGCCATGGCAGCGAGATTCCTGCGGACGATATTCATCGCGTTCCTACTTTTATCCACAATCGTATGGTTTTTTAAATCTTCAATTTTCAATTGTAACTATTCAACAAATATCTAAAGAAATCGCCTACGGCGAGAAATTTTAAGAAAATTATAAGAAAATATTTTTTTACCATTTTTTTATTCATTTTTTACCATTTCTGCCCGTCAGGGCACTCCAAATGATGATTCGCTGAATAGTCACTTTTAAATTTTTAATTTTCAATTTTTCTGCACCTGTGCCATCACACGCAGCCAGTTGCCACCCCAGATTTTCTGGATGTCACGCTCACTGTATTTGTTCTTCAGCAGGGCAAGGGTGAAGTTGATCATCTCCGAGGCATTGGCAAGTCCTACGACACCTCCGTCACCGTCAAAGTCCGAACCCAGCCCCACATGGTCGATGCCCATGATGCGCACCGCATGGTTGAGATGCTCGATGGCGTCTCTGATGGTCGCCTCGCCCTCTGAACGCAGGAAACCGCCGTAGAGGGTGACATGCACCACACCACCTTGTTTGGCGATGGCACGCAACTGGTCGTCGGTCAGGTTGCGCGGCACGTCACACAGGGCCTTGCAGTTGGAGTGACTGCACACAATGGGAGTCTTGCTGATTTCAAGGGCGTCATAGAAACTCTGCTCACTGGCATGGCTGAGGTCGACCATGATACCCTGCCGGTTCATCTCCTTGATGACCTTCTCTCCAAACTTGCTCACGCCATGGTTGGTGTCACAGCCCTTGGCGCTGTCGCAGATGTCATTGTCGCCATTGTGGCAGAGAGTGATGTATACCACCCCACGCTGTGCGAAATGCTTGATATTCTCAATGTCATGGTTGAGTGCGATGCCGTTCTCGATGGCGAACATCACCGACTTGCGGTCCTTTCGCTTGTCCTCAAAGAGGTCGGCAGGCGTACGCGCGATGCTGAGGTATTTGCGGTTGCTCCTGACGATGGCTTCTATCTTGTCAAAAATGAAGTCGGCATATTCCATCGGGGTATTGACATCGAATGCCACCTTTGACGAAAACGTCTCGCCCATCTTGGGCTGTGGCAGATAGGCCGCCATGATGACAGCGTCCTGATGCCCCTCCGTCATCTTGTGAAGGTCGACGAGGATACGCGGGTCGCGCTGGTCGAACTTGATGTCTTCATGGAAGAACATGGGGGTGTCGCAGTGTGTGTCGAGGGTGAGCACCCGCTCATGCAACCTCTTGGCCAATTTGTAGTTGCTGGCCTGCGCCACGAGCCACTCAAAGAGTTTTCTGCCGTCTGCCTCCAGATTCTCCGGATGCCACTGCACGCCGAGGATGGGCTTGAACTCCTTGCTCTCGATAGCCTCTATCACACCATCCGGGGCCTTGGCGGTGACACGGAACTTGGTGCCGGGCTCAGCCACCGCCTGGTGATGGAACGAGTTGACGTAGATGCGCTCACTCTTGTAGATGCGGTAGACGATGGAGTCCTTGTCGATGTCCACGGAATGCGTGGGCTGGCTGCGCTCGCAGTCTTGTGTATGTTTCACCACCTTCTGACGTGGCGCGACAGGTTCTTTCTCCTTGTCCTTGTTCTTTTTCTTCTTGTCGGCATTCTCTGCCTCCGCCATCTCCTGCTCAGCCATCGCCGTCGCGATGTCCTGCGTCACCTTGCCGCCAAGTGCTACAGCCATGGTCTGAATGCCGCGGCAGATGCCCAGGATGGGAATCTGCCTGTTGTACGCCAGACGGGTGATGAGCAGTTCGGGCAGGTCGCGGCGGGCATTGATGTGATGGAGTTCTGGAGAGGGCTCCTCCCCTGCCCAAAGGGGGTTGATGTCTGCCCCGCCAGAGAGCAGAAGTCCGTCGATGCCTTCAAGGGTATTGATGATGACATCCTTGTCTGCTACGGGAGGGATGAGCACGGGGGTTCCACCGGCATCCACCACCTGCTGGTAGTAGGCCTGTGTCATGGTGGCCAATCCATCCTGGAAATTGGCCGTGATGCCTATGATGGGTTTCTGTCTGGCCTCGGGGAACGAGGCATAGATATTGTCAAGATGCTTGCTGAGGTCAAAGGATGCCATTGCTATAATTCAATATCTTCTGTATGGACCGGTATTTCGCGCTTGATGCTCTGTTCGAGCGAGATGAGCGTCTCTGTGGCCACTACGCCGGGAATGCTCTGCAACTGGTTGTTGAGCAGGTCCATGAGTTGTTCGTTGTCCCTTGCGTAGAGTTTCACCAGCATGGTATACGGACCGGTGGTGAAATGACATTCCACAATCTCGGGGATATGCACCAGTCGCTCACAAACCGACTTGTACATGCTGCCCCTCTCAAGGGTAATGCCTACATAGGTGCAAGTATGGTATCCGAGACTTTTGGGGTTCACGTCAAAGCCGCTTCCGGTGATGATGCCGTTTTCGATGAGGTGCTGCACACGCTGATGAATGGCTGCGCGCGATACATTGCACTCAGCGGCCACGTCTTTGAATGGTTTTCTGGCATTTTTTGAAAGAATGCAAAGAATTTTCTTATCGAGTTGGTCGATTTTCTCAGTAGCCATTGTGTTGTTACTATTCGGTTAGTAAAATCAAGTTGTTTACATTATGATAGCAAAATTAGGAATTTTCCGTGAAACAGACAACATTTTTCCCAATTATTTGTCGTTTTTGTGTCAAAGTACATGGCTCTTGATTCTTTTTGCATAACAAAACGGCCTATTCTTTTCAGGTGATGGTATGCGAATATCGTCACCTTATTGTTTTTATCTCTCCGTACAACGGACAATCATACTCACCATTTCCTCGAAGTTGTGCGCAAAGAGGATGCGCTGCTCCAGTTGGCCTCGGATAAAGCCCTGCTGTTTCAGATGGTCGAAAAAGGATTCCAGTTCATCCCAGAACCCCTTCATGCTGTATAGGATGACCTTTTTGTTATGATAGGCGAGCGTGCCCTCTCCTGCCACGGTGAACACCTCATCGAGGGTACCGATGCCGCCAGGAAGAGCCACGAGAACATCGCTGTGGGCCGTCATGAGTTGCTTGCGTTCCGCAAGGGTGTTGCAAAGCAGCCGCTCATGGTCAATGGGGTTGGCATGCTCATTCTCCAACAGCCGTGCGGGCACCACGCCGACCACACGTCCG
The DNA here is from genome assembly GCA_016281815.1 of Prevotella sp. Taxonomy (GTDB): domain Bacteria; phylum Bacteroidota; class Bacteroidia; order Bacteroidales; family Bacteroidaceae; genus Prevotella. Next base: position 1,685 of record JAEEJK010000034.1, on the reverse strand, counting down.
CCGTTTTCTGCCACGGCATGGGCGACACAGTCCATCAGCCCGAGGTCGGTGCCTCCGTAGACTAATGTATGGTGATGGGTGCCTATCCACTCCCCCAACTGACGGGTGAGGGTGAAAAAGTCAGGGTCAATCTGACTGTTGGCTGAGCAAAAAATACCTACTTTCAATCTTCAATTTTCAATTTTAATCTTCAATCTTCAATTTTCAATTTTCAATCTTCAATTTTCAATCACCTTCTCCCTCCCATAAGGATATAGGTGGTGAATGGCAACCGCGTGCGCATGAGCCAGTAGAAGAGAAGCCCCAGAATCACGGTGATGGCGACAGCCATTATATAAATAATGAGAGCGAGCCACCAGTTGTGCGGCATGATATATCCGTGTCCCAGCACCAACACGATGAAGCCCAACAACATGTAATGATAGGAGAAGACAAAGAAACTGGCGTTGGAGAGTGTCATGTCCTGCACATACCATGTGCCCGAGCGCACCATGATGGTGGTGAGCGACATGCCAAAGACGAGTCCGATGACATACTCCAATCGGTAGATGAACTCACAGGGCCATATCTGCTCCAGTCCGACAACAGCGGCCAGAAGGATGAATGCCGGCAACGCATAGGGCAACATGGCTACGATGAACTCCTTGCGCCGGATGCCGTAATAGGCCCCATAGGCGAAGAAGAGCCAACATTCAGGGTCAAGGCCCACGATGTCTGGCCAATAGCCAAAAGCGTAGATGACGACGAAGAAGAGCAGGTAGCGCACCAATGGGCGCCGCCCGGAGAGGATGATGAACCACTTGACGGCAAAATAGATGATGGGTGAGCAGATCATCACCACGATGAGGTCTCTGATGAACCAGAACTGTACGGCGATGGGTGCCTTCAGCGTGCTCCCTCCTTCGATGAGCGAGATGTTCCAGAATGACTTCATCACATCGGCAAAGGACAGTTTGTCGAACGGGATGCCGAGGATGGGCACCTTGCTGGAAAACAGTCCGATGATGATGCACAGCAGGAGATAGAGCAGATTCCACAGCACATAGGGCACGAGCAGCGACTGTACCCTTCTTACCAGTTTCTTGAGCCAGATGTCAATGGTGAACTGCCCTGACTTGAAGAAAAGGTATCCCGAAATGAAATAAAAGAAGGGGATGGCGATGGGCGCGATGCGCTGTGACAGGATGTCAATGAACTTGGAGGTGAAGGGCAAAGAGGCCCACTCCTCACTCAGCGTGGTGAAGTTGCAATGGATGAACAACACCAGCACGATGAGGGGGAATCGCAGGAATGCGATGACTTTTGACTGTAAGTCTGTGGGCCGCACTTTTTTGTATTAAGAATTAAAAATTTTGAATTAAGAATTATGATTACACTTTCTTTTCTTTGTTTTTCTCACGAATTGGCGAATTGTCGAATTCATCATTCTCTAATTCCTTCATTCGGGATTTTTCTTGTCACGAATTGGCGAATTGTCGAAGTAATCATTCTCTAATTCTTAAATTCGGGATTCTTCTTCTCACGAATTGGCGAATTATCGAAGTCATCATTCTCTAATTCTTAAATTCGGGAGCCTTCCTTGTCACGAATTGGCGAATTGTCGAATTCATCATTCTCTAATTCTTAAATTCGGGATTCTTCCTTGTCACGAATTGGCGAATTGTCGAATTCATCATTCTCTAATT
>JAEEJK010000033.1 GCA_016281815.1 Prevotella sp. | reverse complement strand
CTGGCTCTTGTCCATGAGATAGTCATACTGTGCGTCGTTGAGCATGACGCTGTATCTGATGTTGGTGTATTTCATATCAACCATTCATTTTTAGAAGGAAGTGGGACAGCCGTGCCCCACTTCCCGGAGGAAAAAAATGATCACCGACGGAAACTGCGTCGTTGTCGTGGAACACCATCCCTGGCAATCTTCATGAGAGCATCGTTGAGTCGTTGCTCCTGGTCTTTGGTGAGGGCATGGATGGACTCAATATCAATCCGCAGGGCAGCTGCCTCTCTGCCGAGACGGATGGCTTCAGGGTCGTTGCCGATGGCGCGGTTGGCACCAGTGGCATCGATGTACTTGTTGACGGCATCCTCCATTGCGAAGTAGCCCATACCTGTCTTCGCCCACTTTATGGCGGCATCGGCAGCGATCTGCTCCAATACCTTGGCTTCATCCTTGTTCATGACCATAATCATCTGCAATCTTCATGAGTTCATCGCGAAGTCGTTCTTCCTGGTCTTTTGAGACAGAGAAGAAGGCATCGATATCAATTTGCAGGGCAAGGGTTTTCCTATGATGACGGACAGCATCCAGGTCATCCCTGAAACTCCAGTCAGCAGTCTCAGCGTTCATGTAGTCATTGACAGCCTTCACCATCGTGGCATATCCCATATCAGTCTTTGCCCACTGAATGGCTGCTTTGACAGCGGTCTTCTCGAGAGCCATAAGACACTCAATCTCCATGGGTATCCTCCTTTCCGCTCTTGATGGCCAATGGCTTGTTCTTCTTCTGATTGCGCAGTTCCATGGCATGCGATTCAAACGCAGCATGGCTCATGTCGGTTGGCATCTGAGTCGAATCGAATAGTCCATCATTCTTGATCCATTCCAACAGTTCATTCTTGAAGAAATAGAGTCTGTTGCCGCATTTGCGATATGGAATGCGGTTCTCGGAGGTCAGCGAGTACATCGTGGAGCGAGCCTTGCCGATGAACTGACAGGCTTCATCCAAAGTCATCACTTTGTCATGGTCTCGGTCAGAGAATGCTGGTTGGGCATCCTCTTTCTCGTCAAGGCGGCTGATTAGATAGTCCACCTTGTCAAGAAGTTCGCCAACTGCCTGGGGCAGTTGGTCGAACGTGGGTGTTTTTCTTTCGTTATCCATATAAAACAATCTATATTAGGTGATAAAATAAATCCAAGAATCGGATGCGCCTATCATGAGGGAACGTCCTTCAGTGATATGCGTCCGGCTGCGTCACGTTTCAGTTCACTCACCACGTCGGCATAGACTTGTGTCGTGGAGAGATTGCTGTGGGTGAGCAGCTTGCTCACGGTGTAGATGTCAGTGCCGCCTGCCAGCTGCAACGTGGCGAAAGTGTGCCTGAAACAGTGGAAGGTGATGCGCTTTGTGATTTTGGCATCCGTAATCCAGTCTTTGAGATACATGCCGACAACACTGGGTGTCAGCCCAACGAACACCTGTCCCTCGCCGCGTTCACCGCAGAGGGCGAGGGCTTCATCGCTGATGGGCAGGACAGCATCGGTGCCTGTCTTTTTCGTGGTGATGTCAAGCATCCATCCACCATCGGCTGATTTCTTGATGCTCGACCATTGCAACAGTATGATGTCGGACAGTCGCAACCCTGTCAGGCAGGAGAATAGTCCGGCACGTCGAAGCACGTCGCTCTTGCACGGAGTCTTCGACAACTTCATAAGTTCCTCCTTGGTCAGGTATTCACGCTTGTTGCCACGTCCTTTGGCCGGGGTCAGCTTCTTGCCGAAGTTCTCCCTTATATGGCCTTCCTCGTATGCCTTTCGCAATGCGGCTTTCAGCTTGGCCAGGTGGTTGTTGGCGGTCGTGGCCATCATCTTCTTGCCATCGTGGGCGCACTTGTCAGAGAGCATGTAGTTGACGAACTTCTGACAAAGGGGAACGGACAAGTCGCAGAAACGGCACTTGCCATTGGTATAGTTGTAGAAGTGCTTGTAGGCCGACTTCCAGTTGTTTTTGTTGGTGGACTCGTTCATGCACTTTTCGAAAAACTCGAGAAAGCTCTCCTTGTCCTTTGAGCGGTCCAGGAAGCCGAACTCCTCATTGATGATGGACTCGATGCGACGGCACTTGATCAGTTCGGCCTTTTGGAGCATGGTGCGGTTGTACACCTGCTGGTAAGTCTCAACGGGAGAGGTGTAGATGTATATGCCCAAGTACTCTCGTCGGGTCAGATGTCCAGTCTTGGGGTTGCGGATGGCTGGGTAGAAATCGAGATAGAGCGATGTCTGCCCGTTCTTGATAGGTCGCTTCCGCACGGTGACCTTGGTGCATAAGTTTGTCATGGGTCTCTTTTTTAAGTGCTGATTAGAATAATGTAGAAAACAGAAGGGAGAGACATGGGTCATCCCCTCTTTGCCTTGGTGCATGCGCTGGCTGCCTCGGCTTTCTTCCGGGCGGCTTCCCAGTCTGCTTTCAGGTAGAGGTTGGCTCGACCGCCCTTGGCTTTCTTTATTCTGACACCATGGGTCTCGGCAAATCGCCTGACCTGTGTCTTGCCCAGTCCGTATAACTGCATGAGGTCGAAACAAGTGTAGTATGCCTCGGCCTGTGCCTGGCCTTGCTCCTCTTTGTACTTGGCGATGGCTTCCTCGACATCCTCCTTCCTGAAGCAAGTCGTTCCCCAGGCATGTACTGAATCCAAGTTATAGCGGTTGCGCACCTCATAGAAGCGACCGTACTTGATGTTGAATTTGCTCAGCACCTCAGCCATCATGTAGTGGGTGTCATGTGTCACACCTTCCGGGGCTATGTCACAAGCACGTGTCTTACGGCACTTGGCACCCTTGTTCGTCTGCCCTGTCTCCGGCTTGGAGGTGGGGCTTTTCTGACCGTTTGGCATAATGACTTGGTAGCCGCATGTCTCAGCCAGTCTCAATAGTTCATCCAATGTTATGCGTGTCATTCTTGTAGAGAGTTTGATGGTTTGAATCTTTCCTTTCTTAATCAAATTAAAGATAGATCTTCTGCTTACTCGCAGGAATTTCGCAGCCTCCAGGATCGTGAGGAATTTTGTCGAGCATTGGTCTTGTAGTTCTCTTTCATTTGCCGTTTCCATTGTCTTGTCAATTTTTGTTCATAGATTAAAGTGATTCATGAAAAAATTATAGCGTGGGTCCTTTAACGAAAAGTGCAGGAAAGTGCAGAGTGG
>JAEEJK010000032.1 GCA_016281815.1 Prevotella sp. | reverse complement strand
CACAACGCCAAGGGCGAGGGCACGGTTACCGTTGGCACCGGCACCACCCTCGATGATGAGCGGAATCATACCGGCAATCATGGTGAACACCGTCATCAGGATGGGGCGCAGACGCTCCTTGCAGGCCTCGAAGGCAGCATCGCGGATGCTCATGCCCTGGGCGCGGCGCTCTGAGGCAAACTCCGTTATCAGGATGGCGGTCTTGGACAGCAGACCGATGAGCATGATGACACCCGTCTGCAGGTAGATGTTGTTGTCCATGCCCGGCAAATGCAGCAGTGAACCTAAGTAGGCGCAGACAAAGGCGCCCATCAGTCCGAACGGCACGCTCAGCAGCACGGCCCACGGTGTGAACCACGAGTTGTAGAGCGAGGCAAGGATGAGATAGATCAGGATGACACAGATGACATAGATGAGGGCAGTGGCATTCGAGCCGGAGGCCTCCTCCAACTCACGAGACATACCGCTGTACTCATAACTGTAGCCTTTAGGCATCGTCTCCTTAAACACCTCGGCGATGACTTTGTGGGCATCGCCCTCGGTATAGCCGCCTGCAGCCTGCACAAAGCAGGTGATGCTTTGGAACAGGTTGAAGTGCTCAACGCTCGATGTGCCTACAACCTCCTTCAACGAGACAAACTCGGAGATGGGTGCCATCTTGCCACCACGCACCCTGACGAAGATATTGTTCAGTGATGAGGGGTCGAGACGATAATCAGGAGCGGCACTGGCCATGATGCGATAGACCTTGCCAAACTGGTTGTAGTTGCCCACATACGAACCACCACAGTAGGCTCCCAGCGTCCTCAGCACGGAAGCGGGTGAGACACCGGCACGGTCGCACTGGGTGGCATTGACATCAACCTGATATTTCGGGAAACGCTCCGAATAGGATGTCATCGCCATGCTGATTTCAGGACGCTCACCCAACTTGGTAAGGAAGTTGTTGGCCAACTTGGCAAATTCCGACAGATCACCGTCGTTCAAGTCTTGAAGCACCAAGTTGACACTGTTGTTAGAACCATATCCGGGCACCTGTGGCAACTGGAAGGGCATCACCTGCACATTCTTGATTTTCTTGCAGGCATAATACAAGCGGCCGATGACCAGGTCGACATAGTGATTGAAGCCCTCACGCTCTTCCCAGGTCTTCAGGCGGATAATCATCGTGGCGTAGTTGGAGCCTGAGCCCGACATCATGCCATAGCCGCAGGCAGTGGCGAAACTCTCCATTTCGGGGATATCTTTCACAATCTCTTCCACTTCCTTCACTATCTCACGCGTCTCATGGAGCGTTGTTCCCTCCGGAGCACGAATCTCGGCGAGGATCACACCCTGGTCTTCCTGTGGCACAAGGCCTGAGGGCAGGTTTTTCATGAAGAAAATAAGCAGCACGGCAGCGACAGCCAACAGGCCCCATGCCAAGATGGGTCGCTTGATAAACTTCTGCACAGCCTTGCTGTACTTATTGTAAATGGCGTTATAACTGACGGTATATGCTTTTTTTGTGTAATAGGTCAGGCTCTTTCGCTCATCTTTCTTTTCTGTCACCTTCAGCATGATGGCACAGAGGGCGGGACATAGCGTCAGTGCCGACACACACGACAGACCGACAGCCGAGGCGATGGTGACACCAAACTGTGTGAAAAACGAGCCCGAGGTGCCTGGCATGAATGCCACGGGGATGAACACAGCCATGAAAACCAAGGTACAGGAGATGACGGCCACAGACACATCGCTCATGGCCTCACGGGTGGCTCGCTTGGCATCTGTGATGCCGCCCTCCATTTTTGCCATCACCGCCTCGACCACCACGATGGCGTCGTCCACCACCGTACCGATGGCCAGCACCAACGCGAACAGCGTCAATATGTTCAACGAGAACCCCGCCAACGTAACAATGGCAAAGGTGCCCAGCAGCGATACGACAATCGAGATGGATGGGATGATGGTGGCCTTGAAGTTCTGCAGGAAGAAGAACACCACGAGGATGACCAGGATGATGGCGATAATGAGTGTCTCCACCACATTGCCGATGGCGGCATAGAGGAAGTCGTCGGAGGTTTCGAGTTTGACGAATTCCAATCCTGCAGGCATGATCGGTTTCAGTTCCTCATACAACTTATCGATACGGGCATTCACCTCTGTAGCATTGGCACCGGGAGCCTGGAACACCATGAAGATGGTGCCGGGCTTGCCGTTGATGTTCGACAGGAAGTTGTAACTCATGGCGCCGATCTCCACATCAGCCACATCACTCAGGTGCAGCAGGTGGCCGCTGTCGTTGGTGCGCAGCACGATATCATTGAACTCCTCGATGGACTTCAGCGTACCCTTGTATTCCATCGTGTACTGGTAGTTGTTCTCCGACTGGGCACCCAGGGAACCGGTTGCAGCCACAAAACTCTGACCGCTGATGGCAGTAAACACGTCATTCGGCTCCAGGCCATACTGCGCCATCACATCGGGCTTCATCCAGATACGCAGGGCATAGGTGTTTCCCAATGACATCACATCACCCACACCGGTGATACGCATCAGACGTGGTTTCAAGTTGATGTCTATGTAGTTGGCCACAAAATCGTCGTCATATTTTCCATCTGCACTTCTCAGGGCACCGATCTGCAGGATGTTGCTTTGCATCTTGAACACCTGTACACCTACCTTGGTCACCTCGGCTGGCAGCAGCGCCGAAGCCCTCGTCACACGGTTCTGCACGTTGACGGCGGCAATGTCGGGGTCGGTGCCTTGTTTGAAGTAAACCACTATAGACACATCACCCGAAGAACTGGCCGTAGAGGTCATATAGGTCATGTCGGGCACACCGTTGATGTTTTCCTCCAACGGTTGCACCACCGATTTCATGATAGTATTGGCATCAGCACCCGTATACGTGGTCGATACGCGCACGGTGGGCGGGGCGATGTTCGGATATTGCTCAATAGGCAGGCTGTTCATGCAGATATAGCCTACCAAAGCAATCACGATACTGATGGCGCACGCCATCACATATCTGTTGATGAATATGTTGTTCTTCATAGTTTAATTCTTGATTTCCTCTCCAGCACGGTACACCACCTTTTGACCTTCCTGCACGTTGTTGGCTCCAACAGCCACGATACAGTCGCCTTCTCCGAGTCCGGTATTGACGATAACATCCTTGCCGTTGCCCGCATCCGTTGTCGTCACAGTGATAGCCTTGGCCGTGCTGTCAGGCATCACCTTGTAGACCAATGTCTTGTCCTGCAGACGCACGATGGCTGTCTGAGGCACCACCATCACATGACTGCGGCTGATGGGCAGCACGACGGTGCATTGAGCACCCGAGAAGAGGTGACCGTCGGGGTTGGGGAACGTGGCCTTGCAGGACAGCGAACCAGTGGAGGCATCCACCACGCCCGTGATACTGCTGATGCGGCCCTTATAAGGATACTCCGTGCCGTTCTTCATCACCAAACTCACGTTGGGAAGTGAAGCCAGGTGGGCTGCCATATCAGATTGTTTCATACCCGACGAAATTCCTGATTCTATAATGGATTCCGTCACAGAAAACCACGCTTCCATCTGCTGGTTGCCACTGACGACAGTCAGTTGGGTCATCGGCGTCACCTGATCGCCTGCGAAAACGGGAATCTCACCAATGACACCTGACACAGGCGAGGTGATGGTGCAGAAACCGAGGTTCACCTTGGCACGGTTGACACCTGCCTGAGCCTGTGTGATGGAGGCCTTGGCCTGGCTGACAGCGGCTAGAGCCTGATTGTAATTGTTCAAGGAGTTCTCAAGCATGTAACTGCTCACAATCTTCTTGTCAAACAGGTTCTTGTTGCTCTCATACTCCAACTTGGCGCTGTTGGCCTGGGCTTGCGCAGCCTGGAGATTGGCTTGGGCGGCCTGAAGGTTGGCCTGGGCTGACTCCAGTTCGTGCTGTGCGTTGCGGGAGTCTATGATGAAGAGCGTCTGGCCTCTGCCCACCTGCTGACCTTCGGTTACACAGATCTTCATCAACTGACCACTTGTCTGTGGGGAAATCGTCACATCAGACTGTCCTTTCAGTTTTGCACTGAACTTCATAGGATATACGATGTCGGTCTCCTCAACTTTTATCGTCTCATATGACGAGGGAACTTCCTTTGGAATGTCGATCCCACATGATGCCAACCCTGCCACCAAGCAGAACAAGCATACAAATCTCGTTAACTTTTTCTGTTTCATTTCTAACTTATTTTTCTAATTATTTTATAATCTAAGTCTAATTTTTATAATCATTAGAGAATAATTGAACTCTGAACATATTATCTGCTTAATTTTTTGTTCGCGCGTTCGCGTGCAAAAATACAACAAAGTTTTTATTATCCATAAAGATTCTTTTGTTTTTTCGTTTTTGCACATTTACTTCATGTAGAATTGACCACAAAAAGTCCTAAATAGATGGATAAACTTCATGTTTTATAGCAAAGGAAGTTATAAAATATATTCGTTGAGATGATGCAAATAAATTCGCTTTTTGCTTGCTTAGTCAGAATTTTGCACTATATTTGCTGCGCGAATATTGGCGGCATCTCGGCAATGAAATCAAAAAACTTCGTTTCTTGTTTTGCATTGCGCTCGATTTGCACTATATTTGCAGTTCAAACAGGCAATCATGAGAAAAATGACTGAAAGCCAAAGAGTGCGACCGTTGGTCAGACTGTGGATGATGCTCATCATGCTGATGTGCACCATCTCGTTGTCGGCTGCAAAAACCGAAAGGGCAGAAGACGGATATCCCATCTGGAGTGCCGACAACATACAGATGGTTTTCCTGACCGACTCCACTAAATTTGTCTGCGATCCCGACAACATCCTCACACAGGAATACAGGGACAGCGCCAACTACTACCTCCGCAAACTCCACAGCGAACTCGACGTGCAGCCTGTGTTTGTCATTGTAAGGCATGTGAAAAACGGCGACACCTTCCGCATGGCGCAGGATATTGGCAACAAATACGGCGTGGGCTACAAGGATACCCGCACCGGACTGGTCATTGTCATCGCTGTCGAAGACCGGCAATACTTCATCGCTCCGGGCATGGGCCTCGAGGAATTTCTGCCCGACATCACCTGCAACCGCATCGCCACACATTTCATCAAGCCCAATATGAGGGCTGGCAATCCCGACCTTGCCGTATATCAGACGAGCAAAGCCGTATACTCGCAGTTGAAAGACGGTGAACTGCCACCTGCCACATCCATGGTCATAGATGATGAGGAAGATGGCATCGACCTCTTCACACTCATCATACTCATCATCATCATCCTTTGGCTGTGGCGCCACAACGGTCCCACCATCTTCATCGGTGGAGGTGGAGGCGGCGGCTATTCCGGAGGCAGTTTCGGAGGTGGATGGAGCAGCGGTGGCGGCGGCTTCGGAGGCGGTAGTTTCGGAGGCGGCAGTTTCGGAGGCGGTGGTGCCGGCGGCAGTTGGTAAACCCTCCCTCATCCCTATTGGAAATCATATTATCAACCCATAAACACAACAGAAAATGAAAAAAGGAACTATCATCATCGTCGTGCTGGCCCTCATTGCTGTATGGGCCATCTCAGCCTACAATGGCATGGTGGGTATACAGGAAGAAGCCACCAACGCACTGGCCAACGTGCAGTCTGCCTACCAACGCAGGGCTGACCTCATCCCCAACCTTGTAGAGACCGTGAAGGGCTATGCCACTCATGAGGAGAAAACCCTCACAGAAGTGGTGGAGGCACGCGCCAAGGCTACACAGATGACCATCGACCCCAGCAACTGCACCCCCGAGCAACTACAGGCTTATCAGGAGGCACAGGGACAACTCGGACAGGCTCTCGGCCGACTGATCGCCGTCTCGGAAAACTATCCCGACCTGAAGGCCAACGAGAACTTCATGGACCTGCAGAAACAACTGGAAGGCACAGAGAACCGCATCAATGAGGCCCGCAACAAATTTAACAAAGCCGTGACCGATTACAACAAGGAGATCCGCTCCTTCCCGAAGAACATTTTTGCCGGCATCTTTGGCTTCCGTACCATGGACAAATTTGCCGCCGATGCTGCAGCACAAAGTGCACCCTCAGTGAAATTCTGATGAAAAATCTCCTCTTTATTTCCATCATACTGATCGCCTGCTCTCACCCTCGGGTAGAGCAGGCGAAAGTACCTGTTAATGAGTCAAATACAGGTAACACAACCAGTGCTGCTGTTCAGGAAAAGCCCTCTGCGGAAAGCGACAAAAAAGTGGAGCGCGACACGGTGCCCCTGAGCGCCACAGCACGGTCGATGGAGCGCCAGGGCATGGTCAACGTACAACGGCTTGACCCCTCCATCGAGGTGAGTCTGATGTACTCCCGGCCCGACAACTTTACCGGACGTGTGCTCTACGACGACCTCCGCGAGGGATACCTGCATCCAAAAGCCGCACAGGCCCTCATCAAGGCACAGAAACGGCTCAAGGAACTGCGCCCCGACCTGAGCCTCATCATCTTCGACGCTACAAGGCCCATGAGCATCCAGCAAAAGATGTGGGACGTGGTGAAGAACACTCCGAAATACTTCTATGTGAGCAACCCGGCTCGGGGAGGCGGCATGCACAACTACGGCATGGCTGTCGACATCTCCATCTGCAAGGTGGGGGGCGACACCATCCCCATGGGAGCAAAGGTGGACTTCATGGGCGACCTCTCGCACATCGACCGGGAAGCCCAATTGGTTGCCCAGCACCGCATCACCGCCGAGGCCAAGGCCAACCGCGAACTGCTGCGCGAGGCAATGGCTGCCGGCGGGTTCCGTCCGCTGCGCACAGAGTGGTGGCACTTCAACCTCTGCTCACGCCAAGAAGCAAAAAAACTGTATAAGGTTATTAAGTGAAGAGTGAAGAGTGAAGAGTGAAGAATTCGTTGAGTAGTTAAGTAGTTAAGACGTTATCGCTTCGCTGAGAAGTTAAAGCCGTCAGGGTGAAAAAATTCATACGTGAGCATAGGGAGGACGATGTGCGGCAACTGGCACTGCAAGCCAGGAAATTTCCTGACATCGACATACCCTTTGCCATCCAACAAATCGACGGGTGGCAAAGGGCGCGAACCAAACTGCCCTCATGGGCTGCCCACGACGAGATCATCTACCCTCCTCACCTCGCCATCGAACAGTGCTCATCGGAAGTCACCGCACGATACAAGACAAAACTCTGCCAGCGCTTGATACAAAACTTCACCTCCATGGCTGACCTCACCGGCGGCATGGGGGTGGACTTTTCGTTGCTTGCTCCTTTGTTTGAAAAAGCCATCTACGTTGAGCGGCAGCCCCACCTATGCGAGACTGCACGGCACAACTTCCAAGTTCTGGGCATCGACCATGCCACGGTGACAGAGGGCGATGGCCTTGAAGTCCTCTCACAACTCCCTTACCAAAGTCTGGTTTTCATCGATCCCGCCCGGCGTGACACCCACGGCGCACGCACTTATGCCATAAGCGACTGCACTCCCGATATCCTGCCAGTGCTCCCAAAAATTCTGAAAAAAACCGACATTCTATTGGTGAAACTTTCACCCATGCTCGACTGGCACCAAACGGCAGAGGAACTGAACGCCTCATGCCCCGGAGCACTGCGGGAAATACACATCATCGCCACCGGCAACGAGTGCAAGGAACTCCTTGTGGTGCTGTCCGCAACGCGCTCCGACTGTCCTGTTGCCCTCCATTGTGTCAATGATGATTCTTGTTTCGTCACCGACACCCAGGAAGAACGGCAACTGCCGCCCTGCCCCACCCTCTCCCATTTGGAGGAAACTGCTGCCATGTCTTGGCTCTATGAACCAAATGCCGCCATCATGAAGGCCGGATGCTTCAACACCCTGTCACAACGTCTTCCCGTCTGCGCTCTTTCCGCCAACAGCCATCTCTTCGTGGCCAACACCCATCTGACCGACTTCCCCGGACGACAACTGCACATCCTCCGCATCTCCTCCACCAACAAGAAGGAGTTGAGAAAAGCACTGGAAGGCATCGACCGCGCCAACATCACCGTGCGCAACTTCCCGATGAGTGCCGTACAACTGCGACAACGGCTGCGAATCGCTGACGGTGGCAACCACTGGATTTTCGCATCTACCATCGGACAGCGCGAACACGTCATCTTCGTCTGTGAAATCATTTAAATTCAGCACAGAGATACAAAGATTCAACTATTTGAAAGGAGTGTAGGAGTGTGGTAAAATTGAAAGTTACTATAAATCAGTTAATTTGATGTTTTTTCATCCTTTTTGAGAAACGCTTGCGTTTTTTTATTTTTTCATCAACGCTGAAAATGTTTTTATATTTTTTCTTCCTTTTTGATTTTCCTCTGAGCAACAGAGCACACACCAACTGATATGGAGAGAAGATCAAAAACCGCCAAGGCGTTCGCAAAAAAGGCGAAGAAGAAGTCCCTCCGTCTCTCTGTGTTTAAATAAATAGTTAAAAACGACCGATTTGGTTAATTTTTCCCTAAAATTTGGTCAATTTGGCAAAAAGTCTTAATTTTGTCATTCAATATTCGTTCATCATATACCAAAACTGACCATGGCTGCCATTACCATCAAAAAAGTAGAGGGGAAAAAGGACCTCAAAAAATTTATTGAATACCATTACGACCTCTACAAAGGCAACGAATACGATGCTCCTGTCCTATACAGCGATGAACTGTTCACACTGAGCAAAGACAAGAACGCCGCATTTGAGTTCTGCGAGGCTGAATACTACCTCGCATACAAGGACGGACGTCTTGTGGGGCGCGTCGCTGCCATCATCAATCACAAGGCCAACGAGAAATGGGACCGCAAAGTGGTGCGCTTCGGATGGATTGACTTCATTGATGACATCGAAGTGTCGGGCGCCCTGCTCAAGGCTGTCGAGGATTATGGCCGAAGCAAGGGTATGACTGAGATTGTGGGGCCACTGGGCTTCACCGACATGGACCCGGAGGGCATGCTCATCCATGGTTTTGACCAACTCGGCACACTCGCCACCATCTACAACTATCCCTATTATCCCGAGCACATCGAGCGACTCGGCGGTTTTGAGAAAGACAATGACTACGTGGAGTTCAAACTCTTCGTACCCAAGGAAGTGCCTGCAAGATACGCCAAGATTGCCAGCATGATCGAACGCCGCTACAACCTCCATGTGAAGAAACTCACCCGCAAGGAAGTGTTTGAGGGCGGCTACGGACAGCGAGTTTTCAAGGTGCTCAATGAGTGCTTCAAGGACCTCTACTCCTTCTCAGAACTCACAGAGCGGCAGGTGGACCAATATGTCAAGATGTACATGCCCATGGCAGACCTCAGCCTCTTCACCGTGATAGAGGACTGGGGAGTGGAGCCCCACAAGGTGGTGGGAGTGGGACTTACCCTTCCCTCGCTCACCCGTGCCTTGCAGAAATGCCGCAAGGGACGTCTGTGGCCGTTTGGCTGGTGGCATCTGCTCCGCGCCATCAAGTGGCACAAGACCAACATCGTGGACCTCTATCTGGTTGGGGTGCTGCCAGAATACCGCAACAAGGGTGCCAACGCACTGCTCTTCTCCGACCTCATCCCACGATATGCCGCCTATGGCTTCGACTGGGGCGAGACCAATGTGGAGATGGAGACCAACACCAACGTGCAGAGCCAGTGGGGCGAACTGGAAACCGAACTCCACAAGCGCCGCAGATGCTACAAGAAAAAGATTTAAACACCCCTCCCTAACCCTCCCCAAAGGGGAGGGAATAATTACCCCGACAAACTAAACATTTGTCCAAACTCCCCAACTTCTAAACTTCCCAACTCCTTTTTTTCCTTTTTCTTTTGGAGAAAAACGGGAAATTGCCTAACTTTGCACATTTAGAGGAATATGTGTAAACAGGGTTTGTTGTGACCCTATCCGAAGAAAAAAGACATGCAAGAAGAGAAAGACATTTTTGACCCCACCAACGAACAGGTGAAATACACCGACGACAACATCATACACCTGAACGACATGGATCATATCCGCACCCGACCCGGTATGTATATCGGCCGTCTGGGTGACGGTTCACTGGCTGAGGACGGCATCTACGTGCTGCTCAAAGAGGTGATAGACAACTCCATCGACGAGTTCAAGATGAATGCCGGAAAGCGCATAGAGGTGGACATCGAGGACAATCTGCGTGTGAGGGTGCGCGACTATGGACGCGGCATCCCGCAGGGAAAACTCATCGAGGCCGTCAGCATGCTCAATACCGGTGGCAAGTACGACTCCAAAGCCTTCAAGAAGAGCGTCGGACTCAACGGCGTCGGCGTGAAGGCTGTCAATGCCCTCAGTTCCCGCTTCGAGGTGCGCTCCTATCGGGAAGGGAAGGTGCGCAGGGCCACTTTTGAGCGCGGTGTGCTCCAAAACGATATCACAGAGGACAGCGCCGACGAGAACGGCACCTACATCTGGTTTGAGCCCGACAACACCATGTTCAAAAACTATCGTTTCCACGATGAGATCGTGGAGACGATGCTCCGCAACTACACCTACCTCAACACTGGTCTGACCATCATGTACAACGGCAGGCGCATCCTCAGCCGCAATGGCCTGGAGGACCTGCTCAATGACTCGATGACCAGTCAGGGCATCTACCCCATCGTACACCTCAAGGGCGAGGATATCGAGATTGCCTTCACCCACACCAACCAGTATGGTGAGGAATACCACTCCTTTGTCAACGGTCAGCACACCACACAGGGCGGCACCCACCAAAGTGCCTTCAAGGAGCATATCGCCAAGACCATCAAGGAGTTTTCGGGCAAGGCTTTCGAATATGGGGATATCCGCAACGGCCTCGTCGCAGCCATCGCCGTCAATATCGAGGAACCGATGTTTGAGAGCCAGACCAAAATCAAACTCGGATCGCTCACCATGAGCCCCGACGGCGTGTCGGTCAACAAGTATATCGGCGACTTCATCAAACAGGAAGTGGACAACTACCTGCACCGAAATCCTGACATGGCGGAGGTGATGCTGCAAAAAATAGCAGAGAGCGAGAAGGAACGGAAAGCCATGGCCGGTGTCACCAAAATCGCCCGGGAGCGCGCCAAGAAAGCCAACCTGCACAACCGCAAGTTGCGCGACTGCCGCATCCACTACAGCGACACGAAGAACGACCGCAAGGAAGAGAGTTGCATCTTCATCACCGAGGGCGACTCCGCCAGCGGAAGCATCACCAAGAGCCGCGACGTCAACACCCAGGCGGTGTTCTCCCTCCGCGGCAAACCGCTCAACTCCTATGGACTCACCAAGAAGGTGGTTTATGAGAACGAGGAGTTCAACCTGCTGCAGGCAGCACTCGACATCGAGGATGGTCTCGACACCCTGCGCTACAACAAGGTGATTGTCGCCACCGACGCCGATGTCGACGGCATGCACATCCGCCTGCTCATCATCACCTTCTTCCTGCAGTTCTTCCCCGACTTGATCAAGAAAGGCCATGTATACGTGCTGCAGACACCGCTCTTCCGCGTGAGGGCACGCCGGTCCAAAATCAAGAACAAGCAAGTCATTGCCGAGGCTGACGCCAAGCGCGCACCCAGCGAGCGGCGCAACGACTATGTGACACGCTACTGCTACAGCGACGAGGAGCGCATCAACGCCATCCGAGACCTGGGACCCGACCCTGAAATCACCCGATTCAAGGGACTGGGCGAAATATCACCCGATGAGTTCGTCCATTTCATCGGTCCCGACATGCGTCTGGAGCAGGTGACCCTCCACAAAAATGACCAGGTGCAGCAACTGCTCGAATACTACATGGGCAAGAACACCATGGAAAGACAGAATTTCATTATCGATAACCTCGTCATAGAAGAAAATATCCCAGAAGAAGAGGCCGTATGAGAAAAATCATCATCACCGCACTCACACTGCTGTCGGTGGCAGCATCCCATGCACAACTGCGTATAACCGACAACAACCCCAAGAGCAAACTCCACATGGCCGAGATGGCCATCACCAACCTATACGTGGACAGTGTCGATGAGAACAAACTCGTCGAAGACGCCATACGTGGCATGCTTGAGAAACTCGACCCCCACTCCACCTATTCCACCGCCAAGGAGGTCAAGGCGATGAGCGAGTCGCTGGAGGGCAGTTTTGAGGGCATCGGCGTGCAGTTCAATATGATGGAAGATACCCTGGTCGTGATACAGACCGTTACCAAAGGACCGTCTGAAAAAGTGGGCATCATCCCCGGCGACCGCATCGTGGCGGTCAACGATACCGCCATCGCCGGTGTGAAGATGTCGAAAGAGGAAATCATGCGGCGCTTGCGCGGACCGAAGGGCACCAAAGCCCATCTCAAGATTGTCAGACCGGGCATCAAGGATCAACTGCCATTCACCGTCGTCCGCGACAAAATACCTGTTTTCTCAATCGATGCCTCCTATGTCATCAAGCCAGGCATCGGATACATACGCCTCAACAATTTCGGCGCCACCACCTACGATGAGTTCATGACCGCACTGGGTAAGTTGCAGGAGAAAGGCATCGACCGCCTCATCATCGACCTGCAGGACAACGGAGGCGGATATCTGCAGGCTGCCGTCATGGTGGTCAACGAACTGCTTTCCAAAGGCGACATGATCGTCTATACCGAGGGACTGAAAGCACCTCGGCACGAATATCATGCCGATGGCGGTAAGCAACCCTTCACAGGACGCTTGGCTGTGCTGGTCAATGAATTCAGCGCCTCTGCATCAGAAATCCTCTCAGGAGCCATCCAGGACCAGGACAGGGGCATCATCGTTGGCAGACGCTCCTTCGGCAAGGGACTGGTGCAGCGCCCCATCGAGTTTGCCGACGGGTCGATGATACGCCTCACCATCTCACACTACTACACTCCTTCAGGAAGATGTATCCAGAAGCCCTACACCAAGGGGGGACAGAAAGACTATGCCAAAGACATCGACAACAGACTGAAGAACGGTGAACTCACCTCTGCCGACAGTATCCATTTTGCTGACTCTCTCCGTTTCCAAACTCTTCGTGAACACCGCACAGTATATGGCGGCGGAGGCATCATGCCCGACTATTTCGTACCGCTCGACACCACACGCTACACACTGTTCCACAGACAACTGTCTGCCAAGAGTGCCATCATCAATGCCAACCTGAAGTATATCGACGCCAACCGCAAGAAACTCAAGAAGCAGTATGCTACCTTTGAGGACTTCAACGCCAACTACGAGGTGCCGCAGAGTTTTGTGGATGCCGTCATCGCAAAAGGAGCGGAGGTCAACGTAAAACCGAAGGATGATGAGGAACTGCAGACCACCCTGCCCTACCTACGTACCCAACTCAAGGCTCTTGTCGCCCGCGACCTGTGGGACTTGACCGAATATTTCCAGGTGATGAACGAGACCAACGATATCGTGCAAAAAGCAGTATCTTTGTTAGATGAAAAATGATATCAGTTTTTTCATCCTGTTGATTCTTTCCGCTTGCACAGGAAAGGACAGCCAGACGCAGCAAACAAAACCTGACGAAGAATTCGTCACGGAAGTGATGCTGCGAACCACCCCCATGAAGGATCAGGGACGCAGCGAACTCTGCTGGGCATATGCCATGCTCGCCACCATCGAGACTGAACACATCATGCAGGGTGACTCCGTTGACCTTTCCGTCGCATACCTCGCCTATCACCTGCTCGCCGATGAGGCCCGACAGCGCTATGCGCTGGGAAAAGCACACACCGTATCCATGAGAGGAATGGCAACCACCGCCCTGCACCTGATCCAACTCTACGGTGCCATGCCATACACCTCTTACCGCCAAAGAGAGAATGTCGGCTACAGGAAACTCTGCACGCAGATCCAACACCTCGCCGACCAGGAACACGCTCACCGCAAAGGAACTGGACACCTTGACGAGTCGGTAGCCACCGTCCTCGATGAGGCGATGGGCACACCGCCCTCATGGGTGTTCATGCTCGGATGCCAATATACCCCCACGGAGTTTGCACACAGCCTCTACCAACCCTATGAGTATGCTGCTCTCACCAGTTTCAGCCACCGACCCTTCGGCACCAGAATGGTCATCGACGTGGCCGACAACCATTTCCGTGATACGTTCCTCAACGTGGAACTTGACTCCTTGATGCAATATGTGGAGCAAGCCTTGCGCTCAGGACATCCCGTGTGCTGGGAAGGCGATGTCAGCGAGAAAGGGTACGACCACCAGCAAGGTGTGGCGCATCTCTCACCACACCAAGACACCGTCACACAGGAGAGCCGACAAATCGCCTTCGACCGCCTGCAGACCACCGATGACCACTGCATGGAGATGGTGGGCATCGCACATGACAAAAAAAACCGGAAATACTTTGTCTGCAAAAACTCATGGACAAACTCGCTACGAGGCGGACTGGTGTATCTCGAAGAGAACTATGTACGCGCCAAAACCATCGCCGTGGTAATCCCAACCGCTGCCTTGCCTCCAATGTCGCAACTCGTCCCTCCGCCTGATGACCCGTTTCTCCCCAACACTTTGTAGCCAACCATAACACCCCAAGACAATGAGAAAACGATGGACTGAAGAAAACTGGATCATGCTGATACAGATCTATCTGAAGAAACCTGTAGGAGTGAAACCTCTCTACTCACGCGACACAGTAGACCTCGCTCTCGAACTGCATTTCTCTCCCAGGACTCTCTACCGCAAAATGGTGAGCCTGAGACGCCTGGACACCCCACAGATAGAGCGGCTATGGAACACATACGCCGACCATCCCAAAAAACTCGCCCGTGAGGTGGAACTGCTCCGCATGATGGAGGGATTCAACAATGCGGAGTCCTTTTATGAGGGAGTAGAGGTGACAAAGTTGTTTGAGACCGATTTCCGGCCGCTGGCAGAGTGTCCGTCGCTCACCCCAGTGAAACTCATCCTCATCCTCGACCTCTATTTCCGACTCACCCCCAACACAATGGTGCCTGAGACGCCAGAGGTGGCAGATATTGCCAAGGCATTGGGTATCAGCGCCCAACAGGTGGCAGAAGTACTCGATATCTTCCAGCAGTGTGACCCCTACCTCCATCAGAAACACCTCGGAGACCATACGCTGACAAAGGCCTGCCAAGCCATCTGGCAACGCTATGGCAACGGCGACCCCAGCGACCTCGCGGCATACGCCACACAATTGCAAGAATATTACCGACAGACATGGCCAAGCAAGCATTAGGACAGACAGAACGACAGACGCAACGGCAGAAACAGCGGCTCACCCCCCTGCAACTGCTCATCGGACAGATGATCGAGAAACCCATCGACCAACTGACCGACTATGTCAATCAACAACTGATTGACAACCCCGCACTGGAAGCAAAGTCGGGCGACGAGGACTGGGAATCTTCCGAAACGGTCACAACGAACGAGAGTGATTTCAGCGGCAACGATATGGGTGACTATGACGACAATGAACTGCCCGTCTATGAGCAGCGACAGCACCAGGACCCCTCCAACAGCATCTCGTTCTACGACAACCTGCGGGTGCAGATGGGGGAGACTCCGCTCAGCGACCACCAGCGCCAGATCATGGAATACCTCATCGGATCACTCGACAACGACGGTCTGCTGCGCAAGGATCTCACCACCATCAACGATGAGATGGCCATCTACCACAATGTCTACACCACCGATGAGGAAATCGCCGAGGTGCTCCATATCTTACAGCAGTTTGACCCTGCCGGCATCGGTGCCCAGAACCTGCAACAGTGCCTGCTGCTGCAGGTGGAAAGGCGACAGGATGGCAAGATGAAGGATATCCTCCGCCGTATCATATCCAACTATTTCGATGACCTGCTGAAAAATCACTGGCGAAAACTGCAGCAAGTCCTGCACCTGGACGATGAGGAAAAAGAAGCCGTGCGAAACGAATTGCACAAACTCAATCCCAAACCAGGGGCTGCCCTGGGAGAGGTGCAGGGCATCAGCATCCACCAGGTGACACCCGACTTCATCGTCGAGACCACCGATGACGGACAAGTTAACTTCACGCTCCGCCGCGGCCGTCTGCCCGACCTGATGGTGTCGGAATCCTATCTTGAGACCATCGACAACCTGCGCGAGTTGTCACACCGCGACAAGGAGATGCTGCCAATGCTGCGCCGCGATGTCGACAATGCCCGCATGCTCATCGAAGCCCTCCAACAACGACAGATCACCCTCACCAAGACCATGGCGGCCATCATACGCAGGCAGAAGAAATTCTTCCTCGATGGCGATGAGGCTGACCTCAGACCCATGGCACTGAAAGATGTGGCGGCTGACACAGGACTCGACATCTCCACCATCTCACGGGTGACCAACGAGAAATATGCTGAGACCCGATGGGGTATCTTCCGCCTCCGCTTCTTCTTCAGCGACCGCTACGACAATGACGGTGATGAGGTGTCGACAAGAAAGGTGAAGAGTGCCTTGCGTGACATCATCGACCACGAGGACAAGAAACATCCCTTCACCGATGCCCAACTGGAGGAAGAGATGCGCCGCAGAGGTTTCCAGACCAAGCGCCGCACCATCGTGAAATACAGAGAACAGATGAACATACCTAAATCAAGTTTGAGAAGACAATGAAAGAAAAAGACATCGTCATGACCGCCAAAGTGCTCAGCGCGGTGTTCAACCCCTTTTTCCTGCCCGTCGTAGGCCTGCTGGCACTTTTCATATTCAGTTATCTCAGCCTGCTGCCATGGGCAGCCAAACTCTACATCCTCGTCCTCGTCGCCACCTTCACCATCCTGTTGCCCACCACCCTCATCCGGATTTTCAGACGATGGAGAGGCTGGTCAAAGGAAGATGCCTCGGTCAGGGAACGGCGCATCGTCCCCTATATCATCACCATCATCTGCTATCTGCTCTGCTACCATATCATCACCACCAACCATATCCCCTACACCATCGGAAGCATCGTGATGGCATCGCTCATCATCCATGTGGTGTGCGCCATCGTCAACCACTGGTGGAAAATCTCCACCCGTACCGCAGCCATAGGGGGAGTGGCGGGTGCCCTCATGGCATTTGCAGAGATCTTCTCGTTCAACCCCCTGTGGTGGCTATCCATCATCATCATCCTGGCAGGCATGGTGGGCACCAGCCGCATCATCCTCGGACAACATACCCTCGCCCAAGTGGTCACAGGATTCCTCTTAGGCATGACCTGCGCCATCCTCTCCGTGCTCTTTATCTAGGAAACCCTAGAAAATCCTAGAAAATCCTAGGAAACCCTAGGAAATCCTAGGAAACCCTAGGAAATCCTAGAATCCCCTAGAATCCCCTAAAAACCCTATAAAAACCATCCATCAATATGACCCCTATTGTCAGCATTATCATGGGCAGCACAAGTGACCTGCCCGTCATGGAGAAAGCCATGAGTTTGCTGGAGGAGATGCAAATCCCCTTCGAGGTGAACGCTCTCTCCGCACACCGCACTCCTGAGGCTGTGGAGCAATTTGCCCGCGGTGCCCAGGGACGTGGCATACAAGTCATCATCGCTGCTGCCGGTATGGCGGCTGCCCTTCCCGGAGTCATTGCCGCCTCCACCACCATCCCTGTCATTGGTGTACCTATCAAGGGTATGCTCGACGGTCTGGATGCCATGCTGAGCATCATCCAGATGCCACCGGGCATCCCCGTGGCCACAGTAGGTGTGAATGCAGCGATGAACGCGGCCATTCTCGCAACGCAAATCATCGCCCTCGGAAACAGCGATGTGGCGCAGCGTGTGGCTGCCTACAAAGCACGCCTCGGAGAAAAAATAGAAAAAGCCAACCGCCAGTTGGCAGACATCAAGGAATACACCTACAAGACCAACTAAAATCCCATCTAGTATGACTAGGCTCTCCTAGGATCCCTAGGCTCCCTAGTTTCTCCTAGGATCTCCTAGGTCCTCCTAGGCCCTCCTAGGCCCCCTAGCCCAAAAATCAAAAAAAACTCAAAAAAAATATGACCGACCTATTCAACTATCACCGACGGGCCTCATCTGAGGTGCGTGTCGGCGACACCCCTATGGGTGGCAGCCACCCCATCCGTGTGCAGTCGATGGCCACCGTCTCCACCAACGACACCGAGGGTGCTGCGGAGCAAGCCATCCGAATCATCGAGGCTGGCGGCGAATATGTAAGGTTCACCACACAGGGCACACGCGAGGCTGACAACATGCGAAATATCAGCATGTTGTTGCGCCAGAAAGGATACACCACACCGCTCGTGGCCGATGTGCATTTCAATGCCCGTGTGGCTGAGGTGGCGGCTCAATGGTGCGAGAAAGTGCGCATCAATCCCGGCAACTACGTCGACCCAGGCCGCACTTTCAAGCATCTGGAATATACCGATGAGGAGTATGCCCAGGAACTGCAGAAAATCGAAGAGCGTCTGCTGCCGCTGCTCCGCATCTGCCGTGAGCACCACACCGCCATCCGCATCGGGGTCAACCATGGCTCACTCTCTGACCGCATCATGTCGCGCTACGGAGATACTCCGGCGGGCATCGTGGAGAGTTGCATGGAATTTCTGCGCATCTGCCAGCGAGAGCAGTTCGGCGATGTGGTCATTTCCATCAAGGCTTCCAATACCGTGGTGATGGTGCAGTCCGTCCGCCTGCTGGTTGCCGAGATGGAGCGCGAGGGGATGTGCTATCCCTTGCATCTGGGTGTCACCGAGGCCGGAGAGGGTGAAGACGGCCGCATCAAGAGTGCGGTGGGCATCGGTGCTCTGCTGGCTGACGGCATCGGCGACACCGTCCGCGTGTCTCTGAGCGAAGCCCCTGAGCATGAGATTCCTGTCGCCCGACATCTGGTGGACTATATCACCCAGCGCGCCAGTCACCCCATGATTCCTGGTCAGGCTTACGGGGAGTTCGACTACCTGCACCCTGAGCGCCGCCATACCATCGATGTGGAGAATATCGGCGGAAGGCAGGTACCCGTAGTCATCGTTTCGGGTAAGGGCGACGAGGTGTTCGAAGAAGATTTGCGCCCAGACTTTATCTATACGGGCAACCAACTACCTATCACAGAAAAAGAATCCCCAAAAAGTCAGCGCTATATCGTCGACTTCGGCGTTTATGACGGAAGCCCCTGCACCTACCCCATCTTCCCCCATGCAGCCATGCCACTGATCGGCGCCGTCAATGCCCCGATGAAATTCCTCGTCCTGGAATATGGCGTCAACCCCGATGATTACCTCGCTTGTCTGAAGGCACATCCGGAGGTGGTGGTGGTGGTTGTGAGCCGGCATCCCAACCGGTTGGGTGAGCAGCGCGCCCTTGTCCATGAGATGATGAGGGCCGGCGTGAC
Organism: Prevotella sp.; assembly: GCA_016281815.1. GTDB lineage: Bacteria > Bacteroidota > Bacteroidia > Bacteroidales > Bacteroidaceae > Prevotella. The sequence continues at coordinate 23,679 of JAEEJK010000032.1, read as the reverse complement.
CAATCCCGTGGTGATGTGCCAGGCCTATGCCCACAGCGAACAAGAGAAAGGCGACCTGCAAATAGAGGCTGCCGCTGACATGGGAGCACTGATGATGGATGGCCTCACCGACGGCATCTGGCTGATGAACAACGGTGACATTCCGCTGGCAGATATCGCCAACACCGCTTTCGGCATCCTGCAGGCGGCCCGCCTGCGCACCACCAAGACCGAGTATATCTCCTGTCCGGGCTGCGGGCGCACGCTCTACGACCTGCAATCAACCATTGCCAGCATCAAGGCTGCCACAGCCCATCTCAAAGGACTGAAAATCGGCATCATGGGATGTATCGTCAACGGTCCCGGGGAAATGGCTGACGCCGACTATGGTTATGTGGGCGCCGGTCCTGGCCGTATCTCCCTCTACCGCCAAAAAGAATGTGTGGAGCGCAACATCCCCGAATCAGAGGCCGTGGAGAAACTCCTTCAACTAATCAAAAAAGATAATCCTAGCCTCTAGAATATCTAGAAAATCTAGAAAATCTAGACCATCTAGAAAAGAAAAAAACCTACACCCTATGAATACAAAACAATCCTACATCGCTGCTGCCGAGCGTTATTCACAGGCAGAGAGTTTTTATCGCCGCTGCGGACGCAGTGGGGTGCTGCTTCCTCAGATTTCCCTGGGATTCTGGCACAACTTCGGAGATGCTGACCCTTATCAGCGCAGCCGAGACATCACCCATTATGCCTTCGACCACGGCATCACCCACTTCGACCTCGCCAACAACTACGGACCTCCCTACGGCACCGCGGAGGAGACAATGGGCCGTCTGATGAAGGAGGACTTCGCGCCCTACCGTGACGAACTGTTCATCAGCAGCAAGGCTGGCTACGACATGTGGGAAGGACCTTATGGCAACTGGGGGTCGCGCAAATATCTCATGGCCAGTCTTGACCAAAGTCTGCGACGCATGCACCTTGACTATGTTGACCTCTTCTACAGCCATCGCTACGACCCCAATACACCATTGGAAGAGACGCTGCAGGCTCTGGTCGACATCGTCAGAATGGGCAAAGCCCTCTATGTAGGCATATCCCGATGGCCGCTCGAGGCTCTGAAATTTGCAGACAACTACCTGCGTGAGCGCGACGTGCCACTGCTTATCTTCCAGGACAAACTCAACTTGCTTGACCGTGAACCCCAGAAAAACGGGGTCATCGACTACTGCCGGGAACATGGCATCGGCTTCATCTCATTCTCACCGCTGGCACAGGGACTGCTCACCGATCGATACCTCAACGGCATACCGGCCGACTCGCGAATGTCTCGCGGCAGTTCGCTTCAAAGTGATGTTCTCACTCCCCAACTGCTGAGCCAGTTGCATGAACTCAACAATCAGGCACAAAAAAGAGGCGAGAGCCTCGCTGAGATGGCCCTCGCCTGGATTCTTGCCCAACCTGGCATCACATCCGTCATCGTGGGAGCAAGCAGTACTGCACAACTCGCCACCAACATGCGGTGTGTAGATGCCAAGCCGTTTTAGTCAGTCTTCCTCAACACTGAAATCGTCCTTGCCAACTCCGCAAATGGGGCATACCCAGTCTTCAGGGATATCCTCAAATGCTGTTCCTGGTTCGATGCCACTGTCGGGGTCTCCTACTTCGGGGTCATAAACATACCCACAGGTGTCGCAAACATATTTTTTCATATCTTCTATAAATATAAATAGGTGAATAAATAAAGATGATTCTAAAGGGTAGGTTATCTCTTGATGCGTCCGTCAAGAACTAATTCGACTGTCTCGACCACTTTTTCCGGCATAATGCCGTTCATGCATGCCATGTCGCCCCTGTAGCACGGTTTGTCGCCGAATACGCTGCAGGGGCGACAGGGTATGTTGAGTTGCACCGCTGTCTCCTCGGTCTGACGCCAGCCCATGAAGCCCGCATAGGGATGGGTAGCACCCCAAATGCTCACCACGGGGATGTTGACCAATGAAGCCAGGTGGCTGTTGGCACTGTCCATCGACACCATCACATCCAGGTGGCTCATGAGAATCAGTTCTTGGCTGAGACCATTGGCGATATCGGCTGCCTTCACACAACGTGAGAAACGCGTGCACCATTCAGAAAAGTATCGCCGTTCCTGTTCTCCGGCTCCAAAAAGGATGATTCTCGCACTCGGATGCCTGCTGCTGAGCAGGTCGATCACTTTTTCCATCTTTGCCGGAGGATAGATTTTCCCGGGATGGGCTGCGAAAGGGGCGATGCCTATCCACTGCTGAAAATTCTTTTTTTCCGTGAATTCCTTCTTTGAAAGCACACGGAGATTGCCCTTGTTGGGAAAAACCGACAAAAATTCCAGGTGGATAGGATAGCCAAGTTTGGCCAGCACATCAGCATAATTCTGAAACGAGGTGGGCTGCTGCACCATCTTCTTGTTGCTCTTGGCGGTCAGATGGCGCTTGCCTGCCTTGTGCTTGTCGATATGGGCGGTCTTGAAGCGATCAATATGGAAGCGCATTCTCAGATACTTGGAGCGGAGCACGTCATGCATGTCGGCGATGGCGGTGAAATGCTTGGCTTTCAGCCTTCTGTATAGAGCATTGAGCCCAGGCAGTCCTTTGTGCGCCTTGTCGATTTCGGCATCCATGAACCCCACGTTGGGAGCCAGTTTGTCAAAAAGGGCTCTGGCATTGCTGCGGCTGAGCACGGTGATGCGCAGATGCGGATACTGCTGCGCCAGTGAATGCACCACAGGCACAAGCATGGCGATGTCGCCAAGAGATGAGAAGCGTATGATGAGAATATGCTCCGTTTTCATGTCTGTTCTCCAACTAAGAGGTCATCGGCTCATTTGTTCTTATAGAGCACGGGGTTGGTGGACGGGTCGTTGTACATCTTCATCTGCCGATAGGTCTTCATGTATTTCCTGCCAGCGGCAATATCCTCAAGCAATTGGTCGATGGCGGTGGTAAGGTCACGCTGCTGCTCTTCCAGCACGGCCAACTTTGCCTTACATCTACCAATATGTGCCTCATCGGCATCTTTTCGCTCCACCTGCTCAGCCATGTGATATATCTTCAGAGCGAGGATAGAGAGCCGATCGATGGCCCATGCCGGACTCTCTGTATTGATCCGGGCATCGGGCAGCACATTGACATCACTGTACAGATGCAGGAAATAGGAGTCTATCTGCTCCACAAGGTCTGTGCGGTCTTGATTGCTGCGGTCGATGCGACGCTTCAGCGACAAGGCTTCAATAGGGTTGATATGAGGGTCACGGATCAGGTCCTCAAGATGCCACTGCACGGTATCTATCCAGCATTTCAGATAAAGTCGGTTTTCCAACGTTTCCCTGCTATAAGGATTATTGATGGGTGTGTCTACGTGGTCGGTGACATGATAGTCGTTGATCGCTTTGTTGAATACCTGATAATAACTTTCTGTGTTTGTCATACGGATGGATTTTACTACATGCAAATATAGCAATTAATGATATATGACGCAAATTATTCGCCTGATTTTTTAACAACACGCCCATTTTTATGCACACATAAGGGTGTTTTGTGCAAGGTGAAAAGCTTTTTTTAATAAAATATTTGCACACTTGAATAAAAATTCGTTCCTTTGCACCCGGATTTCAAAAATAGAATATTTTTATAAACATTTTAAATTAGTTATTATGTCAGAAATCGAAAAACAAGTAAGAGACATCATAGTTGAGAAACTTTGTGTAAGTGAAGACGATATCAAGTTGGAGTCAAAGTTCCAGAGTGATCTGGGTGCTGACTCTCTCGACACTGTAGAACTCATTATGGAGTTTGAGCGCGTTTTCAATGTCTCCATCCCCGATGATCAAGCAGAGAAAATCGCCACTGTGGCAGACGCTGTGCAGTATATCGAGGATCACAAGAAGAGCGAGAGCCTTTAATCAGCCAATAAGCATATTAAGGTAACAAGAAATAGAACGAGGATTCACGCCTTCATTTAATGATTTATGGTTTATAGACCTCGGAAATACCATTGAGTGGACCGTGGCTATAAGCCATAAATTCTTTTACATCATCATTAGATTTTTGAGATGGAACTGAAAAGAGTAGTAGTGACAGGCCTCGGTGCCGTCACACCTTTAGGCAACAATGTGGAAGACACATGGAAAAATTTGTTGGCGGGTGTGAGCGGTGCTGCTGAAATCAAGAATTTTGACTCATCAAAATTCAAGACACATTTTGCCTGTGAGGTGAAAGACCTCAATATAATGGAATTGCTTGGCAAGGATGCCCGCAAGATGGACCGCTACACACAGTTGGCCATGGTATCTGCCATACAGGCTGTGACCGACAGCGGCATGGACCTGGAGCAAGTCGACAAAAATCGCATCGGGGTCATCTTTGGAGTGGGCATCGGCGGCATCAGCACCTTTGAGAACGAAGTGGGGTATTATGCCCTGCATAAGGAGGATGGTCCGAAGTTCAATCCCTTCTTCATCCCGAAGATGATTGCCGACATCGCTTCCGGACAGATTTCTATCCATTACGGTTTTCATGGACCCAACTATACCACTACATCAGCCTGTGCCTCATCAAGCAATGCCCTGGCCGACGCCTTCAACCTGATCCGTCTGGGCAAGGCCAACGCCATATTGGCAGGAGGTGCCGAGTCTGCCATCTGTGCATGCGGTGTCGGAGGATTCAACGCCATGAAGGCCCTCTCCACCCGCAACGACGACCCGCAACGCGCCTCACGCCCCTTCAGCAAGAGCCGCGACGGTTTCGTGATGGCCGAGGGAGCCGGTTGCCTGATTCTCGAGGAATTGGAGCATGCCAAGGCCCGTGGCGCCAAAATCTACGCTGAAATGGTGGGCGAGGGCATGAGTGCCGATGCCTATCACATCACCGCTTCCCACCCCGAAGGGCTGGGTGCCCGCCTGGTGATGGAAAATGCACTGGCCGATGCCGGTCTCCAACCTGAAGACATCGATTACATCAATGTACACGGCACATCAACCCATGTGGGTGACATCTCCGAAGCCAAGGCCATCAAGGAAGTGTTTGGCGATGTCGCCTACAAACTCAACATCAGCAGCACCAAGTCGATGACCGGTCACCTGCTGGGTGCTGCCGGTGCCGTGGAAGCCATGGTGACCCTGCTCGCAGTGAAGAACGACATCGTACCTCCGACAATCAACCACGACGAGGACGACAAGGACGAGGAGATTGACTACAATCTCAACTTCACCTTCAACAAGGCACAGCAGCGCACTGTCAGGGCTGCCCTGAGCAACACGTTTGGCTTCGGCGGCCACAATGCCTGTGTAGTATTCAAGAAATATGCTGAATAATATCATTGACAGGATAAGGCTCCCTTTCCGTAAGGAGAAGGAGCTTTATCTGTCTTTATACAAGATTCTGGGCTTCTTTCCCAACAACATCCAATACTACAAGCAGGCACTGATGCACAAGAGCATCATGCGGCGCGAGAAAGGGAAGCCTGTCAACAACGAACGCCTGGAGTTCCTCGGCGATGCCATTTTGGGTGCCGTCGTGGGACATATCGTATATATACACTTCGACGGCAAACGCGAGGGGTTCCTCACCAATACACGAAGCAAAATCGTGCAGCGTGAGACACTCAACAAACTTGCCCGCGAACTCGGCATCACCGACCTGATTCTCTCATCCGGACACACCTCCTCACACAACAGTTACCTCGGCGGCAATGCCTTTGAAGCCCTTGTTGGAGCCATCTATCTCGACAAAGGCTACAAAGCATGCATGCGATTTGTCGAGGAACGCATCCTGGGCCATTTCATCAACATCGACAAAGTGGCTTACAAGGAAGTGAATTTCAAAAGCAAGTTGATAGAGTGGAGTCAGAAAAATCGGGTAAATGTCGATTTTAAGGTGGTAGAGGAGAAAAAAGACGAGAGCGGCAGCCCGCTGTTCGTCTATCAAGTGTTCATTGAGGGCATCGAGGGTGGCACAGGCCGTGGCTACACCAAGAAGGAGAGCCAGCAGCAGGCTTCCAAGATCACTTTGGAGCGCCTCCGCCGCGAACCGCAGTTCATTGATGCCGTCTTCGCAGCAAAGACCAACCGCACGAAGATGGAGGAGATGCCGGTGCAGAACGTACCCGAGACCGAACCCGCTGATGATTTCCTCCTCACCCACCCCGATGAGAAGAATACATCACCCGACCGACACAAATCATCTTCAAAACAGCAAAAGGCCAACAAGTTTCCAAAAGAGCAGACCAGTAACGGCAGTGAAGAGCCAATCGATGAATTTGATTTGAGCGACATCACCGCCACACCTGCCATAGAGTCCCGGGAGGACATTATTGCTGCGGCAGAGGAAGCCGCCTTTGCTGAAGAGGCCAACCAACAATAGTATCAGCATGAGCATCACCAAGATAGTAGGACATATCTTCAAAAACCGTCAGCACAAACTCGAACGGCTCTACACCCCCCAGGCTGCCATCTTGCAGCAGGAGGTGCTGACACGGCTTTTGCAGAAAGCGAAGGATACGGAATATGGGGTGCGCCACCTTTTCGGCTCTACTCATGGCTATGAGGACTTCGTAGCCAACACTCCCCTGAACACCTACGAACAACTCAAACTCGACATCGACCGCATGCGGCATGGAGAAACCGACATCCTGTGGCCCGGACGTGTGAGATGGTTTGCCAAGTCTTCTGGAACCACCAGCGACAAGAGCAAGTTCATCCCTGTCAGCCAGGACGCTCTGGAACATATCCATTACGCCGGCAGTTTCGACACCATAGCGATGTATCTTCGCAACAATCCCAAGAGCCGCATGTTTGACGGCAAGTCGCTCATCCTCGGGGGTAGCCACCAACCCAACTACAACGCAAGCGACAGTTTGGTGGGTGACTTGAGCGCCATCCTCATAGAGAATATCAACCCACTGGCCAATCTGGCCAGGGTTCCCAAGAAAAAAACCGCCCTTCTCTCCGACTTCGAGGTGAAGCGCGACCGCATCGCACGCGAGACGATGCACAAAAACGTGACCAATATCTCTGGAGTACCCTCATGGATGCTCTCCGTGCTTACCCGCGTGCTTGATCTCACCGGAAAGAAGGACCTCAGCGAGGTGTGGCCCAACCTGGAGGTGTTCTTCCACGGCGGCGTGGCGTTCACACCCTACCGCCAGCAATACGAAGAGATCATCAGTTCTCCTAACATGCACTATATGGAGACCTACAATGCCAGCGAGGGCTTCTTCGGTCAGCAGGACGACCCCGCCGACCCTGCACTGCTCCTCATGCTCGACTACGACATCTTCTATGAGTTCATCCCCATGGAGGAATACGGCAAGGAACACCCCACTGTGGTGCCTCTCTCAGGTGTGGAAACAGGCAAGAACTATGCCATGGTCATCTCCACCTCCTCCGGTCTGTGGAGATACGTCATCGGCGACACCGTCATGTTCACGTCGAAAAACCCTTATAAATTCCTCATCACAGGGCGCACCAAACACTTCATCAATGCTTTCGGAGAAGAACTCATCATCGACAACGCTGAGAAGGGACTGGAGTATGCCTGCAAAAAAACAGGTGCCGAAGTGCTCGAATACACTGCCGCACCCGTCTTCATGGACGGAAGGGCCAAATGCCGGCATCAGTGGCTCATCGAATTTGCAAAGGAACCCGACAACATCCAGCAGTTTGCCGATTTCCTCGACCTGAAACTGCAGGAAATCAACAGCGACTATGAGGCCAAGCGCTATAAGGACATCACCCTCCAGCATCTTGAGGTGGTGAAGGCCAACCATGACCTGTTCAACCTCTGGCTGAAGACAAAAGGCAAACTCGGTGGTCAGCATAAAGTGCCGAGACTTTCCAACAACCGAACCATCATCAACGAACTGCTTCAACTCAACCAATGAGAATGAGACGGAACCACTTGCTGCTGTTGCTTGCTGCCACCATGGCGCTTGCCGGCTGTGCCAAAATGGGACAGCCCGACGGCGGATGGTATGATGAGACTCCTCCGCACGTCATCGCCACCATGCCGGCAGACCAGTCCACCAACATCAACACCAGCCGTGTCACCATCATTTTCGACGAGTATATCAAACTCGACAACCCTACTGAGAAAGTAGTCATCTCACCACCACAGTTGGAAGCACCCGACATCAAGAGCGGTGGCAACCGCATCATCGTCAATCTCAAGGATACCCTGATACCGAACACCACCTATACCATCGACTTCTCTGATGCCATCTCCGACAACAACGAAGGCAACCCGCTGGGCAACTATACCTACAGTTTCTCCACCGGTGACCGCATCGACACCCTGGAGGTGGCTGGAAATGTGGTGGAGGCTGAGAATATGGAACCTATCAAGGGTATTCTCGTGGGACTCTATTCCAACCTGGAGGACAGCGCTTTCACCACACAGCCGATGCAGCGCTTCGCCCGCACCGACAGCCGAGGACGATTCGTCATCAAGGGCGTGGCACCCAGCGAATACCGCATCTATGCCCTTCAGGATGCTGATGCCAACTTCATGTTCTCCCAAAAGAGTGAGAAACTGGCGTTCAACCACGACATCATCATACCGTCGTCCATGCCCGATGTCCGTCAGGATACCATCTGGAGCGATACCCTCCACATCAAGAGCATCGACCGGGTGGGCTATACACATTTCCTGCCCGACAACATCGTGCTGAGGGCATTCACAGAGGAGCAGACCGACCGATTCCTCAGTAAGTCGGACCGCACCAACCCAGAGCGAATCACCTTCTATTTCTCCTACGGCGACTCCATCCTGCCAAAGATTCGTGGACTCAACTTCAACAGCGATGATGCGTTCATCCTTGAGTCTTCTGAGCGGAGAGACACCCTAACCTATTGGCTGCGAGACTCTTTGCTCATCAACCAGGATACCCTGCGCATGGAGATGACCTACATGATGACCGACACCCTGGGCATGTTGAATGAAAATACCGACACCCTTGAACTCGTCCCCAAGGTATCCTATGAGCGCCGTATGAAGGAACTGCAGAAAGAGCGTGAGAAATGGGAGAAAGAGCAAGAGAAGAACAAGAAGAAAGGCAAGAATTATGAGACGGAGATGCCTGTTGAACCCCTTCCCATCAAGACACAACTTGTAGGCGATATGATGCCCGACTCCTATTTCTACTTCGAGTCGCCCACACCCATCCTCAGCGCAGACACCTCGCGCATACACCTGACAACCAAGGTCGACAGCATCGTCATCAACAAGCCTTATATATTGGCAGAGCGTACCATCATGGCCGACTCCATCCTGCCTGCCGCCCGACGTTTCTTTGTCCTCAGACCTGACAGTACAGGCAACCTTTGGACACAAGGCACCAGTTACAACCTCGAACTCGACTCCGCTGCCTTCACCGACATCTACGGCAATGTATCCAAAGCCGAGAAAAAAGCCATCAACGTGAAGAAAGAGGATGAATTCACCACCATCGTCTTCCATGTGAACAAAAGCGAGGATGTTCCATACGTGGGACAGTTGCTCGACAAATCCGAGCGTGTGGTGCGACAGGCCATCTCCAACACCGGGGACCTCACATTCAACTATGTGAAGACCGGGGAATACTATCTGCGCACCTTTGCCGACCGCAATGGCAATGGTGTGTGGGACACAGGAAAATTTGCCACAGACCTGCAGGCAGAGACCATGTGGTATTACCCAGAGAAACTCGAGTGCAAGGCGAAATGGCCTCTGGAGAAGACGTGGACTCCCACCATTACCACCGACCGCCTCAAACCTTCAGAGATTACCAAACAGAAACCTGAAAAGGAAAAGAAAATCAAAAATCAGAACATGGAGAGAGCCCAACGATTGGGCATCATCTATATTCCAAAAAATCATTGACATCATGCGAAAGACTGCCCTTCTCATCCTCTTGCTTGCGGCGTTCGTTCCTATGACGCTCAAAGCCCAGTGCCCACTGGAGAACACAGCATTCTCCTCGGGCGAGTTCCTGTCTTACAACCTCTACTTCAACTGGAAGTTTGTATGGGTGAAGGTGGGCTATGCCTCGCTCTCCACCGTTTCTTCCAAATACAAAGGCCAGCAGGCGTTCCGTAGCAGCCTCATCACCCGGGGCAACGGCAAACTCGATAAGTTCTTCGTCATGCGCGACACCCTCCAGGGCTATGTCACCCCCACCCTCTCGCCACTGTATTTCCGCAAAGGAGCAGTGGAGGGCGACCGCTATACGGTCGACGAGGTGTGGTATGACTACCCAGCAGGCAAATGCAAGTTGAAGATGCACCGCCTGAGAAACGACAAGACACACGCCAACAGCGAGAAGACCATGGACCAATGTGTCTACGACATGCTCAACATCTTCACCCGTGCACGCAATTTCGACCCCACAGGCTGGAAGAAAGGACACACCATCAAATTTCCTGTAGCCGACGGCGACGGTGTCACCGATGCCATCCTTCTTTTCAATGGCCGTGATAAGGTGAAAGGTGACAATGGGGTGACTTATAACTGTCTGAAACTGACCTACATGGAGTGGAGCAAACGGAAAAACAAATACCGTGAATACGCTACCTTCTTCGTCACCGATGACAAAAACCACGTACCTGTGCGCATCGACATCACCCTCAACTTCGGCAATGCCAAGGCTTTTGTCACCTCCATGAAGGGCACCCGCAACCCTCTCACCTCAGTGGTGAAGTGACGGAAACGAGGCAGGAAGTTGGAGAATTTTTAAGCCGTTCTATTTTTCCTCAGATATTCCGATGGGGTGTCGCCATACATCAATTTGAAATAATGGGCAAACTGCTTGGGAGACAGTCCCACTTTATCGGCAACCTCTGAGATATTGGTCCTGCCCTGGTCGAGCAGGCTCTTGCCACGTTTCAGTTTGATGATACGTATAAACTCCAGCGGAGATTTTCCCGTGATGGCCATCAGTTTTTTGTAGAGATGGCCACGGGTCATCCCCACAGCATTGCTGAGATGAACGACAGAGTAGTTGGTGTCGCTGATATTCTCCTCGATGTTGGCGATGACCTTGCTGATGAGTTCCTCATCGAGTGAACTCACCGTAATCTCACTGGGTTTGATTTCCACTCCTTCAGCCACCTTGGTATGTGTCTGCTGGCTCCATTCAAGAATCTTTCGGATACGCAACTTGAGTACCTCCAGACTGAAAGGCTTGGTGATATAATCAGCCACACCCTCCTTCAGTCCTTCTATGATGTTTTCCTCCCCGCTCTTCGCCGTAAGGAAGATGACTGGGATGTGCGAATACTTGATGTTGCCCTTGAGTTGCCGGAAGAGAGCCATACCGTCCATCACGGGCATCATGACATCACTCAACACGATGCTTATGTCGTCTTCCTTCGACAAGACTTGCAATGCCTCCTTTCCATTGGCCGCAACGAGCACGTGATATTCGTCCTCAAGGCTGCGCTGGAGGAAGAGTCGGGCATCTGTGTTGTCCTCTACCACCAGGAGGGTGGGTTGTCCGCTGGCCACTTCGGTCTCATCAACTGCAGCGACATCTTCTGATGCCTCCTGTTCTTCCACATCCGCAACTGCCTCCATCACCGGCAGCGACACTGTGAAGACGGTACCTTTGGGCTTGTTGTCGGCGACATCGATGCTGCCGCCCATCATCTTGACATATTGCTTCACAATATGCAGCCCCAATCCGCTGCCTTCCTGCTCCTGTCCGTGTGATTCCTGCACGAAGCGGTCGAAAACATGCCGTTTGTCCTTGATGCCAATACCTATGTCTGCCACGACGATGGCCATCGTCTGCTGTTGCTCCTTCTGTGTGACATCGAGCGTGACCGTCACGCTGCCACTGTCGGTGTTGTATTTGAAGGCATTGGACAGCAGGTTGGTGATGATACGGCGTAACTTTTCCTCATCGAAGTTGATCTCTATGGTTTCTTGCGGCAGTTGCAGATGCATCTGTATCTGCTTGCCCATGGCGTAATAGTCAAAACCTTGCACCGTCTGCCTCACAAAACTGACAATGTCGCCATGCTTGAGATTGAGTTTCTCCCTCCCCACATCCAGGCGCCGGAAGTCGAGCACCTGCAGGACGAGGTCATAAAGTTGTCTCGAGTTGCGCCATGCCACTTCCACTTCTGTGCGTATGGACGCCGGCAGATTGAGTTTGCGTATCTTCTCCAGAGGAGCCATCACCAGGGTAAGAGGTGTCTTGAGGTCGTGACCCACATTGGTGAAAAAGCGGATTTTCTCCTCTTCCATCTCATATTTCTTCAAGTTGACCTCCATCTGTTTCATGGATAACTCCCGTTGCTGTCTCCTGCGCATCGCCCTGATAAGATAGTATAGGATAGCGGCAAACAACAGCAGATAGAGAAGGATAGCCGGTTTCGACAGCGCGATGGGCGGTTTCACCCGGATGGGCAGTTCTGCAATCTCACTCTCCATTATACCAGGAAGTATGGCCTTCACTTGAAGCACATGGCTGCCAGATTTCAGAGATGTGAAATAGAACATATTGTTGGGGGCCGACAACCATTCCTTCTCGCCCTTGAAACGGTAGAGATATTTGATTTTGTGGCTGATGGCAGGTACCATGGCTGAGACGGCTACCCACAGCCGGTCATTGTGGTGGATGGTGAAGTCGGTAAAAGGTGCCAGTTCTCCATTGACCCAATAGTCGGTAAAGCGCAACTGAAGTTTGGGATTACAAATAGCGACATTTTCCGGCATAATGCGCACGTAGCCTGAGAAATTTCCAAGAAGTGCCATACCGTCGGTGGTGGTCAAAGCCGCATTGTTGGAGAAAATGACATTGTGCAGACCATCGTAATCAAAAAATGGATAGCAATGATAGGAGTTGGTTTGTCTGTCCGTGTTTTGTGTGGAGATGCAGGTCAGACCATTGTCTGTACTCGCCCATACGTTGTCGCCACTCCTTGCCAAAGCCCTGATGACATTGTGCGACAAGCCATCTTCGGTGGTGAGATGGGTGACCGCATCATCATTGGGATGAAGTATCCACACCCCGTTTCTGCTTCCCACCCACAAACGGTGCTCGCACATGATCAATGAGGTGATATACAATCCTTTCAGTTGGTCGAGTTGCTTGTTTTGGATAAACTGTTCCTTGGTGCAGTCGAAAGCGGAGACACCCATCGAGGTTCCGATATAGATAATATTGTGCAAGGAGTCGCTGGCGAGACACAAGATGCCATCAGAGGCGATTGATGAGTTGTCTGAAGTATATTTGAGGATTTTTCCTTCAGGAGTCACCTTGGCCACACCTTTATCCACTGTCGCCACCCACAGGTTGCCCTTGGTGTCGGGGGCCATCGCCTTGACATAATCCAAATCAGAACAGGAGTTGTGAACTGGAGAAAACCGTGAGCCGTCAAACATGGCGATTCCGTTGCCATAAGTGCCCACCATGAGCGTTCCATTGTCCAAGACAGCCAAAGAGGTGATGATGTTTGAGGGCAACTGTTTCTGAAGAACGGAGAAATGCCTCACCGTCCCGGTCCTCGTCTTCATCATCACGCCATCTCCGTCGAAACCTACCCAGAGATTGCCTTGGTGGTCTTCCACCAATGAACTTACATCCTCGTATTCGCCTGTGGACACGACATTGAAGGTGGGAGAGTTTAAGTCGGTCATGGCAACGCCAAGTTTGGAAGACCCCACCCACATGGTGTTGTTGGCATCAAGATACAGGCACGTGATATGGCTGCTCCTCGGCAGGAAAACGTTCACGTTTTTCATGTTGCTCCATACACCGTCCTGCAAAGAGAAAATAAAGATGCCCTCATTGGTCGTTCCCACCCAGAGGTTGCCATCGTTGTCCTCATGGATGACGTTGATCAGGACATTGCCCAACTGCTTCAGTTCGGGCAGTTGTTGCCACTGACGTGTCTTGAGCGAGAGGAGCCATTCCGAACCAGGAAGCGAGTGGGCCTGATACACCCACAGGTTCATGTTGTTGTCAAGAAACACACGGCTTTCCCTGTTGTATGTGCCCTTTGGAACCTGGGCAATGGGTATGAGCCGTCTCTCTTTCTGAGCCACCTCATAAATTTTGTAATCGGAAGTGACAACGACAGTTGTGCCATTCTTCTCTATGATGTGTGAGATGGGCGACTTGCTGTAGTTGTCGATCTGAAGAAGTTTGTGTTGGGAGTAATCATAATTGAAAAGTCCGTAGTCGGTAGACACCCAAAGGTTGTGCCTGTCATCCACATACAGCAATTTCGCCGTTCCCTTCACACCGAGCCGCTTCAGTCTGTCCTGACCGTCTTTCTGCCAGTTCGCTGTCTTGCGGTCGTAGGTGAAGAACTCACCCAAACAGGTCATCCACAGGACAGAGTCGCCTGTCTCCCTGATGGAAGACACATCGTTGGAACGCCCTCCTGACTCCAGAGGTAAGTAGTTGCTGAAACGATAGCCGTCATAGCGACTGATGCCGTTGATGGTGGACACCCAAATGTATCCGTGACTGTCACGAACGACATCCCTCACGAAATTGTCTGCCAGGCCGTTCTTCACATTCAATGTCTGAAAGACGTAATTGGAGGCAGAGCACGTGAGCAGGGGTACAAGGACCAGAAAAAGGGTCAGATAGCGAAATTTCATCATTATTTTTGTAGTTGACCTAACAAAAATAATCAAAAAAGATGATTGTGGAAACACATATGGCAATTATTTGGTAGGCAGATGGCATTTTTCACCTCCACACTTCCGGTTTGTATCCAAATACCACCTGAATGTATTGGCAGAACAAACCAAGATATATGAAATACAATTAGGAAGGATACTATAGCAATAAATAGATAAATTTGCAACTGTTTTAATGGATTTCCAAGAATTCTATATATATGTGGTCATCTATCAAGAACAGCGGCCACAATCTTAAAAGAAAGGGTAGAAACCCTCATTTCTATTAAAAAAGTTTGGTTTTTATAAATTGACACCAGGGGATTCGTGACGAATCGAACAAGTATCAAGTAAGATATCAGGGACACGGTTGAACGCCGTGCCCCTGATTTTTTATGGGAATCAAAAGGAATCACAAGGAATCAGAATTAAGAACAATTTGGCAATGAGCGGGGCTATGCCGACAAGTATGCCACCGACGGGCACACCGTATGCCGCCGATGGGCACACCGTATGCCGCCGATGGGCGCCCCATCACCAAGGTGGGCATCGCCTTCTCCTCCAAGGACCGCAACATCACGGAATGGCGGTGCGACTTGTAGGGACGCGATGTATCGCGTCCGAAAGCCAAAAATGAGGAAAATGTAGGGAGCGCGGGCGTCCCCACCCGCTATTGATGCGGACGGGGACGTCCGCGCTCCTGGATGAAACAAAAAATGACGGCTTGTGGAATACTTTTTCTCAGATATGTTGGTAACTATGATTACCTCATACACCTAACGAAGGGTAGTTTTCCATAGGCGATGATGCTCTGCTTTTTATAATACTTTGGTTTTTAGATGTTTACAATTTATCCTTATTTGCTTATTTTCCATAGGCAACTGACAGAACTATCGAAAAAAAAACATAACTTTGCATCTGAGAATCAATGGTTATGCATTCGAAGTCTTTATACATATTCATTATAGGCATTCTGATGATTGCGTGCAGTCAGTCACAGAAGGGAGCCGATTCGCAGACAGCAAAAAGATGCTTGGCGGAGGCAGAGACAGCATTGGCCAACGACAGCACCCATTTGGGTGAGACCTTATTACGGAAAACCATCCATTTAGCAGAAGTGTCTGAGGATTGGCACACCTGTTATATCGCAAACCAACGGTTGGCGGAAGCACTGTCACAGAGCAATCCCGAGGAGGCATTGCGGCTGATGAAGAAAGCCCTGGCCATCTATGAACAGCATCCTGACGATGAACGAAACCATGTCATCCTGATCGACTATGCTGGTACATACGCCGCACAAGTGGCTTTCACTAAAGAGGAATCCTTCGATGAAGCACTTGAGTTCATCAACAAAGCATACGCTATTGCTGAGAAAAACCAGATGACCGACCTGATGTGCCAGACGCTCACCAGTCTCGCAAACGTCGCATGGGCAAAGGAAGACTATCGTCTGGCTCTCGACTATGCCCGTCATGCAGAATCTTTGGCAACAGACCACTTGCGACCCGGTACGCTACAGGTTCTCGCTCGCAGTTATCTCAGTCTCAATATGCTCGATTCGGCAGAAACGGCCTATCGGCAGATTGAGCCCGGAGACGATGTCCATTTGGCATACATCGTCCAGAGCAGTCTTGCCAAAATTGCACTTCAACGGATGAATGCCAAACAGGTGGAAGACGATATTGAGGAAGCCTTCGAAAAAATAGAAGACTTCTATTACAAGGCACTTGAACAGAAGGATTTATACTACCAGGAGACACTGAGACAGGAAAAGGCAAATCAGCAACTTGAATACCGTTCCCGATTATATGCCCGTACCCTTATGATTGTCATCATTGCGGCAGTAATCATCCTCCTCGCGGTTATATTGGCTCTCCGATACCGCATCCGCATGCTTCATCATCAGCGGGAATTCGAGCAATCGAAATTGGAAAACGAACTGTTTATGCAGGAACAGGAGAAGCATCGACTCCAGCAGGAGGCAGAACATCAGAAGAACCAATTGCACCAGGCGAACGAAGTGGTGGCATTCTTGCAGAACTTCATCCTTGAACGTACGGAGGTGATGAAGAAACTGAACCAAAGAGGCGATTCGCTCATCACCCTCAAAACACATGAATGGAGCGAGATAGAACGCACGCTCAACGCCATCGACAATGACCGTTTTGCCTATATCCGTGAGCAACACCCTGACATGCAGGAAGATGACATACGCCTGTGCATCCTCACGCGACTCGGCATTAGCAACCGCACCATCGGCAACATCTACTGTATCACTGTCTCAGCCGTCCAGCATCGTAAACTCAAGTTGAAGAAGGATGTCTTCGGAGAAACCAATCCAGACATCACGCTGGAACAGGTAATCAATAGCAAATAATAACCAAAAAAACATACATTTTATTTTAATAACAAAGACCATGAAGGGAAAACTGATTATCATATTGATGTCGCTTATGACATTCGCAACATCAAGGGCACAGGATGATAACGTCTTGTCTTGCCCCGATGACAACCACCCCCATGCCATCGACCTCGGACTGCCCTCCGGCACAAAGTGGGCGTGTTGCAACGTGGGGGCTGACATCCCAGAGGGATCGGGTGGTTACTACTCCTGGGGGGAGACAAGCGAAAAACCGATTTACTCTCCAGAGACTTACCTATATGTCAATGATGGCTATTTTTATGACTTTCTCGGCATCGACATCGCAGGCTCAACGTATGATGTAGCCCATAAAAAATGGGGCAGCCCATGGATGATGCCGTCAGCTGCCCAAAGCGAGGAACTGGTCAACGTCTGCACCTATCTATGGACAAGTTTGAATGGCGTCATCGGCGGGAAATTCACAGGCCCCAACGGCAACAGCATCTTCCTGCCTGCTGCCGGCTATCACTGTGATTACAATTTCATTGACTATGGCGAGGTGGGCATCTATTGGTCTTCCACACAGGTAGGCTATACCTATGCCACCTCCTTCCAGTTCTGGAAGGCTTATCCAGACATTTACCAGTACTACGACCGCTATCTCGGTCGCAACATCCGACCTGTTGCAGTAGCACTGCCGGTTTTAGATGATTACCGCACGATGGTAAAAGATGGCAAGGTGTGGAAGGTTGGATTCTATGGCTCAGGCAATCCTGTGCAGCACGTCGAGTACTTCTACTTCGATGGTGACACCATCATCGACGGGAAAGCCTGCAAGCAGATGATGTGTCAGCAGTATCGCAACCTGGATGCTTCAGATGACGCTTATAGTTCACAACTTCCCTCTTTGAGTTACGTTGGAGCATGGTATGAAGAGGACAAGAAAGTTTACACTTACGACACGACAAACAAGCAATTCATACTGATGTACGACTTCTCCGTTGGCGCCAATGACACCCTGCTGATAAATCAAGATGATTATTATTTGATAGGGCCAAGGCAGACAGGAGGATTAAAAGGCTTTAAGGGTGTTTATAGAGATGTTTGGTGGTTGGCAGAAGAAGGTCCAATCTACAGTCCATCTTGGCTGGAAGGTGTAGGAAGTATTGATGGCCCGACAATCAACGTCTATTCTGGGTATGTAGACCCTCTGCGTTTCCTCATGTCATGTACCGTTGATGATGAAGTCATCTACTTCAATGACGAATATGAGGATGGAGCCACCCCAGAGGAGATGAATGCCAACAAGCAACGTTTCGACTTCACCCATACCATCAAGACAAAGCCCAAAGCACCGAGTATGGGAGGGGAAGAAAGGACAAAGGGAGTCGAGTCAACGGATTTGCAGTCGCTATATGGTGAATACAGCCAACAACAGTTAAGCATCCACCTCGACCCACTCGACGAAACCTACGTGATTTGCATTACAAACGAATCAAACGAAATCGTCTATGAGAAAACTGTCAATACAGTTGATATTGTAGGCCTCAACATTGACATCTCCACTTATGCAAAAGGTCGTTATACGGCAACGGTGGAGAATAGCAATGAATCATTCGTTGGAGAATTCGAAGTGCAAACCACTGGAATTGAAACCATAAGAAACAAAAAGGAAGATGTAAAAACTTATATCTACAATCTCCAAGGTCAACGAATCCGTTCCTTGCAGAAAGGGTTGAACATTGTCAATGGACAAAAAATATATGTAAAGTGACACCTCGTCTCTTATGACCTAGGTCATCAACTACACTACAAAACCGAAAAGAAGTGGGATGTAGGGAAAATGAAAAAGTATATAGTGAATAATGAATAATTAACATATTAGAATAATATGAAAAAACAATTTCTATTTCTTGTGCATGACTTGCGATGCGGCAGATAGGGACACGATCATTTTAAACTAAACAAAAACGGTTATGAAAAGGATATTGATGACATCACTGATCTTGACTTTCGCTATGACTGCGGCCATGGCAGGAGATGGCACTGGCCAGCCGCTGCTGCAGAAGGGAAAGGTATGGAACTACGACTACACCTACGTCGACATCAGTTTCCAAAGGCACCATGGCAGTGCCATTTATCGGACAGAGGGTGACACAATCATCGACGGACGGCGGCTGTTCAGAATGTGCCTCAGCAACTCCGAAAAGGAGGGGCAGGTGTTCAGACAGTTGTGGGACGAGAAGGACGGAAAGGTGTATACCTGCGATGACAATGGACGGACAGCAGACCTTGTCTACGACTTCACGCTCTCAGCAGGAGATGACGCGCCCGACCATACCGTCAGCGCTTTTTTCCCGGATGGTTTCAAGGTGGTGTCTTCGGACAGCATCCTCGTCCGTGGCATCCTGCGCAAGCGCCTTGTACTCACCAACCCCGGGCATAATGAAAAAGTGGTATGGGTGGAGGGTATCGGCGGAACCAAAGGCCTTGATGAACCCATCATGCGCATGGTGGGCGACGGCAGGGAGTACACCCTGCTCTCCTGCTATCTGGATGATGAATGCATCTTTGAGAAGGAGGATTCCGATGCTCCACCATATCGGCAAGACCCATACACCGACATACTTGCCGAGGACTTGCCTGTTTCGGATACAAAGAGCAGCGGCTGTACATCGCATTCACGAGGTTATGGTGGTGAGTCCCAGCCGACACCGACAATCATTCTGGAAAAAGAAGGCAACATCTTGTCGGTGCAAGTGCTTAACTTTGTAAGTAACTGCGCCACATCTGACTTCGAGGTGAAGTCAAGCATCTATGAAGGCAGTAGTGATTCGCCTTGTTCTTTGCAAGTCAAAGTGACTCCCGTCACTGGTGATGAACTTGCGGACTGCATTTGTCAATTCAATGTGTCGTTCACCATACACGACGTGGAACAAAACACTTTCTATCTGGATTGCTGGTGGTATAAAGGGTTGGTCGAACTGATGGAAGGAGAACCGTTGGTACTGGCCGATGTATATGAAGACGCAACCATCGAAGGCATGAATTACACCCTGCGGAAAGCCTTCCATCAAGCCACGGTGGCAAAGAGCGACTGGGCTGGAGAACTACATATCCCTTCGGAACTGACTTATGAAGGGCAGACATATACCGTGACGAGCATAGATGCAGATGCGTTCAGAGACAATACGGCCCTGACCAAGGTGATGATTCCACAGACAGTCAAAAGCATGGGCTTCGACGTGGAATATGGATTCTATCGTAATCTGTTCGTCGGATGTACGGCATTGGAAAAGATAGAGGTAGAAGAGGGAAATCCTGTTTTAAGTGCCGTCGACGGTGTGTTGTTCAACAAGGAGAAGACGAGACTTTATGCTTATCCTATCGCAGCCAGCCGCACTTCCTACACAGTACCGGAAGGCGTGACTTGGATAGAGGGAGAGGCTTTTGCCTATAACCCTCATCTTGTAAAGGTCTCGCTTCCCGATGATGTGACAGACTTGGGCTTTTCCGCTTTTTATGGATGCACAAACTTGGAAGAGGTGAGACTGTCATCCGGGCTTAAGATATTGGCAGGATGGCTGTTCGGAAACTGTTTGCATCTGAAGTCGGTTACGATACCTCAGGGCGTCACCTTTCTTGGCGTCAGATTATTTTCCGGTTGTTCCAGTCTTACTTCTGTAGTGATGCCTGAAAGTGTCACTTCGACAGATGATGCCATTTTCGAGAACTGTACATCCCTGAAGAACGTTACTCTGTCATCAAATCTGGATAGAATCAACTATCAATTGTTTCTCAACTGTGTTAGTATGAACGAAATACAAATACCAAAAGGTGTGTCCTGGGTGTTCTCCAATGCCTTCCAAAATTGTTCGGCCTTGAAGACGCTGGACCTGCCGGAAAGTGTTTGCCGTTTAGGAGGCTCGGCATTCTCAGGCTGCAAATTGGATTCCCTGTTGATCAGGGGAATCATTGATTCCTATTGGGTCTCAGATGAATTGTTCCATGACATGGGTATACAGACAAAAATCTATGTGCAACCATCAGAAGTGGAGAAATTCCAAAAAATCTATAAGGGAACTGTCTATCCTTTGACAGACCAGATGAATGGTATTTCTTACACTCTCAGTCCTGTCAGCAACTCGTCTGAACTTTTTGACCTTCAGGGACGTCGCCTGATGGGAACACCACAAAAGGGAGTTTATATCCAAAACGGCAGGAAATACGTGAAATAGTTCATAGTTCATAGTGCATAGTTCATAGTTAATGATGAAATCGACAATTCAATCATTCCCATGATTTCTATGTCTGAATACATAATATAAAGTTCATAGGTATGAGAAATCATATACTTCTTTTTGTTGCATTCCTTCCGTTCATAGCCATGGCGCAGGATGACTATGAGCCTTTCCTCGTAGAAGGAAAGGTGTGGTATTATGAAACCATACGTCAGCAAACCCAGAATGTAATTGGTAAGTATTTTATAGACGGAGACACGCTGATTGCTGGTAAAAACTGTAAAAAATTGATGAGCGAATGGCCTGACACTGCCCCATACTCCATTGGTGCCCTTTATGAGGAAGAGAAAAAGGTGTGGATGTTCAGTTTCAGCAACCCCCAGGGCTCAGGGAAGGAGCCTGTTGCCCGACTGCTCTATGATTTCGGCTGCAAGGAGGGCGATGTGATGGAGGTCAACCTGGTGGCGTATGGGGAAATGATGTTAAAGGTGGAAAAGATAGAGACGGTGTATAGTTTCACACGCCCGCGCCGACTCTTTACACTGATTGACGTATCAGAAAAGAACAGGCATTCTGAACCAGCTTATTGGTTGGAGGGAGTGGGTTCGCGACGGGATATGTTCAGTTTATGGCGTATAACGCCAGGTGCGGTCTTTGTGTCCTGTGAGATAGACGGCAGGCAGGTCGCCAACCAAAGCTCTTTCGGTCCCGCTGCCATCATAACAGACATTCAAGATGTCTCCCTCCCATCTGCCAGCAGTCCCATCCACGACCTCCTGGGCCGGCTTCTGAAGGGAACGCCTCAGAAGGGGATTTATATCAAAAACGGCAGGAAATACGTGAAGTAGTTCATAGTTCATAATTCATGGTTTATATGAAGACAAATGTATTGACCTTTGCATTGGTGTTGATGTCACTCACTGCCAATGCCCAACAGAAAGCGAAGACGTTTTCCATCACACCGAAGGCAGGTATTACAGCAAGCAGTTTCTCAGGGAATATGTGGGCAACAATCTCATACGTCATTATTCCGGAAGGTCATTATAACATGTATTATGATGGTATATATGGATCCCAACCAGTCGATGAAAGCACGTTGATTCGGGCTGGAGCCATGGGTTTCGGCGACATCAAGAACAAAGTGGGCTTCACCATAGGAGCAGAGGGGCAGTACCAATTCACGTCTGTTGTCGGCCTCTCTCTCGGTGCCTTCTATACACAAGAGGGAGCCGCCTACAATACCAAGGGGCATTACTCGGATTTCGACGGTGTGAAGGTCAGCATCAAAGATGATTTGAAAATCCATCTCAACTGCATCACCGTGCCAGTCCTGGCCAATGTATATGTGTGGAAAGGCCTTGCCCTCAAAGCCGGCTTGCAACCGGAGTTTGCCATTGGGAAAAAGACCAAGGGTGATGTGACGATAGATTTTGAAAGACAGGCATTCAAGGCTGTGTCTTCAGATGCCGACATCAAGTCATTCTCCCTTTCCCTTCCCATAGGCATGAGTTATGAATACAAGCATGTGGTGGCAGACCTCAGATACTCTTTTGGACTGACCGACCTGCATAAAAACAAAGATGAAGGCATTGGCGGGAACTCCTCCGCCCACAACCGTGTGCTGACTTTCACACTTGGATACAAGTTCCCGTAATCTGAAGAGGACGGAGAATCAAGGGACTGTCCCCATGATTTTATTCGATGGTTTGTATAAGTCATGGAATTATATTAATTATCCGATTAAAAACCCACGTTGATTTATCAGTTATGAATAAAATTATAGTTCTTTGCTCATTTTTACTGATTTGTATAATATTTATTGCATGTCAGGAGCCTGCAGTTTGTACGTTTCGGCTTGAGTTCGTAAATAATTCTCAGGATACGGTTGGCTATTCTGTTTATGCACATAAAAAATACACAAATAACGATGATGTGTGTTATATTATTAGTGGCAATTCTATTGCCCCTATGTGTTCTTCCATAGGATTCGCTCAACATTACGGATCTGATGACTCGTGGAGCAGCTTCTTTAAAGAGAAAGGAATTGACACTTTATACATTTATATCGCGAAAGAAGTGATGGAGGCAAAAGGTCAGAAATGCAAATTGCCTGAAATAGACTCCAATATACTTAAAACTTACAAATATTATGCGGGAAATACAGATTTGACACATATGGTATCACCAACTATCACATATCCATAAACGCTATCGCTTTGTTTAGGGTACATCTATTAATTCATAAATTCGAGTGGAAGCTGTTCCGTGAAATCGCAGGGACAGGTTTTTGCAGAAATCGCAGGGACAGGTTTGAAGTGAACCCAGAAAGTTGGACACAACTTAACGGTTCAAGATGAAGAAAGAATTTAGTGTAGAAGAAAAGTTGGAGGCAATATCGTTTGTGTTCCAAGGTGAGACAGCCCGTTCCGTATCTAACCGGTTGCATTTAGGT
>JAEEJK010000031.1 GCA_016281815.1 Prevotella sp. | reverse complement strand
TGATGTGAAGGCCGTCACCGACATGTTGAAAGACACGCGCATGAAAGGGTTGGAAGACCAGGAACTGTTCTGGCGTATGCGCGACGAGACGCTGCTCGCCTTCCGTATCAACGACGGTAGTGGAAAAACCGGTATCTATGAAGTGGAGGTGGACTATGGCGTCAAGACCGATGAGGGCAACCCCTACAAGTTGACGCTCAATACCACCAGTTATTTCTTTGCCAACATGCCGCTCTTTTCTTCAGAGGGCCACATCACCGTCACCGTCAAGAAAAAGGGCAGCAAGGACAAGCCCTTCGTATTCCGTTACTGGGTTTACGACTGGGACAACGAAAACGTCTACATCTTCCAACTCGACCAAAAGCGGCAGTCGACGGGCAACACCTACGGCATGGAGTACGTCACCACCTACACCGATGCCAACGGTCAGTTGCAGGTAGAGCGCAACACACTGCAACTGCGCTCCACCTATTTCCAAAGTTTTTACGTGCCCAAGGGCCACACCCTTACCGACATCTATTTCCTCACCGGCAACGTTAACGAAGGTTACGACAAGATGCGCATGAACATGGAATTCATGCACTCAGGCATCGACATCGACAACAAGATGGAGATACCCCGATTAGAGACCATGTTCAATCTCACCAAGCACGAGAACCGCGAGTTGATGAACTTCAACTGGTTAGGTACCGGTCTGTTTGAGAAGTACGACACACTGTTCCTACAATTGTTTACCGAGGACGGCACGCGCATCACCAAGGCCAACATCAACGTTCACCGCGTCGACAGCAAGGGGCACTACATCGACGATGCCTCGCTGTCATATCTGGGTTACGATGCCGCAAGCCAATCACACCTTATTCACACTTATGCTCATCATGCCTACATTGAGATTCTCGTGCCTGGCTGTCTGCCCATACTCTACCGCTACAAGGGTGCTGCCATGGCAGAATCGCGCATACTCGACGAGGAACTGTGTACGGCGAAACTCACGCTGAAGGCTGGACAGCCCGATGCCAGCGGCATTGCCATCAGCGACCAATACCTGCGCCACATGGAAGACCAACATGTGGCCGTCACACGCGATTCCATCGACTATGCCCTCTGCGAGGAACAAGAGTTCAATCTCTCCGGGCGTTTGCCTGTCGAGACCATCTCGTTCATGGAAAATGGCGGAACCGAGTATCCCAAACTGTTCAACAACAATCCCACGGAAAAGTTTGCCCAGATGGAGGTCACCTTCTCCTGTCCAAAGGGAAGCGTTGCACCTACTTGCTCGATGACAGCCAGAGAGGTGGAGAGCGGCGCCCAACATACCCTCAGGAATATCGATACCGAGATTGTGAGCAGCAAGGTGTTCACCCACTTCACCCGCGACTATTTCTTCACCCGCTACGACCTGACCGATGACCTGCCCTACAACACCGAAGTGGCGCTCACGCTCCAAACACCGACGTCTACCTATGAGGGCTTCCCTCGTCTCTGCAATGTGTATTTCAATCAGGAGGACCAAGAGAAAGAGGTGGAAGGACATGCCCAGGAGAGCGTCAATACCCCCAATGATGCCGACAAGGCATCCCGGGCGTTCGAAGACGGCGGTTTCGGCTGGGGCACCGCACCCGAATTCAATCTCAAGATTAGTAATAAATTCACCATCAAGACCGGCAGCACCGTCGACATCACGAGGCAGTTATTCCAATGGTATATCCAACTCGTCTACAATGGTGTGGACCCCGATAAAGACCAAGGCAAGAAGAAAACCGCCCGCGACGCTGCGAAGAACTACACCAACTGGAACAAGACGACAAATAAATACGATGAAGCAGAAAACCAGCCTCTTGAGAGCGCATCCATGACCCTGGCTGGTGGCAGTGATAAACTTGACGACTGGGCTGCCAAGGAGGCCAACCGCATCTTCCAGGTCAACGCCAACCACATTGGCTGGTACTTTGGCGGCGGCGCGAGGTTTGCCATACAGGCCAAACTGCCGAAATTCAGCGACTTCCAAATCAGCGAATTCTCCGGCTATCTTGAGGGCGGCTTCGGCTGGTTCTGGGGGCCACCAACCGACGGCAAAATCGGCACGGTGACGAAAGTCACTAAATTGGTGCCCATCGATCTCGACTTCGGTGCTGTCTTCGATGCCAATTTCCGTCTTGACGCAGCACTCATGTCGTTTAACGACAAAGCCATGAGTTTTGACAACTTCGGCTTCTTCGCCGGTTTGGGTGCAACGGCAAGGGCTGGCGCATGGTTTGGCATCAAGGCCAAGCGCAACCCTATAGTCGACTGCGGCATCAATATGCGCGCAGGCGCCAAACTGTCTGCCGAGGCAGGCTATGCCACTCCTTTCATGTCAAAGGAATGTGGTGCTGGAACCCGCTTCAACTTGCTTGCCCTGATAGAAGCCCATATTTACCTGCGCACTTTCTTCTGCCACATGTCCTATCAGATGGGTTGGAAATGGGGCAAGCAATTCTTCATCCCCAACAATGGGCACAATCCCTACCACAAGGACTTCCCCTACTGGATTCCCAAAGATGTAAACCAGTCAACCGTTGCCAATGCCTACCGCCCTGTGAGGGTTCCCAAAGCATCCGACATGGGCCGTCCGTTGGTGACCGACGTGGCTATCAATGCCAATCCCCACTTCATAGACGAGAAACATGTGGTCTACAATGCCATAGGTAATCCCTCCGACTACAACGATGACCATGTGGCCATCAGATGCCTTGAGGAAGATGACGGGCATCATTTCAATGTTTCATCGCCTGGTCTGGCCGCCGGCCAGCACATGCGCTCCAAGTGCGGCGAACCAGAAGTGGTGGCCTATCAGCAAGTATGCTCAGCAGTAAACAGCAACGAAATTACCGACGACAATGTGATGCAGAAAACCCTTGAGCAGAATCGTCACACGCAAATCAAGGCTGCCATACGCCAAGGTGCCGATAGTTGGCACGAAACCATTGTCACCCCCGACGATGGCTACTTGGACAAGCGCCCCGTGGTGACCATGCAGGAAGACGGAAAAGCCGCCTTGGTCTATGAACATGGGCAGATGGAACTCATCAACGACACACTCCCACCCGACTCCTTGTACAGTTACGCCCTCAACGGAGAGTTGATGCTGCGCACCTACGAGCCTGATAAGGGATGGAGCGAGCCTACCCACCTCTTCGACATCACCCCCCAGCAAGCCGTTAACTACTACGACCTCATCATGCGTGGCGACACCGTACTCGTAGGCGCCAGCATCTACGATGCCCTTACCGACAGTATCCGCATGACCTATGCCTCGAAGCCCCTGAAGAGCAACCAGGTGACTTACGTCGACGAGCAAATCTCGCCCTACAGTTTCTTCATGAACCGCGTAGGCAAGTATGCCGTCATTGCCATGGCCTACGAACGCTGCGACAGTGTGCGTGAGGTTTTTGTGAAGACCCTTGCCATGAGCGGGCATGGTGACGGCCACGCCGGATGCGATCTTGGTGTGGATCATAGCACCCCCGACCGCGTAAAGATCATCTGCGACCGTAGCAATAAAGATGCCCAGGACTTTGCCGTGCTCTGGACTGAGGCCAACAACGTTGTCCGCGACCCAGCCGAGGGCAGTTACAGCACCGACAACATGGGCACTATTCTCAATGCCTCGCGCGTCCATTTGTCGGACACGCCCGCCGTCACATATCCCCTCACCGTCGCTGCCGCCACCGACTCGCTACAACTCATCGACTTCGATGGTTTCCTCAACGACGACTATGTGGCGGTGGTTTACACACTGTCCGACCCCCAAAGCGGTGGTGCCGTTATCATGAAGAACGAGAAGGTGTTCACCAATGGCTTTGAGGCCGACGTCACCTACTCCCGCGAAGCCCTGTTGAGCAGTTCCACACTTCCCGTCAACGTCACTATCCGCAACACTGGCACCTCGTCGATCAACGCCGCCGACGTGATCATCAATGGCACCACCCTCCCCATCGAAGATGCTTTCGTGGCTCCGCTGACGCAAAAAACATTCACTGTCAACTATCCCCTGACGGCCGATTTCGATGGTTATATGGAAAGCGAGGTACAAGTAGTCTACGACAACGTCTTCAAGAAGTCCGTTCAGACCACCCGCCGTGGTGTGCGTCGCAACCTACGTCGTGGCGTAAAGTCATTTAAGCGTGAGTTGGTGGCCTACAACGACATTGACTGCCGCATCGTGAACCGCCACATCGATGCTGAGAATGGTGTCAACACATTCCTCGTCGAACTGACCGACCGCTCCACCTACGGTCTGCTGCCCGGCACAGGACTGAAGATCGGTGTTCATCCGCGCCTGGGCATCACACAGACCATCACAGATCAGGCACAGGCGCTGGTCACCGATGCCGACTTCCACCAGGTGGGCAATAGTCGCAAGGCCTATGCCACTGTCTATGTCAGTGGCATCACAGAGATAATCGATGGCTACATCTATCCTACCATCGTCAATCTAAATCACACCGACGACAACACTACCTATATCGAGAACGCCACTGCTGGGCGCAATGCCTCTGCCGTGACACTCTTCCCCTCTGACGACCCAACCTATATCGATGCCCTGCGGTATGGACATGCAAAAGCCACGCACCATACACTGGTGGAGCGCTACGATGGCGGCATCCGTCTGTCTGGCATCCAAGAGGGCAGCAATGTCCGCGTGTTCGGCTACAACGGCTACCTTATCTATAATAAGCCGAAGGCAGCAGGCACTACGCTCAACATCCCTCTCTCCACTCGTGGTATCTACATCCTTAGCACTGGTAACGAAATCTTCAAGTATAGTTATGAATAAACAATGGATTATCAGCCTCACGTTGCTGTTGCTGTCATCTATAACCGGACATGCCGTCGAAGGGTTCGATGGTCCCACGTGGTATGACTATCGCGACACCTCGCTCGACATCAACGGACGGGGAACACTCGATAACCCCATCGTCATCACCACGCCCGAGCAACTGGCTCAACTGTCATACATCGTCAATGAGGAAGACGCATGGGAACTCCAAGGCAAAGTATTTGTGCTTGGAGCCGATATCAACCTCAACAAGACAGTCGACGGTCGCCGCGTACAGTGGATTCCCATCGGCTACAAGGGATATTCGTCAAGTAATCAGTTCTATGGCACATTCCTTGGCGTCGACATCACGAAAATCAACGAAGCCAAGGAATGGCAGCCCGAGCACAGCCACACCATCTCGGGCATGTATATCGACTGGAAGGGCGTGGCCAGCACCAGGACCGTAAAGGCATTGGGCCTTTTTGGTTGCATAAGTGGTTATGTGGGCAACCTCACCGTCAAGGACGCCGAAATCTCTTTCTATAATTGCTATAAAGAGCAAAGCCGGCCCATGATGCAGTGCTCCATTGGCCTGCTGTGCGGAGAGGCGTATTACAATGCTTTTAGTGGAGCCAAAGATGGCTCTCACGAAGTCAATTTTCCCAACCAAATCTACAATGTTGCCGTTGAGGGTTCCATCACAGCCAACAGAGACGAAGGAACCAACTTGTCGGTTGGCATCGGCGGCATCATAGGCGAAATGGATGCAATGTATGCTGAGGGTATCGCCCACAGCACGGCCATGGTGACCATCCGCAGTCTTGAAGCCTTTTACGCGGGTGGCATTTGCGGAAGATTGGCTACGAATGCCGATATCCACGATTGCGCTGCCTCTGCCGACATCACCATTACCAATGAGGGCAAGTCATATGTTGGAGGCATCGTGGGTTATGCTTCAGGCGGCAATATGATTGAAGGCTGCACCTCTTCGGGTACCATCAACGGATCCAAAGTGGGTGGCATCTGTGGCCAGTTGGATCGTGGCCAATCCATAGGTGCACTTATCGCCTGCTCCAGCACGGCACGGGTGAGCGCCACTAACAACGTAGGTGGCATTATAGGATTGATGGACGATTCGTCCTACGCCAAAAACGAAGTGAAATACTGCTCTTTCGGCGGACATGTCGACGGTACATCAGCCCAGGCGGCTGGTGGCATTTGCGGACGCTTCCTTGGCGACACCGACTTGCAAGTCTCTTATTCGCTCATGGTGGGTACCCTCGCAAAGTCCTCCACAGGATTGAGTGGAGCCATCGTCGGTCAGTGCAGCAAGGCTGTAGAGACTATTGCCAACTGCTATTACGACCAGTTGATGTTCGATGGCCTCGTGACGGGCAGCGATACCACGCACATCACCGTGAAACCACTCAACACCTATGACCTGACGAGCGGCGACCCCGGCAAAGTCCCACTGCTCGACGTCCGCGATGACGCCACCGTGGGATTCCAACTGCAGGAAGGCTACTATCCCATGGTGTTCACCAAGACCGAATGGACGGGCAAAGGCTATATTGACAATAACTCCGAAGGGATGAGCACTGCCACCAAGTTGCTGTTCGACCCCGCTACCGTCGACAAGACCAATACCCTCTACCAGCCGGGGGCATGGCTCTGCGCCCTGCCAGCCGGCATACGCCGAGGCGACTGTGCCTGGGACTTCGTTTCCACCATCTCGCTCAAAGGCAAGGAACTGACCTACGAGGAGCCCTCCACCAACCGCACCATCGAGGTACGTACCGACCACACCATGCCCGCCTCCGACATCCTGAAGATAAAAGACAAGACAGCCACTGCCGTGAGCAACGGCACCACGCTGCTCACCATCGCCTCAACGGTCTCCACACCCGATGTCAACCTCTACCACCCGAAACCCATCGGCGGCAGCAAGCAGGTGCAGTTCACCATCACCGTCGACCAGCCGTGGGACGGCTCCGTCGCCACTGCCTACGCCTATGGTAAGGGATTGGCAGAAGACCCGTTCATCATCAAGAACGGGGCACAGTTAGCCTACGCCGTGCTCAACAACAAGGCTGGCGAGCACTTTGAGCAAATCTGTGACATCACGCTCAATCCTCAGGTGTACGCGGGAACGCTGTTCGTGAAAGATGGCTGTCTCCCATGGGTCAACGGCAACCTCAATGCCTACTACGACGGAACCGGACACTACATCATCGGTCCATACATGGCATCTCAGCACATGGGGCTCTTTGGACACGTAGGAAGCAAAGCCGAGATTAAGAACTTGGGCGTTGTCGATGCCAACTTCCAGCGGCACTCAGGCGTCTTTGCAAGTACAATGGATGGGCATATCACCAACTGCATTGCCCAAGGCTTTTCATTCGATCCCTATACCGACCCTGACTACGGCGATGACAGCGACAAGTCTTACTCAGGAGGATTCTGCTCGACGATAGGCACCGGTAATCCCGAAGCCACCATCGAGGACTGCATCTCGGGCGTATTCCACACCAGTATCCTCAGCGATTTCTCTCCCTTCGTATGCCTTACCGACGAGAACAAGGGCAAAGTCATCAACTGCCTAAGCGTGGTGTCGGTCATCTCTGACGACTTGGAATTCACGGGACAACTCATCAGCATGGCAAATCGCGACTACATTGAGAACTGTTACTGGCTGAAAGGCTACGAGCAGGCCAACACCGGCTACACGCTCGATCAAATCTGCTCCACACTGGGCAAGCGCAAACTGTGGACTTTCAACCCCAACTACTTCCCCACCCTACGCACATTTGCCGAGACCGACATGGCCAAACTAATGTCAGTGCCCTTCCGTACTGATATCGACTATACCTACAACTCCTACCGCAAGACGTCAGACAACTTCCTCATGGGCTTCAGCCGGCAGATTACCTTCGAGCCGGCATCCGTAGACTGGAAGACCAACGATACTACAGGGTCCACCATCGAGTGGGACAGCGAGATGGGCATTGTGGTTCCTGTCGACAACAACGATATTCCAGGAAAACTCCATGGCATGCCCCACTATCGGCAACTCACCTGGCTCGAAGTCTTTGAGGGCAAACTGGGTAAGTTCACCCATCGCATCATGACGCGCACCAACGAGGCAGCCGTCAATCCGGGCATCACTTTCGTCGACGTGAACGCACGGATAGCCTGTCTAGAGTCCTTCGACACCAATGGCGACGGCAACCTCTCGCTGACCGAACTGAAGGCAGTGACTAATGAACAGACGCTGACCGCCTTCCAGACTGCGACGGCACGCAAGATTGTCAGTTTCCCCGAATTCCGCTACTTCAAGAACGTCAGTACCCTTACGTCACAACTGAACGGACTTGAGAAACTCAAGGACATTCGACTGCCTTACGACCTCAGGACCTTAGGTGCGGAAGCCTTCAAGGGCTGCAGCAGCCTGAAGGAGGTGACCATCCCATCAAAAATGACAACCGTCGAACCACGCGCCTTCTACCGCTCGTCGGTCGACAGCATCTTGGTCGACCCCTTCAACGCCAACTTCGAGTCGCGCGACGGTGTGCTCTTTGCCAAGGATGCCAACGCCATTGCCGGCGAGAAGAACGTACTCGCCGCCTTCCCCAACGGTCGCAGCGAGATAGTCATCCCAGGCACGGTGTCACGCATTGCCAACGGTGCCGTCTATAAGGTGCCAGGCGCCAGCGACCTCTATTTCGACACGACAGATTTCAGCACTGTTCCTCAACTTGAGAACGGCGGCATCGAAACCGATGACGGACAGATGATGAATGTCTATGTCTGCGACGCCACCAGCGACTCCGTGCTGCTGCGCGCCTATCGTCGCGAGGCCACATGGGCACCCTATGTCAGCGCAGGCCGGCTGAGCCGCTACTACCCACTGAAGATTGACAACAGCGTCACCACCATCGGTCCTGATGGCCAGCGTTGCTACGTGGGTACATTCTACATTGGCTTCGACACCCAACTGCCCGCCACCATGACGCCCTTCATCGTCAGCAAAGCCGATGAGGCGAATTTCAAGGCCTATCTGCTGGAGCAGGAGCGCCAGGTGCCCCGTCTGTCGCCCGTTGTCGTACTGTCCAAGGAGACAGGGCTCTACCGTCTGCACCCCCTCGGCTGGCAGGTAGCCGAATGGCCCATGTGGGCCAACCAACTTATCGGCACTGACCGCCACGGAATGCCCGTCTATCAGCAACACTCCGCACAAGGCAGCATCCTAACTCCACAGAACAGCGGCAACCGCTTCGGGTTCTACTACGACAAGCAATCCGAACTACCACCCTACCATGCTTACATTACCTATAATACAGTGGGCAAGGACGAAGCCACCGCACGCAATTCGCACTACGATGTCGTTTACGACCTTGAGATAGCCGCTAATGCCTTTGCCAATGGCGACTTTACCTACCGTATCATCCACCAACAATCAAAAGGTGACTATATGGCCACGCTCACCAACTACACCGGACAGGGTGGCTGTGTCGTCGTGCCTCCCACCGTCGACTGGGGGCAGCAGTCGCAAGTGCCCATCAAGAAGTTAGGCGCAGGGGTGTTCTGCCATAGCAACAAAACCATCTACAGCATTGACATGAGTACACTCGAAGATATGGAGGCCGTCAGCACCGACCGCACTGCCGCCGAGGCTCCCTTCTTTGGCGTTGACCCAAGCACCATTATCTACCTGCCGGATGGCAAGGCCACCGAGGCCGACAATGTAGTAGTGGGTCCCCTCTGCAAGAAAATCTCCATCACTGACAAATGGGACTTTGTTCCTCCTTACGAATTCTATGCCGAGGAGGCAACTTACAATCGCAAGTTATCGGCTACCCAAAATGCCGACGGCACTTGGACTTCGAAAGCCTATACCTTGTGCCTGCCATACGACTTCGATCTCACATCCCAACACGAATCTGGCCAAGTGAGAGTCTGCCAACTCTTCTATGTCAAGGACAACAAAGAGTTCATCTTCTCCCATACCGATCCCTATCTCTCGGCAGGTCAAGCCTATCTCATCGTTGTCAACGAGGGAGAACTTTCATTCGACGCTGAAGACGTGTTGCTTGTTTGCGAGCCCGATGAATCACAGGAGATTTTCGAATGGGACGTTTATTCCGACCAACGCATAGGCGTATGGAAGGGCACGTTTAAGAGAATGAGCAATGATGATTGCAATGCCCAGCCGACATACGGAATGGACAGAGAGATGTTCCGCCTCTTCCGCAATGATACGGAGGCGTATCGCAAGGCATGGCTGTCTTCTTTCCGTTCGGCCTTCTACGCAGAAAAGCCACTTGGGCGCAACGCTTACGCCATCACCTTTAAGAAGTACGTTGCCGGCGAAGATGATGAAGACCCTATTATCAACTTCCCCACCGACAGTTATGAACCCGACTCCGACTTCTCTGGTTACGATGACGATCCTTCGGGCATCATACACGTTATCGGAGACAAAGGCTCACATCAGTACTTCGACCTGCAAGGCCGGCCGCTCAACAGCCGCCCCCAAAAGGGAGTATATATCAGCCATGGTAAAAAGGTAATCAAATAATTTACGACAATGGGAATCAACAATAACGGCCCTTGCTTTGCCCGCTTGCCGCACGATAACCGCAACTATTATCAGAAACCAGCCATATGGATAGACGAGTTACCACAAGTCAGTTTCATATGTGCTGGTAGCCCCAGCGGGAACACAGGTCAAGAAGGTGGCGACTCCAATGAAGACAATACCTTTTGGGACGAGAACGAAAGCCTTGGCCTTGTGGACGAAAACCAAGGCCATAGCCTTTGGGACAAAGAAGAGTAAAAACGATAGTTTTACACCCAATCAAAGTTTTCTTTTCCAGCACCGATCTCAAAATGATATTTGGCGATGCCCAAATCCATTTGACAATAACCAATCAAGGAGAAACCTTTCTTGGCTCGTACTTGATGGCGATTATCTTTCACGCCGACATACTCAAATGAGAATTTCTGCTGGTTCACGGCTGTTGGGGCAAGCAAAGCAGCCTCAACGCCTTTTCTGAACCAAGACGGAGTGTTGGCAGCATCATTCTTGGACGAACTTACTTGCTCGACGGTCTTTATCTTATGGCTCACGCCCTGCGTCTCACCATAACCGACTGCGATGTAGCAGGCTATCTTCTCGCCTTCATCAAGGACATACGTTCCCGGCACTTTTTTATAACTGAGTCCAACCCAGCAGGTGTTCAATCCCAATGTCTGGGCAAGTAAGACCAAATGCTCACCATAATAACCTACACGCTCATCTAAGTCTTCAGTTTTCTTACCTGCCATGACAATGTAGTTGTTGGCATTGCGAAACTTGCCATACTTAGCCAAGGTTCCCAAAAACGCCTTTGGCTCATTTTGGATAAGTTGGACGTGCAGGTTGCCCTTTTGATTCACCTCATCTATCGCTTCCTTCAGCGCGCGGGCTGCTTTTTCTTCCAACGGCAAGTCTTTATATGCCCTTACACTGTGTCGGACTTCTATGGCTTCTTGTAGTGTCATTGTATTATTCTATTTCGTATTCCCTTTGATTTTCATCATATCGCTACAAAATTACACATTTTACCGACAAATCCGCACAAAATCTGCAAAATCCGTAAAAAGGGTTGATTTATCAGTAAAACGTTTATGATATGTGTGATGATTTCGCCCTAACTTTGCAGAGTGAAGAGTGAAGAGTGAAGAGTGAAGAATGAAGAATAGGCTACTGACATTAGTGCTGTCGATGCTGATGGCAACCACAAATTTTGGTCAGGGCGTGATGGATGTGCACAGCCACATCATCACCCCTGAGTTCCTGTCGTCTCTTGAGAATGAGGGACGGTTGATGGATGAGGGATTCCCCTTGCCAAAGTATGATGCCGATGCACATCTGAAGTGGATGGACGAGGCAGGTATAGAGACTTCTGTATTGACACTGGCGGCTCCGCAGCCAACATCTGCCCAGACAATAAGGCTGACCAATGAGGCGGCTGCAAAGTTGAAAAGGCAGCACCCCGGACGTTTCCTGTTCTGTGCTGCCCTACCCCTGCCTGATGTGGATGCCGCTATCCGCGAGGCAAAGTATGCACTCGACACGCTGGGAGCCGACGGCATCAAACTGGCCACAAACGTTGGTGGGCAATATCTTGGAGCGCCCGAACTCGACACGCTTTTCTCTGTCCTGAATGAACGAAAGGCTATCGTCATCCTTCATCCGCATCGCCCGGAACCAGTCAACCGTCAGGTGATGCAGCAGACGCCGCTGGCCATGCAGGAATATCTCTCGGAAACTACCCGTGCTGTGTCGAACATGATCAGCCGCAATGTGCTGGCTCGTTACAACAACATAAAGGTGGTGGTTCCCCATTGCGGTGCTTACCTTCCATTGGCTGTGCCGCGCATGAAGTCGCTGACACCCGTGATGCAGGCTAATAAGTTGGTGGGCGAAATCGACTGGGAGGCGAATCTCCGTACCCTCTACTACGACCTTGCTGGTGCTCACTCACCCGAAGTCATCCGCATGATGCTCACCATCACCTCGCCCGACCACCTGCTATATGGGTCAGACTATCCCTACGTCGCACCGCAGGTGCTCACCCAAAGCCTGGCGAGGATGAAGCAGTATCTGTCGACGGAATCGGACCTCGCGCCTTATAAGGAAATGATTCTGTACAAGAATGCAGAAAAGATATTCAAAAAATAACTCAGAGAAAGAACAACAGACAGATATGAAAAAGAGTTTTATCATGATTCTCTGCGCAGCGCTCACATTGTTGAGCACAAGCGCATCATCGAAGACACTCGTGGAGTACTACAGCGAACAACATGCCGTACAGTTGGGCAAGGTGACCGATGAGGAGTTTTCAAGCCCGATAACATACGAAAACATGATTGTCCGTATCGCTGAGATTGAGATCCATCCGCAGTATTTAAAGGAATACCTGGAATACGCCAATGAGGTGGACCGTCTGAGTGTGGAACGAGAACCAGGTGTAATCTGTCTGTTCCCGATGCAGAGTGCTGAGGATTCCACAAAGATCCGCATCCTCGAGATCTATGCCTCAGAAGAAGCCTACCAAAGCCATCTGAAGACAGACCACTTCCTGAAATACAAGCAGGGCACGCTCCACATGGTGAAAGACCTAAAACTGCCCTCGATGAAACCTCTCGACCCAGAGACGATGAAGAAGATTTTCAAAAAGCAAAGATAATATGGAATACGTAAAACTTGGTAACTCAGACCTGCACGTGTCACGCCTTTGCCTCGGTTGCATGGGCTTTGGCGACCCTACCATCGGACAGCACTCATGGACGATTGGCGAGGAACCGACACGCGAGATTATCCGCCGTTCACTCGACCTCGGCGTGAACTTCTTCGATACGGCGATCGCCTACCAGTTGGGCACCTCGGAACAGTTCGTGGGACGGGCTTTGCGTGATATGGCCCGGCGTGAGGACGTGGTGGTAGCCACAAAATTCCTGCCCCGCACCGACGAGGAAATCCAGCAAGGTGTCAGTGGCCGTCAGCACGTGCTGAACTCCATCGACAGCAGCCGTATGCTTCGCGTGTCGTCTCCATTCGATCAAAGCGATTTCCTCCAAGCAATAAAAGGCAATGGCTCCTGCGACATGCTGCTCGCCAACGAAAAGATACTCATTTCTTTAAGAATTCGCTCGGTGTCACTCCGAAATGTTTCTTGAACACACGAGTAAAATGCTGGGGATATTCAAAACCAAGGAGGTCGGAAGTCTCGCTGACCGACTTGCCGTCCCGGAGATAGGCTTTGGCTTTTTGCATCACGAAGTTGCGGATGAAAACCGTGGCCGTCTCGCCAGTGGCCTGCCGGATGAGGTCACCGAAATAATTGGGTGACAGAAACATTTCCTGGGCACAATAACGGACAGTAGGCATGCCGAGCGTGCGCTGTTGACCTTCGCTGTAGTAGCGGTGCAGCAGAGAGTCGAAGCGCTTCAGAAGGTCATTATTGGCAGTGGCCTCGGTCTTGAACTGCCTTTCATAGAAAACAGAACAGTACTCCAATATCAGTTCGAGGTAGGCAATGAGGATACGGCGCAGATGCTCACTGTCGGGCTTTGTCTGCAACTCCCGGCGCATCATTTTGAAACATGTCTCTATTATTCGCTGCTCATCCGGGGTCGTATGCAACGACTCTGATTCATAGTATGAGAAGAAATGATAGTCGTCCATGCGCCGGCCCAGGTCGGTTCCATGAAGCAGTTCGGGTGAGAACAACAGCATCCAACCTTTGATGTGGATGGTGTCACCATCATCTGTCTTACCACCAGTCTGACCGGGTGCTACGCAGAGCAGTGAGCCAGAACTGAAACTATATTGTCCTTGTCCGTAAGTAAGCGTATAAGGACTTTCCTGCAACAGGATGATGCCATACACCTGATAGTTGTTCAGCGAGTGTCGGCAGTGCTCCAGTTCGTCGTAATGTATCACTGAGACAAGCGGATGCAATATTTCGGCACCCACATAGCGGGCGTAGTCATTGACGGTATTTACATTCAGAACTTGCTTCATTTCGACGCCAAAGATACTGCTTTTCTGCGACATTCCGTAATTTTGGTTGTTTTATCCGTAAATTATTTAGTAGTTACTTGGCATTTATGTCATATCTTTGCAGTGTGAATGTGCAGATAGGCATTGCATGGATTATGTAATAAAAAGGAATATGAAAAGAATAGTAACATTATTATTAGTTGTATTGACTATGGCAACAGTAAACAGTCAGACGCTGACGGAGCGTCAAAAAGGATTGGCGGCATGTGCTTGTTTGATGGCACAAGGTGACTTGGAGCGGTTGGAACCAGCCGTGCGCATGGCACTTGACAGCGGTGTAACCATCAATGAACTGAAGGAAGCATTTTCCCAACTCTATGCCTACACAGGATTTCCGCGTTCGCTGAATGCGCTGGGAGTGCTGAGCAAGGTCGTAGAGAACAGAAAGGCGAACTGGCAAGAAGGCAAGCCATGGAAGCGCCCTGCTGAGTGGGACGACGCAAAAAAAGCCTACGAGTTGGGCGTGAAGAACCAGACACAACTCTCAGGTCGTCCGTTCAATTATGAATTCTGTCCGCAAGACGACTATTATCTGAAGTCACACCTCTTCGGTGATATCTTCGCCGGTGACCAGTTCACACCAGCCGACCGCGAGATAGTGACCGTAGCAGCCCTAAGCGGTTTGGAAGGCGTGGCGCCACAGTTGGCTGCCCACAAACAAGGAGCGGTGAACATGGGAAACAGCCAGAAACTCGTGGATGAACTCTGCTCCTGGCTCAGCCAAGAAGGCTACACCTTGCACAGCCAATGGCCCAAGGGCGAGCCCAACCCATACGGACAGTTCTTCACTGGCAAGAGTTATCTCGCAGAGATGGAGAAAGGCCTGTTCAACGTCACCTTCGAACCACGCTGCCGCAACAATTGGCATATCCACCACAAACAGGTGCAAGTCTTGATTTGCGTCGCCGGTCGTGGCTGGTATCAGGAATGGGGCAAGGAAGCAGTGGAGATGACTCCCGGCACCGTCATCGCCATCCCCGCCGAGGTGAAGCACTGGCACGGAGCCGCCAAGGACAGTTGGTTCCAGCACCTGACCTATCATAAAGACGTTCAAGAAGGGGCCAGCAACGAGTGGCTGGAGGCTGTCACAGACGAGATATACGATCAACTGAGATAAAGAAAGAGCGCATCACTTGCTGACCACTTCTCGCTCAAAGAAGTCCAGGAAGAAAGGCCAGTTGGGGCCGGCTTCATGCCCGCCATGGTGCTGACGGTAGGTAAGGCGGCCCTCCATCAGACCGTTGTCCATGCCGGGGAAGAGATCTGTACCAATGCCTTTATATCCGAGGAGTTCATACACGGGCGATGCCTTAGACGCCGATATGAACGAACCAACCACATCCTGCCATTTGTCGCCGTTCCAACTACCTGTAGAAATGAAGCAGGCGCGCGGGGCACAGAGTGCTATTAGTTCGTGCTGATCTACCGGAATGTCATTTTCCGTCATCGGGTCTGTGCCGTATTTTATCAGGTTGCCACATACCCAGTGGTACTCCTGACTGGAGACGATGTTGCCGATACTCTCACCGCAGTCACGGCGCCATCCGGCAGCACCCGCCTTGCCCGATGAGGCGATGAATCCGGCAGCGATGCGCTCCTCAAATGCCATAGCCACGAGTGAGGCTTTGCCATAGCGCGAAACACCCTCAATGGCGCATTTGGTGGCATCGAATGTCTTGTCTGTCTCAAAATAGTCTATCAGCCGTGATAGGCCCCAGCCCCAGGCGCGGAGTGAACCCCAGTCTGTTGGCTGGCGGAACTTTCCCTTGTTGCAGAGTCCGATGATGCCGTTGGTCAGGCCCCACCCTGCATCGGCTTGTATGGAAGAGGGGTTGATGGTGGCGGCAGCCCAACCGCGCTCTATGACCATCTGCTTCCAAGACACGGTGCCCGGACGGGTGCGTGTAGGGTCGCCGCCGAATCCGAATTCTATGACCACGGGCATGTTCTGCTTTCCATTGTCGGGGTACATCACGTTGGCCTCCATCTCCACCTTAATGGACGGATAAACGGAGTTGTCCACCACACCTTTCAGGTAACGGATCACCACCGGCTTACCTGCAAAATCCTTCTTCTCCTCATTTGTGATTTCCCATTTCACCGCGGGAACATTATTAGGAATACGGCCATACACATTGTCCTCAAATAGTCTTGCAATCTCCGGACGGCGCACCTTAAACCACATCTTGGCACTGGTGACCTTTTTTCCACTTTCAGTGACCAGCGGATCAGGATAGAAGGGATATGGGTTGGCTATCAGTTCATCATAGTTGGGATGCTTGCTCTCGTCCGGACTGTTGGGCTGGCGGCCTTCACGCGGCTGGCCGACCCCGACTTTAGCCAGCATGTCGGCATAATCGGCTTCTGCTATCTTACGAAGGCTATCCCTACTTGCCTGGTTGCCGCCTCCGAACATCATCAATTGTGCGTTTGCAGAAAAAGGGATGCATGCTATCAGCATCGTCCCGAAAAAGTACTTCAATTTATTCATCACTTTACTTTTAGCCGGTTCAATCATAATACTCAATTCTCAATTTCTCACTGACAAGAAAATCATCATGGTAGCCATCGTCATACTTATAGATTAACTGCAATCCCCTATAAGCAGAAGGTACTTTCAGCGTGTCCAACAAATGCCATTTGGGACGGCCAAAATCATAGGATTCCCTATCGAGAATGATATGGTTGGAAACGAAGTCGAGGAAATAATAGCCACCGCCTATACATTGGTCACCCGGCTTCAGCAAGTGCATGTGCTGGTTGACCATGCCAAGACGGAAATAGCCGTCCATCGTGATGATAAACTTAGGAAGCGTCATTTTGGGTTGTTTAAGAGCCATGCAAATCCCTTTGCCATCCGTTTTTCAGAATCCACAAAGTGATTGCCGGCGTTCCATTCAAGCATAGTATTTACCTTTTGCCCTGCCAATAGTGCATGCTGTCTGCGGATGGCATTGCCCACCTGAGCCATCACAGGATTTCGGGCCTTCTCCTCCTTGTCGCCAAGACTGAGATAGATGGAATGGGCATGTGGTCTGTTGTCTGTTGCATAATCTATCCAATGAGGGAACCAGACAGAGGGGGAAGTAGCCACAATGCCATCGAAGAGATCCGTCTGATAGGCGGTCCAAAGCGCAAACAACCCTGCCAAGGAATAACCGCCAAGCAACAGTCTCATCTGGCCGGCATCATAGATTCCGTCAGATGTCAGACTTGGCAACAGATGTGCTGAGATAAAGGCAAGCGTTTCACTGGCACCATCACCAAAGGGAGTTTTTCCGAAGACCGCAGGAGCAGCCCATGGTGACAGTTCGCGCTGCCAGTCATCAATGAGCAGGGCTACCAGACAAAAAGGCGTTTCTGTCAGGTTTTGGATGATATCAACCTCCCGATCCAACACCTCCAGGTCATGTTCGTCAACAGGTTGAATCAACAGGCATTTGGCCTCCGTATTCCGATACAGAAAGCATGTCCTGCCCGATATCGTGGTTTGTTCTCTTTTCAAATGATCCCTCCGTCTGTTTTCTTACTTTTCCTCGTCAGGCTGCTGGCCATCGTGAGCCTTCCACATACATTCTGTCACCTTCATGTCGGTAAAATCAGATTTTCTCAGCCATCTGTCTTCCGGCATCGTATGCTTTCTGCAAATCTTTCTCCCAATGCTCGTCACGATACTTTCGCTTTGCTTCTTCGGAGAAACTGGCCAACTCGAAGCGATCATAGTTCTTCACCTGATATGTGTTGTAGGCTATCAGATGTTCCGGCTCACCAAGGGCAGCAGCGATACATGGTTCCATCGATCCGTAGCCCTGACTGTTGTTTCTCTCCGGCAGTCCGTTCATGGTCTCCATCAGTACGACGGGCATCTTCTTGGGAGCAGTCAGACTATAGTCATTATAAGACAGCCAGGGGAATGCCAGGCGCTCCAAGAATGACCGCATCTGCCCTGTCACGTCACCAAAGTATATCGGTGACCCCAGCACGAGTCCGTCTGCCTGGGCTATCTCTTCCAAAACAGGAGTCAGCGCGTCCTTGAACTTGCAGACATTGACAGCCTTTCCCTTGATCTTGCATGCCATACACGACATGCAGCCCTTGTAGTCAAGCCCATAAAGGCGCACAGTCTTTACTTCTATGTCACTGTTCACCGAGGCAGCACCTTCGGCAAATTTCTGCAGCATTGAGGCCGTGTTGAAGTTCTTTCGTGGGCCTCCGTCGATAATGATAATTTTTTTCATACGTCTCTTCACATTGATTCGATTCCTATTATGCCTACAAATTTAGATAAAATTATCGGCTTTTTTAGCCTGTCGGGATACAATTTTTCCATGAAA
Organism: Prevotella sp.; assembly: GCA_016281815.1. Taxonomy (GTDB): domain Bacteria; phylum Bacteroidota; class Bacteroidia; order Bacteroidales; family Bacteroidaceae; genus Prevotella. The sequence goes on along the minus strand of JAEEJK010000031.1, from coordinate 41,150 downwards.
TACCATCATATTGATAAAAAACTAACGGATGGCATGCATGATCATGCCATCCGCTGTCTGATACTTCTCTTTCCAAGAATCTGATATGCTCAACCACTTAGAAACCGACCTTTCTTTCCGGTGCTGCGAAAGAGCAGAAACGGGCAGTCGCATTGGTGATATAGAGCACGGCAATGTTGTCGTCATCGGCTTTGTACATTGACTTCAAACTTTCGTTACGGTTCAGGAACTCCTCTTTGACGCTCAATGTCTCATCATTCACCAATGTTCCACTCAGACGCATCCACTCGCTGCCCGACGGTTTCAGGGCGCAGATTTCGAACTTGCCGTTCTTGGCCATCTGCTTGTAGACATCCTTCACTTTGCCCGTCATGATGTAAAGACGGCCATCAATAATCTCTGATACTCCAAAGGCACGTACACGAGGTTGGTCGCCATCTACCGTGGCGATAAAGAATGTTCCGCATTCCTTCAGATAACTTTGTACTTCTTCCATGTTTGCTTGTTTTGTTTGTGGGTCAATACTGTCAGCAGCCTCCGTCTGTGCCACCGATTCCTGTTCGCTCTCTGTTGCCTGTGAAGGCTTGTTCTGTGTGCAGGCCGCCATAGTGAACAGCACTGCAAATGCCAAAATAATCTTTTTCATCATTGTTGTTAAGTAAGTAATAAAACCATCTATCACGCACGATATAAGCAATGGTGCTTCTATTATTTCCTCGTTATTCTCGCCAGATAATCATAATGGTCGCCTTCGGCTACGACCTCTGCAATAAAGCCATTTGCATCAGCCACTTTCCTCAGAGTTTCAGCATCAATATAGAGCCAAGGAAAAGGTTCGCCGATGGTGTCTTTGTACTGCATCCAGAAACTCTGCTCTCCATAATAACCCATGTCAGGCATGTCATCATCAAAAACATAACTGATATCCGAAGAATCACACAGCAGTTGACCTCCTGGAACAAGTATCTTATCTATCTGCTTGAAGAATTCGGGCATTCGTTCCAAAGTACCGACAATGCCTATCCCGTTCATTAGCATGAGGATCGAATCATAATTCCCCTCCAAGGTAAAGAAATCCTGTTCCATTACCTTCCTGACCCCACGTTCCCTCATCGTCTCTATGGAATGAGGAGAAATGTCTATCGCGGTCACATCCAAGCCCCTTTCCTGAAGGACCAACGAATGGCAACCAGCACCGGCACCGACATCAAGCACCTTTCCTTCTGCCATATCAAGCGCTTTTCGCTCTATCTTTGGCATGGTCTCATAACTGCGGAAGAGTGTCGCCAGAGGGATTTCGTCCTCCTCAAACAAAGGCGAGAACACCCTCAGCCTATCTGCCTTTCCTGTCCTATGGTATTCGGTGATGGCTTTCCCCATCGGATCCATTTTTCTGTCCATCTCACAACCTTTTAACTTCAGTTTTCAATGACACTACCGCTGACTAATCATCGTTAGCCTTCCATGTCATTTTAATATGAGGAATGCCATCGAGCATGAATGACTTTGATGACTGTTTAAATCCCACGCTTTCATAAAACTCCTTGGCATACTCCTGTGCCTCAATATCTATGAGTGTTGCACCGAATTGTTTCACAGCGGCATCAATGGCATGACGCATCATCTGCTTGCCATATCCCTTGCCCCGTATGGTGGTAATGACTCTGCCAATCGAGATTTCACTCATGTGTGTTCCTGCAGGACATACACGAGCAAGGGCAACGATCTGTTCGTCTGCGACATTGTCAGATTCACGGGACTCTCCCTTGCCAGATAAGGTCAGCCACAAATGATAAGACTTTTGGTCATCGCCATCCATATCTTGATAAACACAGTTCTGTTCCACAACAAACACCTCACTGCGCACTCTGAGCAATTCGTACAACTCATCCGTCGTCAGTTCTTTGAACCATTTCTTATGCAAAATGAGGGACGGAATGTACTTTTGTCGGACAGTTTTAGGAAGTTTCGACACCACCAGTTGATAGGACTCTTTGATCCATTTCTTCACCAGGGTCTCATCCAGTTCCTCAAAATACACGTCACTCCAGTGTTTCTTGTTCCAATGCCAGGCTGGCGTAACCGCAGAGAAGCGATCACGAAGTTCCTCATTCCTTTCAGGCGACAATTTCAGAGCCAGTCTTGGGGCAGAGTTCTGCAAATCTCCCTGTTCTCCACCCAACCAGAGGCAGACAAAAATCTTTCCTTCCAGGCGGAAGTTGACGATGTCATCACCAAATGCCTGATCTTCCGTCACGCCATCAAGTGACAAAGTATATTCCCTTACTTGCTCAATATTCATACCCGTCCGCTATTCCTGTGTCATTCGTTGGTATAATTTTTCGTTGACATGTCATAATACAACGCTTCCAATTCCTGAAGGGTGAGATTCTTAAGAGAATGCTCTATTTTTCTTATCAGTTCCTCTCGGCGGAAGTCATCCGACTGTCCGAATCGTTCAGTGAATTCCATACCTGCACTACTTTTTTAATTGCTTCCCATCTGAGAAAGCCTTTCCAACCGTCTTTCCCAACTGGATGTAGGTGTGATGAACGGGGTCATAAGTAATAAGGTCCATCTGTGCAACATCAGGATTGCCATCTTCAGCAAGGTATTTTTCGTCACAAAGGATATTGACGATTTCAGCCACCAGGTAATAGCCAGTCTCTGACTCGTCTATCTTTTCCTTCACCCGGCACTCCAAAGTCATAGGAAATTCCTTGAAAACAGGAGCATTCACATTGGGAGCATTCTCAACAGTCCATCCAGTTTTTTGCATCTTTTCGGGTGTGTTTCTGCCACTTACGATGCCCACATAGTCAGAAGCGGTCATGGTCTCCACTGTGGCGAAGGCAACAGTAAAATCCTCATTCTCTTTAAGATTGTCGGTTGTGGCATGAGAGCCCAGAGAGATGATGATCTCTTTCATATCCCACTGGCCACCCCACGCGGCATTCATGGCATTGGGTTTGCCGTTCTTGTCAAAAGTGCCGATAATCAGCACGGGTTGTGGAAGAATCCACGGCTTTGGACCGAAACTTTTCATTCTATTATTCATTTTGTTGGTATTCAAATAATATCTGTATCAATCATTCTCATTGGTTTGATACTAATCAGTTGCAAATATACTTCATTTTTTCTTAAATCCGTACCAAACAGATGGTGAATTGTGGAAAACAGCAAATGGATTTTTTATGAAATCATATATTGACATACCATGTCTGTGGCTTAAAAGCCATCATTCTGGAGAAAGTGTCATAAAAATAGTCTGTTTGTTTGGGGAAACACTCATTTTTTCTTACTTTTGCTTTGTTTTTGCACAAACAACAAAACAAAGAAGAATCTGATCATCATTTAGCAACATGAACTCAAAAAGACTTTTCCTCTGCCTGTTCACTGCCTGCTCATTGCAGATTAACGCTCAGTATCTTGATCACATTTATGATTATATAGAGAATACCTCTGTTTTTGAGGAGAATCAGGAGGAAGGCCATGCCTATTATCTGGCCAGTCAACATCTGTCACTCAATGGAAACTGGCGGTTCTTCTTTGCCAACACCCCTGAAGAGGTGCCTCAGAACTTTTTCAATACCAACTTCAAGGATAGTAAGTGGCACACCATCAAAGTGCCGAGCAACTGGGAGATGGAGGGTTTCGGAGATCCGCTCTTTCGCAATGTGGCTGCTCCGTTCAAAGCCAATCCCCCCTATGTGCCCCGGGAATACAACCCAACAGGCGCTTACCGAAAGACTTTTTCCATCCCCTCTGCGTGGCAAGGTCAGCAGATATTCCTGCGCATGGAAAAGACCCAGAGTGCTTCTTTCGTTTGGATCAATGGTCAGCAGGTGGGATATAATGAGGGTGGACAGGAACCCGCAGAATATGATGTGACTTCATTCGTGCGACCTGGCAAAAACACAATTGCCGTATGTGTTTTGAAATATTGTGACGGTTACTATCTGGAAGGTCAGGATTACTGGCGTCTGGCCGGCATATTTGATGATGTGACTCTCTACGCCACCCCCAAGACCCGATTGTTTGACTGGTTTGTCACGACCGACCTCGACGACCAATATAAGGATGCGACACTCAAATTAAATGTTGATGTAAAGAAATATGAGGACGCAAGCGGTCAGTATGCTGTTCGCGCCACGCTGACAGACAGGAAAGGCAACCAGGTGAAAGAGATGCTTTCCGACCGTTTCACGATGGCTGGGAAGGGAAAGAAGTCGCTCAGCCTGTCGGCGCACATTTCCAACCCTGACAAGTGGACTTGTGAGACCCCTGTGCTCTATCAACTGAAACTTGAACTGCTGAACGAGTCGGGCCATGTCATGCAAGAGATCACCAGCAAGATGGGATTCAAGGAGACCGAGATCCGTCATCAGACGTTCTACCTCAACGGTCAGCCCATCAAGGTGAACGCTACCAACACCCACATGCAGCACCCTGAACTGGGGCATGCCATGAACGAGGAAACCATCCGCAAGGACATGGAGATATTGAAACAGCACAACTTCAATGCTGTGCGCACCTCACACTATCCCCCTGTCAACAAGTATCTTGAACTGGCAGATGAGTACGGCCTCTACATCATCGATGAAACAGGTGACGAGGCGCACGCCACAGAATACCTCTCCAACAACGAGAAGTTCCTGCCCATGTATCTTGAGCGCGTCCGTCAGATGGTGCTCCGCGACCGCAACCACCCCTGTATCCTGTTCTGGAGTGCAGGCAATGAGAGCGGAGAGGGACCGAATATCACTGAAGTGGTGAAAGAAGGAAAGAAGTACGACCCCACCCGCTATTTTATGTATGGCGGCAATGCATACGCCCATCCCGGAGAAGACATCATCGGACCGCGCTATCCTACTCCCTACGAGTTGGAGATGAACACAGCCATGGTGCCAGAGACGGAAGATCCCCGTCCGTCGTTCATGGATGAATATCTGTCAGTGGCAGGCAATGCCGGCGGCGGACTGGACGAATACTGGGCCGTCATCCGCCGTCATCCTCGGCTGATGGGAGGCGCCATCTGGGATTTTGTCAACCCCGGACTCACAGAACACATCCGTCCCCTGACAGACAGTTCACCGTTCCATACACCAGCCCACCTCATGGGCAATGCCAAGATAGTGAAAGGAGTGTTGCACCTCAGCGGACACGACGAGTGGGTGGAGGTCTATCGCAGCAACAATGTGGAACTGGCAGGCAATGCGCTGACCATCAGTTTTGATGTCAAACCAGGCAAACTGAGCGGAACTTACGAGGGTGCTCCATACGTGACAAAAGGCAACACACAATTCGGTGTCGTTCAGAAAGGCAACGACAAGTTGCAGTTCTATCTGCATTCCGGCGTGAAACACACCCTTGACATCGACCTGCCCTCCGACTGGGTAGGCAAATGGCATCATGTGACGGCCTCATGGGACAGCAAGGAGATGAAACTTTACATCGACGGCCAACTCAAAGGAACAGAGTCTACTGTGTCCAAGGAATCCGGCAACAACAACCGCCGCGGCAACAGAGGAGGCGGTGAGCGAGGCATGCTGAGCAACTTCCCCTACCCCATCAACATCGGCCGGTTTGCCGGCAATCATGCCCAAGACCCCCAGACCATCTACACTGCAGATGCCGAGATGGACAATGTTGCGATTTACAACAAATGCCTGGGTGATGGCGAAGGACGTGCTGACGAGGCAGTGCTCTACCTCACGTTTGACAGCAATGGCGATGAGGGCACCTTCTATACGATTGGCGGAAACATGAGGACCTACGGCAGCATCTGGCCCGACAGAACGGTACAGCCAGAGATGAAGCAAATGAAATGGACCACACAACCTGTGAGCATTCGCTTGCTCAATGCAGAGACCGGCGAGGTGGAGGTGACCAACCGTCTGTATTTCACCGATCTCTCACAATATGCTTCACACTGGGCCCTGATGGCAGACAACCAAGTTGTGGAAGAAGGAGACCTCCAGTTGTCCACCTCTCCCCAGCAGCGGCAGGTGGTCAAAATTCCATATCACAAGCCCTCCATTGTGGCAGGAAAGGAATACCGCCTCACCATTACCACCGCGCTGAAGAAAGACGAAATATGGGCAAAGGCCGGCCATGAGGTGGCGTGGGATCAACTGGAACTCTTGTCATGGAACATCCCCGCCCCCGCCCCGCAGTTGACATGCAAGAATATCAGTGCTCAGGAAGACGACAAGCAAATCAAGATCAGCGGCAACGGATTCTGTTATGTCATCAGCAAAGAGACAGGCAACCTCGAGCAGATTGATGTCGAAGGCAAGTCCGTGCTCAAGTCACCCCTCACCTTCAACCTCTGGCGTGCTCCGCTTGCCAATGAGTTTGACTCCTGGGATGCCTTCCGTGTCAATGGCGGTTATGCTGAAGGTTATGGCAACATGGTGTCCACCCTGTTCTATTCGAAGGGGGTGAACCAGTTGCGCATCCAGCCCTCGGAAGTGCGCCTGACACGCAATGACCACGAAACCACCGTTACCGTCAGTCAACTTGTACAAGTCGGAGCCTCGTCTTACGGAGCCCTCGACCTGTATATACAGGGACTGCAGTTGGCTGGATTCACCCTCGACTTCACCTACAGTTTCTACGATGACGGGACGGTGCGGATTCTCAATCACCTGAGTCCGCAGGGCCGTCTGCCAGAGATTCTACCGCGCATCGGCTTCACCATCTCCGTTGCCAATGAGTTTGACCGCATCACATGGTACGGCCGAGGACCAGAGGAGAACTATCCCGACCGCAAGACAGGTTATCAGGTAGGCGTCTGGACCAAGACGGTAGCCGATATGTATGAGCCATATCTCCTGCCTCAGGACCATGCTCTGCGAACCGACAACCGATATGTCCAACTATTGGACAAGGATGGCAGCGGTGTAGAGATATCCATGAATGAGTTCTTCAACTTCAATGCCTATCAGTTCACCACCGACAACCTCACCAAGAGTCAGTTCACCTATCAGTTGCAGCCTCAGCCAGACCGCTATACGTTCAATCTCGACTACAATACGACCGGCGTTGGTTGCACCTGTGTCTATGTACTCGATGAATACAGGGTCAAGCCTGCCGCTTACGACAGGGTAATAACTATCAAACCGAAGAAATCCTCTTCAGTTCGTTAGGGATATCACCCCATCCAGTAAGAGGATGTTCTAAGAAAGCGCAGCGACTACCTCTATCTCGACCAAAGCCCCTTTGGGCAATGTCTTTACAGCAACAGCGGAACGGGCAGGATAAGGCTCGGTGAAAAATTCTGCATAGACACTGTTCATGTCGGCAAAGTCATTCATGTCGGCGAGGAATACGGTGGTTTTTACCACATTTCCCATCTCCAGGCCTGCCTCTTCCAAGACTGCTTTCACATTCTTCAGGGATTGGCGGGTCTGTTCCTTGATACCTCCCTCAACAAAGACACCTGTTGCAGGGTCAATGGGTATCTGGCCGGAAGTGTAGAGCAGATTTCCCACCTGGATGGCCTGATTATACGGTCCGATGGCAGCGGGTGCCTTTTTGGTGCTTATTACTTTCATATTGCTATGGTTTTATAAAATTTGACAAATTCATCCAATGGCTCATTATGGCAAGAACCTTGTTATTCTCCAATGATAGTGATAACCAGTTTTCTTGTTCCGCCATAATTCCTGTACTCACAAAAATAGATTCCCTGCCAGGTACCCATATTCAAGCGGCCGTTTGTTATGGGGATGGTCAGGCTCACTCCGCTCAGTGTTGACTTCGCATGAGCAGGCATGTCATCAGCACCTTCGAGTGTATGTTCGTATTCAGGACGGTTTTCCGGCACCAGTCGGTTGAAAATGGTTTCCATGTCCACCCGAACATCTGGATCTGCATTCTCATTGATGCTCAGTCCACAACTGGTGTGTTTGCAAAATATGTTCACGATGCCCTTCTGGGGCAATTGAGGCAATTGACGGAGAATCTCACTTGTTACCAGATGAAAGCCCCGAGACTTGGGTTTGAGGGATATCTCTATTTGCTGAATCATATCACTATTCATTTATTTTTTCTCCTTTGCCTTCCTTGCAAATTCAAACAGAGACAGAGGAAGATGACAATAGCCTGTGGGAGTCTTGTCAAGATAGTCCTGATGGTACTCTTCCGCTGTATAGAAGTTCTCCAAAGGCCTTTTTTCTACCACCAAAGGCTGGTCATACTTTTTCTGCTCCTCCGCATAAATCTTCTCGATAACGGGCAAATCTTCGGCATTGGTATAATAAATGCCCGTGCGGTATCGTGTGCCCTCGTCATGCCCCTGCTTGTTGAGGCTTGTCGGGTCGATGGCCTTGAAAAACATCTGCAAGAGAAATCCCAGGCTGACCACTTCAGGATTGAACCTCACATGTACCGTCTCAGCATATCCTGTTGTGTCGGTATAGACCTCCTTATAGGTTGGATTCGGAGTATGTCCGTTGGCAAAGCCCACTTCCGTTTCCAGCACACCTTCAATCTGTTTGAAGAAATGCTCTGTTCCCCAGAAACACCCACCGGCAAGATAGATATCTTTTCTTGGTTCCTTCGGTTGCTGTCCGTCAGAGTCCGAGCGGTTGGCTTTTATCTCGAGGATGCCGTCCACCTCATGCTCAACGAAAGGTCCTGCCTTACATTCCAGGAGCACGCTGGGTTCCAAACATTCCACACCATGCCAAACATTCTTGGGGATATCAACACCATACCGGCCATCTGCCGGACATAAAACACAGGATTCCACCACTTCGCCATCATCATTGTAGGTGGAAACCCTGACCTTGCCTTTCAGCACCACAAAGGTCTCGTCCTTGGTCGGATGATGATGCACGGGGATGGATGTGCCGGGCATCAACGCATTGAGGAAGCGGTGGCACTTGTCATCGAGACTTTGATGGAAATTATAGTTCATCCTCAGTCGTGGGGAGTTCTTGGCCTCTTCCACTACTCCGCTGATCAATTGGTCATCTATTATCTTCATTATCCGTCTATTTGATCAAATATTTCCTCCAGTTCACCCGTCTCAGAGTCAATAATGAAACCTCTCACCACAATGTCGTTGGGAACGAGAGGATGTGTCTTGATGGTCTCCACTGTCTTGCGGACGGATTCGGGTGTGTCCTTGAATCCCTCGAGCCAATGATTGAGGTCGATGCCACATTTGCGGATGGTGTCAAGGGTTTCGTCCGCCACTCCACGCGCCACCATTTCATGGTGGAAATGGTCGAAACTCATGTGGCAGGCTCCGCATTGAGAGTGAGCCACCACCATGATTTCCTCCACACCTAACTCATAGATGGCGACAATAAGGCTTCGCATGGCCGAATCGAAGGCAGAGATCACCAGCCCTCCCGCATTCTTGATAATCTTGGCATCACCGTTCTTCAGACCAAGAGCGGCAGGGAGCAACTCTGTCAGTCTGGTGTCCATGCAGGAAAGCACCGCCAGCCTTTTGTCAGGATATTTGCTGGTCAGATACTTCTCGTAGCCCTTCTCTACTACGAAAGTTTTGTTGTAGGTTAAAATCTGGTCTATCATAATTATATCTTTTGATTATAGGAATTCAGGTTTCTCATTCGCTCAACTTTCAAGATTCTCTTATCAGCCACTTTCTCAACCATTCAAAGTGGATATATTAAAATATTCTGCAATACGATGCCAGGATCCAGCATATAGATTCTGAGATGCTGTGGTCCCGAAAGTGAAGTGGGAATCTGAATGCTGCGGGCAGCATAGCCACGCAATACGTTCCATCTCCATTCTGCAGTGAAGTCTCCCGCATGGATGGAGAACACTTGTGGCGTTCCATTGCCCAATTGCACGGCATAACGTGCATCACGCCCCTCATAGACATGCAGGGTGGGCAACGTGCGGATCTCTATCTTGCTGTCGCCTTTTTGGATATCAAGGTCATATTCCACGTACGGTGCTGATTCGACATCATAAGACGGCGTATCGAACGGTTGGACGAGAACACCATCATGGAAGCCAAGTCCGATTATTTTTTCGATATGTCCTTCCTTGCTGTCCCCACTTCTCTTATATTCAGATGCAGCAATATTCAGGCGAGGCTCTGCCTCTAAGGGAGGCCATAGGCCAAGGAAGATGCGATCGATCCGTGCATCAGGTTTCAGGTCTGTTATCGACAGATGGTTGATGCCTTTCTTCAGATGAAGGGTACCCACCTGGCTCCACATCGGTCCGACATAAGGGGCGTGCCAGACATTGTTAATGGGTGTGGCAGAAGCATAGAATGAGGCGTTGTCAGTTGTAATGCGGCAAAACACATTGTCCTCGGGAGCCTTTGAGAAATTTCGGATGGGTGAGAGCGCCTCTATCCAGATAGGGATGTCGGTCTCATTCCCGCTTTCAATAACAACGCCATTGGAGGATAGCGCTTCAGCAACACTGAGGAAATGAGGCTGTTGGGAATGTGCTGTCTGAGAGAGTAAACTTGGCGTTGCTATGGGTGGATCAATCTTCTCAGAGCGGAACCAATGATAGGGTTGCCAGTTGAAGAATTCACGCCATTTCCCTTGTTGTATGTCTTCATTGTAGTGGCGTGTCCACTCATTGAGTTGGTTGAAAACCTGTTTTACACGGTTTGCGTCAGCCATGGCGCCAAGGCTGTCGAGCCGAGTGGCACACACCATGCTGCGGCGGGCCAGCAACTGATATTCGTTGAGCATCGCTGCCCCACGGATGGGATAACTGACCAGTTCGAAATAGGCATTCTGCAAATCTGCGGGTATACGGTTGGCCAGCAGTTCGGCCTCCGTCTCAAGACTCCTTGCCTCTCGGAGCCGTTGTGCCACCTGCTGCTCCGTGTAATTGACAAACCAGACGTGGGCATCTTTGCCACCAGCCTGCAACCGATAGTAGCGTGCCATCAGGTCGGCAATATCCTGTGCCACTGTAGGTCCGAAAGTTTTTTCAGCCCAATATCGGATATAATGATGTGCTTGAGTGGGTTGCCATTTGTTGATGTCCCAAGCCAAATCCATCACAAAGGAGATTTCCTTCTCGGCAGGCTTGATGTCACCCACGTTAAATACCCATATTTTCCGAGCGCCATAGGTATAGGCTTTTGTCAGTTCCGTGGAGAGGAAAGCGGGCGACAACGGACTGAGCCAAATCCAACTGGCAGGGTCGCCATGATACGACAAATGATAGTAGATGCCTGCCCCACCCTTTCGCTGCTGCTCCTGTGGATTCGAGAGGTTACGGCAGTAACCATGTTTGTCGTCCGACCATAGCATGGTGACATCATCGGGAACTTGCAACCCATTGTGATAGGCCTCGAGCACCTCTTCGTAAGTACAGAGCACCTGTGGAATCTCCTTCAAAGGTTTCTTGAGGTTGCGCCGCAGCATATCGCGCTGATCATCAATGGCCTGCTGCATCAGTTTTACCCGTTCTTCGGTGCTGTTGGCGCCTTCCATGGGATAGTCGTGGATACCACGCAGACCGAGGGTATAGGTATTTTCGTATCTGCCGTTGGTTTTGACGCGAATCTCCCAATAGTCCTGCATCGTCTTGCGGTTGGTGATGTAGTTGAAGTCACCCAAGCCCTTTTTACCTTCTGCTTTGGCCCGCTCATTCACCGCCTTCCACTCCCCTTCGTTGTTGCGCAACATCTGCTCGCAATGCGACGTACCCATCACGATGGCATATTTGTCGGCTAAGCGGGCATTTTCGGGGTCATCGTTGAAGGCCTTGGTACCAGGGTGCATGGCTGGCCATAGATAGTTAGCCTTCAGCCGCAACAACAATTCAAAAACTTTCTGATAGGTCTTTGGCCCCACCTTTCCTGTCTCTTTGTCATAAGTCTGCTCAGCCCACCGTGCCCAACCGCCGAATCGCTCATCGTTGATGAAAATGCCGCGGTACTGCACTGATGGTTCACCTTGCTGGAAGGTTCCGGGCTCTACATAGAGTGTTGGATGACGGGCGGGTGTGACATCGGCCCACCAATACCAGGGAGAGACCCCCATGGCCTCGCTCAGCGAGGTCAGTCCGAAAGCCGTGCCACGCCTGTCGCTGCCTATGATCACCAGCAGCGGAATATGATATTTGGGGTGTTCTGTCGTAGTGATGATGAACGACTCCCACTTGCCACGGATGCCGCTGACATCGATTTTCTGACTCTTCACCACCTGGTCAATGATACGGCTTTTGCCCAAGGTACCCGCCAAGACGGCAGAACTTCTCGGCAGCGTATGACAAGTTACGGGTCGCCGACCTGTAATCCGTTCCATATCGTCTGCCAGCATATCAGCAGCAATTCCCACAACAGGATCATCACGGGAATCCGTACAGACTGCCGCCAGTCCATCAGCAGTTGCCAACGGGAAATAGCCAGCCGATGGATTCTCTTTCACATCGGGGAAGTTTGCAGCGGAAATGGCCAGTACCATCATCAGTCCGCCATAGAGAATGGCCAATCTTTTCATGCAGGTCATCTTATAGGGTGGTTATCTCGATATGAGGTTGTTGGCCACGTGCATCCTCACTTCTCCATGTGACAGTGACCGTCTTCTGTTCACCCGGCATCAGCGTCAGGTAGTTGTCGCTGTAGACGACTGGGAGAATCTGTTCGTCATCCGCTCCCTTCAGGTTCAGCCGCAGGAAGACTGCGGGTGTCTTTCCACTATTCCTAATGGTCACGCTGGCTTTCTCGCCCTTGATTGTCACTTGTTGTTGCAACTGGGGTTTGGGCAGTGTCATCAAAGCACGGTAGTTGTTGTCGTTGCGTCCCATGATATAGAGATTCTCAGACAAAAGTCCGTTCTTGTCGCTCAGTTGCAAACGCAGGAAATAGACATCCGCCGTGACACCCGGCGTCAATACAGACAGTTTCTGCCAAGCCAGGGTGCTGTCTTCAGAACTGCTGACCTGTGCCTTCTGCTGACGTACACGTTTTCCATTGAGGTCGAAAATGGTGGCAGTGACATTGATTTTCGTTCGGTTGCCGGCAGAATGGTTAACTATCTCGATGCTGTCTGTGAGAGCATTGTATTGGATATGGAGCGGCTCGCAGGCTTTCTTCGCCCCGAAGTAGGCGGCTGTAGGCTCAAAATAGTAATCATAGGTCTGCCATACCATCGATGGCCAACAGGGATGGCTCATCCAAAGCAGCAGGCCGGCACGGCTCTTGCTCGTTGACTCAAACATGCCACGGTAACCGTTGTAATTGATGAGTTGCGCCCAACGGCTGAACTCCTCCGCACTCTTTGCCTCACCCAAACCTTCCATGACAAGTCGGTTGAACTCCGACGAACGCTGCGCTCCTTGCAATGTGAAGTCATGCTGTCCCCATTGGCGCGACTGCGGCCAGAGGGCATCAGGACTGAACGTGCGGCGCAGACTCTCGATATTCATCACGTTGGGCATACCACGCTCAGAGTGTATCTTGCCGCTCTGTTTCCCGAAATACTCTTTCATGGTCAAGGCACGATAGGGACCGCCACCGCTGACACCCTCGGAAGAAGAGTGCGAGATATACTCCATGCCCGGCGCCAGTTGATGGACATACTCACGCAGTTTGCGGTCGATGGCCTCCGGCGGAAATCCCTCGTTGCGGCCGCAATAGAGTCCGATGCTGGCATGTGAGCGCATGCGACGGGTGTAGTCATAGGCGTTGCCGAGGAAAAGGGCATTGTCGTATGGATCAGGACCGTCAGCAGGGTTGGCCAACCAGAAGTCCTGCCAAATCATGATGCCGTGGCGGTCGCAGGCCTCATAGAAGGCTTCGTCGCCAATCTGCCCCACCCAGTTGCGGATCATCGTGAAGTTCATGTCACGGTGATAACCCACGGCGATGTCATATTCACGGGAACGATAGAGCAAGTTGTGTTCGTCGAAGCCCCAGTTGCCACCGAGCGGAATGAAGCGGCGCCCATTCACATAAATACGTAGGGAGTCCTTGGCATCGACATACTTCATCTCTCTGAGTCCTGCCTGATAACTGATGGAAGTGGATGCCGAGGTTTCGGGTGTGAAAGTGAAACCGGCATCGTAGAGGTAAGGCTCGCCATAACCATTGGGCCACCACAGCCGGAAGTTGCTGCCCGTCAACTGCGGGAACTGCTCCGGGGTGAAAGTCATTTCCTGCTCTGCATGGGCTGGCAAGGTGAGTGTCTTTTCAAAACGCACATCACCAATGTAGCCACTCAGCATACCTTTGACGGCTTTGCTGTCGTTGTTCCGGACAAAGACGGAAGGATGCAGGGACACTGTCTTTTGGTCTTCCGAAAGAATTGTCCGGACATAGGGGTCACTGACGATAACCATCCCCGTAGAAGTAAGGTAAACCTCATTCCAGATACCCGCCTCACGGCCTCGGACAGTCGTAATCCAGTCCCATCCCACGGAAGCATGGAACGTAGGGTTGTCTGCCCCAAGGATACCACCATTGTATTGTGTCGTATTCTCGTCTTTTTCCTTGATGGCCGCAAAGTGGTCGTTGCAGATGATTTCCACAGCGAGGACATTCCTGCCTTTGCGAAGCAAACCCGTCACATTGAACAGTCCTCTCATAAAAGCCCCCTCTACGCGTCCCAGGTACTGTCCGTTCAGAAAGACATTTGCCTTCCAGTTGATGCCATCGAAATGGAGCCATTGTTGTCCGTCTGCCAATTCGGAAACATTGAACTCGTTACGATACCAAAAATCGGAACGGAAGAACGATTCTGAAATCTGGTCGACGTTGTCTGCATAGTTGGGGTCTGGCACGGCGCCAATATTCATATATGATGCCAGCACCGTTCCGGGAACGGTAGCCGGTATCCAGTTGCGGCTATCGAATCTATCTGTTGCTATCTGTTCTCCTTTGGCTGTAACTTCCGAGGCACGCTGCAACTGCCAGTTACCGCCACTCAGAATATGGCGGCCATCACGCTCCCCCGCCTCAGCGTGTGGTGTATATACGATCTGCTGCCTTGAGAGCACCTCCATCTCACGCAGGGCATAATATCCGCACTTATTGGGTTCCTGCATCAGCAACCGAACATATCTGGCATAGCACTGAAGGGCAACTGTAGAGGACGTGGCATCAAGTTCAGCCATCTTTTTCCATGTCTTGGCATCGTCAGACACTTGTATCTGTCCCTTCCGGGGTGCCTGATGCCAATGAAGCCGAACCTGCTCGACAGGCAGACTTTTTCCAAGGTCGGTATACAACCACTGTTCACCACCGCCATCGCTGACCCACATACTGCAAAACTGCTGTGAGGGCAACACATCCACGTCGTTGTTGTCGCCATCCATGAACTGCAGTTCACGGATATCCCAGTGGGCGGCGCCATCCATATGGAGGACGATGCGGAAATGCTGCGTATGAACAGGCGCAGCCAACGGAATCACCTCATTCAACACCCGCGCTGGCAGATAGTCTTCTGCTTCCTGCTTATTGGGGTCTGAATGCAGTTTGTAGTGAAGTGGTGTGCCGGGCAGTCCGTCACCCTTCCATTCGCCGATGGTCTGCCACGACGCACCATCTTCCGATGTCTGGCAACACAGAGTGTAGCCTTTTGTCGCCACCTTGTCATCGTATGCTACCATTCCACGCAGACAGACTTTCCGCACCGCCGTGCACAGAGGCCTGTTCCAGTCGTATTGCAGCCACGTATGGCTACCCATCAGAATATTGTGAGAATAAGGGCCGCCGTCAATGGTCCATTCAGCCTCTCTTCGGGGCAGTTTGCCAGCAGGCGCAGACACTTGCAACAAGGCAGGCGACTGGTCGTCGCAGATGCCATCTGTCACCAAATGTGCTGTATGGTTGTAATCATAAGTGGTGGATGCCCATGCCGCCCTGTGAAGCGCCACATTTGACAATGTTCCACCTTCTCTCCAACCCACACTTGGTGCGAAGTACTCACTGGGAGCACCCGGATACTGTCCGATACCCCGAGTATAGTCTCCATCATTGAGGACGGTTCCAGCCAACAGTCCGGCTAGTAACAACAGGTTAGTCATATTCTTTCTTTAGTAAAGATTATCAAAAACAAATCACGTCATCCCATCACCACATCAAGCACCATCATCAGGACGAAACCTACGGCAAAACCGATGGTGCTGAGATTGCTATGTCTGCCACCAGACGCTTCGGGTATCAGTTCCTCAATCACCACATAGAGCATGGCACCAGCAGCGAAGGCCAACATATAGGGCAACACAGGCATCAGCAGAGAAGCCAACAGCAAGACAGCAACTGCCCCCAAAGGCTCCACCACTCCACTCAACGACCCAATCAGAAATGATCTCCAGCGACTATTGCCCGCAGCCCGCATCGGCATGGAAATGATGGCACCTTCCGGTACGTTCTGAATGGCAATACCCACAGAGACTGCTACCGCACCTGCCAATGAGATATGAGCCGCTCCATTCTCTGCTCCTGCAAAGACCACACCCACAGCCATTCCCTCAGGCAGGTTGTGGATGGTGACAGCCAAGACAAGCATGGCCGTACGCGAGAGATGCGACCTCATTCCTTCCGGTTTGTCTGTACCTATATGCAAGTGAGGCGTCAGTTCGTCTATCAGCAGCAGGAAACCCATACCCAGCAGGAACCCAACAGCGGCTGGGAATACCGACCAGGCTCCTTTGGCCTGTTCCATCTCCATGGCAGGGATCAACAAAGACCATACCGATGCTGCCACCATCACCCCGGATGCAAAACCAAGGAGTGACTTCTGCAGTCGCACAGACATATCTTCCTTCATCAAAAAGACAAAGGCAGACCCCAGCATCGTACCCAAGAAGGGAATCAGCAAACCTATCGCAACAGCATTGACCAAACCGTCTGAATTCATATCCATTTTTCAAAATGTGTTATTTACCCAAGGAAAAACAGGCTGACGCCAAGAACCGAGATGATGGCACCGAGCACGGAACGCCATGTGATTTTCTGATGAAACAGCCAGTATGAGGGCAGAATGATGATGATGGGCGTCAGTGCCATCAGTGTTGAGGCAATACCCGCATTGGTGTACTGTACAGCCATCAGCGAGAACCCCACTCCCACAAAAGGTCCGAAGATGGTGGTGGCCGCAGCAACGGTCATACCCTTTCGGTCGTGCATGGCATCACGCAGTGGTTGCAAACCATCACGGAAAAACAGCAGCAGACCGAAGCCAATGATTCCGGCGATGCAACGCTGGAAGTTGGCACTGAAGGGAACGAGCCACTCCGGCATAGTTGCCGTGTCATAATGGTCCATGCCTATCTTACTCAGCACCAAGCCGATACCTTGGCAAAGGGCTGCACAGACGGCAAAGATAACACCATTGAGTGGCAGTTTCAGAGACACCTTGTGGTGCTCTCCACGACCCAGAACCGATATGCCGATACCTATCAGCGTGACAAGCATGGCGACGATACTCATGGGTGTCATCTGCTGTCCCAGGGTGATCCATGCCATCAGGGCTGCTGCCAGCGGGGCGAGTGTCATGAACAGTTGGCCATAGCGTGAGCCGATGATGATATAACACTGGAAAAGGCAGAAATCACCGATGACATACCCCACCACACCCGAAAGCAGCATCCACCCGCAGGCTTCCATCGACCCAACTGGCGGCAGCGGGGTGCCCGCCACTATCCAGAAAAGCACCATGGAAAACAAGAGTGCCATTCCCATGCGGAGCACGTTCAGCGTCAGGTTTCCCAATCGTTTGCTGCCAAATTCGCTCAGCAAAGCGGTTGCAGTCCATGAAAAAGCAACGCCGATGGATATCAGTTCTCCCAAATAAGCCACAGTCTCAGACAGTTATTTTATTTTTTCCATGCATTTACCACTTCTCCAACATACATGCTGTGGATTCCTGCGGGGAAGTGGGCATACATGTTTTTGGGAGCATCACTCTTGAAACCTTGCGGGTCGAAGGGAGCAGCATACATGATCTTGCACTCTATCACCATCGTTGCCTCCGTGTAATAGGGTGTCCCATTGGCGGTATAGGCTGTATGCAGTCCAAGAGCCTCGGCCTTGTCGCCATCCCTTCCACTTTTGGTTCCCATATAGTTCAGCACCTTGCTGTCCTTGACATCAAAAGACATCACGGTGAAATACTCGGAATTGTCCATGAACTCTTTGGTGTAGCGTTTCTCCGCCACATAGACGGTGAGGGCCGTCCTACTCCATAAAGTACCGATGCCTCCCCAGCCAATTGTCATGGCATTGCTTTTTTGTCTGTTTCCTGCACAGAGCAGTTGAGCATCACGGAACCATTGGAAACCATTGTCCTCAAAGGCTTCCACCACGTTGAACTTCTTAAAACCGTTGGCTTCGACGCCATCCGTCTGAGCACTCATTTTTCCTGGAACGACGAACAGCAGGACAGCCACGATGGCTGTAACAAAAAAACTTTTCTTCATCATCTTCATAGTCAAAAATTTTTTCTTTTCTTGGAACAGAGGTCGGAAATATGCTTGCATCTGCTCTGCCAAATTGTAATCAAAATCAACAAATATGTTAAATAACTGTGCAAATTTAATCATTCTGCTGCGAAATCAGTAACTTTGTCGTGAAAATATGGAAATAATCAGAGCAACCAAGACAGCGGAACAGGCAGGAGCATATTACGTCCGCATCCAGGCAATGGCAAGGAAGCACCAGATTCCGCTTCATGTGGAGTTTGATGAGCATGACACACCAGCCACCAAGTATATCGTAATAGTGGACAACTACCTGCCCGTGGCCACCTGCCGTCTGTATGGCATTGACGACAGCCATGTCATGCTGGGGCGAATCGTGGTGCTCCCCGAGTACCGTGGCCAGGGAATCGGAACGTTGGTTGTCGGCGAAGCAGAAAAATGGGCCACAGAACTGGGTTTCAAGACCGCTGTAGTAGAGAGCCGTGACAACAAGATTCACTTCTATGAGACGATGGGCTATGTGGCCGACTACTCCGCGAAAATAGTCGGAGAGACGTTCACTTGCTACAGAATGGAGAAAAAACTATAAGACACATCATTATCAAATAACGCACAAATATGTTTGAACACATATCAGAATTTACAACTTGGCCGATACTCACAGGAATCATCATTGGCTACATAGCCAACCGCATTATGAGCGGTGAGGGCAAAGGATGTTGCATGAATCTCTTCATTGGCATCTTAGGCAGTTATGTAGGCACCTTCATCAGTCATTTGCTGAACATAGAGTTGCTCGGAAAGGGCTATCTCGCCCATTTATTTTTCTGCGTCATTGGATCGATAACGGTATTGTGGATTTGGAAGAAACTGTTTGATTAGTCCTTCACATCCCGATTCCCAATGCTCATCTCACCCACAAACTACAGGCAAATATCTTCGAATTTCATCAGATAAGTGTCGTATTGTGTCTCGAAGGGATGGTATGGCAATGGAATTGTCTGGGGATTGTCAAAGAGGGATTGAAGCAATTCCGGCATCTTTCCCGCATCTGTGCGGTAGAGATAGAAGTCACCGCTGGCAGTACCCACATCCTTGGCTACAACAGGGAAAGCGGTACGCGCAAATTTTGGTCCTTGTCCTGAGACAGCCACGTTATATGTAAGCACGATGCCACGGTCGGTCTGCTCGAAACTGACATTGCTGTTGTTGCATACGAGCAACAATCCGTTGCCTTCTTGATCAGTCAGCAAGGCAGCATCCACCCCCCTGCGGTTGCCTTCAAAATAGAGATCGCCTTGTTGCATGGACCAGAATCCATACCGACCGGCGCGATACCGTCCGGGATAGGTAGGCATCATCCCCTGCCCTATCCACTGCACACGGTCTATCTGCTGGTCGAGAAGAAAAGCGACACCCAGTTCGGAAAGAAAGGTATCGGTGGTATCCGGTGTCAGAGAGAAGACAACATGCGTGGCATTGCCTTCTTTCTCTGTTCTGATATCCGTCATGATGCTTCCTGCATTCCGGCCGTCTGACGACAGAGGCAGCAAGTATTTCTCCATGCGTTTGTCGCCTACTTTCAGTTTCTCAGCCATTGTAGCCTTTCTTCCAGCCCTGACCATCATCCTGCCCTGCACTTTCGTCATCGGATCGGCAGTCTGCTCAGTCAGTCCGGCAATCAGTCTGCCTGTCATGTCCGTCGGGTTGATGGGAATGGACTGACGGTTGAAGATACGCCCTTGCGCATCGCTGATCTCAACATTGAGCAGACATATCTTACGGGTATCAAGCACAGAGGGGATGCTGAACGGGTAAGCCACTGTATGATGGGGCTGACAGTCTGGTGAAAAAGCGCCACGTGTGATGGTATCGCGGTCTTGTGATATTGCCCAGCAGAAGGTGATGTTGTCCTTCAGGTTGAGAAAATCAAACCGATTGCGGATGTGCAGGCTGACGGTTGTCTGCTTCCCGTCAAGAATAAGAATGCTGTCGGTAATGGCAGCCTGGGCATAGTTATGTTGCAACTCGTAGTAGTTAGGCAATGGTGTCCGATCGGCATAGAGCAGTCCGTCGGTGCCTTTGTTGCCAAACATCTCGAACCCTTCTGTCTTTGACGTGTACACTTTCTCCTCATAGCCATACCTCTCACCACTTACATCCGACTTCTCATCTCTGAACGGCATCCCCTGATCAACCCACTCCCATACCGAGCCGCCTGCCAACCATGGGGTACGCTCGATGATCTCCCATTGACGGTCATGGTCTTCAAATGAGATGCCCAATGTGTGCAGGTATTCCGTAAAGATGACAGGACGATCGGCACGCTGGTAAAAGTCGGTCAGTTGACCTGTCGTGGGATAGTGAGGTGTATAGATGTCGGCCACCGCAGGGAAGTCATAGTTGAATCGGCGGAAGTAACTGCCCACCTGCGGATAACAGATGGGGCGTGTCGGGTCAAGTTCACTCTTCACATATTCGCCC
The DNA here is from genome assembly GCA_016281815.1 of Prevotella sp. Classification (GTDB taxonomy): domain Bacteria; phylum Bacteroidota; class Bacteroidia; order Bacteroidales; family Bacteroidaceae; genus Prevotella. The sequence continues at coordinate 20,276 of JAEEJK010000031.1, read as the reverse complement.
AGTCTGATGCAGATGTCGGTCAGCGGATTCTCATTTCCGAGACTCCATATCAGCACTGAAGGATGGTTTTTATCGCGGCGAATGGTGGCCTGTGCCCGTCTCTGCAAGACAGGATAGAAGTCTTCTCTGCTCAGATTCTTGTCACCATAGCCGAAAGGCACCTCGTCGATGACGTAGAAGCCCAGTGAGTCTGCCAGTTCATAGAAACGGGGCTCGCGGGGATAGTGTGAGGTGCGGATATAGTTCACCGAGGCCTCCTTCATCAGACGCATGTCTTTCAGGGTCAGTTCATCACTGATCACCTTGATCGTCTTTGGGTCGGTGGCATGTGAGGTAACTCCACGGAACTTGATGGGCTGACCGTTCAATTTGATCACCTTGCCGTCGATGGTCAGTTCACGGAAGCCAAATTTGTGCTCAAATGTCTGCAGGGTCTTGTTTTTCTGAATCAGTCTCGTGCGCAGGGTATAAAGATAGGGCGTCTCTGCCGACCACAGATGCGGGTGTTCCACCTTGGTGTTTCCCACGACCTTTCCCTGTGCGTCAAGAATCTCATGCACCACCGAGGTTCGCTTGTTGGCATTCGCAATCTTCGTGTCAACACTCACCTCGCCTGTGTTTTTAGTCGTGATGGTGAGGTCGGAGAGATGGGTCTCTGGCACAGCCATCAGCGTCACATCCCGAAAAATGCCGTTAGGTGTCCAGTCATCATTATAGTCAAAATCGCTGCACGAAAACTGTGAAATGACACGCATCGCCAGTTCCTGTTCTCCCCACCCCGTGTTCCTTGCCTTGGATGGGTGGGGAACAAGGCAGTCGGTGATGTCAAACAAAGCCGTGTTGTAGCCAGAAAACCATGAGCCAGCCTTTTTGCCATTGACCCACAGGACATAGCCGTAGAGAACGCCATCGAAGCGCAGTACTATTCGCATTCCCTTCCATTCGGCAGGAACGGAGAAGGTTGTGCGGTAATACCCTGTCAGAGGGTCGGGACTGTCGTATTTGGGCCGACAGAAACCATAGGCCTCCCAACAGCCCGGTACAGGAATCCTCCCCCATGTGCTGTCCTCTGCAGGCACAGGACAGTAATTTTTATTCAATTCATTCTCTTCGCTGATGGTGATGCCCTCCTCCACTTTCAGGCTCCACTCACCATTGAGTGATTTCTTCATCGCAGGATCGGTCACCGGCAGGATTCCTTGAAAAGCATCCTGTGCAGCCACACCACCAAACGGCAAAAGGCAAACAATAAAGAACAGACTCAGCAGACGCACGATCTTCATAACCAATCTTCAATTTTCAATTTTCAATCTTCAATCTTTATATATTTCAGGTCGATTTTCGTATATTTTCGCTCTTTTTGGTTGTTCCAATGCTCAAACAGACCGAGCGGTGCTGTCAGCGGCTTTCCGTCTTGTTTATAAACCGTTCCGCTGGGAGTATTGGGAATGCTGGCAGCCTCGCGCAAGTACTCATCACAATAGTTGAGACTGCCAAACTCCGACCATTCGCCGATGATGATGTCCATGGCAACGGCATCGCATGCCAGTTCGTCCTGTGAGACAATCAGGGAACATGCCCAGTCGCCATTGAAGGGTTCCTTCATCCATTTGGGGTTGGGTGCCCCGTTGACATCGCGTGAGCCATAAGTGCCATCTATCAGATAGAACAACGCTTTCTGCCCCATGTCCTTATGAGCGATCCAGTCCACGAAAGTCTTGTAGCCTGGTTTCCCATGTCGTTTGTCCTGACTGACGTTATTGTGCGCATTCTGGCGCCAGAGCAGGTTGATGTCCGTCGCACCATACCAGTTCTTGGCTGTCAGCGTCACTCCGGGACCAGAGTGTGTTTTCAGGAGGGCAGAATTGATGAGATAGTCTGCATCGACGATACATTTGGCCAATCCCCGTGCCATCTTGCCATTGTCGGTGCTGTAAACAATCTGCTCAGGATAATACTCGCACTTCTCGCGTCCGTCACCGCCGATATTGTCTATCATGCGTACTTGCGGGAACTCCCTTCTCACCTTAAAAAATATAGAGTCGGTGATGGCGCGGCTGGGTTCGCAGAGCACGATGTCCTGTTGCCGCACCCCCGCATCGCGCACCATTGAGCGCACCAGTGCGAGAGTGATGCAAGGCGACGAGTTCAATTCGATGGTGTCGTGGTGCGTGATGGCATTGTTCATATTCAGTTTCACGGCAATCATCTCGCCCCGTTTATAGCCTCGGTTGCCCCGTCCGTGCGTCTTGTTGAAATGTTTGAACAAAGATTTCCATGCCTTTTGGGGAGTTGTCTCACCCGTCATTTGCATCACCGCCTCAGGTATCATCCTATCCGCCTTTGCCTGGTCGTTCCAGCGGTCCTCTACCCAAAGGCCGGTCTTGCCGTCCCACTTCACTACCCCCGGCGCATGGATCCACGCCACACGTCCCGGATGGATGCCACGCCCTATGCCTATAGGTTGATTGGGGCCAACAAACAGTTTGGGGGCCTGTGCGTTGTATTCACCAAAAAACAATCTGTCGCGGTTCACTGCCTCATTGAGCAACTGGATGGTGGTCGAAGGTCCGAGGTCGGGATTTTTCCAAGCACGGAGTTGCCACACCACTTTGCCATCCTTGTCTATCTCAACAGCCTGCACAGGTGCATTGGCGGTGTCCATCGGTTCTTTGTTCCATTCGTTGTACCAGTTGTTCACGATATGGTGGCCATTGCTCAGCCGGACTGTCTTCTGAGGTTGTGTCACGCCAAGCCCTGTGGTGTTCAGTTGCCATACGGTCTGTCCCTGGCGGTTGATTTCCTGAATCAGTCCTTTTCGCCCAGTGATGAGCAGGTTGCCGGTCTTGGACATTTCCTGTACCGACCAAGGCAGGAAACCGTTCCAGCGGTCTACCTCTTTTCCGTCACAGGTGTATTCATGGACACACCCCAGAGCCATGTTGGCAATGAGGTAGGTACCTCGGTTTGACAGCCTCGCATTGCGGAATTGTCCATGTACCGATCCCTTTTCCGATATGGGTAGTTCAAACTCCCGCACGATCCGTTTTGAGGGAATCTCCATCACCACCGCTTTTGCCGGTTTCCCATTCTGTACAAACACCACGTGAGTCCGTCCGATGGGCTGAGCGGTATGGATCTCTGTCCCCTCAGGTGCGACGTAATGCCATATTGTCTGTCCGTCAGCATCTACCTCTGCCACCCCATACTGATGTGCCACGAGGATGTGCCCGTCGGTCATCAGCACGGCATCGCTGATTTCACCACGGCCTAATTGGTCTTTGTAACTCCAACTGACCTGTCCGTCTTTTACGATGAACATCCTTCGCTGCTTGCTCTGGCCAGCGTAGAAAAAATTGTGTCGGGCGAGGCTCTGGTCCAAAGGATCCTGGGCCAGACTGCCATTCACGCTCATCATCAAAACAGCCAACAGTCCAACCATTCTTTGCCACCTGTGGCAGCCCAGTAGATTAATTTTCATCATGTTTTATTATTATAATTTGGTTCAAAGATACGAAATTCTCTCCACAAAAATTTACATGATCGTCATTTTTTAAATAAAGGCCACATCTCACGATGTAGCCTATCTTAACCTAATCTTTATCACTGCATATTTATTCCAACTATTCTTTAACTTGCTGATTTATTAGGTTTAAAGGTACTGATTTGGTTTTCTTCATTACTATTTACCTTACTAACAAACAAAATGTGGATCTTTGCAAATACTATGTTTAGTTTTCATGGTGCAAAGTTAAGGAGATACGAGGAAAACCTACCGACGGAAAATCGTCAATGAACATACACAATTCGGTAATTTCCAGAAAAAAGCCAAAAGAGGATGAAAATATTTCATTTTTTTACGTAATTTTGAGGCATACAAACTATATCAGAAGAAAATGAAGAGAATCTATTCTATGATCGCAGCCTTCCTGCTGTCTGTCTGCGGCACAGTAAGCGCACAACAAATCAACGACAACAACACGCCGCTCCATCTGATGAAGCCCGCCTACCGGGTTGGCTATGGCATCCCAAAGGAAGCGGAGGTGAAACAGACTTTGGACCGTCTGCTGCACTACATAGACCAGCAGACCCCAACTGTGCTTATTGACAAACGCACCGGCAAGGAAATCACCCGTCCTTCAGACATTGACGAACATACCTATTTCAAGCAAGGAGGATTCCGTCTGACCAGTTACGAGTGGGGCGTCACCTATTCAGCCGCCCTTGCAGCCTATGAGGCGACTGGCGATCCAGCCTACCGTGACTATACCATCAGCCGCCACAAATTTCTGAGTTCAGCAGCAGCCTCTTTCAGCCAGATATACAAAAAGCACAAGAATATTGACACCAATGTGCGCCGGGTGATAGACCCACATGCCCTCGACGATGCCGGTGCTGTGTGCACCTCCATGATCAAAGCGCAACTGGCGGATGGCAATTTGCCCTTACGTCCGCTCATCAACAACTATATCGACTATATTATAAATAAGGAGTATCGGCTTTCCGATGGCACTTTCGCCCGCCTTCGTCCTCAGAAGAACACAGTCTGGCTCGATGACATGTTCATGGGAATTCCGGCCTTGGCCTATATGGGGCGGCTTACGGGCGACAACAAGTACTACGATGAGGCTGCCAAACAGGTGGTCCAATTCGCCAGCAGGATGTTTGTTCCGGAACGCAACCTCTTCCGTCATGGCTGGGTAGAATCCATGCAGCCCCATCCCGCTTTTTTCTGGGGACGTGCCAACGGCTGGGCCATCCTCACCCTTTGCGAGGTACTTGATGTGCTTCCCGAAAATCATCCGCAACGCCAGCAGATACTCGACCTGCTTTGCCGCCATGCCCAAGGACTGGCATCCCTTCAGCACCAAGACGGTTTTTGGCACCAGTTGCTTGACCGTTCCGACACCTATCTGGAAACATCCGCCACAGCCATTTTCACCTATTGTCTGGCCCATGGGGTCAACAAGGGTTGGCTTGATGCCAAGGTTTATGGCCCAGTGGCCCTGCTCGGTTGGCACGCGGTGGCATCGGCCGTCAATGCACAGGGGCAAGTGGAGGGAGTCTGTGTAGGCACCGGCATGGGTTTCGATGCAGCCTTCTATGCCTACCGCCCCGTTCATCAGATGGCTGCCCACGGCTATGGCGTGACGCTCTGGGCAGGAGCCGAAATCATCCGTTTGCTACGGCATCAGCACCCCAAGACCAACGACAGCGCCGTTCAGTTCTACGAGGAAGAGGTGCCAACCGATCAGCCCATCTTCAACTACGACGGACAAATACGTTTCTAACATCTCCATTACCCTTCATCACATAACTACTAAAATGAATCACAGAAACAGATTATTAAGCCTGATGCTGGCATCCGCGTGCACGCTGGCACTCCATGCTCAGATGGGAACCCGCTTTCCCTCAGAACGAAAAGTCATCAATGACCCTAAGACCGGAGTAGAACTGGTATTCCTGACGAGCAAAAGCGGAACCGGCGACTCCAAGATCTATCAGACTCACAACCAGTGGACAGCAGACGGCAAATGGGTCATTTTCCGCTCCGACCGTGTGCAAGGAGAAGCGATGGCGGTGAATGAGGAGACAGGTGATATTGTGCAAGTCACAGAAGGCGGTTTCACAGGCATGCTTTGCGTGGCGCGCAAGTCGATGAACCTCTACCACATGCGCGTTGCAGAAGATAAAAAAGGAAAGCGTATCGGAATGGAAGTGGTCGAGGTGAACCTGGAACGCCTTTTTGCAGACTCAGAATCAGGCAAACTCAAAGGCAAGAAAGCCTACGAGCGCATCTGCGGCATCATTCCAGCCGAGATGTGCAGCGAAGGAGACATGGCCTTGGACGGCAGCGAGACTTTCGCCTATTTCCGTCTTGACAAGGAATATGCCCGTGGCATGTCAATCGCAGAGCCGATATCCCCCAACTTTGGTCCGCGCAACATGGGTGCCGGCCCTGGAGGTATCGGCAAGATAGACCTTACTACGGGTAAGTCTGAGCCTGTAGCAGCGGTCCACTTCAAGGTGGGGCACATACAAGGCAACCCCTGGCATCCCGGAGAGGTCATCTTTTGTTGGGAAACAGGAGGGAAAGCCCCTCAACGCACATGGATGGTCAATGCCGACGGAACCAACCTGCGCCCCATCTACCGCGAGACGGAGCACGACTGGGTGACCCACGAGGCTGTCATCAGCGAAGACGAACTGGTCATCGCCATCATCGGACACAGACCCATCAAAAACTCACCCAACACCTCCGAAGGAGCGGAAGCGAGAATCGCCGGACTTGAGTCGTTTGCCATGTCAGACAGTTGGGGACCTTCTGGAACGAAAGAGTATCCCACGGGCATCGCCGTAGTCAACATTCGTACCCGTGAACTGACGATGGAAGGACAGGTGCCCGGCGACAACTTCTGGCACGTGGCAGGCTCACAGGACGGACATTGGGTGGCCGGCGATGACTTTGCCCGCGAATTGTGGCTCATCGACCGTCATACGGGAGAGCGGATTCTGCTCACCGCAGGCCACAAGACCACAGCCCGTGATCATGTGCATCCTACATTCAAGCCCGACGGCACAGAAATAGAGATTCAGTCAGCCATGCTTTCTGACGACGGACGTTCGATGAACATCTGTATCGTGCGTTTACCGCAACATCTTATTGACCGATACCAAAAATAGAAGCGACCATTCACTTTCACACATGACACCCAAACTGGGCGATTCAAGATACAATCATGGCTATGAACAAGTTCCTCATCATCTTCCTGCTAACTTCAGGTTCCTTATGGGCACAGCCTTATTCCCACAAACAGATTGACGTCTCAAACGGGCTGTCAAACAACTTGGTGCTCAGTCTGGCGACGGACAATGAGGGCTATGTCTGGGCAGGGACAGAAGCAGGACTGAACCGCATCGGTGCCGGCATCTGCACAAAGTTCCATAAGCCACAGGGATGGCAACACGGTGCCAGAGGCAACAGCGACAAGGTGATGTCGCTTTATTACGACAAATCGAGCGGAACACTTTTCGTAGGAACAGAGAGCGGACTGGACATCGTGAACAGCCAAACAGGCTTTTATATGCAAAACACCATTGGCGACAGCCTGTTGAACTATGGCGTACAAGATATCACAACAGACCATCATGGAGGGGTATGGCTGTTTTACGACAATGGAAAGGTACAGCACGTTGTCTGTGCGAATCTGAAGGTATCTACCTTGCCTGTGAAATGTAAAAAAGGTAACCGAAGCGGACTTGACGACGGTGAGGGACACCTTTACATAGGACATGGCAAGGGAGGTATGAGCATCGTGGACAGCCGGACGGGTGAGACAGCCGGGACATACGTTTGCGAACAAGGCAACGAGAAGAGTATTCCCGGCAACAATGTGAGGAAAATCTATCAGGACAGCCACCGTCGGATATGGGTGGGCACAGACCACGGACTGGCCTTGTTCGACCCATCAAAGGGCATTTTTAGGGAAATAAGACACAAAGACAATCCCTATGACGACAACGTGTATGACATCCAGGAAATGTCAGACGGGCGCCTATGGGTGGCCTGCGATGTGGGCGGCATCAGTATGGTCGACTGCCAGCAGATGGCATATACAGAACAAACAAGCATCGTATTGACATCGCTCAACTCACGCTGTCTGTTGGAAGACAAGTATGGAAACATCTGGGTTGGCAACCATAGCACAGGCATTGACTTCCTTTCCAACAAGGAACCGCTGGTGCGCCAATTGCCTTATAGGAACACGCAGGGCCAACTGCAGGCAGTATATGCCATCACCAACGACAGACAGGGACGGCTATGGGTGAACGGAGAGGATGAACTCAGCCTATGGCAGGGAGAGACGCTGATAGATTCATGGCGCATCCAAGGTCTGAGAAACCGTGCCCACTCATACGCCAGAAGCATGATGGTGGACAAAGCCGGACAAGTGTGGATGGGCATGGAGGACGAAGGCGTCATCCGTTTTGACCCTCAGAACAAGCGATTCGAGCACATTGACATAGGCTACGACGCTCCAGACATACATAGTTTCTATGAAGACACCGACGGAAGCATCTGGATAGGAAGCGAGTTTGGCGTCTGCGTGTACAGGAATGGCATCATCAGCCATGAAGAGCAGATCGACCAACTCACCCGCAAAGCCCCCGTCAGCAGTTTTGTCAGACTCGGAGGAAAAATGTTGATGGCCACGCAAGGCAACGGTGTGGTTATACTCGACAGCAAGACGGGTGAGAGCAGGCAACTGCACATGGCTGACGGACTACCGACAGAGAACATCAACCAGGCGCTGGCTGACGGGAAAGGCGGGGTCTGGCTGGCTACCAACAGAGGTGTTGTCTTTCTTCCAGTGATGAAAAATGGGGAAAAACCTGTATGCTATGACAGCAGGCAAGGACTTGCCGATGGTCAGGTTCAAGCCTTAGCCCTCGACAATCATGGGAGGCTCTGGATCAGCACTTTTACACATCTTTCCTGCCTTGACAACAACGAGAAAAGACAATTCCACCACTTCAACGGTGATGGTCACCTGCCCATCGGCGGCTTTGTCGCCGGTTCTGTCGCCCAGATGGACGGTGGCACGATTGCCTTTGGTTCGTCCAATGGTGTATGCTACGTCAGTCCCGACTTAAACGCCGCCGGACGCGAAGCCGCCCTACCAAAGATTGCCATCTGCAATATCTATCAGCCTACCGCCAAAGGCACTGAGACCATCGGCCTGCTGCCTGGCAAGGAAGGAAAGATCAAACTGAACTACCAGCAAAACACGCTTCAGATAGTGGCAACGGTGGACAACTACGCACAACTGGGATTTGTCGACATGACCTACATGATGAAGGGGTTGGAGAACAAATGGTATGACCTGAATGACGATATGAAGGTTGTATTCCGAAGCCTTCCACCTGGCCATTACACGTTTATCCTAAAAGCCAAGTTGAAAAGCCAGAACTGGGATGCGGGGCAGGAGACGCTGCTCCACGTCATCATAGCGCCCCCCTTCTGGCGTTCCTGGTGGGCGTGGATGATTTATGCTTTGTTGGCTGTTGGCGCAATATGGCATTTCTTCCGAGGCTACCGACGGCATCTGGCTCTGCAAAACTCGCTGGAACTGACTAGGCGAGAGAATCTGCAAAAACAGGAACTGAACGAGGAACGCCTGAGATTTTTCACCAACATCACCCATGAGTTGCGCACTCCCCTTACACTCATCCTGGGTCCGTTGGAGGACCTTGCCGCAGACGGCAGTCTGGCAGCGGCCAGCAGGAGGAAAGTGGAGATGATCAATAAAAGTGCCGTACGGCTGCGCGATCTGATCAACCAGATCCTGGAATTCCGCAAGACCGAGACCCAAAACCGCCGTCTGACAGTCGCACGGGGCGACATCGGTCAGTTTGTCAGAGAAATCGTCCTCAACTACAGGGAGTTGAACCGCAATCCACAAGTGGACATCAATTATCACCAAAAAGACATTCTTCCTCAGGTGTATTTTGACTCAGAGGTCATCTCTACCATTCTCAACAACTTGCTCTCCAATGCCGTCAAGTACACCGAGCAAGGGAGCATCGATGTCACCGCAGAGGCCAAGGAAAACAACCGGATACTCATTCATGTGGCCGACACGGGCTATGGAATAGCCTCCGATGCCCTCCCCCACATCTTCGACCGTTACTACCAAGCCAAGGGAAGCCATCAGGCATCTGGCACAGGAATAGGACTGGCTCTTGTCAAATCGCTTTCCGACTTGCACGAAGCACCAATAACGGTTCAAAGCGAGGAGGGACATGGCTGTCTGTTCACGATTTCTCTTTCGGCAACCAACACCTACCCCCATGCGTTGCACAAGGAGGACAGCCAAGAAGAAAGAAAAGAGGGAAAAGAAAAGACGCAACAGGGAGATGACGAGGACCCAACTCCCTTATTGCTGGTTGTGGAAGACAATGAAGACATCCGGCAATACGTTGTCGACTCCCTGTGTGATGACTACCGGATTCTCCAGGCCAAAAACGGAGTGGAAGGGGCTGCCCTCGCCGCAGAGCATCTGCCAGACCTGATCGTCAGTGATATCATGATGCCTCAAATGAACGGCATCCAACTGACCAGGCAACTCAAGGACAACATACAGACCAGCCACATTCCCATCATATTGCTGACAGCAAAAGATACTGACGAAGACAAGGAAGAAGGATATGAAAGCGGTGCTGATTCCTATCTGACAAAGCCGTTCACCGCCAAACTTCTGTCCAGCCGCATCCGAAATCTGCTTGCCAACAGAAGAAGGCTTGCTGAATTGCTGAGTTCCGGCTGCGTAGAGAGCATCTCCTCCAAGTCCACTTCGCCATCCCATTCACTCAGCCGCCTCGACCGTGAGTTTATGGAACGGCTGAACCAGACGATCGAGGAGCATATCATGCAGACAGACATCGACATGGCTTTCCTCACCGACAAGATGGCGATGAGCCACAGCACATTCTACCGCAAGGTGAAAGCCCTGACAGGTCTGACGGCCAAGGAGTATGTGCGCAAAAAACGCCTGCGCCACTGCTACCAACTGCTCGAAAGCGGTGATTACAATGTGGCTGAGGCCGCCATGATGACTGGTTTCAATCAGATGGCACATTTCCGTGAAGTATTCAAAAAGGAGTTTGGCATCCTCCCATCTGAACTTACAAAGAAAACAAATACCAAAAGAACATGAGAAATCCTGAAAGAATGAACAGAATGGCTATTGTGATCATGCTGCTGACTTTCTGTCTGCAAATGACAGGCACGGAAATCACTCAGACAGAACACCTTACCTTCTATTATCCGAATTTTAAGTCCATTGATCTGTGCTTGGGGAAAATGCCTGACACAACGGACGCCAAGGTAGAGTTCTGCTGTGAGGCCGCATTCACCGGCCAACTTCTGCCATCCTTCAAACACTCAAATGTCGCGGACAACCATGTGAGCGGCGGGAAATGGTATCAGGGCTACAACTGCAGGGCGAACACAGGGGCATTTGTCTGGTTTCACGACAGGTGGGAATTCATGGAGAAAAAGCGATTTCTCACGGAGAAGCCAACCTGTCAGATGGCATTTTGCCAGTATCTGCTCATCCACCATGGCAAGCAGACTCCGATGTGGGAGAAGTTGCGCAAGAACAGGACACGCTACAGGGCATTATGTGAAAAAGACGGCCGTCTGTGCTTGGTGGAGTCAAGGAAAGTCATCACCTTGGAATTCTTCATCAAATGTCTGACGGAGAGCAAAATCACCAATGCCATTTACCTTGACATGGGTGCCGGATGGAATTACGCGTGGTACAGGGATGCCAAGGGGAACACACACGAGTTGTTCCCCGAAAGCAAAAAAGCCTCCGACTATCGGTTTCGCACGAACTGGGTCACGTTCTATCGGTAACGTGACCCGTTCATTGTCAATGGTGACGGATTCTGACGATGTTCAGTGAGTAAGGAGGCACGTCAAGCAGTATGCTGTTCCCCTCGGGTGACAGCAGTTGCTCCACAGGATGAATGTGGGTGGGTGCCTGGAGTGTGTTCTCTTCCATGCCGTCATTGGCAGCCAGTCTCACCACTCGGGCACCGTCTGGAGTGAAATTCTTCAGATTCAGGTTGGCAGTGGTTGCTATTTCACTTGTATTTGCCAACTTTACAATGAGTTCGCCTGTCTTTTCGTCGATGGTGGCAGATGAGAATACACCTTTCGTATCGTCATGTTTCAACACAGTGTCGAAGATCAGTCTGTCATCCAGCCACGCCTTCACGCTGTCGCCAGCCACCTGCAGGGTGATGTCATACCAGCGGCCCTTCTCCACACGTCCCCGTTTTTCAACGGTCTGCAGTTTGCCTCCATTGCTGATTTGCTCGATGGCATGCTGGGTGTTGCCCCATCCGCCGAAGTTCAGCCAGCAGTAGTTCTTCTCATCGACATAGTTGAAGATGATGAGAAATCCCTCGGCACCTTCATCCTTGCGTGCGCGGAATTTGCAGGTGTAATGGTCACTGCTGATGATGTCCTTCTCCATGCAGATAGTGGCCTCCTTCCGGCTCGTCTGTTGCAGGATATTGCCATCCTTCTTCCAGTCTCCATTGACATACTCAACATCCTTGCTTGTCTCGAACGAGGCTTGAGTGCCCCACGTGCCGAATCCCACACGACTCTGTTTGGGGGTCAGTTGTTTGCGCACATTTCCCTCATAGGGGTTGGTCTGACTGACTTTCACCACCTGGGTTCCGATGTGCTGGGGCATGAGTTGCTGGACATAGTAGGACGGCGTTCCCATGACTTGGCTGCTGCTGAAGCGTATCATGTCAGGACGCCAGCGGGCGTCGTTCTCATTGACGAAAATGGGCGCATACGATGCCAGTGCCACCACGTCGGAATTGTTCTCCATACCCATCATATATACCGCCTCACCCAAGGCGGCATTCATATTGCCCAGATTGCCGAAGCCATTGGTCACGGCATATTCCCCCACATAGATTTTCGGACCGCGGCGGTCGTAACTGTCGTATTTGTGGAAAGCACCTGCAAACCAGCCGGGTGTGCGGTAGTAGTGCTCATCAAGCAGGTCCACGGGCAGCGTGGAGTTCCACTTGGGATTGTCGTCACCCCATGCCACCACATTGCCGATGATTTTCATTTCAGGGTATTTGGCACGGATGGCTTTATAGAACTGCTCATAACGGTCGTAGTAGTGGTCACTCTGCTGGCGCGGGTCGGGCTGGTTGTTTTCGTTGCCCACTTCCAGATATTCCAGTCCGAAAGGCTCCGGGTGTCCGTTCTTGGCACGCATGGCGCCATATTTCGACGTGACAGGTCCGTTGGCATATTCGATGGCGTTCAAGCACTCGTCAATCCAGGGTTGGATGCTGTCGTAGGGTGTCATGCCGCCATGCCACAACCCCACATTCACCACGAAGAGTGGTTTGGCACCCAAGTCCTCTGCCAACTGCAAGTACTCGTGATAGCCCAGTCCGTCGGTGGTGCGGTAGCCCCAGTTTACATTCCAATGCCCCTCTCGCGCCTCTATCGGTCCGATGGTGCGCTCCCATCGGAAGGCATTGTCAGGACTCTCCTGTCCCTCCACAAAACAGCCACCGGGGAAGCGCATGAACTTCGGGTGCATCTGCCACAGCATATTGGCCAAGTCGGGACGCATACCGTTCTCACGGTTCTTGAACGTGGGCGGGAAGAGACTCACCATGTCGAGTTGGATCTGCCCCACACCATCGAAAACGAAGGCAAACTGAGCCTGCGGGTCGTTGTCACTGACAGTGAGTGTTGTCTCATACTTCGTCCATCCTTTGGCTTTAGCAGGGAAACCGCTGACAGCACTTTCGGCATAAACCTGAGCGCCGTCTTTCGAGCAGAGTGTGGCCTTCACCGTACCCTTATACTTCAGGGCTTTGGCCCAGAAAGACAGGCGGTAGGTGCGGCCCTGCACTGCATTGATGCCCCAATAGCCCTCGTTCACCAAGCAGACGGGGATGGAGGACGAAGCCTTGATGTCGAGTTCCAGCGCATTATGCTGCACGGCATTGAGCAGAGGCGTCTTTTTCGAGGACTGTATGAGCCGTGCCGTGAGTTGCGACGGAGCGGCAGCATACGTTGACCAGCCTTGCATATCAGCAGGGGCGCCATAGCGTGGTCCGTCCTCAAACGAGCGGTTGCGAATCAACTCCGCATAGAGGCCGCCATCGGCAGCGTGGTTGATGTCTTCATAGAAGATACCATAGAGCATGGGACTTACCTTCGGCCCACGTTGCTGGGCATCGATGTCAAGAATCACTTGCGCCTGAACTGCTGCTGAAAAAACAGCAAAACCGGCAATGAGAAGAATGTTTTTGTAGGACATGATTACAGTGTAATTTGCTTTGACTTGTTTTGATAGGTTGCTTTTCGAGGGTTCATAGAACTTGATTTTGCAAATATACAAAGAAAAAATAAAATGACCACTGAAAAACGGATAATTTTGTGTTACCTTTGCATGGTGCCCACAAAAAGGAAATGAGGCACCAACCGGACAGAAGATGGACATCAATCATTACTTTATCGAACAGGGAAAGGGATTTCCGCTGATTCTGCTTCATGGGAACGGTGAGGACAGCACCTACTTTGCACACCAGATGGAACCTTTCGCCCATCATTTCAGGGTCATCGCCATCGACACCCGCGGTCATGGGAAAACACCTCGTGGCGAAACCCCTTTCACCATCCGTCAGTTTGCAAAGGACTTGCTGGACTTTATGGACCAGCATCATATGGTGAAAGCCCATATCCTCGGCTTTTCCGATGGTGGGAATATCGCCATGGTATTTGCCCTGGCACACCCGGAGCGGGTGGGAAAACTGATTCTGAACGGAGCCAACCTATATGCTTCCGGTGTGAAGGGAAGCATACAGTTTCCCATAGAAATAGGCTATAGGATTGCCCGCCTATTTGCCCCTTTTAGTCCCAAAGCCAAGAAAAACGCCGAAATGCTGGGACTGATGGTCAATGACCCCAACGTGAAGCCGGAGGAACTGTCACAGATAAAATGCCCAACGCTGGTTATTGCCGGCGATAAGGACATGATCAAAGAGAAGCATACCCGCCTGATCGCCAGGAGCATTCCCGGTGCGGAACTCTCCATCCTTCCCGGCGACCACTTTTTGGCAAACAAGAGGCCGGAAGCCTTCAACGAAGCGGTGTTGCGGTTCTTACTTTGACAGAACCACAGAAATACTGAGAGTCAGAGACTTATCTCAGCCGTCCGACATATTTCACATCTACGGCATCTCCTTTGAGCACGTCGGCAAATTGCTGTGGGCGGATGGTGACAGGTCCGAGCATGAACTCCGGGATGTTGTAACTGCGCATGAACTGCCTGTGATAGTCGGGGTCGGCACTGGGCAACTCAAAAGGTTTGCTGCCATGCCCGTTGGCATCGAAATGGGCGATGAATGGCCGGGTGAACGACCCATCATCGCGACGGCTGCTAAAGATGACCCAACGGCCGTTGCTCGACCAGGAATGATAACTCTCCGTGTCGGGTGAGTTCCACTCATCCACCTTACGCACCTCCCCACTCTTCAGGTCCATCATCCACAAATCGGCATCATGATGCCAGATATGGAAATAGCCGAACTGTGCACTGGAGAAAAGCAGGTATTTTCCGTCGGGCGAGATGCGTGGCAAGACGGCACTTTGTCCGACAGCGGCAGCGTCGAAGACCAGTTCCCTCGGGCCGAACGCCATGGTCTGAGGGTCAAAACTTTTCTTATAGAGATTGTATTTGAGTGTTCTATATTTCGAGATCTCACCCTTCTGATCAGATGCCACCGAATCGGGATCTATGTAATGACCGCTGCTATAATAGAGAGTCTTGCCGTCAGGAGCCCAACAGGGGAACACCTCAAACTCTGTCGTGTCATTCTCCAGATTCGTCACCAGATTATTCTCCACATCGTAGGCGATGATGTCACTCGCCATATCATATACCTCCACCTTGTTGGAATCTACGGTATGGAATTTCTGATGGGTCTTGTCTGTGGCATATACAATCAGGTTGAGCCATGGGTGCCAGGCCGGATAGACACCGGCAGAAAGAATGGAGTCGTTCTTCATGTTCACCTTTTTCATCTTGCCATCGTAAGCCACCAGGGTGCCGCCACGGAACTGACGGGCGTGGAACTGCATGCGCTGGGGATTGTAGTTCTGGTAATGGTGGCAGTTGATGCACTGTCCGTCTTTCTCATAACCACAAAGGAAGTTGTCGTAGATGACACTCTCGTCATAATTCTCGAGACAACGCTGGTTGATGGTCAGTGTCTCATACGCAATGAAAGAAGGTGAAATCAGTCGGTAACTGATATAAGGGTCGATGGAATCGGGCGACACATACAGGTTGAAGGGCTTGTAACGAGTCCATTTGCCATCTTTGCTCATATACACATCCACTGTGATGGCCCCACCCTTCGCCTTGGCGGTCATCTCCTGCCATTCATCCAACTCAGGCTGCATCTGTCCGCCGCATACAATCACTTGGTCGCCCACGGTATAACTTGCCACCATATCATCAGCAGGTTGGTCGGCCTCAAATGTCAGTGGCGCGATATTCACCGGAATGGTCACATTCACATAGTCGGGATATATGGCCGGAAGTGCTGACGACTGGGTATACTCGGTAGGTATGGACACCTTCCCACACGCCATCAGCGAGACAATGCCCAGAACGGCCATCCAAAATCTCATTGTTTTCATCACTCTAATATTGTGGTAAGTCTGACATCAGATAATAATCATAGAAATAGGTGTTGCCATAGATAGGATACAACGCCTTCCTCGCCTCTCTTATATCCCTTCCGTCATATTGGGAGAGCATGCGTGCGAATCGGTCATATCCATCTACCACGACCTGATCGAAAGGCATCTTGTCGATGTTGGGGTTGCGTTCCTCGGTGGCAAACGTATAGGCGGCCTGCTGATAATACAAAGGCGGTTTGCTATCGGGATGCAGACGGGCATAAGTAGTGAACTGATACCAGAAAAGTTCTGGTACTTTCTGCCACATGGCTGCCAGGAGACACTGCTCCTGAAAGACAGGATCGTCTTTATAGACGCTTTGGGCGAGGTGCTTCATCAGGTATTCCTCAACAAATCCATTGTCGGAACCCAGTATGTTGACATAGTGTAGCATGTGGGTGATGGGCCCCATTTCCGGATCTTTGGCTATCTGGTCGGGGTGGTTGAGCAGATTCTCAGCCCATACCGCCCAATCACGGTAGAAGGTGGTCTTCTTCAGGATGTTGATGTATTTCTTTGCCAAAGGCTTGTCACCGTCAAGGATGGCGCAACGGGCGAGATTCTTGAAATACTCTGTACGCCATTCATATTCCACACCCATCTCCGTCGTCAACCTGGTACAGTCGTTCAACTTACCATATTGATAATATATCATCATGCCGATGACCTGCATCATACGCACACCAAAGGGTGCATTGCTGGCTTTGGAACCGTTTTTGAAATTATACATCTCCGTACTCTGACGCCCCAAACGGAACAGAGCCAGGTTTTTCATCATCACGATGGCACGTGTTGGCTCATCCTCTTGGGCGGCAGCCTCTTTGACCACTCCCTCCCAGTCGAGACGTTCGATGCAATGCTGCATGCTCAGTTCACGATGGAAATTGGAATCCTTATACCAGAAAAGCACCACGCCAACAACCAGCAACGCCAGAATGCAGATGTTCCACCCATATGTCGTTGCCCAGCGATACCATTTTCTGTCGGCGAGTGGCTTCCTTTCGGCTTTGCCATGTTTGTTCTTTTTCTGCTGCTTCCGTTTTTCCCTGCTCAAAGATTGGGGGGCGCTGATCTCCTCTGTCTTTTGCATATCGGTGTCGGCAACCTTCATCCGCGACCATGGGATGCATGCCATGACGACAAAAAACAGCAACAGCAAATAATAAGGAATATAATACTGATGATGATCTTCCCTGATATAATAGAGCGGAAGTTCCGTGAAATAGATATTGGTGAGGTTGGTCTCATAATAGACATAACGGTAACACAGCAAGGGAACTGCCACCACGCTGACCAACGCCACCAAACTGTTGATCATGGCTGTGCCCTTTGGACAGAGACGCCAGGACCAAATTGCCATCAACAGCACTGCAGCCAACCCATAGATGCCCATCAGGGGATATCCTGCCACGGCTACAACCACCAGGAACACTGTACGCAAAGCCCAACGGGCAGGCAGACTGCGGAAGCACCACAGCAAAGCCACCACCGCCGTGCATCCGATGGTGGACACAAAGAAATGCCCTCGCAACTTGAGCATATACACCCAGTAGCCCATGTCGACAATGGTCAGCAACAGGAGTGCTACGGGTATCAGCATCAGCACCGCCCACTTGTCAGGCACCTGGAAGGTGCGCTTGGCCAATGTCATCAACAGCAGCCACCACGCACAGAGCAGGAGCACACCCACCACGGGATGATAGAGGAACTGTGTGAAAAACGTACCGATATAGGTAAGCAACCCTCCGGATACCACCATCTGCTGTTTGAAATACAGCGAGGTGTTGAGGAACAGATTCATCTCCTGCACTTTCCAGAGCAGGTCATTCTCATACACCAGCAAAGCACAGGCAATGGCGACCAGTGCCAGAAGCCACACTGCAATGAATGATCGTTTTTTCATAACTGCTGAAGCAAATATTTGGATTCACTGATAGAACATGCAAAAATACAAAAAAATTGATAAACACAGAGATACAGAGAGACAAAGTTTAATAAGAATAAAAAATTCGTGCGTCACAATTCTCATTGTTCTGCCGGATTTGCAATCCGGCAGTATCAAGTATAAGGATTTGCAATCCGCTAAAATCGTTGTAAACTGTGACTGATGAATTATTTAAACGGATTGCAAATCCTTATATTCCACTCAGTCGGATTGCAAATCCGACTGAACCTGCCTAAACCTGCAAATCCGTCTGAACCCAAAAATCCAACCAAACCTGCGATACAGAGAGACAAAGTTTAATTTGAGATAAAAAATTCGTGCGTCACAATTCCGACAAAGTCGGAAAGTGACGCACGATGAAATGATACACTCTCAATGAAGAGAGTTCAGTTTTTCTTACTTAACAACAGTCTTTTTGCCATTGTTGATCACGATGCCCTTGTATTCCTTGGACACACGCTGGCCAGCGAGGTTGTAGGTAACGGTAGAAGTAGCCTTCTCATTAACCACGTTCTTGATTCCAGCGGGATCAACGAACATCTCAGGACTTCCACCAAGAACCTTCACGTAGAAGTTCTCAGAACCTGTCTGGTTGATCAGAGACTCTGTGCCATCATCGAGTTTCCATACCACATCCTTGATCTCATAGGTGTTGGCATCCTTAATTTCTGACAAGTTGAATGCGATGGACTGCAAGTTCTTCAAGAAGCCGCCATCAGCCATTTCTCCGTTGCACTCACTAGGAACAACAAATGTTGTCTCGAAGTCCTGCCATTCCTCAGTGAAGTTCACATCACCGATAGCAGCCCAGTGAATATAGTTGCCTGGCATCTCGTGGCTCTGAGTGGAAGCCTTTGCAGGGATAGCGCTCTTGTACTTGAATTGGACGATGGTAGATTCACCAGCCTCAAGAGGACGGTTGGAAACAATCCAGAACTGGTTGTCCCATGCCTGACCTGTACCACCTTCTTGCTCAGCATTGGTGAAGTCTCTCTCAAGTGCATTGATAGTCACAACAGTTGGGTTCGGATTGATCTCGATAGGAGCAGTGTCTTTTTCACCTTCAACCTTCACGAAGTTGATCTGCTTGCCCTCAACGTCAACAGAGATGGTCCATACACCAGCAGCGGGAAGTTTGATCTTGGCATTGGACGACTCAGTATAGTTTGGCCATGCTTCAGGATCGTTCACGATAGCGGCATCAGGTTTGATGGTGTTGCTCTTGAAAGATCTGTCATTACCACGGACCGTCGAGATCATGACCTCGTTGACCCAAGTATCCTGCTTGCCTTTTGTACCCACTGTAGCCACCATTAGATCTTCGTCCTGAACGAATTCAATGGCTTCGTCGAAGTTGTACTCAATACCAGTAACAGTGTTGGAACTTGCAACAAAGAGACCTTCGTCAAGTTTCATGACTGACACAGAGAGATCATCGAAGTAGAAATCAACAGCGTTCTTGTTCTGCGGGTTCAGGTTGAATGCGATAGACCAAGCGTCAGTTGCTGCATCAGGAACGGTGAAGATACCGTCAAAGTCCTGCCACTCTGTGGTGAAGTTGACATCACCGACAGCCTGCCAGTGTACGTAGTCTGACGGGTTCTGATGATGGAACTGGGTGTTGGTGGTTGCGGCCTCAGAAGCCTTGTAGCGGAAGTGAAGTTTGAACTGATTGCCCACCTTGAAGACCTTTGGATTCGGAGCCTGGATCCAGAACTGGTTGTCCCATGCGGAAGGATCACCCTCAGTGTCAGCGACCTTGCCATGAACGACGAATACACGGTTGCCATCAACCTCTTCGATTGTTGCGGGGAATGGATCCCAGCCACCGTCATCATTCATATTCACGTTCTTCTCCTTGCCCCAGGCACAAATCTTAAAGTTGTTTTCCTGGTCATTCCATCTTGTGTTGGGGTCAGCCCAATCCTGGCTGGCATCACCATTCTCAAGTTGCTCCAGCCACTCTACCGGGCGCTCTTCCTTACCTTCGTGGGTAATCTTCAGATAAGCGATGTCCCAAGA
>JAEEJK010000030.1 GCA_016281815.1 Prevotella sp. | reverse complement strand
GGATCACGAGGCCGATAGCCTTGGCAGCACCTGTTGAGTTGGGCACGATGTTCTGAGCACCTGCGCGAGCACGCTGCACATCACCCTTGCGCTGAGGACCGTCGAGGATCATCTGGTCACCAGTGTAAGCGTGTACGGTGGTCATGATACCGCTCTGGATCGGAGCGTAGTCGTTCAACGCCTTCGTCATGGGAGCCAAGCAGTTGGTGGTGCAGGAAGCTGCAGAGATGACGGTGTCAGCAGGTGTCAGCTTGTCATGGTTCACATTGTAAACGATGGTGGGCAGGTCGTTGCCGGCGGGAGCGGAGATAACCACTTTCTTGGCACCAGCCTGGATGTGAGCCATCGACTTCTCCTTAGAGGTATAGAAACCGGTGCACTCGAGGACTACGTCAACGCCGAGTTCGCCCCAAGGCAGTTCAGCAGCGTTGGGCTTAGCATAGATGGTGATCTCCTTACCATCAACGATGATAGAGTTGTCTGTAGCCTCTACAGTGTGCTTGTTCTCACCGAATCTACCGGCGAAGCCACCCTGGCAGGTGTCATACTTAAGCAGGTGAGCGAGCATTTTCGGGCTGGTCAGGTCATTGATAGCAACCACCTCATAACCATCAGCCTCAAACATCTGACGGAAAGCGAGACGACCGATGCGGCCGAATCCATTAATAGCAATTTTAATCATTTTGTAATGTAACTTTTATAGGGTTGAAAAAATAACAAATATCTTTTAATTCAGTCTTGAAAAGCATTCTCCGGCATCAAATATCATAAAAACTGACATCATGAGCCATTTTTTTTCATTTTCGTGTGCAAAGTTACGATTTTTTTTCTAATTTTGCATCAACATAAGGATATTAATTGATTGAAAAATTGGAGTTGTAGTTTTAAAAAAAATTAAATTTTCCATTAGGGTTGCAGGATTGCAAAATGCAGTTGACAAAAAAGACTTTCTGCATCAAGAAATAGGATATTTTTCACGTTTTTACTAACTATAAAATTTAATCATTATGGGATTTATTAAAGAGTTCAAAGAGTTTGCCATGAAGGGCAACGTAATGGACATGGCAGTCGGTGTGATCATCGGCGGTGCCTTTGGTAAGATTGTCAGTTCGCTCGTTGATGACATCCTCATGCCTCTTGTAGGTGTCGTGACCGGCAATGTGGACTTTACCAGTCTGGTTTGCAAGTTTGGCGAGGGTGAGACAGCAGCCACCCTGAAGTATGGCGTGTTCATCCAGAACATCGTAGACTTCCTGATTGTGGCATTCTGTATTTTCCTCATGATCAAGGCGATGAACAAGTTGACCGCCAAGAAGGAAGAGGAGCCCGCACCTGCACCAGAGCCCTCCGCAGAGGAGAAACTGCTCGGTGAGATCCGTGACTTGCTCAAGAAAAAGTAATCAGAATCACTGACCAACATCCCAAGAGAGCGGGCCTGAGGGTCCGCTCTCTTACAACTTGACCCAACTATATGAAAATTCTGGTAACCGGAGCCGCAGGATTCATCGGTTCCAAAATCTGCCACCTGCTGTCACTCAGAGGTGACGACGTAGTAGGACTTGACAACATCAATGACTATTATGATGTGCGGTTGAAAGCGGGCCGACTGCGCGAACTGGGCATAGCGGCCGATGATTCATGTGACCTGCCCTGGCATACGATGATGAAGAGCGCAGTGCATGGCAATTTCCGTTTCATCCGCATGGGCCTCGAAGAGAAAGAGGCGCTTGACGCCCTCTTTGCGTCCGAGCATTTCGACAAGGTCGTCAACCTTGCCGCACAAGCGGGTGTGCGCTATTCCATCACCAACCCCTACGCCTATCTGACCAGCAACCTCGTGGGTTTTCTCAACATCCTCGAAGCATGCCGCAACAACCCAGTCCAGCATCTGCTCTTCGCCTCTTCGAGTTCGGTCTATGGCCTCAACTCCAAGGCCCCCTTCTCTGAGGAAGACAAGGTGGACGCGCCAGTGAGTCTTTATGCGGCGAGCAAGAAGTCCAACGAACTGATGGCGCACAGTTACAGCAAACTTTATGGCATCCCAGCCACCGGCCTGCGCTACTTCACCGTCTATGGTCCATGGGGTCGTCCCGACATGGCACCGATGCTCTTTGCCAGCGCCATCTCCCAGGGCAAGCCCATCAACGTGTTCAACAACGGCGACATGATCCGCGACTTCACCTACATTGATGACATTGCCGCCGGTTCCATCCTCTGCCTTGACAAGCCTCCTGTGGCTGAGCGATGCGACAACGGTGTGCCTTTCAGGGTTTACAACATCGGTTGCTCCAACCCTGTACGCCTGATGGACTTCATCAGCGAGATAGAGCAAGCATTGGGCACCGAGGCCGTCAAGATCATGAAGCCCATGCAGCCTGGCGATGTCTACATGACCAATGCCGACACCACACGTTTGGAGTCAGAGATTGGCTACAAGCCACAAGTCCGCCTCCACGAGGGCATCCAGCGATTCATTGAGTGGTATCAGTCGGAAAAGAATCCTCTTTGTTAACGCATAGCACAGCGTTTTCCAGTTCACCCTCGGCTATAAATTCTCACTCTTTTAGTCTCGATGAACGCATACACAAAACCGCCCCTGCATCTCGTGATGCAGGGGCGGTTTTGTGTATCAGTAATAATTTCTTGTCATGTCATACAGTTTTCTGAGGCGGTCAGCGGAATTGCTGAAGAAGTTGCGCGCATGCGAAGACTGAAGACCCGAGTAACCTTCGCACGCTCCGCACTGTCTGCCCGGTCTGCAATGGTTGCACTGATATGACCGAGTGATGCGCACTACGCACACGATGCCCTTGGCAGGTCGGTTGTTCACCACATTGTTTGCATATTGCTCATTGTCCATCAGAGCAAAAGTATACATGCCGATGTCCACATACCGGTTGTTGCCACCTAGCATCGGGAACTCATACCTGATATAAGAATCAGGTGTTCCCGTTTTGGAGAACAATGTCAGGTGTGTATGTTCGCTCTGGTTGAGTTCCACCACCCTGTTGCGCATGGGCGAAAGCAGGCTGCCGTTCTGCTGTGCATCATGGAGTTTTGCAAGGAATGTGTTCCAAGTGCTGTTGATCTGGTTGACAGACCTTTCTCCGAACACACTTCCGGGGTAATTGGGACCAGCCTGGATGAGCGAGGGCAGAGAGTCGCCACGCTGCTGGATGAACGAGGCACAAACCTGTCGCTTACCTATCATGCGGCACCATGCCTCAGCCACCTTGATGCAGTTCCACATGTTGTCGCCCTGACCCAGTGTCCATGGCACCAACCGCTGATGGAATTCATCTCCGTCATAGAAGCGATCGAGCCTCAGGTCCGTACATTCAGGCGTTATCTCATCCAGTCCGAAATGTTTCTGCTCATTATCCAATGAGTCATTGACGAACAATCCCTTAAACAAATTGAGGTCGTTGACATAGCCCTTGTCGTAATTGGTGTTGTAGACATACGACAGCCAGTCGGTAAAATATCTGTTCCGCTGATTGATGTTCTGCGCATCCTCCGCCCTTCTGAACATGAGATAGTGGTTCCGGTCATTGCTCAGCGTGAAGAAGTTGTTGCTGCCATCCACGGGCAATGTCGTCGTGCCAGCATCCAACCTCTCATTGGTCATGGCCAGCGCAGCCAGTGCCACCGGATAGACATCATCAGAACGAGACAGGAAGGTTGTGAAATCACATCCACTCCAGTGGGTGGAGGATTTCTTCGCCCACACATGTGTTCTCCTTCCAAAGAAATCCACATCAGACGAAGTTCCGTCCCAATGGTAGCGGCGCGGACTTGCCGTGTTCATATCCAACAGGTTGGGGTTGGAGAGTACCGCCGGCAAAGCCACGAGAGGCTTGAATACAGACCCCACGGACCGTCTTGACAGCGATGTGTTGCGCACCGTCATCTTCATGCTCTCCGGATAGTCATCAAAATCAAACAAGGAGGTGTAGAAAGGAGTTGCCAGCACCTGCCCGGTAGAGATATCCATCACCGTCACCGACATGTCATATTGCTCACGGGTCTGTCGGGCCGGTTTGCCTCTCCCTATGGTTCGCTGCAACTCATGCACATAGTTTTCCGCCTCCTGCTCAAACTCCTTGGAGAGCAGCAGGTCAATGGACAAGTCAACCCTGGCCACATTGTCTCTGTTGGACAGATGGCGAGAGAGTCCCCTTAGCATCTGTTGGGTGAAGAGGTCAGTCTGCGAGGGGTCGATAAAGAAACGGCTTTGTCCCATATTCGACTGCACCAAACACGACAGCATGTGGGAAGGATCCTGTCGCTGAATGACAAACTCACCGAGTTTTCTGGCATCATCGTCATACACCAGCAACTTCATGCCATCCACAAAGGGGACGATGGAAGGACGCTGCGACCCTGTCTCTGGTTTTTTATACATTTTTGCCTTCCCCTCCCCAATGACCATGAGATCGGTACTGTGCGAGATGAGCAGCGAGTCATGAGAATAACTGAGCATGAAATCAGCCCTTCCACCATAATTCTCCTGTTCACGGAGGTCGATATTGATGCTGTGAGGCTGTCCGCCCTTGAATGTCCTCAGATAGTAATCATAGTAATTGATATCGCCCCGCACACCCTTGAGAGTGCCTTCTCCCATAACGGCATGGAACTGCAGGGGATTGTCACGGGTGAGCCTTTCCTCATTATGCAGTGGGAGCACGCTGTTTCCATAAGTGAGGAACACGGCATCACTGTCATTGAACAGGCAGTTGGGTGCACCAGTCACAATGCCAGTCCATGGATTCTTTGCCAATGCCACCTTGAACATGGAAGGCAGCAGTTTGACCGCCGTCACTTCAATGGGACGGACGTGGTTCACTCTTGTGTTGGCACCGCTGCAGATAATTCTGAAATATGTCTCATCGAGTTGTTCCCCCTGCCGTTTCAGCAACTGAGGCAGGCGGCTGTTGTAAAAGAACTGCCGAAGAGACTCACTCTTGATATGCTCCGGATGAATGGCCACCAAGCGGAGGTCGGAAGCCTCGATATAGGGCTTGTGAGCCTCACCGTAAGGCAAGGCAAACTCCAGAGCAGGATAACGTTTGTTGAGACTGTCAAGGCAGGTGGCATTCACCGAACTGTTGACATCTGCCACCAGTTCGCTCAGCAGCATGTTGGCCTTACCCACAAACCCCTCATCTTCATTTACCTTTGACGAGGGGTCATAGAGGCTCTCGCTGCCTGCCTTGCCCAGTGGAGTAAGTCCCTGAAGGAAGGAAAAGAAGACGGCGAGCAGCAGGATGAGCACCGGGATTCCTGCCACCAGAAACGGTCTCAGCATGACCTGCCTGTCCTTGTGGAGTTGTGGGTCGATTCTTGGTTCTTCCATATTCTTGGTTTCTGAATGCAGACAATTCTGTTTCAATAAGCGATGCTCAGATTCGTGGGTAGTTTTTTGGTCAGGTATCTCACCACAGCAAAGTAATACTTTGCATCAAGTGTGCTTTGCATTACCGAGTCATTAGCCAGCAATGCTGTGTTGGGAATGTCGATGGAACAGTCCTTGACACTGACATTCTGAATGCGGTACTTCTTGTCGTACACACTCTCAAGCAGCGGCTTTTCGAGCGTGACGACGAGCGTGTCGGTTTTTCCCTGTTCCCCCTTCTCATTCAGCGTAAAGGCTCTCACCAATGCCGTATCTACATTCTCGATACCATTCATCTTATAGTACACCTTGCTGAGTGGCAGCAGGTCTGCCGTCTTGCCAAAGGCCAGGTGTGCCATCTCCAGGGAATCCACCTTCACCCTGCTGACGCTGTCCCAGTCAGCCACATAGGCCAATTGTTGCATCAGGTTGTGCTGCTGGTTGCCCTCCCACACGATGGACACGCCACCTGTTGGTGATGGTTTCTCGCTGGGGAACAGGAATTTCCCTGCCGCCAGACCACCCAGGGCACAAATGATGGCGGTGCATATCCATGCCACCAGCCTTATCCTCTTCCAATTGTGTGTTCCTTTCAGGTCACGGAACAAATGATCCAACTCTTTTGACATTTTCGTATTGCTTTTCTTAATGGTCGATATATATAAACTGATGATGGGATAAGCCCCCTCCGCATTGTTCTTGTATCTGACAGTAGTGCTGCTGTCCTGAGGGGCTTTTTTCTCCTTCTTAAGCGAGGCAGCATTGATGAAATGAGTCTTGATATCACTGCCCAGTCCCCTTGCTGCCGTTTGTCCGAAATAGGTTTTGAGACGTTCACAGACTACCTTATACACCAATGGATAGTTTTTCCGGATAGCCGCGATGCGAGGCCACTCATGCACATCCAGCAACTGCTCCTTGCTGAGCAACGGTCTGTAGACCTCGTTCCTCTTGCCTCCAAATATGGTGTGCTGAACAGCAGGGAGCAACGTTTCCCTCACAAAATCATCCCAGTCACGGGGCAGGACGCGTACGACACTCAGCAGTTCCTCGCAGCCATCGTATCTCTGGTTTTCATTTCCTCTCGACAACAGTTCAAAGAGTTCCTCTTCCCTTACCTGCTTCAGTGCCATGCTTTCCGGCGACCTGTCCTTGTCCTTGGATGCCAGCATCCTTCCGAAAGCCGCCGTCACTGCCCTGACATCTCCGAAGGTATAGGCAGACGCCGCATCGTGCAACCATGATTCTATCATTTCCCGATAGGCGGGTTTCAGACTTGAGATTCCCTCAGGCATGGACACCTGTCTGGGCGGTTGAAAATACTCGGTTGGTATGAAAGGGTATTTCCTCATGCACTCTACGATCTTGCGCATCGACTTCAGTTCTGGAACGACCCATGTGCCGAATAATTCTCCGAAAGCCGCCATCACCCCCTTGTTCTTGGTGCAGCCCTGTTTTTCGAAAATGCCATACCAATTGATGACTGTCTGCGCATCGCCCAGTTTCAATGCTCTCAGGAAGCGTCCGTCGAGCCGTTCCCGCTGCTCCTCACTGAGACCTTTTTTGAAAAGGAATGAATGGCGACCCTCGTAAAGATAGCCAGGCAATGCCTTGTCCTGCAACTTCGACACGCTGTGCCCATCAAAATGCATCAAATCGAACACATCCTCATGGAAGCCCTCCATCGTCCATCCGAGCGAAGCCTCACGCACAGACTCTATATATGCCTTCCGTGACTCCTCGTCCATCCTGCCGTAAAAGTTTTTAAACTCTCTCCAACCTTTCGTACCAAGTTGAGCAAAGTTGTTTCCCAGCATCCGCCAGATGGTCCAGTCGCCGCCTTGCAACTTTTCCGGAGTCATGACGTTCACCTTGAAAGCCCGTTGCACGCTGTCACCTACCAGCAGTGGTCCCTGCTCACCCGGCAGTTGGATGCGCTGCAGCAAGTCCTCCTCGTTTTTGCCAACTTGGGCACACTTTTCCGTAGCCTCCTCCCATGTCATCTTGACAGCATTCTGAGGGACAGCCATTTTGCTTGCCTTGTCATAGACCACGATGGGAACGCCGTCAAGCACATCACAGAAATGTTCATCCACACAGTAACCGAAAGAGGCATATCTGCGCAAAGTCATGGGCAAGCACTCGATGGCGGCTGTCAACGTCTGCAATTCACCCTCGAACACACCGTCTCCGAAAAACCGTTCTCCTATGATGTCAAGCGCGATATACAAAGGTGAACCATGAATCAGAGCAAGCATGATGTGGTCTGCCAAAACCTGTGCCGCATTTGTCGGCATCGGGCGACTCACATTGACGGCGGTGTCAGACGCCACCCTTCCCTCCGGCATCTTCTGTATGCGCGGCATGACCTGGAAGAGTGAGGTGAGGCAGAATCCTATCAGGTTCATGTCATCACGGCTCACCTCATAGCCAGCGCGGAAAGGATAGATGCGCCCCAGTGCCTTGCTCACCACATGAGAGCCCTGCACATGGATGAGGATATACTTGTCGACATCCGCATTGTATCGCCATACCAAACTGGCATGTTTGGGTGACAGCACAGGCGGGTTGTCGAGGAACAGTCCGCTCACATCACTGGCATGTCGTGTATATCCCGCAGAGTAGAAGAGCGTGGTATCGCCAATGTTATCAGGCCATGAGCCTGAGGCAAACTTTGCTATGTTGATATTTCTGACCATATTGAGTTATCATTTCATTTACAGTTTACTTTGTATATATAGCAGATGCTCACCCCGGTTGTCCATTCCTTCTGAGCGTATGCCGTTTTGAAGGAGGATATCGGTGAGCAACTGATAAGCACCCAGGCACAGATGTCCGCTGCGCCCGCTGTTGACCTCTGTCGTGAACGACCTGACCATTCCCTCGTCATCATGATAGAAACGAGTGATATCGTCAGGATCGTTCTTGTAGATACGACAGGAAGCATCAATGGGTGTTGCCGTGAAATACACATGCGGCGGCAACCGCCACCCCGGCAACTGTGTCAGTTCATATACATTTGTCCGATTGGTGAATTTGGAGCGCAGCCGCGCGAGCCATCCATCCGCCATCGAAGCGTTGAGCAAATGCCAGAACGCCTGCCCCACCCCATCACCAAGACTCTGACGGATGTGAAGAGGCCAACCATCAGGAAGGGAGGTTTCCGCAGCGCCATCACTGTCTTTCATCTGTCGCATCACCTCCTGCATCATCCATTCGTAGAGCGAGTTGCGTGAGGCAGCATTCTCTGCCTTTTTCTGTTCAGAGGCATTCTTCACTGTGGCAGGCGCTAATTTGCTCAGCAGTCCGTCGGCACCTCTGAAAGCCAGATAGGCATGCGGCCTCCGATGGGAACTTTCCTTCATAAATTCTGCAACCGACTCAGCCAGATTGCCCACATTGTTTTCCTGCATCAAGTTGTCGCATATGATCAAGTCTGTGGCCTGCTGGCAATAGACGAGCGGATAGAAGTAGAAAAGCACCTGTCCTGCTTGATAGTCCTCCAACGACATGTTCTGCAAGGATGTGAGGTTTTCCCAACAATCCTCTATGGTGAGCAACACAGAATCTGTTTGCAATGTGGTGAGATGCTGAAGCAGGTAGCGACCGCTTACCGGCTTACGACTCACCTCCTTATAACGTCCCTCATGAAGGAAACAGCGCAGATGATTCCAGTTCAGGTAATTGCCAAAGCGCTGCTGACTGCTGGGTCTGACACTGACACCGTTCATCAGGTCGACACCGCTGTGGACAATCAGCCGCTCCTCATGCCCGGCAGGATTTCTCCACACCGACAAGATGAAGAGTCCCTTGGACCTCCGCTCAATGATTTGCCTCAGGTTGAAGAACATGCTCATCCTGTTGTGGCTCAGGTCGAACATCTCACCAGGGATATTGAGAAAATCTACCTCCAGTCTCCTGCCCAACGTGCTACGTGACAGCCATGCGCCGTAATGGTTGTCAGGCCTGCACGCATAGCGCTCCGTTCCTCTCATGCCTCCCGTCTCGCTGTTGAACGTATCATAGAAATAGGTGCCGAAACTGCTGTAAGGATAACTCAGGGGCAGTTCCTCGGGTACATATCCGAGCAATCCGAAGGCATGGATGAGGTCGTAGAGCAAGTAACTCTTGCCACTTGCCCGCTCACCGACGACAGCGATGCGAAGACGATTACTGATTCCTGCCATTATTACTTGATTTGACTACACATTTCCCTGCATGATTCTCAGCAGGTCGCCCACCATGAAATTTCCCAACTGATGCTGTGACAAGATATCCATAGCCAATTGATAACTGCCAAAGCAAACATTGGAGTTCTGGAGATGGAACCGGTATTTCTTTCCGTTGATGACCTTCTCAAAATCAGGTGCCGGCCGGCCATCCTCAAGATTGAAGTTTTGGTAGATGTCATACTCACTCGTGATGGGTGTGCAAGAGAAATACACATGCGGAACGATTTTTTCCACCGCGTTGTTGTCTTTTCCCATCTTCATCTTCGTCCTTTTCAACAACATGCGGAAAGCATGGCCGTCATCGCCACCCAGTCGGCTGTTGATATGCGCACGAAGATCGGGCGTGTCCTTCTTGAGGTAACCGCTTCCTCCTGTCACATCGAGCAGCGCCTCAGCGAGTTGTGCCACATCAAACGAGACATTCTCTGGGGAGACAGCCGCAGTAGTTTCTGATGCCGCGATTTTCTCCGGCGGCATACCGATGAAATCCGACAGTTCCTCCCGTCCTACAGCCAGGTTTCCATCCAGATAATGCTGGATGGCATAAGCAAAGAGCGAGTAGATGGCATTGCGGCGTTTATCCGGTGACATATCCCTCAGTGTCTGTTTGTTGAGCAACTGATAGTTTTCCTCACGGGGATACATGATGAAATCAACATTGCGGAAAGCGAGGTAGACATGCAACTGCTCGCTCTCGCTGCAATCGTCGATGAATGAGTCAAGACCCTTGGTCAGATCACCGAAAGACATCTCGTCAGAAGGTTGGTCACTGGTGAAAATGCGGTCGCATATCACAATATCGGTGGCCATCGAGCAATATTGGAAGAAGACAAAACCTCTGTCGTAGGCGTTTGCCTCAAAATCCTGTGCGTCAAACCCCAAGTCTGCCACCGAACTGGAGCGGATCCATTCCTGAATGCTTCTGATGAGGGAGTCGGTGTCATATTCAAAGAAATGTCTGAGGAGCGTCGTTCCGCTGATTCTTTTGGAAGAGCCCTTGACCGGTTTGAAATGCCTGATATTGAGATCTGAAAAAATCTGTTCCCAAGACTTGAATGAGGTGACCAATGTCTTGGGGTTGGTGGGTGAAACAGCCACACGGTCTGCGTTGGTAGGAGCCGAACCCGACACTGGTTCCACGATCCACACCTGCTCGCCAGTGTCGGCCATCCACAATGTGGCAGTGAACGACCTCCCCGTCTTTCTGAGTTTGTCTCTCAGGTTGGTATATGCCTTCAGACGCGACATACCCGTTCTCGGAGTGGCGAAGATTTCGCCGGGGATGTTGAGGAAATCCATGTCGTATCGGTCGCCCACATTGTTGTTGTGCTTCACGGAAGAACCGTAATGGTTGCCCTGTCGGCAGGCATACAGAGGTGTACCGCCTTCTCCTCCTCCCTCATCTGGTGAGTAGTTGCCAAAATCCTTGTAATGCTGGAGCGTCGTTTCCAAGGGATTGAAAATGCCCGCCATGCTCCTCAGCGATGTCAGGATGTCCTGCAACAGGAAACTCTTTCCGCTTGAAGTGGTACCCACCACCGCCAGACGGATATGTTTTTTATTTCTCACACTATATCTCCAGAAATAGCCCATCTTCCGGCACACATGCCTGAGATGCACAGCAGAGAAATGATAAGCCAATTTGTCGAAAACACTCATAACATTATTTCTTTATTTCGATATCTGTTCTTTCAAAGTATCAATACCATTCCTTTCCACGACTCTTTTCACGGCAGGTGACTGCCGCCATGAAAGCCAACAGGATGGCTGTCTCCAAAGCCTCGCCTACAGCATCTACGCCAAACCCCGGCACCAGTCGTCCCGTGAAAGGCAGACGCCCCACATAGGAGAGATATATGTAGAAACTGGTACCCACCCACATCATCATGGCCAGCAAGCGCCACTGCATCGCCCTGGTGAGCCGCGCATCATTGTCAAAATAGGTAAGACTGAACTGCATCACCTGCCACATCACCACGAAAAGCAGCAGGAAGAACACTGCCGAGGTGAGATAGACACCATACGATCCGAAGAAGGCTGCCGGCATGCTCATATCGTTGAGCACGACAGGCGACTGTCCCGAACTGACAGATGCATGCAGGAAGTGGTTGTCGTTGGACAGCGGGTCGTGCCCCTCAGCCGGTCTCATATAATGGCTCATGATGACCATGAACTCTGCATCGCTCTCACTATAGCGGTAACCGCTGCGCTCCAACTCCTCAAAATTGGAATACAGCATCACACGGCGCGCGAAACGGTCGTAGTTGACTTTCTCAGGCCGGAACAACTGGCTGCAGATGAAAGGCATGCCTATCAAGAGAATGACCAGAACCAGCAAGGAACCGTTCACCCACTTTTTCTCATTTTTTGCCATATTGAAGTCTCTTCCCCTATAAGCCGCTTTCCGCTCCATGAGGAAGAAGAAACATACCAGGCACATCACGAAACCCAGGTAATTGGTCATGTAACCGTGGTCGCCCACCATGGCAGCCGCGATATAAGCCACGGAGATGAACAGCATTTGGCAAAAAACGGTATGTCGCGGCAAGTCACCCTCATACATCCTCACACTGGAGAGGGCACGTGTCATGCCCAAGATGACAATCAGTGTGATGAAAGCGGTACCGAAGTTGCCTGAGACCTTGCCAATGGCATAGAGCAGGACAAACAACAGCAAATGGCCAGGGAACAGCGATTTCAATGCTTCTATAAAGGCATCACACACAAACTGGGCGAAGTAGATGATGGCAACCATCACCAGGGAAATCACCAGCAGAAGCAAGTTGAATCCCATCTTTATCTGAACAAAAGCAGCAAGAAGCAAAACGATGGCAGCCAAGATTTTTCTCGTGGGAAAACCTTTGGTCATCTTCTCCCAAACCCTGGCTATTGCCTGGTTGGCATCCTCACATTTCTCCTGCCATGCCTTCTCCGCCGTCTCGCACCATCCTGAAAGACCTGATTTCCTGTAGTTTCCGGAGTTGATGCCTTTAGGCGACCAAAACATATCGGCCGTCAGCCACAAGACGAGCACCAATCCCTCAATGAAAAGCAACGCATAGACCACTGAGCGATGGGTATCGTTGATGCCATACTCTGCCAGCCATTTCCAGGGTTTGATATTGAATACCTCCTCATGGAAATAAGAATTGATGACACTCTGGCTCACCTGTCGGTCGGCCACCCTGAAAAATACGTATCCCAATCCTACCCAAAGCAGGAGACACACCAGCCAATGCCACACCCTGCGTAGGTGGACTTTCCTTGTAGCATAATGGCGCAACGGGGTATTGATCAGCATGGTCAGACTGAAGAAGAGCAGCATCAGCAGCGCCGTTGCCACCGGAGTGATGCCCGTGATCTTCTCAAAATAGGGATAGGAATAACTCAGTTTGAGCGCAATCAGTGACTTGCAGACACAATAAGTCAGGCAGATGATCACCAGTGAAGTGAGATAAGGCCTGTAGTTGTCGATATGTCTGGGATTGTAGAGCGAGGTGGTGTCGCGCACATAGAAAGGACCGCTCCTGAGCCAAATCATGGCCAGCAGGACCAGGAATACAACCAGAGGCAGCCACAGGTAACTGAGGACAAACCGTCCGTTGACATATCCCACTCGGCATTTCAAGGTATCCTTTCCCGAATGCAACGTCATCTTCCCCAGCGCAGGAACGATGCTGAAGGGGTTTTCCACCAACTGAGCCTGGTCGTTGTTGCCTCTCACGCAAACGGAATCCTTTTGATGGAAGAACTCCAGGTTGCACACATCAAAATTGATGGCACTGGAGAAAGCCGGCAGATAAAGGTCGCTCTTGGTGGGATAGGCATTGTTGCGCTGTTTGATGGTAAGAATGTGGCTTGAAGAAAGGGCTCTCTTTCTCAGCGAGTCCACCGACTCCACATAAGTGATCGGTTTGGGGAAAGTCAGCCTCAGTCCCTCGTCAGAGAGGATGACAGTAGCATGTCCAGCCCCCCAATCTGTCAGTTTCACGGAAGGCTTCATCACATAATTGACCCCGTCAACCCTGAAGTACCCGTCACTGGCATTGCCATCCATGTAGCACCAATCAGCCAGTCCAAAGAACTGCACTTTGACACGGCCCGACCGGGCATCCGCCGGAATCATTCCTTCCCTGCAATAGCGCTGGGTTGTGCCATCCGCTGTCAGGGTGGTCAGTTCATCGAGTATCACCAAAACAATATTGTCGCTGGTGCGCTCAAAAAAGGACCTCACCTTGCCACGGTTCATCTGTGAGAGATACCGCAGACTGTCCTCATGGCTCGTCTTGCCGTCAGCCAAACTGACATAGGCCGCCAGATGGCGTGCCATCACGTCCTTCTGGTCTTTAAAATTCTTCCAAGCCTTCCACACATCTGCTCCAGACATCCCCACCTTGAGAGTATCGCCATCACTGACAGGCAGTCTGAGATTGATTTGCTGTGAAGCATCGTTGCGGATGATGTGCTTGTTGGGATTCTCGCCGTTGATCTTGAAATATTGCAAAGTGTCACGGAAAGACCGATCCACTATCCATCTGAAAGCGGAAGATTCCGGCACATAACTGATGCGCAGATAATCATGCGGTACATTTTTGATGCAGAAGTCACTATTCTCACCAAATGTCACCGTCCGCGTATCCCCCATCGTGAATTCATCAATGGTAAAGACCAACTTGCGTTCCACCTTGGCAGACATGATCCAGCAGAGCGACATGACGACTGCCAAGAGTATGAAAGCCACCGCATTCGCCAGATGACTGCTTGAGTCCCTGTAATTGAACAGGCTCAGTTTATTGAGTAATTTGAATAGCAACTTCATAAGAATCAATTAAAAATCGTAAATGGCATCCTGTGTTTCCCTTAGGATTTTCCTTGCCGTGCTGAAAGCGTCACTCTTGCCATTGAGACGTTTCATCATCGAGTCGACGCTATGGGCATAGGGTTCCAACTTTTCATCACGGATTTCCTCATTCCTGTCCCTGTATGAGAATTCGCTCAGGCTGAAAGTCATGTCCTCAGGATATAGCCTGATGATGCTGTCCACCTTTTCGCTGTAGAACCGTGCACAACTCTCGTATGCATTTTGCTCAGCATCCCTGATGCCTATCCTCACATCCAAGTCGTTGGTATACGGATATTTCCGCCACTGGAGCCAGTTGTTCTCCACATAGTCCACATCCCTGATTTTCTTGCATACCTTACTCTTTTTGATCAGAGGTCTCACGTACTCAAAATAATCATCGATATAGTTCTTGTATGACCGTATATCCCTATCCTCCAAGACGTCATCATGCCCCAACAGGTCACCTAACTTGCTGCTCAGTTGATGAAGCGTCTCGGTGTCCTCACTCCAATGGCTTGATTCCAATAGTCTGTTGCATTTGGCATTCAGCACCCTTGCGAAGTCGTTGGTCAGTGTGGAATCACAGTAACGGATGTCTTCCTCGGAAAGGACGTTCTCTCCTGTCACGGTATGCAGCGAACTCTCCGCCTCAAGATCCTTCCGCAATTGGCCGTAGAGTTGGCAGGCCTCCTTATAACTCATCTTTGCCAATCCATACTCCTCTTCCTTGAACGCAGTCTTGTAATCATAAGGCAGCATGGGTGCCGTAGGCGGTGCCGTGAGCATCTCAAATGCCTTGTAACCACCCCAGCCGATGGCGCATGCCAGCAACACGCCAATAATAGCAGCCTGCCACCATCTGCCTATCGACAGCATTTTCCCTATCAAGCCTCGCCTTGGCTGACATTTGGGCAACAATGCCTCATGCAGGAAAGTCTCAGCACCCCCTGCATGGAGATAAGCCAGGTCACGCAAGACAAACCGCCCTACGCTGAAAGGAATGGGCAGGGCATTGTATATCTGATTGTCATAGCAAATATCCTGGATGTTGCGCCAGAGATCCGGCATTCCCTTGGTCACCAATGTCTGTGCTGCGTTGTCGACAAAAGCCTCTGGCACATTCATCAGGTCGGTCTTGGTGACCAATGCATAAGCCCCGTCAGTCTGAGCGAGATACCCCAACTGTTTCAGTCCGTCTGTCACGCTGAGCAGTTGTCTGACCTGCATCTGCACATCCTGCCGGCAGTCGATACAGAACACATGAATCTGAGAACAGTCTTTTCTCGCGTAGGTGGTGACATCAACAGGAATATTGGTGGGAATGGTCGCCTCAACGAAAGTGATGGGATAGGCTTTTCCCCGCCAGTTTTTCCTGTACACCGCGTGATACATTTCCTTCTGTGCCCCTCTGTCCCGGGGTATGGGATGCAATACGCCCTCCTTAGCGAACAAGTCGATCATCCTACCTATTCTCTCTCTCAGCGACGGGGCATCAGGATAGGTCACCTGCATACCGGGTAATGAGAGCAACGATGCAATCACCATCGTCTTTCCCGAGTCGGGGATTCCCCAAATCACCACCTGCGTGGCATCATCCATCTTGCCATTACCTACTTCCCAGACATCCCCCGCAGGCAAATCTTTTTCAGGCAATTCAAGGATTCTGCCGACCGCCTCGCTGCCCAGAACGCGTAGGATGCCTTCACGCGACACCTCTCCCTTATCCAACATCCCCCGGATGTCTTCCATGCTGTAAGCACAGGGATTGAAAACTATTTTCTTGATCGTTTCCTGCATCTTGTGAATGGTTATCGATGACTGCCCGCATAGCGGCTCCTGGGCCGCCTTACATGCAGGTAAGTGGTGAGAATCAACAGACAGCAGACGATGGTCGCTGCCAAACTACGGAGGTCAGGCCGGTGAGGTTGGCTGAACTGTTTATACTCCTCACCGGGTATGAACAAAGTTTCCCCGGAACCAAAAGGCTCCGCCTTCTCACCCTTATAGATGATAGAGGACACCTGACGGTATTGCTCAGTCCAGTCTTGTCCTGCCGTCACAATGTAATGGAGATTGCGTGGTGTCGAGATATTCCACACACTGGCATCATGAAGAGCCATGAGCCAGCGCTGCCTTTCAGCACATATCGTATCATACTCCTCCGGCATCAGTCTCCTTCTCAGGCTCTTTGTCAGCAACGACTGTTTCGCCGATGGATACTTTTCCTTTTTCAGCAGTTTGTTGTAGGCCCTGACACGGTGCTGAGCATAATCCTTGTAAACGGAGTCGATCCTTGATACCTCGTCGGCTGTGGAAAACAAGGTCTCTCTCAGTTGTTGCTGATGGTCGTGCACATACAGAAACTGTGTAAAAGCGACGCTTCCCACCAGAAGGACTATGATGGCCACAGCAAAAGAAGCCACCTCTTTGGGCAGTCCTTTGCGCTTGTCGCGTGATGCCTTGCTCGTGCACATCACCCAGATAGAATAAGACAGGAATGCTGCCCCCATGAGCACAAGGAGAATCGCCACCAAGTGGTTGCCCTCCATCAGATATTCCGTGCCCATGAAAGAGATATAGACAAAAACGAGCAATGCCGCAATCGTCAGCAACAAGGCAAAACCAGCAATCGTTTTCTTTTGCATCACTTCATTCTTTTCGATAGTTCAAGGAGTTGGAGATTCTGACGACCCAACCTTCAGTTGATTTTTGCCAGCCATAGTCAACCCCTTGAAGAAAAGATTTCCTGCCTATATGATTTCTATCACCTATTATTCAATTTTCACATTTTTCACCATACAGTTGTCGATGAGCGAGGGATCGAATGCCTTTTTCTCGTCACGCACCATGATGTTCTCAAACGTGAAGTCCTTCAGTTGGTATTTGTCCGAACTGCCTACGTCGAAGAAATTCTTGCAGTCCATGTTGATGTTGCGCATGACAATATTGTTGCAAGTCGAGAGTGGCATGTCCTCTCTTTCTTCCGGTTTGAAGAACTGAGTCCACGGCCTTACCACCAGGAAACTGGCACATTGCCCCTTGAGATCTTCCACTGTGACATACTCATAATGCTGCGGTGTGTCAGGCCTCATCTTGAGCCACAGTACACGGCTGGCATCTGTTATGTTGCACCGGCGCAAAATGACATTCTTATCGTAGAGCGACTCGCTTCCCAGGGTGAGACATCCGTGCACACGTCCGTAGGTGCAGTCCTCGATGATGATATTGCTGTTGGGGCCATTGGTGGGGTCCTGGTCTGCCCAGGTGCCTTTTCCGCCCTTGAGCACCACGGCATCGTCATTCACACTCATGTAACATCCATGAATGAGCACGTCGTGGCACACATCCAGGTCGATGGCATCACTGCTGGGCGCCTTCACCCCCGACGTGGGTGAGAAGATGTAGCATCCGAGGTAGCGCACGTGGTCGCTACGGTATATATGGTTGGTCCAGAACGGACTGTTGATGAGCCTGGCATCCTGCACGGTGACATTCTTGCAATTGGAGATATAGACAAGTCTTGGCCGAAGCGCCTCGAGATTGGTGCACTGGCGGTTGTACTCCCTTCGAATCCAGAACTCCTCCCAATAATTATATCCGTTGCCGTCGATGGTACCTGGTCCGGTGATGGTGAATCCGTCCAACCCGTCGGCATTCACCAATGCAGCGAAATACTTGAGAGACTGTCCCTCCATGCGGGTGTCTACCACAGGGAAGTTGCGGATGCGGTCGGAGCCTTTCAGCCGTCCCCCTTCAGCCAGATGCAAGTGAGTTCCCTGCTTGAAGAAAAGCGCACCGCTAAGGAAGGTTCCGCGTGGTATGACCACCACTCCGCCACCCTCCTGGGCAGCCCTGTCGATGACCGCCTGCAGAGCCTTCGTCTGCACCACATTGCTGTCGTTGGTCACGCCATAGTCGGTCACCACATACTGCCGCCCCAATGAGGCCACATCCACCCGTGACGTATCAGAGAACCATGCGGGAATCGGGGTCCCGTCAGGAAACACGGAAGTCTTCACTTTCTTCTTCGCCTCGGCGCACACCGCAACAGCGCACACCAGAACAATCCATAACAGTTTTTTCATCATACCTAATAGTTTATCTTTTCTGCAAAAATACAGCAAAAGAAACACATTGAGTAACAAAAAGGCAAATATTTTCCATGCAATCCATGTGTTGTCGATATTTTTATCTATTTTTGCAGAAATTTAGATGCATTTAAATGTAGCAAAACACATCCTCAGTTCGACAAACGGACAGCAATTCATTATAAAACATTTATAAAATATGAAAGAGTTTTTCAAAATGGTGTTCGCCACTGTGGTGGGCATTCTGTTATTCGGCATCATCATGGGCCTTATCGGCATGATGTGCCTCATGGGCATTGTGGCATCTGGCAGCAGCGTGAAATCCGTTGACAAGAATAGTGTCATGGTGCTCAACCTCTCCGGATCACTCGAGGAGCGTGCCGAGGACAATGTCTTCAATCAACTATGGGGTATGGGAGGCGGTTCCCAAATAGGTCTTGATGACGTGCTCAGTTCCATCAAGAAAGCAAAGGATAACGAAGACATCAAGGGCATTTACATCGAAGCCGGCATGTTTGCCTCCGATTCCTATGCCTCTCTGAAAGCCATCCGCCGCGCATTGGAGGACTTCCGCAAGAGTGGCAAGTGGGTCATTGCCTATGCTGACACATACACACAGGGTGCCTATTATCTGGCATCAGTGGCAGACAAGGTGTATCTCAACCCCGAAGGTCAGTTGGACTGGCACGGACTGGCAGCAGAACCGATGTTCTTCAAGGACCTCATGGCTAAATTCGGTGTGAAGATGCAACTTGCCAAGGTAGGCACCTACAAGAGCGCTCCCGAAATGTTCACCGAGGACCACATGAGCGATGCCAACCGCGAGCAGGTTTCGGCCTACATCAACGGCATTTGGGAAAACATTCTCAAGGATGTGTCCGCCAGCCGCAAGATCTCGATTGACTCACTCAACGCATACGCCGACAACCTCATCACCTTCTCCGACACGAAGACACTGCTCCAGAAAAAAATGATAGACGGCGTCCTCTACACCGACGAGGTGAAGGGCGTGGTGAAGAAACAACTGAACATCAAAGAAGATGACAACATCAACCAACTCACCCTCTTTGACATGACCACCGTGAAAGACGAGCATGGCGACGAGGGCGAGGAGATTGCCGTTTACTATGCCTACGGCGATATCGTGGACGGCAGCGGACAGAGCATGATGAGTCAGGGACATGTCATCGACGCCCAGGTGGTGTGTAAAGACCTAGACAAGTTGGCCAACGATGACAATGTGAAAGCCGTGGTGCTCCGCGTGAACAGCGGCGGAGGCAGTGCCTATGCCTCGGAGCAGATCTGGCGCTCTATGGAACTGCTGAAGAAGAAAAAGCCCGTGGTGGTTTCGATGGGCGGCATGGCAGCATCCGGCGGCTACTACATCAGTTGCGGCAGTCAATGGATTGTTTCCGAACCCGTCACCCTTACTGGCAGCATCGGCATTTTCGGCATGTTCCCCGATGCCAGCGGTCTGCTCAAGGACAAACTCGGCGTAAAGTTTGATGAGGTGAAGACCAACAAGAACAGTGCTTTTGGCACCATGTCACGTCCTATCAGCGATGAGGAGATGAGTTATCTGAACACCTACATTGACCGTGGTTACAAACTCTTTCGGAAGCGTGTGGCAGATGGCCGCAAACTTCCCGTCGAGGAAGTGGAGAAAGTGGCCCAGGGACGTGTGTGGCTCGGTCAGGATGCCTTCAAACACAAGTTGGTCGACCAACTTGGCAGCCTCGACGACGCTGTGGCCAAGGCAGCCCAACTGGCGAAACTCGACAAATATCATACCGAGGCCTATCCCGGCATGCCCGGTTTCTTTGAGCAACTGATGGAAGGGACGAACAAGGCTACGGGAAGTTATCTTGATGAGACCGTGAAAGCAACCCTCGGCGAACTCTATGGTCCGGTGATGCTGCTCCGTGACATCAACAACCAACATGCCATTCAGGCACGTCTGCCCATCGTGATGAACGTCAGGTAGGTTGGAGAATTACATCTGCATTCTATTTGCACGACAATTGAGACTATCAAGTGATCAATAGATGGCTGATTCCATTCAGTTGGCTCTATGGAGCCGGCGTACGGTTGCGCAACATGCTCTTCGACAAAGGCGTGTTGCGCAGTCAGTCATTCAGTATCCCCGTGATAGCCGTGGGCAACCTGGCCGTTGGAGGCACAGGGAAGACCCCACATGTGGAGCACCTGGTGCGCCTTCTGCGTGACCAATGGCGTGTCGCCGTGCTCAGCCGCGGCTACAAGCGGCGCACCAAAGGGTTTGTTCTCGCCGAGCCGACATCCACGGCAGCCGACATCGGCGATGAACCCCGACAGTTGAAGAGCAAGTTCGGCAACCTCACCGTCGCCGTTGATGCCGACCGCTGCCACGGCATCCGCAAACTCATGAAGGACAGCCGCACGAGAACCACACAGGCCATCATTCTCGATGATGCCTTTCAGCATAGGTATGTAAAACCCGGCCTGAGTATTGTGCTCATCGAGTATGGACGGCTGCAAGGCGACATGCTGCTGCCCGCCGGACGACTGAGAGAGCCCATGAGCGGACTCCGCCGTGCCGACATCATCGTAGTGACCAAATGCCCCGACAACCTCAGCGAGGAAGAGAAGGCCACTGCCAGGGATGCCATCAGGCGACACACGGAAAAACCTGTGTTCTTCTCACGGATAGTGTACCAAGACCTGGAACCCGTCTTCTGTGGCGACTCCCGTCTGATTGACAGCATAGGGGCCAGCACCCATGCCCTGATTGTCACAGGCATCGCACATCCTCAACCACTTGTCGCCGAGGTCTGCCGGAGAACCACTCATGTGAAACACCTCGCCTACGCCGACCACCATGACTTCAGCGCGGCGGACATCAATAGGATCAACTCCGCCTTCGCTGCCCTGCCCTCTCCACGCCTGCTCCTCACCACTGAGAAGGATGCGGCGCGGCTCAACTCCATGGGCGGACTATCCGATGAGGTGCGGCAGGCTACCTGGCAACTGCCCATCTGCGTTGA
The DNA here is from genome assembly GCA_016281815.1 of Prevotella sp. Classification (GTDB taxonomy): domain Bacteria; phylum Bacteroidota; class Bacteroidia; order Bacteroidales; family Bacteroidaceae; genus Prevotella. The sequence goes on along the minus strand of JAEEJK010000030.1, from coordinate 9,546 downwards.
CATCGACGACCAAGAAGGTTTTGACAAACTCATCACTGACTATCTGAACAAAAATAGCAAAAAGACACAATCAACCTAAAATCACACGACTATGTACGACAAGATTAAAGAAACAGCCACCTGGCTGAAAGAAAGAATGACCACAAATCCGAAAACCTGCATCGTGCTCGGCTCCGGACTTGGAGAAATGGCAAAGGAAATCACCAACCGTGTGGAGTTCCCTTATTCTGAGATACCCAACTTTCCCGTCTCCACCGTGGAGGGTCATGCCGGCAAACTCATTTTCGGAAAACTCGGCGGCGTCAACATCATGGCGATGCAGGGCCGTTTCCACTACTACGAGGGTTATTCGATGAAAGAAGTGACCTTCCCCGTACGCATCATGTATGAACTGGGCATCAAGACCCTTTTCGTATCCAATGCCGCAGGAGGCATGAACCCCGCTTTCAGCATCGGCGATGTCATGGTCATCACCGACCACATCAACCTGTTCCCCGAACATCCTCTGCGCGGGAAGAACTTCCCCACAGGACCGCGTTTCCCCGACATGCATGAGCCTTATGACCTCGGTCTTGTGGCAGAGGCAGACGCCATCGCCAAGGAGCGAGGCATCAAACTGCAGCATGGTGTCTATGTGGGTGTGCAGGGACCTACTTTCGAGACCCCCTCGGAATACCGCATGTACCACATCATGGGCGGTGATGCCATCGGCATGAGCACCGTACCCGAGGTCATCGTGGCACGCCACTGCGGCATCAAGGCTTTCGGCGTGAGCATCATCACCGACCTCGGCGGATTCGATGAAGCCGTGGAGGTGAGCCACGAGGAAGTGCAGGAGGCAGCCAACAAGGCACAGCCCATCATGACGACCCTGATGAAGGAGATGATCCAAAGAGCAGAAAAGGACTAAGACATGGAAATCAGCGAACTGGGAGAGTTTGGCCTCATCAGCCGTCTCACCGAGGGAATCAAGCCCCACAACGAGTCGACCCGCCAAGGCGTGGGCGATGACTGCGCTGTCGTGCGCTATCCCAACAGCGATGTTCTCATCACCACCGACATGCTGATGGAAGGCGTGCACTTCGACCTCACCTATATCGACCTGAAACATTTAGGCTACAAGTCTGCCATGGTCAATATCAGCGACATTTTTGCCATGAACGGCACACCCCGGCAGATGGTGGTGAGCATTGCCCTGAGCCGTCGTTTCAAGGTGGAGGACATGGAGGAATTCTATGCCGGTCTGCGCCTGGCCTGCGACAAATGGGGTGTTGACATCGTGGGAGGTGACACCACCTCCTCACTCACCGGCCTTGCCATCAGCATCACCTGCATCGGCGAGGCAGCAGAGGGCGACATCGTATACCGCAAGGGGGCACGTGATACCGACCTCATCTGCGTGAGTGGCGACCTGGGTGCTGCCTACATGGGACTGCAACTGCTGGAACGGGAAAAACGTATCTACTACCAGCAAGTGGAGGAGGCCCGCAAGGCCGGCAACCAGAACGCACTGCAACAACTGGCAGACTTCCAGCCCGATTTTGCAGGAAAGGAATACATCATCCAACGGCAGATCATGCCGGAGGCCCGCGGCGACATCATCCGTCAGTTGCGTGAAGCGCATATCCGCCCCACCTCGATGATGGATATCAGCGACGGACTGAGCAGCGAACTGCTGCATATCTGCCAGAACAGCGGCTGCGGCTGCCGTGTGTTTGAGAAAAACATCCCCATCGACTACCAAACGGCTGTGATGGCAGAGGAACTCAACATGAACGTGACGACCTGCGCGCTTAACGGCGGCGAGGACTATGAGTTGCTCTTCACCGTGAGCATCGGCGACTATGAGCGCGTGGAACAGATGGAGGGTGTGCGCCTCATCGGACACATCACCGATGCGTCGTTGGGCAGCAAACTCGTCACTCGCGACGGCAGCGAACTCGACCTCGTCGCCCAGGGATGGAATCCGCTGAAAAAGAAAGGGTAATACCCCTCCCCAACCCTCCCCAGAGGGGAGGGAGTGATGGAACCAAAAACAAATCATCCGCAACCCTCTGCAGGACTGCGGATGATTTGTTTCAGAAAAATGCCTTGCTTATTTCACAATCACTTTCTGACCATTGATTACATAGACACCGGGCTTGAGGCTGCGGAGTTGTGAGGCATTGGCCTTGGAAGCCACCTTCTGACCAGAGATGGTGTATACATCCATCAATTTGCCGGTCTGTGCGATAGCGGCGATGCCTGTTGTCTCACCAGCAGCGAGATGGTTGGTGCTGATTGTCTTGCCGTTGCCTGAAGCAAGTTTCACATAGCAACGGGTAGCATAGAATCCACCTTTGTTGTCAGCACCGACAGCAGTGAACTTTGCCTCGCTGTTGTCCTTGACGAGGATGCCATAGTATCCCATTCCATCGGTCTGCATCTGAGCACCAGCCATGGTGACGGTCTCATTGCCATCGCTGAATGTAAGACTGGATGCATTGTTGGAGATAATGGCTGTCTTGGCAATGCGGCAGTTGCCATTCCCACCAGTGAAATAGAGGATGTATGGCACATTGGCCTCGATGCCGCCAGCCTTGCAGTCCTGGAAGTTGAGCACGACATGATTGCCGGCACTCTCCACACCGATCAGACGCTCCAGACGGAAGTCGCCGCCCAGCGCCTCGGTGAGTTCGCTTTCACTGACATCAAAAGGCAGGGAGATGGTGTTCCATCCATGGAAAAGGTAACGATTGACGGTCACTTTGCACTCTTGTCCGTCCACTTTCTCCAAATTGCTCCCGGCATAAGTGCTGAGAGAAAGTCTCTGCTGTGCGCTGACAGTGAGCGCCATCAGCGTCATCACTGCAATGAGGTAAAATTTCTTCATATCTATACGTTTTTAGTTGATAAAAGAATCTTGGTATGTATGATTATTCATTTCTGCAAAATTACAAAAAGAGCCTATACTCTCCAAATTTTTAACGCATTTTTTCTTTCAAATCCAATCACAATTAACAACAAAACCATCATTTTGGAATGTCGTTCCGGTAATCGTGCCAACAAAACTTTTCACCGCAAGACATACTTGCTCATCCCCCTCAGGAAATACCCATAACGATGGACAGAAGGCCATCCATAGAATAGATTCCTCCTAATGTGGTAAGAACTGTAGTGCGACAAGAGGCCGAGATAGGAATTGACGGTGCTGCGCAATAGCCTCGGGTCTTTCGTCTGATGAAGGCAGGCAACTTTTGACTTCATCCGGTGCAACGTGGAATTGCTTACATAGCGGCGGCGGGGTTTCAGGTATGCGCCAAGGAACGTCACCCCCTGACGCACGTCACAGATGACCGTCTTTTTCTCGTTGACTTCAAGAGAAAGATGCTCTTTCAGAAAAAACGTCAGTGATTTCGCCGCTTTTCGCAGCAGGTCACGGTCGGCAGACACCACATAGAAATCATCCACATACCGCCCATAGTGGCGACAGCGCAGCACACGCTTGGCATACTGGTCGAGTTCATTGAGATAGACATTGCTGAACAACTGACTGGTGAGGTTGCCGATGGGCAGTCCACAGCCGGGCGCACTGTGAAACAGGCTCTTTTCCGGCGGAAGACGGTGCCAGTCAGCAAGGGTGCCGCGTCGGCGGCAGTCCGCCACGGGGTCTTGCATGATGATGACATGAGAGAGGTATTCCAGAAAAGGCAAATCCACTATGTCACCCCATTGCCTGGTGTCATACTTACTGAACCTGTGCGTAGCCATTCTTCGCAACTGCCGGAGGGTGATATCGAGCAGCCGAGGGCGGCTGATGTGCATGAAATAGCCCCGTATGTCCATTTTTAGCACATAGCACGTCTCCATGTAGTTCTGACTCTCCTGCCTGATGTGGCGTTCCAAGCGACAGATGCCATAGTGCGTACCTCGGTGCTTGATGCAACTATAACTGTCCTCGATGAAAGTTCTCTCCAGCATCTCGTGGGTATAGTTGAAATACAGATGATGGACGATGCGGTCGCGGAACTGTGCGGCAAACACCTCACGCATCTTTGGGTCGGTGATGATGAAGCAGGTGGACGGGCCGGGACGATAACGGCGGTTCCACAATTCGTCGCACAGCAAGCGGAGGTTCTCTGCTGCGTGTTGCTCAAAACGCTGCTGATATGGTTTCTGCCGCTTTCCCCTGCGGGCATCTATATAAGCCACATGCAGGTCGAACAGCAACTGGTCGTAGGTAAGGCTGTAGGCCATTACAAGTCAAGGAATTAGGAGGTGCGGCATTCCTGCCGCACAAAAAAATAAAGAAAAGGATGCACTTCCACTATATAAAGAAGGTAAGTGCTGGAGACGGGGCGAACCGTGTGACCGTTGTTGCGGTTGTTGTTGTTCCAGTTCGCGTTGCCCGAATTGAAGTTCAGGTTGTAGGCGTTGTTCGAGTTCGACGGGTTCTGCGTAGATGACCAGTAGTTGCCGTTCGAGCCGGCGTTGTTGAGGTCATCATTCCAGCGGTTGCCCGCCGCAGGCAAGAAAACGCACTTCTGATGCGGCAGTCTGCTGATAAGGATAAGGGAAAGAATCATATTGAGGTCTTCGCTGAAGCCATCCCATATACCAAGGTTTTTCCTCGCCCTTTTACATGAATGGCAAGGCCGGCTGCCTATTGAACTGACCAACTCCGTTTTGTTGGCGTGCATCCTTGTATGGTTATTGTATTATATCATAGTTGCCAGTTGGCGCTTCACATCCGCCAGAAAAGCCATACTCTCAAGTGGCGATTTGCTCTCGATGGGAAAAGCAAGGATGCGCTGCATCACCGATGTAAGTGTGACACCAGCCTCCTTTCCAAGACCTAAGTCAATTCCCGTCTGTACTTTTACCTTTTTCTCTCCCTTTGCCTGAGACTCAGAGAGAGGAACGGCTTCTTTCCATTCCGTAAAGGCGGCATCTATGGCCTCCGGGGTGTCCTCTCCGAAAAGTTCCTTGGGCAGTCTGACTGCCAAGTGCTTCTCACCGACGGCAGTCTGCTCCGCTCCCTCCGGCATCCACTTGTTGATGCTTGTCTCTGGAAAACCAATAAAAGCCACCGGCTGCTCAACTCCCTTGAACACCCGCTTCGTCACCTTAAAGTCGTGAAGGTAGCGGCACGCCAAAAAGGCACTCCATTCGTAGGCACGAAGGAAAGACCCTTCGTGGTGGAGATGCAGGACATCACGATGACCGGCGGCCAGTTCGCTTGTCTCAAACTCTACGATTTCTTTTGTCGACATAATGATTCTGTTATTTTTGAGATATGCGCGGCGGCATGATTTGCCCACATGCCGGCAGTGGGGCTGGGATGCAGGCCTGGAGGGCCTGCGCCCCACCGCACGTCATGCGGTCTAATCATGCCGAGTCGGGAATTCGGGTCGGGTGGGCATGGGCAAGGATGCACTATCTGGAGACGGGGCGAACCGTGCGACCGCCGCTGCGGTAGTCGCCGCCGTCCCAGCCCGCGCGGCCCGAATAGAAGCGCAGGCCGTAGGCGTCGTACGAGTACGACGGGTACTGCGAAGACGACCAGTAGTAGCCGTACGAGCCGGCGTCGACGAGGTCATCAGTCCAGCGGCCGCCCGCCGCAGGCAAGAAAACGGTACCGCCGCTCGGACCGATGAACTGTCTGCCATTGACACCGTTCTGGGTGACCCATTTCGAGGAACAGTTATTAAGCAACTCCTTTATTTGATCGAGCGACGGCATCACCCAAGAGCCGCCCCATTGGACATGGGCCACGTCGTACTGTGTACCGGCGATGTCACTGCCAAGATTAGTTACTTCATTGCTATCCACATTTCCATCACCATCATAATCTGTCCAGTATCTATATGTGTTCCAATTGTAGGTTCCCTTCTCCTCCGTCTCGCCCCATGCATAGTAGCCGCCGTAACCTTCAGGGGTGTTGGCTCCCACGTTGCAGCATGCCCACTTCGTTCCTGACGGCAGTCCGAGGTCAATCATGTGCGGGTGGTTGCCGTCGGGACATCCAAATAAATAAATGGTAAAAGGATCCAAATCCACATATTTTGTACCACCTGGAATACGAGCACCGTTATACCAATATTTAACTTTTACTTCTAATGCCAATTGATTATTTCCAGTATCTATAAGATCTGATTTGACTAAATTATCTATGGAAATATCTTTTGAATGAGAATATTCGTCTAATAATATGGTGCGTCCACTCTTACCAATTTCTAATTGAATACCTTGGTTTGACAACTCCATATATGACAAAGGGGTAAATTCAACATGAAAAGAAGTACTATAATTAAAGCCATTATACTCCAGTTTCTCATTAGAATGTTTATAACTTGGTGGGTCTCCAAGACAATAATACTTTATATAATTACCATATCTTTTATATCCTTCATTTTGCAAAAAAGATTGATAATAGTAGAATCCATGAGACATTTTGGGGAGATTAAATGACCATGATGTTTTATTGTTGACCGCTTCAGGACCCAAAATATAATCCACTTTGCCTGGTGTTCCTTTACCTACCTCAATACCATAATTAACAACAATCTTTTCCCCATATTGTCTGTCTTGCTCCGGAGCAAATTCATTACCAAATTCCCAATCAACATCGTGCATCGACTCAACATTCAATATATTCCCGCTAATGACTGAACTTTTCTCATCAATTGACGTGATAACAATAGAACTGTTTCCAAAAATATAGTTCTCCATCTCTCTCTTGGGGGTATTCATCCAATAGATAAATGCAGAAAAACCCGGTGCAGGTATGCCGAGTACTCTCGCCACCACTGCTTCTATGCCAGATTGTAGAACATCATCAATGGCCTTTGCCCAATTACGGTCAGACACATCGCCAGCCAAGGTAATGACCGTCAAGGCATTGCCAAAGGCATCGGCTGAAATAGCCCTTGCCATTTTCTTTGGCTTTCGATTTCCATCTTTGTGAACATAGGAGGGACCTTGTATCGGATATGTTGAAATAATGTATTTATTGTTGACCTTATCATAGCAAAACACATCAACACTATCCCCTGACGGGTGATAATCAAATGTATAGAACTTGCCTTTCATTGTTATGGAGGTAACGTTATCTGATGTATCGTATCCGATTCCTATGGAAGTTGACGTGTCACTTCCTACTTTATTAATGCAGGCGAATCTATTAATCCTGAGACTGTCAGTATTAATAATAGTATCACATCCTAATACTTCAATCATGCCTGCTTCGACGATAGTCTTTGAGACGAAATATAGACTGTCATTGAAAAGATATCCCTCATCCCATCCATTGAGATAATCCTGATCGATCATAGCAAACCTACATACGGAATTATCCAGCGAAATGCTGTCAATATCTCCTACATCATACGATAGTGAGGCATCACTGCTTTTGATGTAGATGACATTCTCATCATGCGAGATCTTCTCTATCTTGGCTCGTGGTAAACGAAGGTCTGCAGGGCTGGTATGAATGGTTATGAACCCATTGTTTTGAGCAAAGACATTGAAAGAAGTGACAAGAAAGAAAAGGACTATGATCTTTTTCATCGCACAAGAATTTTATAGGTTGTATTATAGGCATTGACTACATATATGCCTGGCTTCAGACTGTTTAAAGAGAGAGAATAAGAATCCGATTGAGTGACGGTTTTCTGCAACACGGCACTACCATCAGGATTGCTCACGCTGATTTTGCTATTGGCTGGCAGTGAGTTGAGGACAACTTGGTTCTTTTCAAAACCTGCCGTCCTTTGATTAGACTGTAAATCCACCGTTTCCAATATCTCTTGGTAATCATAGGAAAGTTTCCTCATATTATCAATAGGATAACTAACTTCGATGTTGTTGGCGGCTATGACCAGATCTGTCTCGGTAAAATAAACCTCAGGCTTATCAGCAAGGGCTATGACAGTTTCCTTACCCTCTTTTGACCATACAGAGAGGACATTGGGCTTGTATTTTGAAACAGAGCGCACAGGGAACCTGAAATAAAGAGAGTGCGCCCCCTTGTCGTATATAAATACGCGACCCGAATAAAAACCCAGACTGACGCACCAGAAATCATCGTATGGTGTAGATGACCAATATTTTCCGTAGGATCCGACCCCTAAAAAATCACCATTACTTTCTTTTTGACCGGCAGCGGGCAGGAAAATCTTACTGCCGTTTGGGCCAGTGAACAGGCCACCCATAACTCCATTGAGTGTCGTCCACTCGTAAGAGCATTTGTTCACCAACTCATTGATCTGTTCCAGCGTCGGAGCCGAAGGAACCACACCAAACTGATAGTAATCACCGAAATCCTCCGGCTTTCCTGCCTCTTCATTGCAGCACGACCAAAGGGTGCCAGAGGGCAGTCCAAGGTCAATCATGTGGGGATGGTGCTCATCAGGACAAGAGAGATTGTCTTCAGGTTGATTATCCTCAGGATTAAACCTTCCAAGGATATAGTCGATGATAATCAAGGCATCAGTCAGTTCTATTTCTCCATCATTATTTGCATCTAAATGAATTCTTTTTTTGTTTTCAACGGGACGGACAGAAAATCCACATATACGGCCAAAAGGCCAACAGGGAGTTCGGCCACTGTCAAAAAAAAGAGCGTATGCATATTGGTCTTCATAAAAACTTTGCTCAGTTGTCCAGTAATGACCACTAGAGCCACGACTGACATATACTGACCCCCAAAGTGATCCCGTGGCTGGCAAAAAGATGGAACCGCCGTTTGCTCCGATGAACTGACGGCCGTTGATGCCATTGAGTGATGTCCATTGGGAAGTGCAGTTATCAAGCAACTCCTGAACTTGATCCGCTGTCGGCATCATCCAGGAACCTCCCCACTTCACATGAGCCACATCATACTTTGTGCCTGCGATGTCACTTCCGAGGCTCTGATATTGCTTGTTGTTATCATAAAAACCATCTCCGTCGGTGTCCTCTCCTGTGTTATACAGATAAGAGACATCGTTATACATGGTTTTGCCCTCCGTCTCACCCCAGGCGTAATAGCCACCGTAACCCTCTGGGACGGCGGAACCAATATTGCAACACGACCATTTCGTGCCAGAGGGCAAGCCGAGGTCTATCAGGTGTGGATGATGGTCATCAGGACAGGTGAGATAGGATTTTCCAGATTCAAACCTGTCAAGAATTGCATCAATAACCATCAAAGCATCTGTTAATTCGATATTCCCATCATTGTTCACGTCCAAATGATATTTTTGTGCATGAGCCATGAAAGACGCTGACAGTAATGTCAACAATGTCAGTAGTTTCTTCATAATAAATGGTAAATAGATTGTTTTGTGCAAAAATACTCAATTCCATTAACACTTTTTTACCCCCCCGTTAACAAATGTTAAGTTATTTGAATTTTAATATTTGTTTACACAATTACTTTTGTCTCGTAACTACTCAGTCATATGCCATGACTTCTTAGGAGGTGGGAACAGCACCTCCTAAGAAGTTATTCTTTCGATGAAATCTTTATCAGGGTTATCCTCAATCATTAACTGGTACAGCGTATCGAATTTTGACACCCCGTTT
>JAEEJK010000029.1 GCA_016281815.1 Prevotella sp. | reverse complement strand
GATGCCGCTGATGTCAAGGCTGTCAATTACGGCGCTCACCAGGCGGACGGGGTCGTCTGGGGATATGTCCTTGTCGATTCTTTCAGGAAAAAGAACCGTTTGATTTGGAGAATACGGGCGAAAATGGTACTTTTGCATAAGTTAATTTTGGTATCGTAAAGGTACGAAATCTTTACGACATGACAAAGGCCGAGCTTGGGAAAGTTCGGCCTTTGAGCATTTTTAACTAATAAGAGGGTATGCCTATTTTGACACACCCTCGTTGTCGTGTAGGGTTCTCATAAATTGCGGAACTTGAATATTGTTAAAAATCGAACAAGTGAGAGAAATGCAATTTTTTTAGAAGGAGAAATAGAGATTATTTGACAAATATACTGTATTTTTGCATTGTTCTCGTTGGTACACTAAAGGACCATGGTCCTTTTGGTGTATAGTGGATTGGAAAACATGTAGGACTAAAAATAATGTCATGAAGAAGAATTTATTGATAATGCTGTTGTTTTGTGCCGCCACGATGACCTCGTGCAACAACAAACAGAATCAGGCAAATGCAAGCACATCCGTCAGTACGGACAGTATGGCAACCGTTGCTGCAGATACCGCAGTGGAAGGAGAACCGTATGATCTCGAAGCCATCGCCAAGGCCATTGAGGGCTGCACTTACCTGTCAAGGTTTGAGAATGGCGTGGCCTTTGCCGACAAGGAAGACGGGCGGATTTATTTCGACCTGCAGGGACACGAGGTGGGGCGGCCGGAGGATCAAGTGGACCCCGATGCGCTGCATGTGAAATACAAGGATGGAAAGTATGGCTTCGTCAATAACGAAGGCAAGGTGATCATACCTTATAAGTACGATTTCGCCCTCGATTTCAGCGACGGCATGGCCCTGGTCTGCAACGACAACAACGAGATTGGCTATATCAATACGAAAGGCGAACTGGTCATACCTTATAAGTACGACAACCCATCCGAGCGCAATGGCAATGACTTCCATGAAGGGCTCTGTGCCGTGGTCGTGGACGGCGAGCATGAATGGTTCAGCTATATTGACAAGACCGGTAAACTGGCCTTTCCCGGCGTCTTCATTCAGGATGGCGATTTCTGTGAGGGGCTGGCTGCTGTCACGACAACGGGTGAGAACCGTCAAAGCGGCTATATCGACCATTCTGGCAAGATGGTGATCACATTGCCGGAAGGATGGTTTGGTCACAAGTTCAGCGATGGTGTGGCAAAGATAACGAAGGGCAACTCCTGCTTGATTATCGACAAGACTGGCAAACGCCTCTTCGAGGTGAATGGCGACATCATCTACACAGGCAGCGACATCATATATTCCAATGGCCTTGCCGTAGTCATAGGTAAGGGCAAATACGAGAAGCAATGGGGCTTCATGGACAAGAAAGGGCGCATCACCTTCTGCCTCGGCAAGGAAGAAGAATGACGGAGAAATTATTTACCTAAAATCTAAAAACCTAAAACATATCAATGAAACTACTTGTCTGTTATTGACACTGCAAAGATAAGGCGAGATTTCGCGGCATGATAGTTTTTTTCAGTGATTTCTCCGCATCTCATTGTGACACGACAGCCTTATTGCGACAAAGGGGTACGATGCCCCAAAAATCTGTCGCAAACGAATAAAAATCTCCCCCTATCGCCATCGTTGGCGCTCCCATTGGGCGAAGCCCTATGAATTGACCTGGATAAAAAATCAACTTTCGCAAGTAAAGCACTTGCGAAAGTTGAATACCTGTAACCTTAAAGAAAGCGTATTCCAAGAATACGTTGCTTTTACTGCCAGCTATTCAAAATATTTCATTATCTTTGCAAAAATTTGTGCCAAACTACTTGAAATGATGAAGAACATATTTACCATCCTGCTGCTGGCGGCATCATTGTCCTTGCACGCACAGAAATTCCAACAGGAGTTCGGCAACCCGAGAAAGGCCTTCGTGGAAACCATTGCCACGCCCAACCACTCCGACAGCTATTACCATACAGGCCAGTCCGCCACGCTGCGCATCGTGGCCAGTGAGGGCGGTGTGCCCTTGGATGGCACCATCCTGCGCTACAAGGTAGGACCGGAGATGTGGCTGCCCGAACAATGGGACTCCACGCGTTTTGTCGGAGGCGAGGCGCTGGTACACATGGGCACGATGAAGGAACCGGGGTTCCTGGCATGCCAGTATGAGTTCAGCACCTCAGACGGCAAGACCACGAAGGACCTGGTGAAGCTTGCATACGACCCAGAACAAATCAAGACACTCACACCACTACCACAGGACTTCAAGCAGTTTTGGCAGAAAGCGTTGAGAGAGGCCCGCAAGGTGCCTTTCGAGCCAGAGTACCGCGACATTCCCGACGCCACCGACGAACATTTCGTCACCCGCCTCGTACGCCTGCGTGTGGGCAAGGAGAAGTGGATGCAGGGCTACCTGACCATGCCACGCGGCGCAGGCCCCTTCCCCGTGGTGCTCTGCCCCCCGGGAGCCGGCAGTCAGAAGATCTACCCATCGGACTACTTCCCCAAGCTGGGATGCATCTACATGAAGATAGAGATTCACGACAACGACCAACTGATGGCCGACGATGCCTACAACGAGATGCGCCAGAAGAAGTGCGACGGTTATATGCGCCGTGGCATGGCCTCACGCGACACGTATTACTACAAGGACGTGTATGTAGGCTGCGCCCGTGCTCTTGACTTCCTCTGTTCGTTGCCTGAGTGGGACGGCAAAAACGCCATCGTCACCGGCGGTTCGCAGGGGGGCGCGCTGACCATCATCACAGCCGCCCTCAACGAGAAGGCCACAGTCTGCGCACCCTTCTATCCTGCCTTGTGCGACCTGACGGGGTTCCTGCACCACCGCGCCGGAGGCTGGCCCAAGTTCTTCAGCAGTTTCTACAAGGACGGCCAAACCGACATCCCTCAGGTGCAGGCCGTTGCCACCCTTCAGTATTATGACGTGGTGAATTTCGCCCGCCAGCTCACCATCCCGACCTTCATGTCATGGGGCTACAGCGACGATACCTGTTCGCCCACGTCCGTCTGGGCAGCGTGGAACGAAGTCACCGCACCCAAGGAAAAAGACATCACCCCGTCGAGCGGGCACTGGCGCTTCCCTGCCAGTTGGGAGAAATGCTGGCAGTGGATAAAGAACCAGATGAGAGAACCGTTTTACGCCTATCGCTATGACCCTAAGAAACGTTTTACTATCCATATCGCTGATGGCCGTGCTGCAGGCTTCAGCGCAGACTCTCCCTCCCGTCTTCGGCAATGAGACGGCAAGGACTGACGAGCTGACAAGAAAGTACATCACCCCCAAGCGCATGGTCTGGAAGCAGGGCAACGTCAGCGGCCATGAGGTCCTCATGAAAGAGGGTACGGGCCAGCCCGACATGGCCGGGCTGCCTTCCGCCACCCTCCAGAATGGCGACAACGACACGACAAGTATCCTGCTCGACTATGGCCGTGAGCTGCATGGCGGGCTGAAGCTTGTCATCGGCTCCGCCAACGCCGCCTCCTCACGTGTCCGCATCCGTTTCGGGGAGAGCGTGGGAGAGTGCTGCGCCGATTCCGACGGCGGACAGAACCGCATAGGATACACTTCCAACGACCATGCCACACGGGACGATGTGTACCTGATTCCCCGATACGGGCAGATAGAGATCGGCAATACGGGATTCCGCTTCGTGAGGATAGACCTCCTGGAGCCGGGACGCAAGATACAGCTGAAGGAGGCCACCGCCATCCTCCGCTACCGTGACATCCCGTATGTCGGTTCCTTCCATTGTAGTGACACGCGCCTCGACTCCATCTGGATGACCGGTGCCTACACCGTGCATCTCAACATGCAGGAATACCTGTGGGACGGCATCAAGCGAGACAGGGCTGTCTGGTTGGGTGACATGCACCCCGAGGTGCAGACCATCATGAGCGTCTTCGGCCAGAACGACGTGGTGCCCCGCTCACTCGACCTCGCCGTCAGCCAGTATCCCCTACCCCGCTGGCTCAACGGCATCAGCAGCTATTCGCTTTGGTATCTCATCATCCATCACGACTAGTACATGCGTGGCGGGGACAAGGCTTTTCTGGAAAGGCACAGGGATTATATCATGGGGCTGATTGAAAAGATCGACCCTTTGGTGGACGATGACGGAACGGAGCACCTGGAATCGGGTACACGAAGTCAGCTGAAGCATTTCCTCGACTGGCCGTCGTCGCCCAACGAGGCGGGCGTGGAATCCGGCTACAGGGCTCTGCTGTCTTGGGCCATGCAGGATGCCGAGCTCCTCTGCTCCGTGCTTGGTGACGAGACACACGCCGCCACCTGCCGTGACATCGCCCGCAGGATGAATAAAAAAGTGTTGCCCGACAACGGACTCCAGCAGGCACGCGCCCTGAAGATGATTGCTGGGCTGCAGCAACCCAACGCCGAATTCACAGCCGACGGCTTCTCCACCTTTTACGGTTACTACATGCTGGAGGCACTTGCCATGGCAGGAGCCTACAAGCAGGCTCTCGACATCATCCGCCAGTACTGGGGCGCCATGCTCGACCTCGGTGCCACCACCTTCTGGGAGGACTTCCATCTGGAATGGACGCGCAATGCCGCACGCATTGACGAGATGTTGCCGCCGGGCAAGACGGACATCCACCGTGACTACGGCGACTATTGCTACATCAGCTACCGCCACTCCTTCTGCCACGGCTGGGCGTCAGGCCCGACGGCATGGCTTTCACGGCATGTCCTGGGTGTCGAGGTGTTGGATGCCGGCTGCCGAAAGCTACGCGTCACGCCCCATCTGGGCGACCTGCAGTGGGCAGAGGGCACCTTCCCCACTCCCCTTGGCCCTGTCAGCATCCGTCATGAGCGTGATGCAAGCGGCAAGGTCAGCAGCAGGATTGATGCTCCCGACGGGATAACGGTCATCAGATAGGGTTTTACTCGAAACCAGCCAGCCCATGTCCTCGGTGCCGGGCACTGTCTTTCATACAGGAAAGCCATCTCATCCTTTCTTTTTAAGACAGGGGAAAGTTGTCTTGGCTTGACTGACTTCATGGGGGTGTGTCAATCATACATTCATTTTCATGGACACTTTTTTTTACCATAGAATTGTTTCGCATTTCAATTATTTTGCCTATTTTTGCCCTATTAAGGCTCCATACTGCCTATTAACAGTTATTTGTGTCAATCATGTGATTTTTGAACTATCATCTGAACACACTTTACACTCTTCTATTATTAAAAAGCTAAATATCTGGCACTCAATAATGTGCATTTCTTTTACAACAAGAAATCCAGTTTCAATTTACCAATTAAACCTAAAAATAATGAACGTCTCAATCAAGTCCTGCAAACTGCGGTTCATTACATTTTGCATGGCCGCAATCCTTTCACTGCCGGCATTGGCTCAGAACACCCTGAAGGAGGCCTACAAAGATGCTTTCAAAATGGGATGTGCCGTCAACACACAAATAGTAAGCGGCAGTGACAACCGCTCTGCCCAGATTATCCTAAAGCAGTTCAATGCCGTGTCACCGGAGAATGACCTCAAGCCTGAGGTGCTGCACCCTCAACCCGACGAGTGGAATTTCCAGGCTGCCGACCGCTACGTCCAG
>JAEEJK010000028.1 GCA_016281815.1 Prevotella sp. | reverse complement strand
CCAATTTGTTGCATCAAACCCAAAGGTCGAGGATGCCTTTGGAGTCACATTTATGCGGATGTCATTTAGGAATTATTAACGACATCCAACAGCCATCTGAAGGGGGATTTTGGCTATTTACAAAAAGACTGAGTAGTTACTGGAATCCGTCGTAAAATGAAAAAAATCCCTTAGATGTTTGGATGATAAAGGATTTTTCCATATATTTGCATAAAATATTCAAACTAGATTTCTGAAAACACAATTGTTGACCTAAATGTTGAAACGATGAAAATACTTGCTATCAATCCGGGTATGATCTCCACAAAAGTGGGCGTATTCATTGATGAGGAAATCACGATGCATGCCTGCATCAACCATCCCTATGATGAATTGTGTCGGTATCCCTTCATCATGGATGAGTTTGACTACAGAAAGGAAAAATTGATAGAGGAACTCCAGCGACAGGGCTACGGGATGGATTTTGACGTGGTCGTGGGACGAGGAGGATTGGTAAAGCCCATCGAGAGCGGGGTATATGAACTCAATGAGAAAGTGATAGAGGATACCATGCATCCCCGTCTGCAACACGCCTGCAACTTAGGGTCATTGATCGCCCTGAGCATTGCCAAGGAGATTCCTGGATGCCGGGCTTTCACCGTTGACCCGGGGGTCGTGGATGAACTGGAGGATGTCGCCCGGATCACGGGCCTTCCGGAAATGCCGCACCAGACCATCTGGCATGCGCTCAACCAGCGGGAGATTGCCAAGCGCTATTGCAAGGAACATGGGGTGAAATACGAGGAGCAGGACCTCATCGTCTGCCACTTGGGAAGCGGCATCTCCTTTGCCATGCACCATCACGGAAGGGCCATCGCCTGCAGCGACGCGCTCAGCGGCGACGGACCGTTCAGCCCGTCAAGGGCTGGGACACTGCCTTCCGTGCAACTCATCCAACTATGCTACAGCGGACAGTACACGGAAAAGGAAATGCTCAGGAAAGTCAACGGACACAGCGGACTGACCGCACATCTGGGAACCAACGATGTGAGAATCGTGGAACAGCGCATCAAGGAGGGGGACGAACATGCCAAACTCATCCTTGACGCCATGATCTATCAGGTGGCAAGATACCTGGGCTCGCTTGCCCCGACGACTAACGGACACGTGGATGCCGTCATCCTCACAGGGGCGATGTCGCAGAGCAAATATGTGAGTGAGGGCCTCATCCGCAGACTGGAATACCTCGCTCCGGTGTTTGTCTATCCCGGAGAGGACGAACTGACCGCCCTGGCTCACAATGTGTACAGGGCACTGACAGGACAGCAGGAAATCAAGGTCTACAAGTAGTTAACGGGTGGCGCGGAAACTTTCCAGCGTGTCATACCTTTTCTTCATCATCCTACGGTAAATATCGCGGATCCAGAAACGATTGGTGGCTATAACTGCTATACCAATCAGCATCAGCACGATGGTTCCTGCTGTCTCTCCCATGATTGTGGGGATGAAGATAATAAGAATAAGGGGAAGGCTGAAAGCGGCCAACTCCACTACTATCTGAAGGAAACTGTTCTCCACTGAACCCTTGCCGATGAATTTGGTGTTGAGGGGAAGCGTCTGCTTGTTGAAGACGGCCATGTACACGAAAGCGGCATGAACCGGTCCTGCTGTCAGCAACATGACGGCTATGAGCATCAGCAGCGTGCATTTTCCCATAAACACGGTGGGCAGCATGAGCAACATGGGCAGCAGCAGGAAACTGGAATAGAGGAAA
The DNA here is from genome assembly GCA_016281815.1 of Prevotella sp. Classification (GTDB taxonomy): domain Bacteria; phylum Bacteroidota; class Bacteroidia; order Bacteroidales; family Bacteroidaceae; genus Prevotella. Next base: position 28,352 of record JAEEJK010000028.1, on the reverse strand, counting down.
TACTTGGCTTTCAGCAGCGAGATGATATTCTCCTTGTGCACCATCAGGCAGTCGATGTAATTGCCCTCGTAACACATGATTCTCACCAGCACCATAGCACCATAGATGGCAAAATTGTAAACTGCCAGGAATTTGGTCATTCCGCCATCATAGATATTGGTGAAAGAGATGGCCATGCTGAACATGAGAATCAGGATGTTGGCGGAGATGAATCCCTTGCGGATATTCTTGTTGCGCATGATGCTCTTGATTTCGAGTTTCATGTACTCTCCGATCGCACCAAAGCGGTCCAACTGCCTAAACTCACTCACGTGCTTGATTTCAGTGGTCTCCACATGGGCCAATTCGTTGTAAACACTATGATACTGCACTTTCCTGTTGATGGCAATCAACACCACCAGCAGCAGTAGGATGCCGCCGAATGTGAGCAACGACCAATGTGTGGCTCCCTCACCGACCGAACCGTATAAGTCGAAGAATGTCTTGAAGCCGGCATTGCTGCCAAGATACAGCGGGGAATAGATGATGGCATAGACCACGGCGGGCAGAAGCCACCACCAATACTTGCGGTTGATCATGGTGCGTGCCAGCATGTACCACTGGCTGTTGACGATGATCAGGAGATAAACAGCCAGCAGGAAACCGATGGTTGCCCAAAATCCCTCCACGAAAATGATCGACATGATGCTGTAGGGGATAAAAAGGGCCATCCAGATCAGATTGCCGTAACTGGTGATGGAATTGAACATGAACGCATCGATGCAGGCATATTTCCCCAGCGGAAGAAGGATGTAGGGCTTGATCCGCTGGGAGGGTGTCTGCTGCATCATGAAACGCATGAAAAAGTCTAAGGTAAGGATGAAGGGAAGAATGCCGAACATCAGTTCGGCGGCTGTCTCCCGCTTGCTGCTGTTGGCTATCAGAGCCAGCATGATGGATAGAAAAATCAGATAAAATACGCCTAATATGGACAATACGATGCCAAGGACTTTGGCGATGCGTCTCTGATTGGCGGCAACGACTCGCTCATCCGACAAACTGGAGTGCTTGCGAAGGGTCTTGATGATTTCCCATCGGGTCATGCGGTTGGCTCTTTCCATGTTCTTCTTATCTTAAATCGATGATTTCTGCGTCGGGGTATTGCTTGGGGTTGAAGGTGAATGTGGCATCACTGAGATTCTCTGCCTTGAAGTTGCTGATACTCACCGTGGTCCACTTCCCACCTTGAAGCATCCTCACCTGCGAGGGCAGATAGGTCTTGCTGTTGATCGTGATGTACATCTCCTTGATCGGACGCTTGCTGTCGGTGGCTTTCAGATACACTTCATACGCTCCCTTCAAAGTCTTTGAGGAAAGGGCATAGCCCGACTTGTAAAGCGTGATGAACTTATACGGGTTCATCTGGGCCTGCTGGTTCTCGGTGGGTGAACTCACATTCACTTCCTCTGTGTTGTTCATATAGGTCCACTGAGTGGTCCCGTTAAACCACATGGAGGCTTCAGGGGTTGTAGCCTTGAATTTGTTGCCCTTGATGAAAATGCGTCCCGACAAGGTGCCGGTTTTGGAACCGGAGATTTTGAAATTGGCACTTGCACCGTTTTTATTGCTGACAATGGCTGCGGTCTTGTCCAATATGCTTTTGGCCTTTGTGGCTGTCTGTGCTTCTGCGGTCATCGCCATCAGTGCGGCTATGGCCAGAGTAATGATGTTCTTTGTCATGATTGATTGTAAGTTGATGATGTTATCCTAAAATAAAACTGTGTTCAAAATGTCATGCTGCTCCGCTCGCCCTCAGATTGGTGATGAGAGAATTCAGGCTGTTTTCATCGGTCACAAGCACTTCGCGGGGTTTGCTGCCCTGTGCTTGTCCCACGACACCGGCCTTTTCCAATTGGTCCATGAGACGGCCGGCTCGGTTGTAACCGATGGAGAAACGGCGCTGTATCATGCTGGTGGAACCTTGTTGGGTGAGGATGATGGCACGGGCTGCCTCTTCAAAGAGCGGGTCCAACTTGGAGGATTCCACACCTACGCCTCCTTCCATGGATGATGGCTCATCACTGACAGGCTCTGGCAACTCCATCGGAGCAATAGGACCGGGTTGGTTGACAATGAAATTGTTGATGCTTTCTACCTCAGGGGTATCGATGAATGCACATTGCACACGCACAGGTTCGCTGCCGCTGAGGAACAGCATGTCGCCACGGCCTACAAGTTGGTTGGCTCCGGGACGGTCGAGAATCGTGCGGGAGTCGATCATCGCACTCACCTTGAAGGCCATGCGACCTGGGAAATTGGCCTTGATGTTGCCGGTGATGATGCTCGTCGTCGGGCGCTGCGTGGCAATCACCATGTGGATGCCGACAGCACGGGCCAACTGGGCAATACGGGCAATAGGCAACTCTATCTCCTTGCCGGCGGTCATGATGAGGTCGCCGAACTCATCGATGACAACGACGATGTAGGGCATGTACTCATGACCTTCTGCAAGGTTCAGTTCCCGGTTGACATACTTCTGGTTGTATTCCTTGATGTTGCGTGCCTTCACCATCTTGAGCATGTCGTAACGGTGGTCCATCAGCGCACAGAGGCTCTTCAGAGTCCTCACCACTTTGGTCACATCGGTGATGATGGGCTCCTCGTCATCGTCGACGGTGGCCATGAAGTGATTGGCAATGGGGGCATAGACGCTGAACTCCACCTTCTTGGGGTCGATGAGCACCAACTTCATTTCTTTCGGGTGCTTCTTGTAGAGCAGGGAGGTGATGATGGCATTCAGACCGACTGACTTTCCCTGACCGGTAGCACCGGCTACCAACAGGTGAGGAATCTTGGCCAAATCCACCATGAACACCTCGTTGGTGATGGTCTTGCCCAAAACGATGGGAAGTTCCATGGTGGTCTCCTTGAACTTTTTCGAATCCAGGATGCTGCGCATCGACACGATGTTGGGCTTCTTGTTGGGCACCTCGATACCGATGGTTCCCTTTCCGGGAATGGGGGCTATGATGCGGATGCCAAGCGCGGCAAGGCTCAGGGCTATGTCATCACCCAGGTTGCGGATCCTGGATATGCGCACTCCCTCTGCCGGGGTGATCTCATAAAGCGTGATGGTGGGACCTACTGTCGCCTTGACATCACGGATCTGCACACCGAAACTGTTGAGCACTTTCTCAATCTGCTTCTTGTTGGCATTGAGTTCATCCATGTCAATGACGGGCTTGCCGTCGTTGTCATAGCGTTTCAGCAAATCCAAATTGGGATATTGGTACCTGGTGAAGGGCTCCTTCGGATTGATGGGGGTGAGGGGAACCTCGTCGTTGACAGTCTTGCTGTGGGCTCTTTCCTCGTTGGCGCCAACCTCCACTTCCAGTTCCACATCCTTCTTCTTGGTTGGGCGCTTGCGGATCACACCGAATTCATGCTGCTCCTCTTTTTCTTCTTCTGCCTCACTGTTGTCCAATTCCACGGTTGTTGAGAGACCATTGTCTTCTTCTTCTTCTTCTTCTGACGAACCAGATAAAACACTGGCCAGACTCTGGCTCTTGCCTGTGGCACCCGAAGTGTCCTCACCAAGGTTGTTGGTGATGATCAGAGGTACTTTCTTGATGAATTTCAGCGGGTTGAGGATATGCTGGACGGTGTATATCGTCTCTGCACTCATGTAGGTGAGAAATGCCAGCGCCACCACAGCAAGGATGGCTATCAAACCCGGGGTCCCGAGCATGTTCTCCAAAAACTGCGCGCTGTAGAGCCCATGGTCGCCTCCGGGGTTGTAGATCGTATCAGGGAACAACGGCGGAAGGAATTTCGCAAAAGCCACTGAACACCACAGCATGGCCAAGGCAAAAATGAAAAAACTCTTGACCAAATTGATGTTCTTGTAGGCTTTGGTGAACTTCAGGCTCATCAGTATGATGAAGGCGGGAATTAGGTATGCCGCTATGCCAAAACACTTGGCTATCAGAAAATGGGAGATGATGGCTCCTATCGAACCGCAGATGTTCTGAAAACTGTGTGTGCTGTTCTCCACTTCTCCCTCCTGCAAGGAGGTGACAATGCTCTGGTCGGCCTCGCCGGTTGTAAAATATGATGAAAAAGCAAGCAGCAGGTAGATGCCCACGGCAAATAGGATGAACCCTAATGTGAATACAAAACGCTCACTGAGGTGAAATTGAAATTTCATCCCCAATGATTCCATCAGGCTGGTGCCGCTTTTCTTTGATGATTTCTTTTGTGACATTTCCAATCTTTTTAATCGCCTGTTTTCTGTAAAGAATGCGAAAAACCGCCTTTTCTCTCACTTGGCGGTCATTTTGTTCATGCATCGCTGCAATTATAATGCAAAAGTAAATGAAAAAATCAAGAAAAAACTATTTTTTCGCAACTTTTTTCTATTTTTGCATATTCTAACAAAAAATGACGAATTTAGGGAGCAGAAAAAGGATAATGACATTCAAAAATGACACTGTTTCCCTTCGCCCGAAAGGCAATGACTAAAATACTATACAACAAATTCGACAAAAAACAGATCTCCCAATTGCCTAAAGTGGAGTTCGATGGAAAAATCGTGGTCATCACAAGCCCGAAAGAGACTAAGAGGGCTGTGGACATACTGCTGGGGCTCCCGTTGTTGGGAGTGGACACAGAAACCAGACCGTCATTCAAACGGGGACATCAGAACATTGTCTCCCTGCTGCAGGTCTCTTCGCTTGACCTTTGTTTCTTGTTTAGGCTCAACCTTACTGGGATGACACCTGATATCATCCGGTTGCTTGAGGATACAACCGTACCAAAAGTGGGACTCTCGCTGCATGACGATATCTTGTCTCTGCACCGCAGGGCACAGTTTACTCCCGGCAAATTCATCGACCTGCAGCACCACATGAGGGAATTGGGCATCGAGGACATGAGCCTGCAAAAACTCTATGCCAACGTATTTCAGCAGAAAATCAACAAATCTCAGCAACTGTCCAACTGGGATGCGGATGTCCTCACAGAAAGGCAGAAGATCTATGCCGCCACTGATGCATGGGCATGCATCAGACTTTACAATGAGTATTGCAGGTTGCTCGAGACTGGCGACTATGAGTTGCGCATGGTAGAGGAGCCTGCGCCCAAAGCCGCCGGTGAGAAAATGGAGAAGAACGACAATGAGTAGGTGTAATCAGATTGAAGAAACAGCCCCATGTATAAAAGTTTGTATTTGAAAAAAGGAAAAGAGGAGAGTTTGCTCAGATTCCATCCCTGGATTTTCTCTGGAGCGATAGACAGGTGCGAGGAGGAAATAAAGGATGGGGAGAAAGTGAATGTCTATACATCTTCTGGAAAATGGATCGCCATGGGACATTTTCAGAAAGGTACCATTGCTGTCAGGGTGTTGTCTTTCGAGACCAACCAGGTGGGAGAGACGTTCTGGCAGGACAAGATTCGGTCGGCGTATGAGATGCGCAAAGCAGTAGGCATTGCTGATAACCCTGACAACAACACTTTCCGCTTGGTGCATGGAGAGGGTGACGGCATGCCAGGACTGGTCATCGACTGCTATGGAAAGACTGCTGTCATGCAGGCGCATAGCCTGGGCATGCACAATGACCGTGACGAAGTGGCAAAGGCTCTTGTTGACGTGATGGGGGGACAGATCGAAAATGTCTTCTACAAAAGCGAGACCACATTGCCGTTCCTCAAGGAGAAAGGACAGGAAAACGGATTCCTTTACGGAGGGGATGACAAGGATGTGGCGATGGAAAATGGCCTGAGGTTTCATGTCGATTGGTTGCATGGACAAAAAACGGGTTTCTTCGTTGACCAAAGGGAAAACCGCATGCTCTTGGAGAAATATGCCAAAGACAGGCGGGTACTCAATATGTGTTGCTATACAGGAGGATTCTCTTTCTATGCCCTCAGAGGGGGAGCGGCGCTTGTACATTCCGTGGACAGCAGCGAAAAGGCCATCCAACTGACCAATGACAATGTGGCGCTCAATTTTCCCAATGAGACAAGGCATGCGGCTTTCTGTGACGATGCCTTCAGATATCTCGAACGCACACGCAATGAATACGACCTGATCGTGCTTGACCCACCGGCTTTTGCAAAGCACAGGGGAGCACTGCACAATGCGCTCAAAGGATATATCAGACTCAATGGCAAGGCACTGGAAATCATCAAAAGCGGTGGACTGCTCTTCACTTTCAGTTGCAGTCAGGTGGTGACAAAGGAGAATTTCCGCAATGCGGTGTTCTCGGCTGCGGCTCAGGCAAAACGGAAAGTGCGCATCCTCCACCAACTCCACCAACCGGCAGACCATCCCATCAACATCTATCATCCGGAGGGTGAGTACCTGAAAGGACTGGTGCTGTATGTGGAATAAGGAGGAAAGAATGCTGCCATGCCACATCTTCATGCTTTCTTAGACAAGGTTATCGCATACTCTGACGCTCACCATTTGCTCAGGCGTCAGGGGAAATATCTGGTGGCATTGTCGGGTGGGGCTGACAGTGTGGCATTGTTGGTGGCGTTGCGAGAACTGGGGTTCCAATTGGAAGGTGTCCATTGCAATTTTCATCTGAGGGGAGAGGAGTCCGACAGGGATGAACATTTCTGTCAGACACTTTGCGAAGAGACTGGCGTCGCGTTGCACATAGCACACTTCGCAACAAAGGAATATGCGGAAGACCACAAGATAAGCATCGAGATGGCGGCGCGTTTTCTCAGATATGATTACTTTGAGAAACTTCGCCAGGATCTGGGGGCTGACGACATTGTGGTGGCGCACCATCGGGATGACTCGGTGGAGACGGTGCTCCTCAATCTGATACGAGGAACTGGCATCCACGGGATGACGGGCATCGCTCCCCGACGTGGCCATATCATCAGACCTTTGCTGGGGGTGGGGAGAAAGGAAATTGAGGCTTTTCTTGCCTCAAGAAACCAACCATATATCACCGACAGTTCCAATCTGACTGATGATGTGGTCAGAAACAAAATACGGCACAACATCGTTCCTGCCATGCTTGAGGTGAACCCTTCAGTCTCGGAGGCGATACTCCAGACGGCGGGCAGACTGAGAGAGGTGGTCGACATTTTTGACCAGACCATGGCTGAGAAAGTGAAAAACGCTTCTTTGCCTTCTGAGGTGTCGGACAGGATGTGCTTTTCCGTCGACAAAATCGAGGACGAGCATACATTATATTATATATTATATCCTTTGGGTTTCTCGCCACAGCAGATTCAGGATATTTTCTCACAGATGGCGCGTCTCAGGCAGGGGGCTGTCTTCACGTCTGCTACTCATGAACTGTTGATTGACAGGGGTACGGTGATGGTGCAGCCTGTGAATGACTGCTGCATCAACAAAAAATTCCCGATAGAGGGGAAATATATCATTGATGAAAAATGGGCTATGCGCATCAGTGTCGTTGACAATGACAGCCATTTCTCTCTCAGCAGGGAGAAATCCTGCGCATGTCTGGATGCGGCGGTGGTCTCGTTTCCTCTTTTTCTAAGAAATGGCAGACAGGGGGACAGGTTCCAACCTCTTGGTATGAGGGGGAGCAGACTTGTCAGCGATTTCCTCACTGACTTGAAAATCAATTTGTTTGACAAACGTCGGCAGTGGATACTGACTGATGCTCAGGGACAGATCCTTTGGGTCGTGGGGCATCGCATGGATCATCGGTGCAGGGTCACTGACTCCACCCAAAAAGTGGTCGTGGTGGAACTGATACCCTCGGACACAAAGTAACCATTGAGCGAATGTCATCTTAAAATGTTTTTCTTCTTTTTTCCCAAGCGAAGTGGTTTTTGATCTTCTTTTCCTATCAGTTGGTGTGTGCCCTGTTGCTCAGAGAAAATTAAAAAGGACGAAAAAGGAAAAAATCAGCAATGATGAAAAAATAAAAAAACGCAAGCGTTTCTCAAAAAAGAAGAAAAATCATCAAATGAACTGATTTGTAGTAAGGGGACATGCATAAGCAAGTTCCTACAATTTGCGGAACTTGAATTCTCCAATTCTAAAATTCGGGATAAAAAACTCTGTGTCTTTGTACCTGTGTTGAATTATTATTCGTGGAAATTCGTGAAGATTCGTGGTTGAAAACAATTCATGAATAATTCATGCCCCATTCGTGGTAATTATATGTGAAAAAAGAAACGCGAATTGCCATGTAATTATTCATTAATTCCTTTTTATTTTTCACAATAGAAATTTGTTCGATTTGTAAAGATTTGGAAGATTTCTCGCCGAAGGCGACTCAAAAAGATGATTCGCTGAATAGTCACGACACAAAGTAACTACTCAGCACCCTCAGAATAAATGTACTTAGGAGTGCCCTGACGGGCAGAAATTATAAAAAAATGAATAAAAAAATGGTAAAAAAATATTTTCTTAAAATTTTCTTAAACATTTTCTTAAAATTTCTCGCCATAGGCGACTACTTTTCTAATTTGTCGAACATGTTTACTAGAGGGTGCTGAGTAGTTACGACACATAAGTCTCTCCTTAATCTTTGTTAATGTTTTTCCCTTTATTGGGCAAATGCCGGGGGAAAAATGTACTTTTACAAGTTGTTTTGGATGTCTTTATCAATGGAGGCGTCTGCTGCAAACTGGAGGAATCAATGGAAATGAGAAACAAGTTGACTGCGAACATAATAGGAAAGATGGTGCTGCTTGTGGCAGTTGTCTTTTCGTTACCTGTCCGTGGACAGTCTTTCAGTATCTCATACACAACTTTTGCCGACAGTTTGGATGAGGTTCCATTGGAAGCCGTTATTGATTATGACATCATTGACCCTGAACGGCAATTGGTTGCCATCACGGGTTTTTCGGGCTCTTTCTCTGATTTGGCGATCCCTGGCACCGTCGTCTATGACAGTTTGGAATACAAGGTGACTGAAATCGGGGAAGCGGCTTTTGCCTCTCGTGAAGAGGAGCAAACTGAACATACTTATCTCGGCAGCCTCTTTTTGCCTGAGGGGATGACCGTCATTGGCAACTTCGCATTTGAGAATGCGGAGTTCAATATCCGGATGCCTGATGGAGTTGTGGAGATAAGGCAGGGTGCCTTTGCCGGATGCAGGGATTTGATATTGGACAAACTTCCGGATAAACTGGAGTTGATTGGTTCTGACGCATTCCGACGGAGTGGAGTGACTGACACCATCCATATACCTTTGTCCGTTTGGGAATTAGGAAGTGGTGCCTTTGCAGAGTGCGAGGCATTGCAGGGCTTCTCCGTGGATCCAGACAATCAGTTGTTCAGTGTCAGTGACGGAATACTGTTTGATGGCGACGGAGGGCATCTGATACAATACCCGGGCGGCAAGGCGGACTCCTCTTTTGTTGTGCCGCAGGAGGTGACGGATGTGGAGGATGCCGGTTTCGCTGGCTGCAACTATCTTCAGTCTGTCTCTTTCTCCAATGAGAGCACTTCCCTGTGGAGAGAGGCATTTCTTAACTGCAAAGGTCTGGAAACGGTAACACTTCCCCAAAAAATGGACAATATAGCAGACAGGGTGTTCGCTGGCTGTTCCAGCCTGAGAGAAATCATCATTCCCGGTCAGGTTACATCTATTGGCAAAGAAGCGTTTCTTGATTGTTCCTCTCTTGGCAGCATAACGATCCCTGAGAATGTGATGTTCTTGGGGGAACGCAGTTTCTGGGGATGCGATGGAGTGGAGTGGGTCAAGGCTTTTCCAAAACAGCCGCCCATGATGGAAAATGATGTGTTCTCCAAAAACAACATCCCAGTCTATTCTCATTTCAGCAGCATAGACTCATACCGATTGTCGGAACAATGGTCCTTGTTCGCGACCTATATCCCTATGGCGGAGGTCTATGTGGAAGACTTGAGTGTCTATCCGATGGGAAACAAACAGTTTGACCTGGTGCTGGAAACTGCTGGATGGGAGGATTCTCTTTTCGACACCATTGAGTTCACTCTTTCACTACCTGCTGGCTTGTCATTGGATGCCGACTCCATCACGGGCTCTTCATGGGTGGTTCCCGAGGAACAGCCTAACGGGAACCTGCATGTGGAAATGACGGATGACAAGGAGGGAAATTACCACTTTTTGGTGAGAACAGAAGAGGGAGCGAATATCATCTCCGGTCATTATCCCTTGCTCACGCTGAGATTGTGCGCTGATTCTCAGGTTGAGGACATCGACCTGTCTGCATCGGTCACCGAGGCACAGTTCAAATCGGCAGACCTGCTGGTGGCGGACCTGCCTTCCTGTTCTTTCTCAGTATTGGTGGAGAGATTGCTCGATGGTGATGTGAACTATGACAGCAGGCAAAATGTGGTCGATGTCATGTTCATCGTCAATTATATTTTAGACAACCAAGTGCCCATCCCTGTCGCTGTCGCTGACATCAACCATGACAGTATCGTGGATATCGTTGATGTCATGAGGCTCGTGCAACTTATATTGTGGAATGACTGACAGAACTTATTGCTTGCCGGTCGGTTGCTGGGAAGGGGACTTTTCTTTTTTTGCGACAGTACTCTGATTGCTTGTTTTGGCTGGGGTGGATGCGGCTGGCTTGCTGGTCGAACTGTTCGTCTTGGCCTGAGGTGCCGGCTTCTTAGCCTCTCCTGAGGCTGATGCTGTTGGCTTTGATGCTGTGGAACTTGCCTTGGGTGCCGATGCCTTTGGCGCAGCAGAAGCCGTGGAACTTGCCTTGGGTGCCGATGCCTTTGGCGCAGCCGATGCCGTGGAACTAGCCTTTGGTGCAGAAGCCTTGGGTGCAGATGAAGATGTTGAATTTGCTTTGGGTGCAGATGATGCAGTTGAACTTGCCTTGGGCGCAGCAGATGCTGCGGAATTAGCCTTGGGGGCAGGGGCTGCAGGACTCGGGGCAGGATTGGCCTGTGGCGTGTATTTCGACATGGTCATCGATGCGATTTTCTTGTCGCCCGTCACATTGGAGGTGATTTTGTAATTCTCTGAAGATGAACGCCCGTCTTTCTTCACGATGGTTTGCTTGGCCGTGAATTCCATGACATAGTCAGTGGTGCCGTTCTGCTCCTTTTTGGTGATTTTATAGTCATGGTTGAGTTTCCAGATGACATTGCTCACATCATCACCATGCTGCCGCTTCATCCAACCGGTGACATCACCGCTGCTGGCATTCTCTGTGCCCATAAACTGACTGAGTTGCGAACTGAGCGTGGCTGTGAGGCGGGCGGCGTCATTGCCGTTTACGCTGAGAAAGAATTCCCTGAACAATGATTTGGCCATCGTCGCATCTTCTTCCGTGGCTGCTGTCACTTTGATGGTCACCTTATCCTTGGCTTCCTTGACGTGGCGGCCGTCCTGGTGCTCCGCCATGTATTTTTCAAAGGCTGCCTTGGTGTTCGTCTTCAGGGCATCCTCCCAGTCGATGGAGTCAATCATCGACAAGATCTGCTGCTTCTGTGGCGTGTCGGGATAGTCTACCAGATATTGCGCCAACTTCGCTTTGTCTTTGGTTACCAGACTGAGGGAGAGGTCTTCTTTCTGTTTCGTGATGCTGGTAATTTTGTCATTGACGGCTTTTCGGTGTGTTTCTGAGGCATCATTGAAATTGCGGAGAAAACTTTTGAGTTCATTCACGTCATTGCTTCTCATCGCTGTCTCATACGCTTGGGTTTCCCTCGACAGTTTGCTTTCATTGTAAAAGTAGAAGCAAACGGCTATGATGAGCGCGGTGATGGCGATCGACACGACAACAGGTATGTAACCGTGTTTGCTGCCGTTGTCTCCATCCTGCTCATCGGCCTCATGGACGGGCTTCTCCAGATCCTCGCCGTCTGTGTCTATATAGCCTCTGGTCTCGTCATCCTCATCAGTATGCTCCTCTGGTTCAGTGTCATCATCCTTTTCCTGAGCATCAGATTGGTCTTCCTTCTCCTTCTCATCTTCAGAACTCACAGTGAGCGTTTCTTCTTCCAGGGAGGTGTCTGAAACGTCTTCAGGCTGCTCGGTCTCGGTGTCTGGCTGCCTGTTCTCTTCCTGGAGTCCCTCATCGGTGATGGCGTCTGTGGCTTCTGTTTCTGCTACATCTTCTTCTGTCACATCTTGATCTGTCGGCTCCTCAAACCGATATGCCCTATAACAATTGGGGCATAGCACGTCATTCTTGAAATACACCTCTCCGCAGTGGATGCATTTCGTTATCTTGCCGGCAATCTCCACCCCACAACTTGGGCAGACCGTTGCCTTGTCGCTCGTTTGGTGTCCGCATTCCGGACATTTAATAATTGCCATTTCGCACTCCTTTATATATTGTTGTACGCCCTTGTTTATCTCTTAATCTAAATACCTACCACCGTTTGAAACGAAGTTCACGCAGACTGTGCTGCCCCATGAAGCGGCTTTTGTCCACATAACCGCGCACACCATTGATGTGCCCTTTTCCCGTATATTGCCAGATGATGTAGTCTCGGTCGTCTGCCAACTGAGGCTCAACGTCAGAATACATCGCTATCATCAACTGATAGTCGTCTACCTTGCCCAACAGATGCCTGTTGTAAAAATTCCTTCCGGTATACAAAAGGGGCTTTTGATGGTAGGCTTCCTCGACGAGCAGCAGAAACTTCATCAGTGAGTCACAAAACTGACCCGTTCCCATCGATTTGGGTATCTTCTCAATGTCGATCATCGGGATGAGGTCCTGGTCGCCGGGGCGGCATTGGCTCATGAAGTTGTGTAATTGCAACTGCTGAGGCACGTTGGCATGATAGAAATGATAGGAACCCACTTTCAGACCGTAGCGGTGAGCCAGTTCGATATTTCGCTTGTAGGTCGCGTCCTGCGTCTCTTTTCCCTCTGTGGCCTTGAAGTACACATACGCCATGTGGTTGTTCTCACCCAGGGTTTCCCACCACACATCTCCTTGATAGTGACTCATATCAAGGCCGTGTATATGGTTGCATGTATCCTCGCACTCCACACCATAGGTTTGAGCACAAAGCAACGTAGCCATCATCAGGCTATATAAAGTAAGTAACAATGTTTTCATTTCCATCAATTCAATGTGGCAAAGATACAAAAAAAATCTATATTTAAGCAATCCTGACAAACTATTTGTCTGAATACTTTAAAAATTTCTTTTTTTTTGCTTTTTGTCAGTTTTTTGTTGTACCTTTGGTGATAGGTTATGGGAATTTTATAGTCTTTCTAAGAAACTGATTCTTTTTTATCAACTAACATTTATATTTATGGATTCCGTTATCGCATTAAGTATTATTATCGGTGTGATCGTTCTTGCCTTGTTCATCGGCATGTCTTATGTGAAAGCACCACCATCGTATGCATTTATTATCTCAGGTCTGAGCCGTGAGCCAAGAGTACTGATCGGTTCCGGCGGCTTCCGTATTCCTTTCCTGGAACGTCTCGACAAAGTCTATCTCGGTCAGATTACTGTTGACATCAAGACCGAGGAGAGTGTGCCCACCAATGACTTCATCAATGTCGATGTCGATGCTGTGGCGAAAATCCGGGTCACCCCTACATCAGAGGGTACTCGCCTGGCAGCCAAGAACTTCCTCAACATGACGCCGAATGAAATTGCCGAACAGTTGCAGGATTCCCTTCAGGGAAATATGCGTGAGATCATCGGTACGCTCGACCTGAGGTCACTCAACACCGACCGTGACGGATTCTCCGACCAGGTGATGATGAAGGCTTCACCAGATATGAGCAAATTGGGCATCGAGATCATCAGTTGCAATATTCAGAACGTCACCGACAAGGAGGGCCTGATTCATGATCTGGGTGCGGATAATACGGCCAAAATCAAGAAGGATGCTTCCATCAACAGGGCGAATGCGGAGCGTGATGTGAAGATTGAGGTGGCACATGCCGACCGCGAGGCCAATGCCGCCCGCGTAGATGCAGACACTGCCATTGCCATCAAGAACAACGAACTGGCACTGAAGAGGGCTGCACTTAAATTGCAGGCTGACACAGCACAGGCTGATGCTGACGCTGCTTACTCGATACAGCAGCAGGAACAGCAGAAGACCATCAATGTCAAGACTGTTGAGGCTGAAATTGAAAAGACACGCCGCGAGCAAATCCTGTCTCGTGAGCAGATCGAAATCCGAATCAACACACTGGCTGCTGAGATTGAGAAAAAGGCTGATGCTGACAAGTACCAGATACAAAAGCAGGCGGAGGCTGACCTCGAGCAGCGTAAACGTGTCGCTGAGGCTCAGCGCTATGAGGCCGAACAACAGGCTTTGGCTCGTAATGCTGCCTCTGATGCTTCACGCTATCAGTTGGAGCAGGAGGCTGAGGGTATCAAGGCCAAGGGTGAGGCAGAGGCTTACGCCATCCTGAAAAAAGGTGAGGCAGAGGCACAGGCCATGGACCGCAAAGCAGAGGCTTACAAGAAATACAACAATGCCGCTGTCGTGCAGATGATCATCGAGGTGCTTCCGCAGATTGTGGAGAATGTGGCAAAGCCTATCAGCGCCATCAAGGATGTGAACATCTACAGTTCAGACGGTGGTGGCGTCTCTTCGATGTCTGGAAATGTGCCGGTGGCTATCAAGCAGGCTTTTGATGTCATCCAGTCAGCAACGGGCGTCAACATGGCCGACATCCTCAGGGCTGGTACCATTGAGGCTAAGACCACGCGCAACATCAACCTCAACGAGAATGCCCAGGATGTGGTGGATGGAATCACCAAGGACTAGACATCCACGTCTTTTAAAAACAGTGAGACAGAGCCCTAAGGGTTCTGTCTCATTGTTTCTCCGAAGAAATAAGCCTCACCTTTCTCCATTTCGGCTTTATCTGGATAGGTTGGCCCAATGACTTGATTTTCTCACGGGCGGTTTCTTCGTCCATATCCTCCCAGCCCTCCACCGTGATTTTTGACCGTCCGTCAGCTCTCACCAAGGTAGGATACTCATTTATCATCTGCCACACATAACTATCCTTGAGGAAAGCATAACTGGTGTATTGATAGATATCAGCTTTTGTCACCACCACATTCGGATAGAAACTCAACTGATGATGGATGATGGGGTTGTTGATACCAATCAGTTCGATGTCACCCTTGTAGGGGGCGATGGCCAGCATGCCCTCTTCTTCATCGTCGCTCAGCAGGTAAAAATAATCTTCCTGTCCAGGAAGGGTGATGAAAGCAATCTTGGTCATATTGACAAGATAATCCGTCTCCTTTGGGTTGAACCAACGGTATCCGTATTTTACGTCGATGCTGATGTGCGAGAAGTGATGCTTGTTGCCATCCCAGGAGAAGACGTGGTTGATATTGCTTTGAAGGTTGATGTCGTATTCGCTAATGATGAAATCCTTTCCCTTTTGAGGCAGGTTGTAGCCGACATGGTTGCCCTTATTGAGAGGGTGAAACTCTTGCCCTGGCCCCGCCTCCGGGGACAAGGTGAAGGTCTTGGGGTCGTAGTCGTAGAAGCATACGAACTCTATCTCCGGATCGACGGGCTGGCCCAGGACAATGGCAAATAACCGGTGTCCGTTGTCACGACGCCACACACAAGCCTCCATGTAACCGCTGTCAGAGCCACCATTGTCCAGACTCACAAATCCGTTTTTGCGGTCTACAGTGATGCCCCCTCCATACTCCTTATCGGCTTCAAAGGTAAAGTTGGGGTTCTTGGCTTTCTCCAATACGGGACTGATGTTGTAGGAGTGCCAGGTGTCCTGGAATGCCTTGACCAACTTCACAATCCCTGGGTTGCTGCCGCCCTGGGGCACTTTTATGTTGCGTGACTTCCATTGGTCGTATATTTCTTCCAATGAATGATAATCGATGGCCAATGCATATATGCTGGTCGTCACTGTCAGAAGTAGTAAAAGAAATTTTTTCATAGACTTTCGTTTTTATTTATAAAGAAAGCTTTACTTTATAAACATTTCCTTCTCTATTTCCAATGTGCGGGTGATATCGAAGTATAATTTTGGACGCGTGTAATAATCGCTCGTTTCTTCCAATTCAAAAACGTCAAAATGATCTGTTAGATACTGCATTTTGGTCTTTCCTATTTCAAGATAGTGGCGCATGAACAAATACTCGTCGGATACTGCGGTCACATAAAAAGGCCGTTCTTCCGTACCGTCACCGGTAACGGCTATGGTATTGAGGATTCGATGCATCCGGTTGTAATAGGTACGGGCTTCGTCACGGCTGATGCTATGATGATTGGTTGAGTCTTTCAACATATACATCATGGCATATAGGGCATTGGAGAGAGCCTTCAGACTAACCGGGTTCTTCTTCAGCAATTCCTTTGCTCCTGACAGACATTCCTCATACTTGCCATCTTTCAACAACTTGTCCAACGTCATGCCTTCACTCAACTCGGTCATGGGGGTGACGTATGACTGCCCGTAGTATGCCATAATTCGCTCATTCCATGTCATCGTGGTGTCAATTTCACTGGTTGCCATCCTCGCCACGAGATCATTGATCTGTTGTGGGTTATTCTCAGCCACTTTTTTTATTTCTTTCCAGTCAACCGGTATGATAATTCTTTCTTTCTGAGCGTGTGTGTACACCGGTAGAAAGAGGACAAATGCAAGAATGGTTAATAACTGTCTCATTATCTTTGGCTTTTGATTGACAATTTGCGGATGTCAGGTCAGTCTGTCACGACATTTTCTTGCTGGATGTTCTTGCAGTTGTGAAACTCGGATTTCACACGCGAACTGATGTGGATGTCTTTGAGGAAGATGTTTTCAATGGGCTTCTCCGGCAGACCGTTGAAGAACATGGCGCGGTTGGCGTTGCGGCAAACCACATTCTCGATGTGGATGTCACGGAACTCCGGCGTTGTCTCATCCACGGGCTGCATGTCCACATTGTTGGCTGCATCACCGCTCTCCATCATCTCTATCACAGACTTGCCTCCGTAATAGAGATTGAAGATGATGGCGTCGGCCTGAATGTCAAACATCGAAATGTTGCGGATGAAGATATTGCTGACGACACCCCCGCGTCCACGGCAACTCTTGAAGCGGAGACCCACGTCTGTTCCCAGGAACTGGCAGTTCTGCACCAGGATGTTTTTCACACCGCCGCTCATCTCACTGCCTACGACAAAACCTCCGTGGCCTTGGAATACCGTGCATCCGTCCACGATGACATTCTCGCAGGGCTTTCCGCGCTTTCTTCCATCGGCGTCCTTGCCGCTTTTGATGCAGATACCGTCATCGCCGGCATCAAAGGTGCTGTTCACAATCAGGGCGTTCTTGCACGACTCCAGGTCAAGACCGTCACCATTCTGCGCATAGGAGGGATTGCGTGCAAGCACATGGTCGATGATGATGTTCTCGCACATCAGGGGATGGATGTTCCAGGCTGGAGAATTCTGGAAGATGACATCTTTGAGGAGCACATTCTTGCAGCCCACAAGACTTACCATCACCGGACGGAGAAACCTGCGTATGCTTTCCCATTCCTTGTCGGTGCGCAGACCCGTGGGAACATTCATCTGAGCCATGGAGTCGCCCTTGAGATACCCCTCGGAGGGATACCATAGGTCGTCCCGCTTGAATACGCCTCCCTGTGAGGTGATGTTCTTCCACTGAGTGGCTGTCACCTTGCTCCGCTTCAGCGGTCGCCAATAGATGCCGTTCCCGTCAAAAGCGCCTTGCCCTGTCACCGCGATGTTGGTGGCTCCATTGGCGGACAGCGGAGATCGGCAGCGTCGGGTCTCAAGACCTTCAAAAGAGGTCTTGATGATGGGGTAGAGGTTCTCGTCTCCGGAGAACAGCACCACGGCTCCTTTTTCCAAATGCAGGTTCACGTTGCTCTTCAGTTCGATGGGACCAGTAAACCACACGCCTTGCGGTACGATGAGTTTGCCTCCGCCTTTTGCACTCAGTTCGTTGATGGCCTTGGCAAAGGCATCTGTGCAAAGAGAGGATCCGTCGCCCTTGGCTCCGTAATCGCGGAGGTTGATGGTGCGGTTGGGGAATACGGGTGCCTTCACTTCGGGCATGGCGAAAGGCACGTTGTCTGTATACTGACGGTATGGATTTTGGGCACTGAGGGACATGCTGACCATGGCCATCCACAATGCCAATATGTTTCGAGTCATATGGCTTAACTACTTTAACTACTTAACTACTTTAACTACTTTCAACTTGAATATAGTTATTCTTCTATCTCAGAGATGCCCCTCATCAGTCCGCGGAAAATCGTGGCAAATGTCTCACGGGGGGCAAAACGCCAAAAATGGAGTGCATGTCGCACGGAACGGAAAATCTTCAGAGGACTACCCACCACAAAACCGCCCTTGCTCTCGCGGAGGGCCCAGGGCCGCAACTGACTGAGGTCATCATGGCTGATGGCGGACAATAATTGGTTAACAGGTTTCTTGACCATCTTGGTCATGAAGGGCAACTCCTCTATGGTGAAACCAAATCCGGAGACGAGCAGACTGCCTTGTAGGTTGCTCATTCGGGTCAACTTGGTCTTCTTCAGCCATTCCTCCAACTTCACAAAGTCCACCTTGCTCCCTTCAAGACGGAGATATCTGCCCAGGTCGATGATACCTTTCAGATAACTCCTGCCTGTCAGGATATGCTCCGTGTTGAAGACGATGATGGCCATCACCTGCATCGTCTCAAATGACTTCTCAGGATCGGCAAATTCCTTTCTGATGATCGACTTCAGTTGCTGATTGAGCGGCTTGCTCTGAAGGGTCATCTGGTTGACGTCATAAAGGTCGGCGAATCCTGTCACGGGAGCACTGCGCAATTCTTCCCTGATCACATTGATCAGAGATTCTGAGATGTTGAGATGGCTGTCGTAGTGATAATGCTCCAGGCCATTGGCAAAAATCTGGATGATGCCGTGCATCTTCGCCAAATCCACCAATTTCCCCCATTTGTAGTTGGAGAGCATGCCAATGGGTTTCACATCGTCGAATGCTCCGCTTCTGAGGATATGGACAAAATCCTTGATTTGAATGCTGATTGTCTGCATGATGGTCAGGAATATCTTTTGGGGTATCTGAGCAGTATCGCTATCGTGGCTACCACGCCCAGGGTCATGGGGTAGTAGAGGAACGGTATGATCTTGATGGGATTGATGTTGGCAAGGCCTGCCGCCATCAGCACTTGGGCTCCGTAGGGAAGCAAGCCCTGGATGCAGCAGGAGTAGGTGTCGAGGATGCTGGCGCATTTGCGGCTGTCAAGACCGAAACGGTCTCCGATCTTCTTGGAAATGTCTCCGACAGTCAGGATGGCCACGGTGTTGTTGGCTGTGCAGGCATTCACCAGACTCACCAGCGTGGCTATCGATAGTTCGGCACCTCGTTTGCTCGTCACTTTCGAGGTCAGTTTTTCTATGATGTAGTCGATGCCGCCGTTCACCCTGATGACCTCAAGGAGTCCGCCGGCCATCATCGTGATGATGATCAACTCACTCATTCCCTTGATGCCATCGCCCATCGACGACAACCAGCCAAGAACATCATAACTTCCCCCAAAGACTCCGATGCATCCGGTCAGGATGATGCCGATGGTGAGAACGGCCATCACATTCATGCCAAAGGCTGCCGCCAGCAATACCACCAGGTAGGGTATCACTTTGATGAATTCTACTTCGGCTACTTCCTTGGGTGACTGAACCGACGATCCCATCACAATGTAGACAATGAGGATGAGAAGGGCGGCTGGCAATGTGATGAACAGGTTGACCCTGAACTTGTCGCTCAGACGGCATTGCTGCGTGGTAGTCGCCACGATGGTCGTGTCGGAGATGAACGAGAGGTTGTCGCCGAAAAAGGCGCCTCCCACAACAACTGCTGCCAGCAGGGAGACACTCGTTCCCGTGCTCTCGGCCAAACCGGTGGCGATGGGGGTGAGGGCAACAATGGTGCCCACACTGGTTCCTACTGACAGGGAGATGAAGCAGGCTGCCACGAACATGCCTGCCAATATCATGTTGCCCGGGAGGAGTGACAAGGTGAGATTGACGGTGGCATCGATGCTGCCCATCTCCTTGGCAGAATGGGCAAAGGCTCCTGCCATCACGAAAATCCACAGCATGAGCATCAGGTTGGGGCCTCCGGCTCCTTTGCTGTAATACTCGATGCGTTTTTTGAGTGGCACCCCACCGGAGATGGCGACCGCATAGACGCTGGCGGCCATGAAGGCAACAGTGAGGGGGATCTTGTAGAAATCACCCGCTAAGAGCGACCCCACAAGATAGATGGCCATAAAGACCAACATCGGACTGAGTGCGAAGATTCCCCTCTTGTTGCTCATGGGCAGTGCTGTGAAGTGAAGCCTAACTTCTTTAACTACTTAACTTCTTTAACTACTTTCAACTTGCATAAGTTGAATGATAATTATAGGGTCACTCCATTTTTGAAGATGGAGATTTCCCTGTATCCGTTCTCTTCGTTGCGGGTGCGCTCTCCGTTGGCCACCGAGATGATCTTGTCGGTGAGCGCCTTGACCAGTTCGTCCATCGGGGTGCCTTCTACCAACTTGCCTGCATTGAAGTCTATCCAGTTGGGCTTGCGGGCGAAGAGTTGGCTGTTGGTGGAAATCTTCATCGTCGGGATGAAGGTGCCGAATGGCGTGCCGCGGCCTGTGGTGAAGAGGACGATCTGGCATCCGGCGGATGCCAGTGCGGTAGAGGCGACAAGGTCGTTGCCGGGGGCTGACAGCAGGTTGAGCCCGTTGGTCTGAAGACGGTCGCCATAGGATAGCACACCGCTCACTGGGGCGCGTCCGCATTTCTGTGTGCATCCGAGGGCCTTGTCTTCCAGGGTGGAGATGCCGCCTGCCTTGTTTCCGGGCGAGGGGTTCTCACCCACAGGCTCTCCGTGGCTGAGGAAATATTCCTTGAAGTCGTTGACCAGTTTCACGGTCTGCTCAAAGAGTTCCGGGGTCTCGCAGCGGTTCATCAGGATGGTTTCTGCGCCGAACATCTCTGGGACTTCGGTCAGGATGGAGGTGCCGCCTTGGGCGACAAGGTAATCGGAGAAGGCTCCTACCAACGGATTGGCGGTGATGCCGCTGAATCCGTCGCTGCCGCCACATTTCAGACCCACACGCAAATGGCTCAGGTCGCATGCCTCGCGCTTGTCGGCTGAGGCTTGTGCGTACAACTCGCGGAGGATGGCCATTCCTGCCTCCACCTCTTCGCCGTCCACCTTTTGTGTGACGAGCAGTTTGATGCGGTTCTTGTCATAATCACCGAGCATGGCCATGAAATCGTCGGGCTGGTTGTTCTCACATCCCAGACCCAAAACGAGCACGCCGCCTGCGTTGGGATGGAGCACGATGTCGCGGAGCACCTTGCGGGTGTTCTCATGGTCGCCGCTCAACTGCGAACAACCGTAATTGTGGTGCCAGGCGTGTATGGCGTCAATGTCCTTGCACTTGGTCTCGGCTTCCAGTTGGGATGCCAACCGCTCGGCGATGCCGTTGACGCAGCCTACGGTGGGGACAATCCATATCTCATTGCGGATGCCCACCTCGCCATTGGCTCTCTTGTAGCCGTTGAAAGTGCGGTTCTCCTGGGGGATGGTGAGCCGTTCGTTCACGGGCTTATACTCATAGGTGAGCGTGCCCGACAGATTGGTCTTCAGGTTGTTCTCATTCACCCATTCGCCTGCTGTCAGGTCTTTCTTGGCATGGCCGATGGGATAGCCGTATTTGATGATGTCTGTGCCCTCAGGGGTGTCCTGGATGAGGATCTTGTGGCCCATGGGGGTGTCCTGGGCGGCTGTGATTTCCTTGCCGTCCACCACCATCACTTCTCCCTTGGCAATAGGCCTGAGGCAGACGACAACGGTGTCGGCTGGGTTGATTTTGATAAATGCTGTTTGATTCATAATAGTAGTTGTTTTAGTTCTTTATATCATAGTTCGCTGATAGAAATCCACATTCTCTTTGTTGAGTATCTCAATGGGCATGTAATTGACCGGCCTGACTTTCTTCTTCAGCACGATGGCGCTGAACAGGGCCTCCACACAGTAATAACCTTGCATATAGGCATGCTGGGCTATCAAGAAGGAGATGCTGCCCTCACGGAGACACTTGGCGTTCTTCTTCACCATGTCATAACCCATGATCTGCACGTCGCGGCGGTTGGTGCGCAGCAGAAACTCGCCCACAATATGGGCCTTGGAGCAGAATGTGATGCAATGGTGGGTCTTCGGATGCGATTGGAAGTAGGCTTCCAGAATGTCATCATAGGTGGCCTTCTCTTCTTCCAAGGGCAGGTTCACTTCCTCTATCTTCACATTGGGAAAATGGTCGTGCATGTAATGGCGGAATCCCACTTCGCGGTTGTCTTGCTGCTTGCTGGCCACGCGTCCGCCCTTCATCTGTTTCATCACCATGATTTCCTTGCTGTCCGAGGCTATCAGCATCAGCATCTTGGCGGCAAAATAACCGCTGCAGAAGGAGTCTTGACCATAAAAGGCCAGGGGCTTCAGGTCGGGCATATAGGAGTCGAGCATCACAAAGGGGATGTTGGCCTCATGCAGTTTGTCGGTGAACATGCGGGTGTTGTCAAGCGACGAGGGGACGATGATGACACCGTCGGGCTGCATGGAAAAACAGTCCTCGCACGCCTTGATGAATGTCTCGTCATCAAAACGGTGGTAATAAAGCATCTTCACATCTACATGGAAATCCCTGCGTACTTCACAGGCCTGGTAGGCTCCCTCTTCTATCTCTTCCCAGTAGGCTTCGGAGGCATGCTTGGGCATGATGACATAAAACGTGTAGGAACGGTTGTATGCCAACGCACTGGCATACATGTTGGGCTGGTAATCCATTTCCTTCAGCGCCTTCTCCACCTTTTCCCTTGCTGGGGGAGAAACATTCGGACGGTTGTGCAATACTCTGTCAACGGTTCCCACAGATACGCCCGCACGAGCGGCGATATCCTTGATTCTGATTTTATCGGTCATTGCAAATTTGGTGAGAATGATGAATCATTCTGCAAAATTACAAATTAATTGTGAATTGACAAAAAATATTCTCGTCAGGTTGTGCCTTTTATGTCATAGTTGCCATTGATACCAGTCGTAGCAGATGGCACGGGCACCGTATCCTTCTTTCTGGGATACAAGGGTGGCGTTCAGGTCCTCACCATCGCCGTTGCTGGATTTCCCAAAGTCAAAATATCTGAAACCCTTGAGTTCATGGTGCAGGACATGGTCGAAAATGGCATCTATGGCGTGCCGTCTTTTGCCTTCCGGAGAGGCTGAGATATACTGGGCGTGTGCGGTGTGCCCGCACAGATACAGCACGGTGCCTCCTATGACAATACCGTCTGAGGTGGCTGTATAGAGACGGATATGGTCGGGAAAGCGGGAATGGAGCAGGCGCATCTCTTCCAGCGTATGAACTGGTGTGGCACCGTATTTGTGGCATAAATTGTCTGAGAGGATTGTCCAAAAACTTTCATAGTCGTCACTGCGCTGGACGACGACTCCTCCTGCTGCCGATTTGTTGGCTCCGTAACGATGGTCGCGCCGCCAGCGGATGGGGGAGGGGAGATAGATGGCGGAAGACACATGGCGCACGGAGAGATGGGCATGGACCACTTGGACAAGGGCATAGAGGTCTTCTTCCGCTGGCTGCCTGTGGTAAATCCAGGGGATGGCCTTGTATACAACAGATTCAAAAGCGTTGGCTTTCAGGTAGTTGTTGAGCAACCTAAAGCATTGCCCAATCTCTTCTACTGTGGCTGACTCGCCCATCACCAGACCGCCGTAGGTGAGTCCTTGGTGCGTCATCAGCATGCCATCCTTCTGGTTGGCTGGGAGCAGGGCATACAACTCATGCTCTCGGTAGAACATGAGGGAGTGGTCGGCGAAACGGTCTGAGTGATAGTCCATGTACTGGCGGTCGAAAAGGAATGTGCCATTCTTGGATCTGGCGACAAATTCATTCCATTCCGATGCCTTCTCGGGGGTGTATCTGACTATCTCGATTGTCTTGCCCATTGCCGATACTCGTCATAATCACGGATATAGTCTTCCTCCTCAAACAGATGGGAGGCCATCACGAGACATACTGCTCCGGAGGAGAAGTCCTCCAGTGTCCGCCATATACCGGTGCCCACATACAGTCCCTGGTAGGGATGGTTGAGGTGGTAGGTCTCACGGATTTCTCCATCGTCGAGAGTGACATCGAAGGAACCGCTCACGGCGACAATCACTTCCTCGCATTCCTTGTGGGCATGACCGCCCCTGCTCTCTCCTGAGGGGACATCGTATGTCCAGTAAACACGTTCCATATGGAAGGGAACCTCCCTCTGCTGTTCTGCAACGGTCAGGTTCCCCCTCGGATCAATGATTTTGGGCAGGTCAATGAGTCGGCCTAAGGCTTTTCGCATGTTCTGTTGCCGTACATTTGTTCGTAATATTTTTGGTAGTCGCCGCTGGTCACTTCCCTGATCCAGTCTTGGTTCTCCAAATTCCATTTGATGGTCTTCACAATGCCATCTGCAAAGCAGGTCTCTGGCTCCCAACCCAGTTCTTCCTTGATCTTGGTGGGGTCGATGGCATAGCGCAGGTCATGGCCGAGTCGGTCGGTGACAAAGGTGATGAGGTCGTCGCTGATCCAGTCATAGCGGATCTCGCCGTTCTCATCCAATTCTTTCTTGCGAAGCACCTCTCTGAGGGCCTTGTTCTCTGCCATCATGTCATGGATGGTCTTGATGGTGAGCCTCACGATGTCGATGTTCTTCATCTCGTTGTGGCCTCCCACATTGTATACTTCTCCGTCGCGTCCCTCGCGCACCACGAGGTCGATGGCTTTGCAGTGGTCTTCCACATAGAGCCAGTCTCTGACGTTCTCTCCCTTGCCGTAAACAGGTAGTTTCTTGCCTTCG
Source organism: Prevotella sp. (assembly GCA_016281815.1). Lineage (GTDB taxonomy): Bacteria > Bacteroidota > Bacteroidia > Bacteroidales > Bacteroidaceae > Prevotella. The sequence goes on along the minus strand of JAEEJK010000028.1, from coordinate 3,506 downwards.
AGAATGTTGTTGATAATAAGTGGAATCAACTTCTCCGGGAAGTGGTAAGGACCGTAGTTGTTGGAGCAGCGGGTGATGGTCACGGGCATGTGGTAGGTGTCGTGGTAGGCCATGACGATGAGGTCGGCTGCCGTCTTTGATGCACTGTAGGGGCTGTGGGGACAGAGCGGGGTCTTCTCGGTGAAGAATCCTTCTTCTCCAAGTGAACCGTACACCTCGTCGGTGGCTACCTGATGGAAGCGCTTGCCGGCTTTCCACACAGGATAACCGTCTTCTCCCTTGCCTGTCACCCATGCCTTGCGGGCGGCGTCGAGCAGGTTCTGCGTGCCCAGGATGTTGACGGAGAGGAAGAGTTGCGGATCTTCTATCGACCTGTCAACATGACTCTCTGCGGCGAAGTTGACCACATAGTCGATGTCGTAATCGGCAAACAACTTGTCGGCCAATTCACGGTCCCTGATGTCTCCCTTCACAAAGATGCAGCGGTCGCCGTCGATATCTTCCTTGATGGTGCCGAGGTTGCCGGCATAGGTGAGCGCATCGAGAATGATGATGCGGATCGGCTCATCCTTGTATTTTTTGTTCAACAGGTATTTCACAAAATTGGCTCCGATGAATCCGGCGGCACCAGTGACTAAGTAAGTTTTCATGTCGTTTTTTCCTTTCTTTTTTCTTTTGATTGTTTTCTTTGGCCACAAAAGTAACAATATTTCTGCAAATTGATTGCATGTTTAGGCAAAAAAGAACATGTTTTTCTTAACACGCGATTTCACACGAATGAATCTCAACACAGAGACCCTGAGATACAGAGTTTATTTTCCTTAGTATATAGAATGTCGTAGCATCATGTAAGGACTTACTTTATGTATGTCCGCCAAGCTGCGCTAAAATGTCTACAATAAATGGATTTTTCTACTCAAAAATGAAATATTGTCGAAAATAAATGCTAAATTTGCAATCTTGATACATCTCTTCTGAAGAGATTGATGTATTTTTATATGTTGAAAAACCATAATAGTCACACACTCAATTAGTTACGAAGAACATTTACTGATAGTAATAAAAAAACAAAGATAGTTTATGTCACAATTCAACAATCTATTAACAATGAGAAGCAGATTATCCTTTGTTGTCCTATTGTTTTTCTTAATAGGATTAATACCCTATGTGACGATATCTGCACAAACCCACTTATTATCATGTCCTGATGACAATCATCCTCATATGATCGACCTGGGTCTGCCCTCAGGTACTAAGTGGGCCTGTTGTAATGTGGACACTGAGCATCCAGAGAATCAAAAGCCCTCCAATGGTGGTGGCTATTACGCCTGGGGCGAGACGGAGGAGAAGACTAACTACACCTGGGCCACATACATACATTGCGACGGTTCAAAAGAAACTTGCCATGACCTTGGAGAGAGCATTGTTGGCACACGATACGACGTGGCCCATGTAAAGTGGGGCGGCTCATGGGTGATGCCGTCCTATGACCAGCTGAATGAATTGTTGGAGAAATGCACTTCTGAATGGATAACCGTCGATGACGTCAATGGCAGGTTATTCACCGGCCCAAGCGGTGCCAGTATCTTTTTGCCCGCGTCGGGCTACCGGACGGATGGCCTCAGATACTTCGGCAGCGACGGCCACTACTGGTCATCGACGCTGTATCCCTCGGGCTCGAGTGATGTCTACCATCTCTACTTCCTCTCGGGCCGCGTCGGCTTGGACTACAACTACCGTAGAACTGGTCAAAGTGTTCGCCCCGTCGCCATAGTTAACACCTTCGCTCCTTTGCAACTGTCAGAGAGCAGTGCGAATATTTCGGAGGAAGAGAATACCACTGTGCAAATTACCTCAGGAAATGGCCGCTACACTGTCGCGAGCAGTAATTCGAATGTCGCCACCGCAGCGATAAACGGCAGTGCGGTGATTATCACCGCCGTTGGAGTTGGCACCACCACCATCACCGTGACAGACACACAGAGCGGAGAGACGGCCACCATCGAGGTGACGGTGTCAGCATCTTCTATATCTCTCTGCCCCGATGACAACCACCCTCACATGATCGACCTGGGTCTGCCCTCAGGAACTAAGTGGGCGTGCTGCAATGTGGACACCGAGCATCCCGAGAATCAAAGCCCGACCAACTATGGCGGATTTTATGCTTGGGGCGAGACGGAAGTGTCGGGTTTCTATGATTGGTCCACCTACTCTCTCTGTGATGGGTCATCGGGAAATTGTCAAGATATCGGAAGTGACATTGCTGGGACTGTGTATGATGTGGCCCATGCGAAATGGGGAGGTTCTTGGGTGATGCCTTCTTACGAACAATTCTTGGAACTCCTCGATCACAGTACTTATGAGTGGACAACCCTCAATGGTGTCAGTGGACAAAAAATAACTGCGACTAACGGCAGTAGTATCTTCTTGCCCGCAGCCGGTCAAAACTCGTGGGGTTTTCCCAACGAAGTCGGTGATGACGGTATCTATTGGTTATCGACGCACGACCCGTCACATTCGTACAAAGCCCACTCAATTTACTTTTACTCTGGCAGCATTGAAAGGGAGGTGTATAGCGAGCGTCCTTGCGGTCTAAGCGTTCGCCCTGTTGCCATCGAATCCTCTGTGACTCCTTTGCTATTGTCGGAGAGTAGCGTCGCTATAACAGTAGGTGAGAACACCACCATTGACATCACTTCTGGAAGCGGCAGTTACACGGTCGCGAGCAGTAATGAGAATGTTGCCGCAGCAACTATTAGTGGAAGTTCGGTGACTATCACCGCCGTCGCTGCAGGAACCGCCACCATCACCGTGACTGATACACAGAGCGGTGAGACAGCCACCATTGAGGTGACGGTAGATAATCCACCTACACTTTTCTCCCTTTCAGAGGAATCCCTGACATTGACAATAGGAGAGATAGCCATCGTATATCCCAACAACGGAAATGGCAGTTATACCTGTGAGAGCAGCGATAATAGAGTGGCAACCATAATATACACAGCAGAAGAATACCCAGGTGGTCCTCTTTCATTAGATTACTTTTTCAGAATCACCGCCGTAGGTGAAGGCACCGCCACTATCACCGTGACCGATACGCAGAGCGGTGAGACAGCCACCATTGAGGTGACGGTGACAGCACCATCGGTATCTTTGTGCCCCGACAACAATCATCCCCACATGATTGACCTTGGCCTGCCATCAGGTACGAAATGGGCGTGCTGCAATGTGGGTGCCACATCACCTGAGGGATTAGGTGATTTCTATGCATGGGGTGAGACGGAACCGAGGATTGAGTTCCCATACGATGAGGGACCACGTTGGTATGACACTGATATTCAGGGCACGGAGTATGACGTGGCCCGCATGAAATGGGGTGCCCAATGGCAAATGTCCAACAAATTCTATGAGCTTTGCAACAATTGTTCTCAGGAGGTGACTAGCATGAACGGAGTCAACGGAGTGATGCTCACTGGTTCCAATGGCAACTCCATTTTCTTGCCCTT
>JAEEJK010000027.1 GCA_016281815.1 Prevotella sp. | reverse complement strand
CAAACAGGCAGCCTCCTTGTTTGGATGGCTAATGAGTTGAACCCCATCAGCAAGTTCAGTGACTGGGAGAAGAAAAACGTTGCCCGAGAGGTCAACGATGTCGCCATCGGTAAATACGAAGGGCGAGTACGGAGGGTTATGAATGGTGGCAGAGGACGAGGGATGTAGGGTTTTGTTGTTCTGCACATGTATTTTTATGGGATTTTTTTTCACATATTTTGTTCTTTCCCAAAAATTGTCTAATTTTGCATTGCAAAACCATATTATAAGTTACAGCTATGGCAAGAATGATAAAAGAAACCCCCATTCTCACGGGTGAAGACGCTGAGCGTTTCGTGGAGAGAGCTGAGCGTGTTGAGAATATGAGCAAGGAGGAGCGCGCCGCCAACCGTGCCAGGTTGATGGAGCGTGTGGCCGAGGCTAACAAGCATATAATCTGGTGTTGGTAAGGGATGAATCTTGTTCGTTTGACCCCAGACTACGTGCTGACCGCCTTCGACTATGGCGACAGCGACCTCAACGAGTTCTTGATGGAGGATGCGAAGCTCTTCCATGAAAAGCGTATTGCAAATACTTTCATCCTTGAAGATGAAGGACGTATTGTTGCCTATTTTTGCTTGTTGAACGACAAGATTAGTCGTGTTGAGATAACGAATAGCCGGTGGAAGAAAATCAAGGACAGTTTCCCTGATGGCAAGCGGTTCCGCAGTTATCCGAGCATCAAGATTGGCCGTTTCGCCGTGTCGGTGGATTATCGCGGTCAGAACGTCGGCAGCTGGCTAATGGACAAACTGAAGGAGCGGCTTAACGATGGCGTGAGCCAGTCGGCTTTCCGTTTCATCACTGTAGATGCTTATCTTTCGGCTATCCCCTTCTACGAGAAGAACGGTTTCATACAACTGACACAAAAAGAAGAGGATGACCACACACGCCTGATGTATTTCGACATGATGGAAATGGTTTAGATCATTTACACCGTCATAAGATAATACCCCTCACCTCGTCATAGGTGTGGGGATTTTTGTTGCTATATTATTACAACACAATTCCGTGAATAATTATCATTCCCCCTTTATTTATGGGATTTTGAGGGGGGCGAGGTACAATGGCGGTACAAGAAGCCCAAAAAAACTATTCCCATATGGAGAATGTATCAGAATCTCCGTCCCCGTGATTTAAAGTTAGCGTTTTTTCTGCAAATCTTACAGTTTTTCAGCACAAATATTTGCAACAAAAGGCTCGCTTTGGGTCAATTTGGCGCATTTTTATTCATTTCCACATCAATACAGCCGATTCTCAAATTGATTTGCAAACTTTAACGCTTTTGCCGTCTTTATTTTGACAAAATAATCGTTATTTTGCAATTTGAATCTTTCCGCATTATTTGATTATTTGATTTGACATGAAAAAGATTTTATCCACACTCGCCTTGCTCCTTGCATTCTGTCAGGGTCTATGGGCTGCCCCCCAAACGTGGGAAAGTGGCAACACCATCTGCACGCTCGATGAGAGCGCAGGTGTATTCCTGGTGACAGCCAAAGAAGGCACCGATGGTGTCATGGCGGATTATTCTTTAGACATACCTGGTTGGAGAAACTATCTGAACAAAGTCACCCAAGTGGTGGTGGCAGAAGGTGTCACCGTCATCGGCGAATATACATTGCCCAACCTGCCAGAGGGTGTCACCATATCGCTGCCCAACACTCTGAAGGAGATTCGCTCCGATGCGTTCAGATTTGGAGAAATGACCAGTATCACCATACCAAGTTCGGTGACACAGGTCGCTGCCGGTGCCTTTTACAGTTGCAATCAACTGGCCGATGTCTATTGCAATGCTTCACCCTATAACCTGACATGGGGAGGGTCTGCCTGGGATTTCATTTTTAGTTCCAGTGGCTGGTCATATCAAACCCGGATGCACGTCAAGTCTGCCTTTATTGACGCATTCAGGGATAAGTTTTCTGGCACCAAACGGCTGAATGTCACTTTCGTGGGCGATTTGGAACCCTCTGCCAACTGGATCCATCACCGTGCCGAGTCATTCAGCGAATTCAGTGAGAAATTCCATAGCTTGGATATTCACAACGAGGCAGAACTCGCCCTCCTCGCCTACAATGTCAACAACGGGGTGTTCGATTACTCAGAATATTATATCCACCTCGAGTCCGACCTCGACCTGAGCGATTACCTCTGGACTCCCATCGGAACAGAAGACCATCCTTTCAAGGCCATAGAGTTCGTTGGAAATAACCACACCATCCAGGGACTGTACATCAACAATCCGGAGGGTGACTACAACGGTCTGTTTGGCTATGTCAAAGGTACGAAGATAGAAGGCTACTGGCCTGATTCTTATCCTGACGGTGTGAAAATCTGGATCAACGAACTCAAACTGACCAACAGCATCGTCAAGGGCCGTAACTACACGGGTGGCGTCATAGGAAAAATCTATGGCCAATGTGAGGTGCAAAATGTCTATAGCGATGCGCAGGTCAGCGGCGCCAACTACGTGGGAGGTGTTGTCGGTGTGGTAGAGAGCCAAATGAATATCAACCTTCGGGATCGATATGCAGAATATCTACCGGTGTTTGCCAACAACGCCTACGTGGGCAGCAGCATCACCGCCACGGGCGAAAATCACGGCGCTGTCATGGGGGGCCTGATTGAATATGCCAAGCCGACAGACAACTACTATATCAATCCTGCGGTATCCTCTATTGCAAATCATTACGACCAGCAGCTTTATCCCATCCGCACCAGCGGCATTCCAGAGAACATCACCGTCAGCATTACGGCCTCCAAGAGTCTCGACTGGAACGGCATTCGCTATGTCGGTAGTAATTCTTCTGGCAACACCTGCGACCTGACACTGGATGTCAAGTGCGGGTACACCATGCTTGTCACTGCCGTCAACCTCAATGGCAATGTCGTCGCCACGACGGAGGGCAAGCATACCATCCAGCCCAACATTGGTTCGGAATCGGAGTATGTGGTCACCGTGGACGCCAATTCCACAGGTATCGAGGGTGAGGGTACAGAGGCTATGCCTTACATCATCGACACCCAGGCGAAGTGGGACACTTTCGCCAACTTGGTTTCCACAGGACATTCCACCTCGGGATTGTACTTCCGTCTCGATGCCGACCTTACCGTCACGACGATGGCTGGCTCATCAATCCAAAATTCCTTCGCCGGTGTCTTCGATGGCAACAACAAGACGTTGACCCTCAACTATGATGTCACCGAAGAATATGCCGCACCTTTCCGTTATATCAGAGGATACGGATGGGCACCCGTGGAAACAACCATCAAGAACTTGCATGTCGCTGGCAACATCACCACCTCTGCAAAATTTGCCGCGGGCATCGTAGGCCTGGCTACGGGTGTCAAGTGCATCATTGAAAACTGCCGCAGCAGCGTCGCCATCAACAGCAGCGTCGAGGGGGATGGCACTCACGGAGGCTTCGTGGCAATCGTCTCTCGTAATTATTCCAGTGAATCTGCCGAGCTGAACCTCTCTGGCTGTGTCTTCGACGGAAAGTTGATGGGTAGCTCCACGAATAGCTGTGGCGGAATGATAGGTTGGTCTGATAGCGGACTCGGGCTGGTGAGCTTCATCGACTGCCTCTTCTCGCCTGCTGAGGTTACGATAGGCACGGACAACAGCGCAACTTTCTTACGCACCGACAATTATGAGCATGGCTTGTGGATCGGCAACTGCTTCTACGCCGAGGCGTTTGGCTCTACGGAGGCTTTGCCGGCATCTTACGTGCTGACCACCCGTCCGGACAACCTCGGTACTGAGCATGGCACCTATAGCGTGAGTGGCATCACTGCCTATTCCGACGGAATGGAGTGGGGCGGCAAGTATTTTGTCAGCTACCTGCTGGGGGATGCCAATGGCGACGGAAAAGTCACCGTGGCCGACGTGATGGTCACCGTGAATGAGACGCTTGGCAATCAGCCTTCGGTATTCATCTTTAAAAATGCCGACGTGAATTTCGACAACAAGGTCAATGTCACCGACATCATGGGCATTGTGAAGATCATCACCATGCAATAGATTTCCACGACACATCAAAAAGGGCGATGTGCTGACATGTCAGTCACATCGCCCTTTTTGTCTATGAGAAGACTGAAATCAAGCGGAAATCACAATTAATACAATTATTCAACAAAGGTTTTTCTGAATTTACCCCTTTACAATCAGCATATAATGTCGGGCAATTCTATAGCAACGGAAAGATAAAGGGTATCATAGCGCAAACCGACAATAATGGACAAGCGACTTTGTTAATTGATTGTCAAAATATAAAGGATAAGGCAATTGCAAATAGGAAGATACTTAAACAATATGGCAAATTTATATCCGTCTATTCGTTTGAATGCATTTAATTCTCCTTCGTGGAGATTACCTACAGTATCTGAGGGGAAAGAACTTTTGAACAACTTTAATAAAATCAATCAGAATATCCAAAATATAGGTGGCAAAATAGAAATTATTCCAAATGTAATATGGGCGCAAGACAATTCTTACATAGATTTTGAACACAATCAAATCGGTGTAAGTCAAGACAATGATGATTGTTTTGCTATCAGAAGAGTAATGAATATTGACACAAACTTAATTGAAAATAAACAATATAACAAGAATAGAAATATGAAACGTACAATTAAACTTAGAGAATCCGAATTGAAACGGATGATTGCTGAATCTGTGAAAAGAGTTTTGAATGAAGAACATGGAGGTACATACATACAAGGAGTATTAAAAGCAATAGAAGACGCTATTTACAGTACAGTAGATACAGAAATCGCAAGAATGGCTATTGGTGATAGGGAAAATATGATGAGACAAACTTTGGCACAGTTTGTGAAAGATACGTTCTCTGATGCTTGTGCATTACAACGCAAGACAGATGCACTTGACAGTAAAATAATTGACACCCCACCTTCAGGAACATTTTTCTAATTTAGCCACTTGGCATATTTTCAGTTCACTCCATGTGACAATCAGTCCAATGGACTTGTTGAACATATCAGAGAAGCGTTCCGATTGGGATGCTTTTCTTGTGCCCAAACGTTATTCGGGGTCAAACCCTATATAATTGCCAAAAACAATGTTCCATATAGATACGGTTTATTGAATTTAAATCTTACAATCTATCCATTTATACTAAGAATATAATTATGGCGCAAAGATATGTTTTTACTTTGAAAAATCCATTTTTCTTGCTGTTTTTTACTTTTGAAAGTAAAAAGTGTATATTGTTATGAATTCGTTAAACTTAATACCTCAGCACATGGTGAGGACACCTTTGCAAAGACAATGGCTGACGGCAGGCAAATGAAGATAAAGAAAAGGAAATATTACTCTTGAAAATCAAATGCTTGCACAAAAAAAGCATTTTTTGCCAAATCAGGTGGTTATTCAGTTTTTTTTTGTATCTTTGTCCCAACTAAGGAGTTTACCCTGCTTTTGCCAGCGTATTGCCTAAAATAGTTGAGTGGATACAAAACTTGAATAAACATACTTAAAGCAAATCAAAAACGACATGAAACACCTGAAATCACTGTTGCTATGCATGCTGTTCCCCCTGGCCATGATGGCACAGGGATGGGACACCGACTACAAAGCCATTGAGAAGAGCATCCGCCAAGTGACCTTCCCCGACAAGAGTTTTGACATCACCAAGTATGGCGCGTCGACCACCGCCACACCCGCCAAGAACCAAACGGCCATCAACAAGGCCATCGAAGCCTGCTCCAAGGCCGGCGGCGGTCGCGTGGTCATCCCCGCTGGCACCTGGCAGACCGGTGCCATCCGCCTCAAAAGCCATGTCAACCTCGTGGTGGAGAAAGACGCCACATTGCTCTTTGCCTTCGACACCAAACTGTATCCCCTCGTACTTACCCGTTGGGAAGGCATTGACGTGTGGAACTACTCACCCTGCATCTATGCATACGGAGAGACCGATGTCGCCATCACCGGCCAGGGTACCATCGACGGAAACGGCAGCAACGACACCTGGTGGAAGATGTGCGGAAAAGACCGCTTTGGTTGGACCCCTGACCTCACTGAGCATCAGAAAGAGACACGTCTGCAACTGCTCCGTCTGGCCGAGGACGGCGTGGACGTGAGCGAGCGCAAGTTCGGTCTGGGCAAGGGACTCCGTCCGCAACTCATCAACCTCTACAAATGCGACGGCATCCTGCTCGAGGATGTCACCCTGCTCCGCTCCCCCTTCTGGGTGGTGCACCCCTTGCTGAGCAACGACATCACCGTGCGCGGACTGAAGATATGGAACGAAGGTCCCAACGGCGACGGATGTGACCCCGAGTCGTGCGACCGCGTGCTGATAGAGAACTGCATCTTCCACACCGGTGACGACTGCATCGCCATCAAGAGCGGGCGCAACAACGACGGTCGCCGCTGGAACATCCCCAGTCAGAACATCATCGTGCGCAACTGCGAGATGCAGGACGGACATGGAGGCGTGGTCATCGGATCGGAGATCTCCGGCGGCTGCCGCAACGTCTATGTGGAGAATTGCGAGATGGACTCCCCCAACCTCGACCGCGTGCTGCGCATCAAGACCAACTCCTGCCGAGGCGGAATCATCGAGAACATCTACATGCGCAAGGTGAAGGTGGGACAGTGCCGCGAGACCGTGATGCGCATCAACCTCGACTATGAGCCCAATGAGAACTGCTGCAGGGGGTTCAACCCCACCGTGCGCAATGTCTACATGGAGGATGTCACCTGCCAGAAGAGCAAGTACGGACTGCTGCTCAACGGTCTAAACGATGCCGACAACATCTACAACATCAACGTGCGCAACTGCCGCTTCGAGGGAGTGCAGGACGAGGGACTCAAGCGCACTGGGAAGAGCCACGACCTGTTTTTGGACAACGTGGTGGTCAATGGATCGCTTCTGCTCACCGAGAAACCTTACAAGAACTACAGCGAGTGGCTCACCTACTCGGAGATGAAGCGCGTGCCGCAGTCCTACCTGTTGGATTTCTCCACAAAACCCAAATGGAGTTATGTGATGGGCATCGAACTGGAAGCCATGCTCGACACCTATATCGCGCACGGCGGAAAGGATATCCTCGACTACTGCAAACTTTACACCGACACCATGATTGATGCCAAAGGCAACATCCGTGGCTATGAGATGCTCGACTACAACCTCGACAATATCCGCACCGGGCATTTTGTCACTCGGATGTACCAACTCTATCCCGAAGCCAAGAACCTCATCGCCATGAAGACGATGATGAAGCAACTTGACAAGCAGCCCCGCACCGTGGCCGACCACGTCTATTGGCACAAGGCCATCTATGCCTACCAGGTGTGGCTCGACGGCATTTTCATGGGTCTCCCCTACCGCGCCCTCACGGCACGCGCCCTGCTCAAGCCCAAGAAAGCCCAAAAGATCTATGACGACGCCGTCAACCAGATCAGCACCACCTACAACCGCACCTACGACCCCAAGACCGGACTCAACCGCCATGCCTATGACGAGAACCGCAACATGTTCTGGGCAGACAAGGAGACAGGACTGAGCCAGCACTGCTGGGGACGCGCCCAAGGCTGGTACACCATGGCATTGGTGGAGTTGCTCGACGCCATCCCCGAGGACTATGCCCGCCGTGGTGAACTCACCGACCTGCTCCGCAAGGACCTCGATGCCGTCATCAAATGGCAGGACAAGGAGAGCGGAGTATGGTATCAGGTGATGGACACCCCCGAAGGCAAGGGCAACTACCTGGAGTCGACCTGCTCCAGCATGTTCGCCTATGCCCTGCTCAAAGCCTACAACAAAGGCTATCTCACCGACAAGAAATACCTCGATGCCGGCGTGAAGGCATACAACGGCATTCTCAAGAAGTTCATCCGCGTCAATGCCGACAAGACTATCTCGCTCACCTCCTGCTGCTCTGTGGCAGGTCTTGGCCCGGGCATCAGCCCACAGGTGGAGGCTGCCCTGAAGAAAATCAACCCCAAAGCCACGGCCAAGGAGAACAAGCGCAGGGACGGTTCGTATGACTACTACCTGAGCGAGACCATCCGCGACAACGATGCCAAAGGCGTGGGACCCTTCATCTGGGCATCGCTGGAAATGGAGAAACTAAATCATTAGAAAAGACTATGTAACAGTGAGGGGAGCAGGAAAAACCATCTTGCTCCCCAAAAAAAATACACAGAAAGTTTGGAAAGATAGAAAAAAGCATTATTTTTGCATTTTGAAGGCACTTATTACATCAACTTACTAAGTGGAGAAACCATCAAGGCTGTCTGTAATGAAGATTGTGAAATGTGTATTCACCCTGTTGCTCTCCCTTCTATTTTTACAAGGATGGGCACAATCCGCGTCATCTTCGGTGGCACGGACAAAGGCATGTGCATGGATGTCGAAAGTCCATGCCCGGCAGATACAGTGTGAGTCACAACCCGCAGAGACAGCCTTTGATGCAGATGGCAATCCCCTCTATCATGTGTTCAATGTGGTCCGTGGAAACGGATTCGTCGTTGTGGCTGCAGACGAAAGCGGCGACATCCTCGGCTATTCCACCACCGGCAGGTTCGACAGACAGCGCATCCCGTCCAACATGGATGCGGTGCTGCACCATTACGTCCCCAACCGGACGCATACCAATGGCGGCACAGCAAAGGCAGCCCCCCGCAAGGCTGCAGCACGCGAAGCCATCGCTCCGCTGATTGCCACCCAGTGGGACCAAGGTGTACCTACTGCTGAAGGCGATGCCTACAACCTGCTTTGCCCCACCATCGACGGCGACCACTGCCTCACCGGATGCGTCGCCACGGCCATGGCCCAGATAATGTATTATCACCAATGGCCTATTGAAGTCATGGACACCATCCCAGGATATGAATCCAGCAACGTGGGAGTCCTGGATTCCCTTCCACCCATCAGTTTCGATTGGGGCAACATGCCTCTCTACCCCATCGGCGAGGAATCGCAAGAGACAGGTGGAGCCATAGCCCAACTGATGCAGTACTGCGGCTATGCTGTCAAGACCAATTATGGACTGAAGAGATCGGAAGCCTATGGCAGCGATGCCGCCAAGGCCCTGACCGATTTTTTCGGTTATGCCCCCACGAAATTCCTCAAATGCGACGACTATGCCCCCGAAGTATGGGATGAGATGATCTACAAGGAACTCACATGCAGCCGTCCAGTCATCTACTTAGGTTTCTCCGGCAAGGGCGGACATGCCTTCATCTGTGACGGATGCGACGGAGAAGGATTCTACCACATCAATTGGGGATGGGGCGGTCAATGTGACGGTTTCTTCAAGTTGTCAGAACTGACCCCCGACTACGATGACGCAGAGGGATTGGTGGCAGGCAATTATACCCTGAACCAACATGCCATCCTCGGCATCACCCCACAGGACAACTACAGCGAGCACATCGAATTTGCCGACAGCGCGGTGAAAGCCATCTGTGTCAGTCAATGGGACGCTGACGGCGATGGCGAACTGAGTTATGCCGAGGCCAAGGTGGTGCTTTCCCTCAACGGAGCCTTCTCCGGCGACTCCACCCTGACGAGTTTCAACGAACTGCATTATTTCACCCGTCTTTCACGTTTGGGCAAGGAAGCCTTCCGCGACTGCACTCACCTCCAGTCAATCTCCCTTCCCGAGAACCTCGAGGCCATCGGCGATGAGGCTTTCCGAGGCTGTGAGTCGCTGCAGGACATCTATATCCCCGCCCAGGTCACCCGCATAGGTGAGGCTGTATTTGCCGGCTGCACCTCACTGGCCCATATGAAAGTAGACAAAGACAACACCACCTACGACTCGCTCAACGACTGTGATGCCATCATCCACACAGAATCCCATACGTTGGTGGCAGGATGCATGAACAGCCAGATACCCGATGGTGTGGAAGAAATCGGGTCCAGAGCCTTTGAGGGCTGCACGGGTCTCGAACATATCACCATACCCGCCACGGTGCGCGCCATTGGCAACAACGCATTTGCCGACTGCGCCACACTCTCCACCATCAACGCCATGAGCGGCAGACCGCCACTGTGCGGTGAGAATGCTTTCCAGCATTGCCATACACTGGTATATGTGCCCAAAGGCGCCAAGATGAGATATAAGACGGCCGCAGAATGGCGCGACCTCATCATTGTAGAGGACGAAGCAGACGATTTCATCCATTGCAAGAGATTTGCCTTCACCAAGTCTGCCGGCGGCACGCTGCAGATTGACCTGAAAAACACCGACGATGTGGTGGGCCTGCAATTCTGCCTCACCCTGCCCGAGGGCGTGAACATCCGAAAAAACGAGGGGAAATATGACATTCAAGGGACAGAACGTCTTTCCGGTCATTCCATCCACTGCAACAAAAAGGATGAGAACACCTATATGATTCTTGTCATGTCGATGGAACTTGACAAGATAGAAGGTCATGAGGGCACAGTGATGGAAATCGGAATAGAAGCCGCAGACACCATCCCCGCCGGAATGTATGACATGAACTTCACAGACATCACCCTCAGCATCATAGAGGATGAGGATATCTCAGGAGTGAGGCCACCCGACTTCACCGAGCCCATGAAGATCAGGGAATTTGACCTTGGGGATGTCAACTGCGACCACCATGTGAACGTCGTTGATGTCATGATGATCGTCAACCACATCCTGCTTTATCCTTTGGAGAACTTCAATGAAGAGAACGCGGATGTCAACGAAGACCGCCGCATCGATGTGGTGGATGTGACGAAAGTCGTGCAAATCATCCTCAAGCAGCCCAAGGAGTACGAAGAGGATGACGTGGAGCCAAGTCCTGCCGAACCAGAGTTGGCCGCCGACACAGACCCTGACACTTATACCTTATATTTAAATGGAGCCAGCCATTTCACCGCGATGCAGATGCGCATTGACCTGCCAGAAGGCGGCGATATCCGCCGCATCAGCACAAGAGGACAAAAAGGGCATCAACTCACCATGTCACCTTTGGGCGGCAACAGTTACCGGGTGGTTGTCTTCAGTCCCGACGGAAGGCCATTCGACAGCCACAGCACAGAGTTGCTGGACATTGAGACCAACGGACAGGCCGACGGCATCACCATCAGCGACATGGTGATGACCAACCAGCGTTTTGAGGTTCTCGGGGTAGGACAGGTAACGGGTGTAAGGAAAATCCAGGCATCAGAAAACAAAGAGAAGCAGGGTGCCACCTACAACCTGTCGGGCCAGAAAACTGGCAAGGGATACAAGGGAATTGTCATCAGCAACGGGAAGAAAAGGGTGAAAAGATAAAAAAACCTCTTTTTTTACCATTATATCCATATTTTTTCTTATTTTTGCAAAGATTTATCCATCTGGATGAGTTCTTGCATTATTTATGCATTTGTATTGAAACCAAATATCTCAAACAAATTACTAACTAAAAACAAAATTTATGAAGCAACAACTACAACGCATGGGCATGTTGTGCCTCATGATGCTTGCCACCCTATGGGTTGGTGCCGCCACCACGGCGACATGGAGTTTTAAAACCGACACCCCGGCCGGCATCTGCGAGAGCACCAATTACGAAGGTGTGGAAGCCGACATCGAGTCGGACGTAACCGGCATCTTCATGCACGTGGACGCCACCAAAGGCAAACTCTACTGCATCGGGCGCAACAACGCCCAGTTCAATGCAGGCACCATTCTCCAAGTGCCTGTTTCTTCCAACCAGGACGTGGTGACCGTCGAAGGCTACCAAGGCTACAGCAAGTACCATTTCGGTACTGATGAAACGGTATATGAGAACACCACCACCCACACCGCCACCAATGCCGAGGTGAAGCAAGGCTATGTGGAGATTATCTCCGACGGAGGTTATCTCAACGAAGTCAGCGTGGTGCTCAATAAGGCTCTCACACCCGCTGCTGATATCACCGGCACCTGGGACTATAGCAACAGCAAGGTCATGGAAGAGACCATGGCTCTCTCAGGCAGCAGCACCGAAGGTGAAGTGAAAGCCATCGAGGACAATGGCCTGGTGATGACCGTGGCCGCCAATGGAGCCTCCTTCCGCAACAACGGCAACAACATCCAGGTAAGGAAGGGTGCCGTGTTCAAGGTCCCTGTGAAGAGCACGGAGGATGTGGTGACCGTCACCGGATACCCAGGCTATTCCTACTACACTCTCGGAGCCTCGACAGAGGAAATCCAAAACACCAGCACCAACCCCTCCACCACCTATACCGCCAAGAACGGTGACGTGGCACTGGGCTATGTGGCCATCACCTCGACCAACGACAACAACTATTTCCTGAAAATCTCTGTCGTGCAGAAAGCACAGCAGGAAAAGGAAACACTGGAGAATGTCGAGGGAACCGCCACCTTCCCATTCAACCTCGGCACTGATGGACAGACAGCAGTCTTCGGCGATGCCGCTGACTACTTCCTCGGCAGTAAGGTGACCTATGGCAGCGGACTGTGGATCAAGGATGTGAACAACGGCGCAGGTATCGATGAGACCCGTTTTGAGCCTTATGACCAGAACAACAATGTGGATGAGACCAACGTCATCAAGTTCATCATCCAGCCCAAGCACGGTCTGACCTTCACCCCGACCTCCGTTGCCTTCAAGACCACCCGTTTCGGTACTGACAACGGACTGCTCGACATCGCCTGGCTCAATGCAGACGGCACAACCGTCACGCTCGCCACTGAGGTGAAGCCCATCCGCAACAATACAGACCCGAAAGTTGACAAACTCAGTTATGAGGTGCAGGGAGCCACTCCGGGCGAAGGCCCCTGTGGTCTGCAAATCAACCTTTACCACCTGCAGAGCGGCAAGCAGATCGGATTTGCCGACATCGTCATTAAGGGTCTGCTCAACGGTCAGGAGGCAGAAGTGCCCATTCTCAATGCCTTCACCGCCAATGGCGTGGAATACATTGCCGACAACGTGTTTGAGGCCGACGGCGACCGCTATGTGGCCACCATCGAGGTATCGAAGTCCGACAAGATGATTTCCGCAGAGAACCCCCTCACCGACATCTCCGCCATCAACGGCGAGATTGGTGAGGTCACCTACAGCGGTGATGCCACCCAATGCGAGGCCACCATCCCCGTGACCCTCGCCGACATCACGGTCAATTATGTGGTCAACTTCGTACAGAAGCCCGACTTCACCCTGACCTATATCGACACCGACGGCGCCACCATGGGTACCCAGACCGTGGAGAAAGACGCCGCCATCAGCAAGTTCGACATTGACTTCAACACCGCCAAGGCCGAAGAAGGCTACAAGGTGCGCGGTTGGTTCCTCCGTCCCTCCGGCGGCCAGAAATATCTTGTCACCGACGTAGTGACCGAGAACCTCAAACTCTATGCCGTGGCCACCGAGATAGAGGAGCCCAGCGACTTCAAGAAATACAACTTCGACCTGGCCAGCGCCACCTTCTATCCAGAGGATCATGAGGCATTCGTCCCCGTGGGCAACGGCTACTGGCATGACGCACAGCACGGATGGGCATTCCGCAATGGCGACCGCATCGAACTGCTCGTAGGCAAGAAAGCCAACATCTCCGTGGCCACCTGCAAGTATGGCGACTCGTCAGCCCAACTGGTGTTCAAGAAAGCCGACGGCACAGAGATCACCCGTATCCCCACTGTCTCTGAGGGTGATGGTGAGATTACCGCTATCCAATATGAGGGTGAGGAAGGAAAGGTGTACATTGACGTGGAGTCGAGCGGTGAGATCTACATCCACAGTATCCGCATCGTTAACACCAGCGAGACCAACTACGCCAGCCAGGGCAACTGGTATTTCGTGAAGCCCGGTGACGCCAGCAGCCTTATCGATGTGATTGACGCTGTCAACGGCATCAACGGCAACCGCGAGGCAGAGCGCTCCTTCATCTTCCTGCCCGACGGCACCTACGACCTCGGTTACACCGTGCTCACCGCCATCAGCGGTCACAACATCTCGCTCATCGGACAGTCGGCTGAGAAGACCATCATCAGAAACGCTCCAGAGAAATCGACAGAGGGCATCGGCACCACCGCCACCCTGCTCAACTCCGGACAGAACCTCTACATGCAGGATCTGACACTGAAGAACGACCTCGACTACTACGGCGCACTCTCTGACGGACAGCCCGGCGGACGTGCTGTCTGCCTCCAGGACAAGGGCGACCGTGCCATCTTCAAGAACGTGACCATGCTGTCCTATCAGGACACCTACTACAGCCAGAACACCAAGCAGTCGTACTGGGAGAACTGTGACATCCACGGTACCGTCGACTTCCTCTGCGGCGGCGGCGATGTCCGTTTCCAGAACACCACCCTCTCACTGGAGCCCCGCAGCCTCAACGGCACCGGCGGACGCACCATTTGCGCTCCGACCACTACAGGTGACTTCGGCTATGTGTTCGACAACTGCAAGGTCGTTGACCTGGCCAACGGAAAGGGCGACTGGAACTTCGGCCGCACCTGGCAGAACTACCCGATTGCCGTTTACCTGAACACCACACTCGACGCCAATGCTGAGAAGACCCTCGTGGGTTCACGCTGGACCCAGAAGGGTATGAACAACAAAGACCCGAAGGTGTTTGGTGAATACAACACCATGAACGAGGACGGCGAGAACATCACTCCTGCCAGCAACACCATCACCTCCTTCGGCGGACAGTTTGAGACCATCCTCAGCGCCGACCAGGCTGCTGCCTACACTTACGACAAGATGTTCAAGGAGAATGCCAACGCATGGGATCCCGCCAGCATGACCATCCAGAAGGATGCGCCCGAAGCCACCTATGCCAACGGTGAGGTAAGTTGGAAGGCCGTTGACGGCGCCATCGCCTACGCCATCTTCGTCAACGACGTCTTTGCCGGTCTGACCGAGGAAACCAGTTATGCACTCACAGCCGCCGACGGTGACATCATCACCATCCGCAGCGCCAACGCCATGGGTGGTTTCGGCGAGGCAGCCACCGTGGAGGCCAAGGAAGTAGCCGCCATCCTCTCTGACTACGACAAAGGCACACTGCCCGCCGGTGAGTATGCCAGCATCGCCTGCGACCGCACCATCCTCAAAGGTCTCAACACCGTGGTGCTGCCCTTCGATGCTACTCCCGAGGAAATCGGAGCCAGCAAGGTGCTTGAGTATGCCGGTACCCGCATGGATGCCAGCGGTCTCGTCCTGCAGTTCCGCACCGTGAAGGCACTCTCCGCCAATACCCCGTATGCCATCTTCGCCGATGCCGACTATGCCATCGAGTCGTTTGAGAACAAGACGGTGGAAGAACCCACCGACCTCACCGTGAGCGACCCCGAGTACAGTTTCGTGGGCACCTATACCGCCTACGAGCAAGGTGAGTCACCCATCGTGAACGGCGACCTGATCGCCGACATCGATGAATTCACCCTTGCCAACGGCGGCAACAAGATCCGCGCCTACCGTGCTTACCTGAAGAAGGTTGGAAACTCTGGCGCCAGCATCAGCTTCGCTTTCGATGACGTGGTGGTAGACGGCATCGAGGCAGCCCGTCTGCTCAACGACCTCACAGGAGAGACCATCTACAACCTCAGTGGCCAGAAAGTGACCCGCACCCAGAAGGGCGTGTATATCATCAACGGCAAGAAAGTACTGAAATAATCATTCATCCAATAAAACCAAAGATTATGAAAAAGACGTATCAGATACCTGCCACAAAGGCAATGCGCGTATCTACAGAGAACATCATGGGGATGACAGCCGTCAGCGACGGTTATGAGCAGGGTGTGAGCGGCGACGGCTCCGACAAGGAAGCCCGCATAGGCGAATCATCCATCTTCTGACCCGGTAAATTGACACCTTCAACACGAGGCAGATTTCCGCTGGAAATCTGCCTCGTATGTTTAGGAGTGTAGAAGTGTAGAAGTGTAGAAGTGTAGGAGTGTAGGAGTTTAGACATTACTCTTGTAAGTCATAGCCTATGCTGACGATGAATAATCAGTTCTATTGTCTAAACTCCAAATCTCCTAAACTCCTAAACTCCAAAAAGTTGAAAAAATGTAAAACTTGAATCAGGGTATTATCTATCAATCAGGTTGTAAACGTTTGCGAACAAAAATGACGGCATTTCTTTTGGGTTCCGCTTTTTTTTTCTATCTTTGCAAAACGATTACTATCTACTATACAAACCATGAGACCACACTACTAAGGAAAATTTTTTTAATCAACCTAAAATAAAATCTATGTCTGGTAAATTGAAAATCTTTAGATTGGCGCTCCTGTTTGCCTTCGCCATGTTGGTGGGCAACCTATCAGCGCAGACAGTCAAGGGAACAGTGACCGACTCAAGCGGAGAACCCATCATTG
This sequence comes from Prevotella sp., assembly GCA_016281815.1. GTDB lineage: Bacteria > Bacteroidota > Bacteroidia > Bacteroidales > Bacteroidaceae > Prevotella. The sequence continues at coordinate 11,965 of JAEEJK010000027.1, read as the reverse complement.
GTGCCACTGTCATGGAGACAGGCTCCCAAAATGGTGTGGTGACCGACCTTGACGGCAACTTCACCCTTCAGAATGTGAAAGGCAAGACCCTCACGATCAGTTACATCGGTATGAAGACACTGACAGTGACCCTTGACGGGAAGGACAACTATCCCCTCGTCATGGAGGACGAAGCCTCTACCCTCAACGACGTGGTGGTGATCGGTTACGGTACCGCCCGCAAGAAAGACCTCACCGGTTCGGTAGCCACCGTCAAAGGTCAGGATCTGGTGAAAGTGCCTGTTGCCGACATCAGTGAGGCTTTGACAGGTAAGATGGCTGGTGTGAACATCACCACCACTGACGGTTCGCCCGATGCAGAGATTCTGATTCGCGTGCGTGGTGGCGGCTCCATCACCGGTGACAACTCTCCTCTGATTGTCATTGACGGATTCCAAGGTGGCAAAATCAGTGACCTCTCCCCCAACGACATCGAGGATATCACTGTGCTGAAGGATGCTTCCTCGACCGCCATCTACGGTTCTGAGGGTGCCAATGGTGTTATCCTGATAACGACCAAGAATGCGAAAGAAGGAAAAACACAGGTGAACTACAACGGATACCTGCAGACCAAGAAGGTGTCGAAGCGGTTGGACGTGCTCAATGCCTATGAGTATGTGATGTCCAACTATGAGTATTCCGCTTTGCGCGGAGAGAGCGCGCTCAACTCCTTCTACAAGCAATTTGGTGTCTTCGACGACCTCTATCTCTACAAGAGTGTGGAAGCCATCGACTGGCAGGACGACTTGTTCGGCCAGAATGTCCTCTCACAAAGCCATAACGTGAGTCTGCAAGGCGGCACGGAAAAAACGAAGTTCAATCTCTCCGGCACCTATGACTTCAATGCTGGTCTGATGCCCAACAATGACTTCTCCCGCTATGCTTTCCTCCTCAAGTTGAACCATGACATCAACAAAAAACTGAAGTTCTCGATGACAGCCCGTGTAACCGATCAGATAGCCAATGGTCAGGGCACCCAGGGCGGCACCTACAAGGTAAGAACAGAACAGGCGCTCTACGGTGTGGCCACCAAAGGTCTCTCCGGAATGATCACTCCTGACTTCTCCATGATGTCGGAAGAGGAAATCGAGGAATGGCAACGTGCCAACATGTCGCTCGCCGAGCAGTCGGAACAGTACTGGCGCCGCCGCAACAACAGGGGATTCGTCTTCAACGGCTCTTTGGACTGGACGACACCCGTGAAGGGACTGAAGGCCCGTTTGGAAGGCGGCTACTCCTATGGCTTCAATGAGGTGAAGAACTGGTATGGAGCCACCACCACACAGGCCTCATACGTCGGCGGCAACCCCTTGGCAGACTGGACAAAGACCAACACCAGCAGCATCAGAGAGAGTTTCACTCTGACCTATGACACCAAGGTGAACAAAATCCATCATTTCAATGTGATGGGTGGTCAGGAAATCCGCTCCAGCCGCAGCAACTACAACGCGATGTCCAACAATGACCTCAGCAAGGCATTCGATGCAGAAGCAGTATTTGCCAACTTCGGCCTGAGCACCATGCAGACGATGACAGGCTTTGTAAGTGCCAACCAGAACAAAGTTTCTTTCTTCGGCCGCTTGAACTACACCCTGCTCGACCGCTACCTGCTCACCCTCACCGTGCGCGAGGACGGCAGTTCACAGTTCGCTCCAGGCCATCAGTGGGGATTCTTCCCTGCCGCAGCCGCATCATGGCGCATCATCGAGGAGCCCTGGATGGAATCCACCCGCAAGTGGCTGTCCAACCTGAAACTACGTATCTCTTACGGAAAAGTGGGCAATGACAAAATCAGCAACACGCAATACGTACAACTCTACAACACCAACAGCGGTTCCAAGCGTTACGGTGTCGGAGAATCAGCCAATACCCATCAGGCCGTATCGACCACACTCGCCAACCCGAACCTGACATGGGAGAAGCGTACCACCCGCAACATCGGTCTTGACTTCGGATTCCTGCACGAGCGCATCACCGGTAATGTTGACGTTTATTGGAACAACACCGACGACCTGCTGATCAACCACAACATTGCGGCTCCTGGTTACACCACCGTGTGGGAGAACTCCGCATCCACCAGCAACAAGGGTATTGAACTTACCCTGAACGGGGTCATCCTTCAGAAGAAGAATTTCCACCTGAACGCCAACTTCAACATCGGCTTCGACAAGTCGAATGTGAAGGGCTTGGCCAATGGCTTGCAGGAAATGACCTTCGCCTCCGGATGGGCCAGCACCGACAACAAGAACCAGCAAGACTACATCGTGCGCATCGGCGACCCCATCGGTCTTGTTTATGGATGGGAAAGCGACGGTTACTACACGGCATCCGACTTCTCCAGTTACGATGAGACGACAGGCGTCTATACCCTCAAGGAAGGTGTGCCCAACACATCCCTTCTGGGTGGAGTCATCGGCATCCGTCCGGGTGCCATGAAACTGAAAGACCGTGACGGAAACGGCGTTGTTGATGCCGGCGATATCACTGTCATCGGCGACACCAACCCCGACTTCGCTGGCGGTTTCGGTTTCAGCGGCGACATCTATGATTTCGACTTCAATGTCAACTTCACCTACAAGGTAGGCAATGACATCTACAATGCGAACAAGATCCAGACCACCTCTCGCTACCGTGCCGGTACCTATCCCAACATGCGGGCCACCATGAGCCAGGGCAATGCCTACTCATACATCAATCCTGAGACTGGCGTGCTGCTGAAAACCCTGGAAGACCTCGCCTATTGGAATGAGGGAGGAAACGGACAGGCACCCAAAGCCATGTGGAGCCCCTTCTCCACCGGCGACGCTGTGGTCGTTCCCACCGACTGGGCTATGGACGATGCCTCATTCCTCCGTCTTCAGAGTGTGACCATCGGCTATACCCTTCCCAACCAACTCACCAAGAAATTCGGTGTTCAGCGCCTGCGTTTCTACGCTACGGGAACCAACCTGTTCGTTATCAGCAACTATCCTGGTTTCGACCCGGAAGTCAGTTCTTATGCACGCAACAGCAGTTACTCCGGCCTGACCCCCGGCATCGACTTCTCATCTTATCCCAAAAGCCGTGCATTCACCTTTGGTGTAAACGTCACGCTGTAATCAACAATCAACAATTGACACATATATGAAAATCAAGAATCTATATATAGCAATTGCTACTCTTGGAGCGATGGGGCTGACTGCATGCAACGACTATCTGGATGTAGAGTCGCCCTCACAGATGGACACCAAAATGGTGTATAGTTCCACTGAGTTTGCAACCAACGCCATCAATGGCGTATATGTACTGTTCGGCGAGGATCCCTACACCTCCCGTATGTGCGGTGTCTGGATGCAGAACACCGACGTGGAGGCGATGAGCGTCCAAGAGGCAGTCGCCACCAACCACCGTCAGGCCGTATGGCCCCTCCAAGGCCCAGGCAATGTAGGTTGGAGTGACGTCAAGAAAGTGTGGGACAACAACCTGCAAGCAATTGAGCGAGCCAACCAGGTGCGTGCCGGCATCGATGCCAGCAGCATCGGCAATACCGACGAGATGCAGCAGATCAAGGGTGAGGCCACCTGTCTGAAAGCATACCGCTACTACCTCATGTGCAATTTCTTCGGCGACGTGCCTTACTATGATGAAGCCGCCAAATGGGGTGACGAGATTGACAAGCCCCGTACTGACAAGAATGTGGCATACAGTCGCGTTCTCCAACAATTGGTTGACATTGAGCCAAACATGAAATGGAGTGACGTGAACACAGGAGGCATCGAGCGCATGAACCGTGACTTTGCCATCGGTCTCATTGCCCGCATCGCCCTCTTCCGTGCCGGCTACGGCATGACGAAAGACGGCACCATGAAGCGCGCCGATGAATATCTTGACGTGAATGGCAATGCCGACTTGGCCGTCACCTACAAGGACATGAGCGGCAACGAGAAGACCGCCCGCACCTATACCGAGTACTACCAGATGGCAAAGGACTACTGCCAGAAACTCATCCAACTGAAGCCACGTGACCTCTATGCCAACTTCGAGCAAGCGTTCATCAACGAGATGAACTACACCACCGAGAACAATGCGGAGGTGCTTTATGAGGTGGCCTTTGTTCAGAACTATGGCGGTGACATCGGCTGGAGTTTCGGTGTGCCCAACACAGGCAGTAACGCCAACGGCAACACAACTGCTCAGGTGGCCATCACACCAACCTTCTACATGTCGTTTGCTGACAATGATATCCGTCGCGACATCGATGTGGCCAAGTATTCCCATGAGAACGACACCGTCAAGGCAGCCGCTTCCACAGGTCTGCATATTGGCAAGTGGGACCGTGCCCGCGCTGCCAAGGAATTAGGCCCCTCCTCTTCCAAGGGTACAGGTATCAACTACCCGCTGATGCGTTACTCTGACGTGCTGCTGATGCTGGCCGAGGCAGAGAACGAACTGAATGGTCCGACAGCCCTTGCAAAAGAGCAGTTGCTCAAGGTGCGTGCCCGTGCCTTTGCCAACAGTCCCACATACGCAGAGGATGTAACCAACTATGTAGCCAAACTCAACTCCAAGGAAGACTTCTTCAACGCCATCGTCAATGAGCGTGCATGGGAGTTCGGTGGCGAGGCCATCCGCAAGTTCGACCTCATCCGCTGGAACCTCTACGCCAAGAAGATTGAGGAAGCCATGCGTACTGCCCTTTGCTGGGGAATTGCCACCAACGAAGACCTGATCAACGACCCCGCTGTATTGGCAAAGTACCCGGATGCCGTCAACTATATCAACTGGGCCGACCGCCTTTATTATGTAAAGAGTGGGAAGAACAACCTCAAGAGCGACATCAAGTGGTATAACGAGAAATACAAGGCTGACGTTGATGACGCTACCATGACTTCTGAAGGATGGCAGAGGGTCAACTGGGGCTCAAACATGATCAAGCGCACACGTACCTATGTTTATAATGGCAAGGACTACGGAACTACCACACCTGTGAAAGCCGTCAACAGCGACGGTTCCGTCACCTATACCTTAGGCGCAGCCCCCAACACCACGACAGTAACTGTTCAGGCCGGAGAGCCCACCGGCATCACACGCAAGGACGTGTATGCAGCCAGCGACTACTTCACACGCCTGTACCGCGGCTATTCGAATGGTGCCCTGACAGGAAACGGCATAGTGCCCTATCTTCTCCCCATCACCACTGAGACACTCTCTGCCAGCGACGTGCTCGACAACGAGGGATACCACATCCTGGATGCCAACATGGAGAAAGGCGTGAATGTGGAAGTGGCCACGATAGAAAAAGAATACAAATAAACAGGAAACAAAATGAGAAAGATATTTAAGACCATGTTGCTGTTTGCTGCTGTAAGCGCAGCAATGGGAACGTTTGTCAGTTGCAGCGATGACGACGATCTCACCAAGGCCGATGCCCTGTTCCGTCCGGTCATTACAGATGACAATCTGGAACTGGGACTGGACGAGAACAATGTTCCCTATATGATTGTGAAATGGGACAACTATACCGATGCCAACCAATACACGGTCAATGTGGTGCCTGTGGACGCCAGCGTACCCGCCAAGGAAATCACGACCAGTGAACTCACCTGCCGTTTCGATGGTCTGGAGTATGACAAAGAATATTTTGTCAATATCAGTGCCTCGAACACCAACAGCGGTCTGAGTTCCAAGGCATTCTCTCTGACAGCGACGACTCCGGACTATCCCACCAGTCTCGCCACCCTGCAGGCGACCGACATCATCGACATCGCCGCCCGTGTGCGCTGGACTCCTGGTGTGGTCTACGACCGTCTGCGCATCATTGAGGACAGCGAAGACGCACTTGTCGCAGAACTGGCACTTACCGATGAGGACAATGCCGCCGCACAGAAGATGGTCTATGGACTCAGTCCCAAGACAACCTACCGCGTGGAGGCTTACTCCGGTGACGCCTACAAGGGAAAGAAACGCTTCAGCACTGTCGCCTCTGAGAATTTCGACGGCGAGGTCATCGACCTGCGCGGTCTTGATGCCGACAAGGCATGGAAGTGGTTCTCCGTAGGCTCTGGTTCCGCATACGCCAACACCCTCGACTCGCTCATCAAGACCGAGTATCAGGACAAGAACATCACCGTCGTGCTGGAGGGTGGCACCCGCTACCGCATCGCCACCATTGAACTCCCCGCCACTACCGGTACCATCACCTTTGTCACAGGCCTGAGTCTTGCCGGTGAGGCACAGTTGGGCGTTGAGGGCAACTTCCGTGTTGCCGGCAATTCTGAGGTCGGCGGTGTGGTGTTCGACAAGGTAGCCTTCACCGACACCGAGAGCAAGCCCCGCACCGACAGCCACTACGGCGCCACCTACGTGTTCAACTTCAACCAGTCGGAAGGCAACCTCGGCACCTTGAAGTTCACCAACTGCAGCATCAAGTACAAGCGTGGCATCTGCCGCATCCAGACAGCAGCCTCCATCAAGAATGTGATTATTGACAACTGTGTCATCGACTCCATCAGCGGTTACGGCATCACCAATGCCGACAACGCCAAGGCCGACATCCAGAACATCAAGATCACCAACACGACCATCTCCAACGCAGAGAAAATCTGCGTGGGTACCAAAGGCCTGCAGCCTAACTCATTGGTAGTGGAAAACTGCACCTTCGTCTACACGATTGCCGATACCAAGCCGTTCTTCGACTTCAAGTCAAGCAACTGGAGTACTTTTAAGGACAAGTTCACCTTCAAGAACTGTCTCATCGGCATGGCAGGACGTAACAAAGAGGAACTGGCCACCACCGGCATTACTGGATGGAGCGGTGACCTTCAGCCAGAGTGCGCCGACCTCTATTTCACCAGCGACCTGCTGTGGCAGCCTACCTCCGAGGAAGACCCGACACCGAAGGCCGCCTTCCCCGGCACGACCCTGTCATCAAGCACTGCCGCCACCTTCAAGGATGCTGCCTCCAGCAACTTCCAGGTTGTGACCAACGAACTGGGCGGCACGAAGCCGAAGCCAGGCGACCCACGCTGGTATTGATCCCCTACCCTGCCCAAGCAGGATCTCATCAAGCACGCATCCTGTCAACGGATGCGTGCTTGTATTTTTGGAAAATAACAGCAGTACAACCGTTACATCCCCACGAACCACCACCTAACAACTCATGAGAAAAACAATCAAACTACTCGCCATCGCGATGGCCATATTCATCACCCTCCCCCTGACCGCACAGGAGAAGACGCCCGCCTTCCCCGGGGCAGAGGGCTTCGGGCGCTATGTCACAGGAGGACGCGGCGGCAAGGTCTATCATGTCACCAACCTCAACGACAGCGGCACCGGTTCACTGCGCTGGGCCGTCGGACAAAGCGGCACCAGGACCATTGTCTTCGACGTGTCGGGCACCATCCATCTGAAAAGCGCGCTGAGCATCAGCAAGGGCAATGTCACCATCGCCGGACAGACCGCTCCCGGTGACGGCATCTGCGTGGCCGACTACCCAGTGTCGGTGGGCACCAACAACGTCATCATCCGCTACATGCGCTTCCGGTTGGGCAACAACAATGTGAAGGTCAACGGAGCCGACGGCTGGGACGCTTTGGGCGGACTCGACCATGCCGACATCATGATTGACCACTGCTCTGTGAGTTGGAGCATCGACGAATGTCTCTCCTTCTGCGGCAATAAAGACATCACCGTGCAGTGGTGCATCGTCTCGCAGAGTCTGCAGGATGCCGGTCACTCCAAAGGCAGCCACGGCTACGGCGGCAACTGGGGCGGCAGCGGTGCCTCCTACCACCACAACCTGATGGCCCACCACGAGAGTCGTGTGCCCCGTTTGGGTCCGCGCTACACCACCCAACTCGATGAGCGCATGGACATGCGCAACAACGTTTTTTACAACTACTGCGGCAACGGCTGCTATGGTGGTGAGGCGATGACAGTGAATATCGTCAACAACTACTACAAGCCCGGTCCCGGCACGGCACAGATCAGCACGACCAAACAGAAGCGCATCGCCGCCCCCAATATCCGCACCACCTCCTACGTGGAGAGTTACAAGGACTACGCTCCCACCCTCCATATCTGGGGAAAGTATTTCGTTGAGGGCAATGTCAATCCGAAATACAATGATGTGACGAACAACAACTGGAATTTCGGTGTCTACAACCAGATCAATGCCGACAACAATGACGGGTTGTATGACCAGGCGGTGAAAGATTCCATCCGCCTCACTACCCCCATGGACCACATCCTCACCACTACCCACACGGCAGAGGATGCATACGAGAAGGTGCTTGCCTACGCCGGTGCCTCGCTGAACCGCGACGCGTATGACACCTACATCATCGATGAGGCTCGCAACGGAACAGCCACCTATACCGGAGCCGGCAACCACAAAGGCATCATCGACTCCCAGGAAGACCTGAAGCCTGCCGATGCCGGAGATGACTGGAGCGCATGGCCTGTGCTCAACAGCAGTCCTGCCCCCACCGATACCGATGGCGACGGCATACCCGATGAATGGGAAACCGCCCATGGCCTCAATCCCAACGACGTAGGTGACGGTGCCAAGGTGGGAACTGACGGCTACACCAACCTGGAGAATTACCTCAACTCGCTCGTTGCCGATATCACAGCAGCACAGAATGAGGGCGGAACGCCAACCGGCAACATCACCAGCATCGAAGGCGGTGGAGAGACAAGTGTCTACGACATCTCTCCCGCCACCTCCAACGGTGACTGGACTTTCACCAACGGCTTCACCATCTCCGCCAGCGGCAAGGGCTATGCTGAAGGGTCAAGTTGTGGAATTAAGGGCATCAAATACTCACGCAACACCACCTACACCATCAACATCCCGGACGGCATCACCATCACCAAGGTGGATGTGACCGGTTACAGCAATGACGACAGCAGCACCGCCTACATCGGACAGTTTGGCACCAACACCTTTGCTGCCACTGACTATGTGCTGCCCTCCCGTTCCGGCGGGGCCTCCGTCACCCACAGCATCAGTCTCGCCGTCCCTGTTACGGGCAAAGCCGCCTTCGTGGCCAAGGATGCGCAGATTGTGGCCAACCTCAGTCTTTACAGCGGCACTTTGGGCATCCATGAGCAAACTTTTGCCTTTCCCAGCAGCCATGATGTCTATTCCCTCGACGGCCGGCTCCTCCTGCGCCATGTCAGCGACCATGCCATTCAGTCACTCGCTCCCGGCATCTATATTGTCGGACACAGGAAAGTGGTGGTTAGATAGGAGTTTAGGAGTTTAGGAGTTTAGGAGTTTAGGAGTTTAGAAGATTTGAAGATTTGAAGATAAAAAAGTTAAGCCATATGATTCGTTTGTCGGTATCTTTTTCCTTAAGACATCTCAAGAGTGTCATCACATTGTTTCTGCTGACCACAGTCAGCATGTCTTGGGCCAACGACATCACGTTGACCTCACCCGACGGGCAGATGCAAGTCATCATCCATGGCGGCAAGCAACGGCTGACCTGGGAAGTGTCTCATAACGGAACACCCGTGATTGCTGAGTCAGAAATCGGCCTCAACGGTCCGCTGAAGTCGATGACATCATCGACCAAATCCACCCCACCAAGCACCATCTCCAACCGCATGATGCCCGGTCCTTTCCGCACTGCCATCATGCGCAACAAGGAGTTTGCCGTGGAGTTTCGTGTCGACAACGAGACGGCCGCCTACCGCATCAGCCTTGCAAAGCGCAAGACCATCAACGTGACGGAGGAAACCTCGGAGTGGAACTTCGCCGGTGACTATCCAGCCTTTGTGCCCTACGTCAACGACAACCGTAGTGGCGAGCGCTACACTTTCTCCTTTGAGAGTTACTATGATGAGCAACGGCTGTCGCAGATGTATGCCGACTCGCTGGCCATCAATCCCCTTGCCGTACGTCTGCCCGACGGACAGTTGGCGGTGGTCTTCGATGCCTGTGCCATCGATTATCCCGGCATGTTCCTCGTGAAGAATAGTCCGACGAGTCGGACAGGTCAGACAAGTCCGACAGGTCTGAAAGCGGCTTTTGCTCCTGTTGTCACCAAGGAAATAGTATCCGGGCATGCCCGACTCAACCTATTGCCCACCGAGCGCGCCAACTACATTGCCACCATCAATGAACAGACAATGATGCCCTGGCGCGTGATGGCCGTTGTGAAAGATGATTGGCGGTTGCTCAAAGGTGACATTGCCGCCCGCTATTCCCCCACATGTCAGATTAAGGACACCTCATGGATACGTCCCGGCAAGGTGGCATGGGACTGGTGGAACAACACCAACCTCACAGGTGTGGACTTCCGTGCCGGCATGAACACCGACACCTACAAATACTACATTGACTTCGCTTCCCGCAACCACCTGGAGTACATCATCATCGACGAGGGATGGAGTTCGGAGGAGTCGCTGACCGAAAAACTGAACCCTGAGATTGACCTCAGCGTGCTGTTGCCATACGCCAAGGAGCGTGGTGTCGGCATCATCCTCTGGTCGAGTTGGCGCAACAGCATCCGCAACCTGGAGGCTGACTACAAACACTATGCCGACCTCGGCGTGGCGGGATTCAAGGTTGATTTCTTCGACCGTGACGACCAGGCAGTGATGAAGTCGGCATGGCAGATAGCCGACTGCGCCGCACGCAACCATTTGGTAGTGGACTATCATGGTTTCCGTCCCAACGGACTTCAGTATGCCTATCCCAACGTACTCAATTTCGAAGGAGTAAAGGGTTTGGAAAACTCGAAATGGGAGCCTCGCGATGGCAATGGTCCAGTGCATGATCAACCACGCTATGATGTTCTCATCCCCTACCTGCGCATGCTCATCGGTCCATTGGATTATACCCCAGGTGCGATGGTCAATGCCACCCGTGACTGCTTCTTTGGCAACAACAACCATCCGATGAGTCAGGGCACCCGTGCCCATCAGGTGGCCATGTACACCATCTTCAACGCTCCATTGCAGATGTTGGCCGACTCGCCTTCGAAATACATGAAAGAGCAGGAGACCACCAATTTCATCGCCCAGATTCCGACGGTATTTGACGAGGTGATACCCCTTGACGGAAAACTCGGCGAGTATGCCGTCATCGCCAAGCGGAAAGGTAGGGCATGGTATGTCGCCGCCATGAACAACTGGACAGCACGCGACTTGGAAATTAACTTCTCCTCATTCCTCAAGACAAACCATCGCATTCAGGCAGAGTTTTTCTATGACGGAATCAACTCCGACCGTGACGGTACCGACTACCGCCACTACACCACGACCATCAATCCCCAGGAGCCTCTCAAGATACATCTGGCTCCCGGCGGCGGATGGAATGCGGTGATAAGATAGTCAGTTGTTGTGAAAGCATAGTTTTTCTATAGCCGGTCTATCTGGTCGGCAATCAAATCCGTGTATTTTTCAGTTATAGTCTTTATTTTTTACACGCACAAGTATTTCGGCAACTTTAACGCAAAAAAATGGATTTAGAATCACGGAGAAAGATTCTGAATCTATCCCCGCGATTCCCATAAACTATGAATAGTAAGCCATGAACTATTTCACGTATTTCCTGCCGTCCTTGATAAAAATACCCTTCTGAGGGATGGCGTTCAATTGGCGGCCACTGAGGTCGTGGATGGCTTTGGTGAGGATGTCCCCTTTTTGGTAAGGAAAGATGTTGTCCAAAGCCATGTCGCCATTTTCATAGACAGAATCAATGCCACCATCCTTATTTACATAGCCAAAGGAAGCAAGCGTGGCTTTCGCATCAAGAGCCTGTCCCTCCTCTATGTTCTGGTAGGCAAACAATCCCAGCGGGGAGTTGATGCAGCCGATGCCCTCCACGATGACGAGGCCGTTGGTCAGCAACAGCGTCTTGCGGCTGATGCCGTCGCGGGTGGTAAGGGCACCCGTCTCCTTAACATACACCTCGCCTTTGCAGGGATATCTGTCT
>JAEEJK010000026.1 GCA_016281815.1 Prevotella sp. | reverse complement strand
TGCACCGCCATATTCATCAGACAGAGTTGTGCGGTGTACTCCACCTTCTCCTGTCCGTAGAAGGTCATATTGGTATTAGCATTCAGTCCTGCCTGATTCACAAAGTCGCCTGTCTGCACAAACATACCACCCGAACCACAGGCGGGGTCGAGCATCACGCCTTGCGTGGGTTCCAATACGTTGACGAGCATCTTCACCAGCGACTTGGGCGTAAAGAACACACCATCGTCAGAGGCTACTGCCTTGGCAAACTTCGAGAGGAAATATTCGTAGATGCGGCCGATGATGTCGCCACCTACCTCGTCGATGGTCTTATTGTTGAAGATACGAAGCAGTTCGCGTAGGAGGTCATCGGCAAACATCGTGTAGGTCTTGGGCAGTACGCCCGTCAATTGTTCGCTCTGGTCTTCCACCAGTTGCATGGCGTTGTTGACAGCCTCGCCCAGCGAGTTGATAGGTTGTCCGTCCTTGGTCTTCAGGCCTACAACCACGATATTGTCGGGCAGATTCACCAGATAGTCGAACTGTGCTTCACGGGGCAGATATAATGCGCTCTTGGCAGCAAAATCACTGGCCTCTACGGGCATCACACGCCCACCACGACTGGGGCGATTCTCCAGAATCTCCGCCTCCACCATCTTGTAGCGGCTATAGGCATATCGCAAGAAAAGCAGAGCCAATACAGGCATACAATATTGGCTGCTCGTCAGTTTGCTGCCTTGTCTTAACAAGTCGGCTGACTCCCATAGTTCTGCTTCCAGTTTTCTTATGTTTATCATCGTTTATCACTTTTTTGACTGTCCAAAAGCGAGTTTTAATAAAGATTATTCGTATAAAAGTTGATGACTCTCCGCAGTGCCCTGTCGCAGACGGGACAGAAGGTGGGATATTCGTTGGTGCGCATACGGCAGTCCTGACAGGGACGGTATACTCCTTTGGGCGAATAACCGGCTCCCTCAAACACACCGATGCGGTTGGGGATGGCTTTCTTGTCTGTGGAGAGTGGGGTGGGGATGGTGGTCCCCTTGGCGATCATGTCTTCCCACTTGCCGTGGAAGTTGGCCAATGTGGTGAGATTGGGTTCCCAGGGCTCCACATCGTGAGGATACATCGGCACTTCCTCTGTCTCATAGGCATATTCGTCGCCCAGTCCGGCAAAACTATGGCCGAACTCATGCACTACGACGGGCTTGAATCGGCTGTGATGGGTGCTTGTCAGGTTGTAGGAGTTGAGGATGCCACCACCGCCATATTGCTCTGAGTTAACGAGCACGATGATATGCTCGTAGGGCGTTCCGGCAAGGCAGTCGTGCAGGTCTTTCAGATAGAGGGTCGTCAGGTAGCGCTCGCTGTAGAACGTGTCGTAATGGGAGTGGAGCACCGTGTTTTTCCAGATGCCCTTGCGGGGAGAACTGGTGCCGCTGTCCTCAGACGGACTGAGGAGGGCGATGATATGGAAGCGGTCGCGGAGCGATTTGAATGGTTCATGGGCAAAGAGGGCGGACATCGCCTCACGGACATCCTGGAGATAGGTCTCCATCTCGCCTTCCTGATACCCTTCTGCCACGTAGGCGATGTGGATACACCGTGTGGTATCGGCTGCCTGCTGCAAGGTGACGTATGGCGTAACATGGGAGTATCCGATCCGCCGGATGAGAATGTCGGTAGGAACGACGGTGTGGGTCAGCGTGGCCATCACTTTTTGATGGGTGTCATACAGTTCGATGGTCACCTCGGCGGTGTCCTTGGGCATCGGAGTGAGAAACACGTTTTGGAATGCCTTTCTCATGGTCTGAGCCTCAGGATAGGACAACCATTCCTGAAACAGCGTGGAGAAGGAATTGCGGTAGATGACGGTGCCTGTTGCGTGGTCGCGCATGATGACCTGTCCGTTGCCTCGCAAGGGAACCTCAGCCAGGTGATGTCGCTTGCCATACCAGCGGGGCATTTGATGAAGATCGTCGACGGCCAATTCCTGATGCCTCACGTCGCCTGTAAAGACATAGTCAAGGCGGAGGGTGGCGTCGGTGAAGTAGCGGTCAAAGTCCTGGGCGGTGCAGAGGAGTGGCAGACAAAATGCCAGCAGGAGCAGGTGGTGGCGGAGTCGTGTGTTCATGTCTTTTGGGGAAACTTGATGTCGGTTTGGGGCAGGAGTTGTTGGATATAGCATTTGCTCCAGTCCTGTAAGTGATGGCGTTTGGTGCCGTGCAGCAACAGGTCGATGTCCATCATGATGATGTTCTCGCGCCGCAGCGACCTTCGGTCACCGCAGTCTCGCTCTGTTTTTTTAAGGGCAGCGACAAGACTGGCTGCATCGAGGACGGTCCGTCCCGTGACGAGGCAGTTACGGAACGGTTCCGAGATGATGCCGATGGGTTCGGTCGTCAGTGTTTCCGTTGTGCGCAGGTCGCTGATGTAGCGGCTCATCAGTTGCAGGGCCTTTTCTATCAGGGCATCGGCAGTCGGGTGGTTGGAGCCTATCGCCACCAGGATGGTGTGCGGGGCACTGGTGTCAGGCATTGAAATAGTAGAGGAAGGTGGCGATGCCCTCAAGGGCGGGCTTCCGTTGGTTTTCTATCTCAATCTTGAAGTCGACCTCTGTCTTGCAGATGCCGCGCAGGTTTTGGATGTTGTGCAGTTTTGTCACCATCCGCACACGGCTGCCGGTTACCACAGGTTGGCCGAAGCGCATCTTGTCCATGCCGTAGTTGACGAGCATCTTGATGTTGTTCACTTGGATGATCTGTGCCCAAAGATAGGGGAGTACCGACAGCGTCAGGTAACCATGTGCGATGGTACTCTTGTAAGGACTTTCCTTGCTGGCTCTTTCTGTATCGACGTGTATCCACTGGTGGTCGAGTGTGGCGTCGGCGAAGAGGTTGATGCGCTCCTGATCGATCAGCAGCCAGTCGGAGTGACCGAGTTCCTCGCCCAGATGCGAGGCAAATTCATCGTATGAGTTGATGATAAGCATGATGATATGTTTTTTGTTATTTTAGTGAGAAACAATGGTTGTGCAAAGTTACATAATCTTTGTGACATTCAAGTGAATCTATGAGGTTTTCATCAAAAAAGCCCGCCACTTTTGGCGGACTTTCTGTAAACTATTAACTGTATCACACATGTCGTGCCCTTACTTTGGTGACACGGAAGATGATGTTCCGCCAGATACCGTGGCTCCGGTGGTATAAGCCCCGTTCCAAATACTGCTGGTGGGATTGCTGATGGATGAACTGCCATATACGATGGTGGCTGTTTGTCCTTTGCTCAGTTGTGGACTGCTCACCAATATGGTCGACTGCCTGGTGGTGTTCGGCAGTTTGTAACTGAAAATCACCGTTCCGCTGTTGCCCTTCAGACTGAGATAGGTGTCCTTGGTGAGAGAGACGGAGGATAATGTGGCGTATGCTTGAGTGGCACTTGTAGGCATTCCGCCGCCACCCTGGTTGCCGCCCATTCCACCACCACCTTGTGAACCTCCGGTACCTATCACCGTACCTCCGTTGATGATGAAGGCTGCGTTGTCACAGTCGAAACCTTCTTCTGGTGAACTTGTTCCTGAGGCTATCACCACACCATTGTTGATGACAATGCCAGTTGTCTTGTCATTGGAGTCGATGGCGTCGTTACCCGATGCGTGGGCCCATGTGTTGCCGCCATTGAAGGTGATGGTGGATGCGGCGTTGATGGCATCATCGTAAGTGTTGCTTTCTATCGTCCCACCATTGATGGTAATGGTTGACTTGCTCTCAAGGCCCTCGCCACTGTCGTTGTTTGTGCTCAGGTAGATGTTGCCGCCATGGACGGTGATGGGACCCATGCATTTCACAGCCTTGCAACTGCCGATGAAGTCTTCTCCCATCATGCCGCCCATACCGCCTGATGAACTGGATGTGCTCAGGTAAGAACCAGTGGTTACCACCGTGAGGGTAGGACCTGTGCCGGCAACTGTCGAATTGCCAATGGTGAGTTGGGCGCCATTCTCACCCGTGACGCTGCTCGTGCCCACTTTGATGCCTTTTCCACCCCGGGCTGTACTTTGTATATTGATGGTGCCACCTTTCAGCGTCATGTTGGCGTCACTTTTCAGACCTCGGCTGCCGGCTCCTTCGGTTTCACCATTTCCGGTATAGGTGGCTCCATCACCACTGAGCGTGATGTCATAGGTGCCATCACTGATGTCCAGGGTTCCGTCGGCGGATATGCCCCGTGAGGCAGAACCTGTAGCCGTTACAATGACTTCTCCACCAGTTCCGATGTAGTTCTGTGTCTTGATGGCTGTACTGTATGACGGGTCAGTACCAATGATCATATAGGTGCCTCCAACGGTGTCGTTGATGCTTCCGCCGTTGATGCGGACGGTGTTGTCGGCTTTTATGCCTTTGCTGATGATGCCGTTGTGTGAGAGCGTGAGGTCGCCGTTCTCGATAGTGATGTCGCCGTCTGCTTTTAGACAGAAAGCCTTGTAGGTCTCACCCTCTGCCG
Source organism: Prevotella sp. (assembly GCA_016281815.1). GTDB lineage: Bacteria > Bacteroidota > Bacteroidia > Bacteroidales > Bacteroidaceae > Prevotella. Next base: position 7,371 of record JAEEJK010000026.1, on the reverse strand, counting down.
TGGCTGTGGCTGCATTGGCATATGTGGAGGTCACATCGCTGATAGTGTAGGTACGGGTGGCGCTGCTGGTCTGATAATTGTTGCTGATGTTGTAGAAAACGTCGCTGCCTGTGAGACTGATGCTGAAAGATGCGCTTCGTATGGCATAGGTGGAACCGCCGCCAAACCCACCGCCACTCGTGTAGTTGTCGCTCTTGAAATAGTAGGTTCCGGATGTCTCGGTGCCGAAGTCAAAGTAATAGAATGTCTTGGTCTGCCCGTTGACAGTGAAACTGGCTTGGTTGGTAAGTTGTCCCACCATGTTGTCGCTGCTGTCGTAGAGATAGACATTGGTCCATGCCGACCGGCTGCCAAACGGATTTCCCCCGCTTCCGCTGGTGGGCAGTGACACATATAACCGGTAACTTTTGGATGAGGTGGTGGGGCCGCTGATGTCGAGAATTCCTCCTTCGCCATTGGCTGTCACGTTGAGTGTGCCTCCCGAGACGGTGATGTCCCCGTCGGCGGCGAGGCCACGACCTCCTTCAGCGGTGTTGTTGATGATGATGTTGCCTCCCGTCACCATCAGGTTGCCGTCGCTCTTGATGGCGGTGGTGTATGATGGGTCGTAGGTGGTTTCCCCGTCGGTTGTCACCTCATTGATTATATAACTGCCTGTCTGGGTGATGGATAGAGTGCCGTTGCTGATGTGGATGTCGCTTTTCGACTTGATCGCTTTCACGTCATTGCCGCTGGAAGTGATGGTCAACTCGCCTCCACTGATGGTCATGAGAGAGTCGCATTTCAGAGCAGAAACGTCGTCGCCAGTCAGGGTGATGTCGAGTTTGCCGCCCTTGATGAACAACTGACCGTCATTGTCATCACCCTCAAGCAGTGCTTCTGACTGAATGCCGTCGCCTGCTATTTCTTCCATGGTGACTGTTCCACCTTTCATCTCAAAATATTGTCCTGCGTGGATGCCGTCGCTTGCCGAACTGAGGATATGGATAATACCTGTGGTCTTTTTCAGTTCCATATATTCCTTCGACCTGATGGCGTGTTTCAGATTTCCCGTCACGTTGAGTGTGCCGCCACCGCTGACCTCCAGATGTCCTTTGCAATAGAGGGCCGCCTTTTGGCTTCCGGCACCGTCGGTGAGGGTGTTGACTGTTCCGTCGGCCAGTTCAAGGCTTACGCGTTTGCCGTCCTCGATGTCTATACATCCGCCATTGGGATTGGTGAGCGTGAGACCATTCAGCCGCATCGTAGTTTTAAAGGAACCCGTATAGGTAAGCGACCCATCGCTACAGGAACCGCTGAGCACGGTTACATACTCATCCGTGGCGTTGGTGTTCACGACATCCACATGTCCGCCGCTGATGCTCACGGTGACATCGCTTCTCCAAGATGAGGGCATTTTGTAGGTGGCACCCTCATCGGAGTAAGTGATATAGAGTGCGTCAACCTCTTCAATCTCTTTTGGATCTTCATTTTTCAAAATGATGTTGATGAGGCACATCACGTCAGTGACATTCACAGCCCCGTCTTCGTTGATGTCTGCCACAACCAATTCATAGTCCTTGTTGTTTTCCAACACAATGTTGACCAATAGCATGACATCAGAGACATTGAGTCTGTTGTCATTGTTGAGGTCACCAATATACCTTGGATAGGCCAGCAATACACATATGCAAAAAATGAATGTGGTAATGATTCGTTTCATGTTTGCTCTTTGTTCTTAGTTTTTATGATTTGGCAAAAGTAAGGAAAAAGACAAAGAATCATTATTTTTTTCAACGAAACGGCGTTTTCTCTCAGCCAATCTTCCGATAATGATGGTCCATTTATGTGAAAAAAGATGCGTTTTATGATATGGTTAAATGGATTTTTATTAATTTTGGCACCGAAAATCATCACTTCATTTAGCAGATATGAAACAAATCATCACCCATTTCACCGACGATGACCTCTACAAACTTTCCATGTGCTGTGCTGTCATCGACAACTACCCACGGGCCATGGTCAAATACATGTTCGTGGACCGCAACAACACCGTCTATCCTGAGGGGTTCGCTGACGAACTCAATCGACAGATAGAGTCGCTGGAGAGTGTGACTGTCACCCAGGAGGAAATTGACTTCCTGAAACGGAAATGTTATTACATCCCCAATTGGTTCTATCCCTATCTCAAGGGTTTTCGTTTCAGTAAGGACTGGGTGCGGACATGGCAGGACGATGAGGGACACCTGCACCTCGAGATTGAGGGCTATTGGGCCAACACCATCCTTTTGGAGGTGAAGTTGCTCGCCATCATCTCAGAACTGTTCTACATCATGACAGGTCAGACCGACAAACTCGACTATGAGAAATATTACACAAAAGCCTACGACAAGGCTGCCAGGCTGCTGGGGGCAGGCTGCTGCTACAGTGACTTCGGCACACGCCGCCGCGCTTCGTTCGAAGCCGAAGAGGTGGTGGTGAGAGCGATGAACGACTGCCAGAAATCACAGCAGTGGAGTGGCACGTTTGTGGGTACGAGCAATGTCTATCTCGCCATGAAGTATGACCTCACGCCGGTGGGCACGATGGCGCATGAATTCATTTGCGCCATCGCAGCGATGTATGGCCCTCAGATGGCCAATTACATGGCGATGGAGGCTTGGCGGAACACGTTCCGCGGTGCATTGGGAACATTTCTCTATGACAGTTTCGGTTGGCATGTGTTCAGCCTCAATTTCTCAGAGGACTTTGCCAACCTCTTCAAGGGACTCCGCATCGACAGCGGCGACAACTATGAGCAGTTGCAGAAAATTGTTGCCAAATACAAGTCATTAGGCATCGACCCACGTTCAAAGCAAGTGATTTTCAGCAATGCCCTCGACACCGACCGTGCCATCAAGATCCATGAGTATGCCAAGGACTGGTGCCTGCCGTCGTTTGGCATCGGCACGCATTTCACCAATGATTTCGAGGGGGTGGTGCCCATGAATATCGTCATCAAACTGGTGGCCGCCAAAATCACTGAGTCATGGGATTTCTACAACGACACCTGCAAACTCAGTGAGGATAAAGGAAAACATACCGGCAAACCCGATGTGATTCGCCGGTATATGGAAACCATTCATTTTAAAGAGGATTGAATTAATTAAGTAGTTAAAGGAGTCAAGTTTGACTTCTTTAACTACTTAACTTCTAACAAATAATCAATATTTGATGCCGAGCGCATCAAGGATGCCGCGTATCTCGTTGCCAACACCCATGATACCGTTGATGGCGCCATCCTTGATGCCTTTTACCATATAACGGGCACATTGTCCTTCCAGTTCACCTATTTGGCGTCGCTGCTCGGGTGTGTAGCGGTAGCGTGTCATGCGCTTGCGAATGTCGCCAAACTTCCGGGCTGCGTCTTCCCAATCCTGAATGGTATAGTAGGCGCTGTTGTCGCGCAGGTCGTTGCGCAGATGTTCCATCTGATTGATGCATCCTGTTCTGGTATAGCATGACGTGGTCAGCGACAAAGTCATGCTGAGTACGATAGCGAAAAATAAGGTGCGAAGTTTCATGTCGTTTCTGTTTTATCGTTGTTGTGTATAAACTCCTCATTTACCATCCCCCGGTGGCTCCTCCTCCTCCCGACGAACCGCCTCCATAGTGTCCGCCCTTGGGCTTCTGGGGGGCAGCGGGACGTGGCGTTTCCTTTTTCTCAGGTTCTTCTTCCCTTGGTTCATCGGGTTGGGTAAGTGCTTTGGCGATGGGTTTGGCTGGTTTGGTCCATTTGTTCTTGTCATCATAGATGCCGAAAATCATGCACAGGATGAGGATGGTGAGCATCATTGTGCCGTTTTCCCCACTGAACAGTCCTCCGCTCTTTAGCGAGGAGATGTCCATTCCGTCATCAACCTGTTTGCTTTTCAGAGTTTCGCAAAGCGCCTGGGTCAGATAGAGCAGGGCACTGTCTGGCAGTTCGCTCTTCAGATAGGGCTGGAGGCAGTTGCGCCCCAGTTGGCTGCACTCCATGTCGGTCAGGTCGGCCTCCAGGTCTTGGCTCGGGGCGATGGTGTATTGGTGCTGGCCATACGCCACCACGATACAGATGCCGCGACCTGTATCTTTGTTGCCGATGCGATGCTTGTTGATGAGATCAACGGCAGTGCGGTAGGTGCCGCCTTCGCCCACGCGGTGACAGACCACCACGGCTGGTTTTACGCCCACGATGGAATCGAGGTCCTTCAGTTGGGCGTTCAGTGCTGCTACAGTACTCTCACTTAGGATGCTGTCGCTGTTGGTCACATATTGACTGGCATCCTCCAGATGCACCATCTCGATGTTGGAGGCGTTCCAGACAGTCGTGGCATTGGTGTCCGCTACAGCCACTGTTCGGCCGGTAGTGGCGGCATCGGCGGCAGGTTGGGCAGGGATGGCTGCTACAGAGGATGACCTTCTCGCAGTGGTGTTGTAGATCATCTGATAGGAGCAACTCATCATGCAGGCGGAGAGGATGGAGGTCCAGAGAGCGGTGTAATACTTGTTCTTGTAGCGTTTGAGGGGACTCTCTCTGTCTTCGTCTGTGGGGTGGGGGTCTTCAAACTTCACACCGGCACGCATGGCCTCTTCTGTGGCTTGTTGGGCGGCGGGTGCCTCTTTCTTCCATTTCGTGGAGAAATAGACGAGCACGCCGATGACCGACACGGCCAGAACCACCATGGGGTCGACAGGGTGGAAGATGAAGAATACGATGGGCAGAAGGATGCCAAACAGCAGCCACGGTTTGACACCCATCGCCAATCCTTTCAGACAACTTTTGATAAGGTTTCCCATTGATTTGGTTCAAATATTTAACTATTTCACCACTTTCTTGCCATTCACAATATATACACCCTTGGTTACGGGACCAACAATCTTGCGACCTGACAAGTCGTAATACACGTGGCTGCCGTCATGGCTGGTGGCGTTGAGGCTGACCATGGAATCTGTAAAGTTACTGTAGTTATTGATCAATGCATTGATGGCATCAACATCATAGAATAAAGAATAGTCACCCGAAGAAACGTCAATCACGAGGTCGGGCTCCACGCCACTGTCAATGTTTTCCCAGTTTTTGTTGGCGATGCGGTCGCGAGCAGATGATATCTGGAACTGCATTCCCTCTGGGGTGATGAATGGATGTACGGCACAGGAGCCACCACCGCTCCGTTCGCCGATGATGGGGAATCCCGCGTCCTGCATCATCGAGGGGAAGAAGTTGGCACAAGAGAACGACACGTCGGAAGTGAGAATGGCAATGTTGAGGTCGTACTTCACATCCTTGTCCTTTTCGTCAAAAACGCCATCGAAGTTGCTGTCCACGTCAAAGTAGGCTATCTGACGCTGCCCGGTCACAAGGTTCTCGCTGTAGTAATAGTTCGGCCCGCCCATGAGTACCGACATGGCCATCAACACGTCGAAGTCGCCACCTGTGTTGCATGCGAGGTCTACCACGAGGTTCTTCACCTCTGGGTCTTCGCTGGCCCGCTTTAGCGCATCGAGCACCACGCTCAGGTCACCTTTGTACTCTTCGTCGATGGCAGGTGTCTCGCCTTGGCATCCATTCTCGTAGTATTCTTTCCACGCTTCTCTGTTAATCGGGCCAAACGAATCATACATCAAAAAGGCTGTATCGCCTTCCTTGTAATAGGTTTCATCCGATGTTGACGGACGATACATACTGATCACTTCCTTCTTAGTATTTTCCATATATTCTTCGATAAGGTCCATCAGCGGCTGGTACAGGTAGGGATATGTGTCCTCGAATACTTTATGCCCCTCCTTCCATTCTTCAAAATATTCTTCCATTTCGTATTCTTCCGCTGGAGCCATGAAGAGGGTAAAGTCGACCATCAGGTTGGTATGTCCACCGTCATGGAGCAGCACCTGAAGGCTTTTCATGCCGAAAAAGTACTCGTTGGTATTGGTGCTCTTGAGCAGTTTCTTGATGGTCGGTCCATGTTCGATGACGTCGAGCGTCTTGTCCAGACCGTCTTTTCGGATGCCACTCTCGAGAGGCGAGCGACCTGGCATGCCATAAAAGTGGTCGATGACAAAACATAGTTCGGCGTAGCAGAATGCAGCCATGTCTTCTTCGCGGCTCTCGGTCTCCAACAATTCCTTGGCCCTCTCAGGCTCTAACTTGGCAACATTGTCGGCATCATCACCTGTCAGTACAATCACCTTCTCACCGTTATAGCCGGCGAGGTGGGAATCCATATCGCTGAAGATGTCAGAGATGGTGGCGAAGGGGAAATACACAGCCTTCTCGTCGCCGCGCAGGTCGATGCCGTACTTGCTGAAATCGAAGGTAACTGTAGCCGAGGCTGGTGTCAACTCATGATGGTTGTAGCGTAAGAAGGGTGCACCACCGAAACCGACGTTGTCCATCCCCTCTTGCACCTGCCCCATCAGGTTGGTGAAAGCCATGTAGTCGTCCGACGAGAACTGGTCGTTCACCGTGTTCACTGTGGCATTGGCATACGGGCCCTCGAGGAGATATTCCCCTTTGCCGGTTTTGGTCACTTTAATCGTGGTGCCAGGGAGCATCAGTGCCTGGAAATCGGCCACGGAGATATAGGGTACAGAGGGCATGTCTTCAAAAAAATACAAGCAGACTGTGCCATCATCCTCCCCGCCACGGTTGACGGGCACCTGTCGTGAATCTAACGTTAACGGTTTATCGGCCAGCGCTGGAAGCGACAGCAAAAGGATCAATTGGAAAACAATTAACTTTCTCATCTTTCTAACTATATTATTAATTACACAATTCGAATATCCGCTATAATAAAGGGTGAAGTCGGCTGTAAGAGATAAGTCTCTCATTATCATCAGTAAATCGTTGCAAAGGTACTTTTTTTTTCTACAAATGGCAACGATATTTCTACTTTTTTATGAATTTAGTCCGTTGAAAAAGATAAAGACATATTCGCCCTTGCCCAATCGTCCTGGTGGGAAACTTCACTCAAGTTTCTCTACGTTTGTTCAACTACCTCAACCTTCAATGATATAGTCGGTCATGGCACGTTTCTCGACAGAGAAACCGATGCCGGCCTTCACGACGCGTCGGCCGTCTGTGGCATAGCGCAGGGCATAGCCCTTGTCGTTGATTTGGTCAAGGGCATCTTGCGCCGTACCGTTGATCTTGAGTTCCATCACGTAGATGGTGTCGGGCATGAACACCACCATGTCGGCTTGCCCACGGGCACACTTCACCTGCGTCTGAACGTAGACGTTGAGCATGGAGAAGATGAGGTAGAACGACCATTCGTAGAAACCCTCCGCGGTGGAGACCTCCTCTAATTTCTTCTTGAACCCCTCTACGTAGGGCAATTCCTCAAGATATGCCTGCAGTTCGCGCAGGGCCAG